>DASSXL010000126.1:0-28839 GCA_035703825.1 Candidatus Angelobacter sp.
CTCGCGGTCTTCACGCGAGCGCAACGGCGGGTTCATCTTGTAATTGGTGTTGTACTGGCCCACATCTTCATCGAGCAGCGTGAAATGGTGCGGCGTGATCTCGCAGGTCACACGCAGGTGATCGCGCTTGGCTTTGCGGACGGCCCGCAGAGCGGCGGCCGTGGAGAGATGGGCGACGTGATAGCGGCCCTTGGTTTCGGCGGTGAGCCGGATATCGCGCTCGACGATCGAGCTTTCGGCTTCGGCGGGCCAGCCGCGCAGGCCAAGACGAAAGGCGGTAGGGCCGGCGTTCATGGCGGAGCCTTCCGTCATGCGGCAATCTTCCGCGTGCTGCACCACGGGAAGGTTGAGCGCGGCCGCTGCGGCCAGAGTCTGGCGCATGATCTTGTCGTCGAGGATTGGCTTACCGTCATCGCTGAGGGCGACCGCTCCTGCGCGCTTGAGAGCGGCGAAGTCAGTGAGTTGCTCGCCGCGGCTGCCGACCGTTGCGGCAGCGACCGCAAAAACATTTACATGCGCACCGCGAGCGGGATCGAGCATCCAGCGCGTGATTTCCGGGGAGTCGTTCACAGGGCTGGTGTTCGGCATGGTGCAAACGGACGTAAATCCTCCGGCGGCCGCAGCCATGGTTCCGCTGGCAATGGTCTCTTTGTGGGATTGACCAGGCTCACGCAGATGGACGTGAATATCGATGAAGCCTGGCGCGACGACAAACCCTTTGGCGTTGAATGTTTCGTCGGCCTTGCCGCGCAGCTTGCCGGCGGCAGCGACTTCGACGACGCGGCCATCTTTGAGCAAGAGATCATACTTGCCCTCCAGACGCTCAGCGGGATCGATGAGGAGACCGTTGCGGATTGCGAGAGTGCTTTTGTTGTTCAAATGCAAAACCTATTTAGCCGCGAATGCACGCGAATGAACGCGAATTCCTTTGTTGCTATTCTCAAAAACAAACCGTTTGAAATGGGGCTTTGGTCCAAAATTAAGTAACAGCCCTACTTCGATGTCCGTTGCGCGCAAATAATTCAGGACTTGGGCCTCGTGTGAGGGGTCGAGCACACGGACAGCTTTTAGTTCCAGTAGGACTGCATTATTTACGACGAGGTCAGCCTTGTATTCGCCGATTACTCTGCCGCGAAACCAAATCGGCGTGGCAATTTGTCGCGCGACACTCAATCCTGCTTCGGTCAGGCCGATGTATAGGGCCTCTTCGTACACAGCTTCGAGAAATCCATGCCCCAATTCGTTGTACACCGAATAGAAAATGCCGACGATTTGATGACACAAATCCCAATGCTTTCTTTCGCGTTCATTCGCGTCAATTCGCGGCTGATCTTGGTTCTTCACGCTACCCCTAGACACGATGCTAGAATCGCCATCCTTACATAAACTCCGTTGTGGACCTGTTCTTCAACCACGGACTGCGCCCCGTCGGCGACTTCGCTTTGGATTTCCATGCCGCGGACCATGGGGCCGGGATGCATGACGATGGCGTCGCTCTTGGCCAGTTTCAGGCGCTCGGGCGTGAGCTGGTAGTGGGCAATGTAATTTTCAACGTCGAGCCTGAGGCCGGCGAGGCGCTCTTTCTGCACGCGCAGCATCATGATGACGTCGGCTTTGCGCGCCGCTTCTTCAAAGTGGCGGCTCACCTTTACTCCCGGCGCCAGAGAAGTTGCGTATTCGGGCAGTAATTCCGGCGGGCCACAAAGGACGATCTGCGCGGCAAACTTCGACAGCAGATGAACATTGGAGCGGACCACGCGGCTGTGCTGGATGTCGCCCACCATGGTAATGCGCAGGCCCTGCAATGACCGTCTGTGGCGCAGGATGGTATACGCATCCAGCAGGCCTTGGGACGGATGCTCGTGCATACCATCGCCGGCGTTAATGATGGGGATATTCAGGTTGCGCGCCAGCACCTGGGGCGCGCCGGATGAAGGATGGCGGACTACGATGCAATCCGCGCCGAGCGCCTGGAGGGTCTTGCCGGTATCCACCAGCGACTCGCCTTTTTCAATGCTGGACGCGGTGGCGCTGATCACCGAGGTGTGAGTGCCGAGCAATTTAGCGGCAAATTCAAAGGAGACGCGCGTGCGCGTGGACGGCTCGTAGAAGAGGAGCGCAATGCGTTTTCCGCGCAGCAGAGGCCGGGGCTTGCCGGAATGCATGCGCCGGGCCAGCTTGAGGAAAGAAGTTATTTCATCGGCCGATAGGTGCTCGAGTTCGAGTAACGAGCGTGTGCGGGCCATTGGCTAAGAAATGCGCTCCACCAGCAGTACCTGCTCTTCCTGATCGATTTCAGAAAGTTTTACTTCGATGATTTCGGTATCGCTGGTCTGTACCGTACGGCCAATGAAGGCGGCTTCAATCGGCAGCTCGCGGTGCCCGCGGTCAATGAGCACGCAGAGCTGCACGCGGCGAGGACGGCCGTGATCGAACAGCGCGTCCATGGCGGCGCGGACCGTGCGGCCGGTATAGAGGACGTCGTCCAGAAGAATTACGTTTTTGTCCGCGATGTCAGTCCCCAGAGGGGTGGCTTTCTTGATGACGGGGCTGGCGCCCACGGTGGAAAGGTCGTCGCGATAGAGGGTGATATCCAGGGTGCCGACCGGCACGGGCTTCTTTTCAATCTGCTGGATCAAACCGGCCAGGCGGCTGGCCAGCGGGACGCCACGGCGCTTGATGCCGACCAGCACCAGGTTTTCCACGCCGTTGTTTTTTTCCACGATCTGGTGGGCCAAACGGACGAGAGTCCGCTCAATTTCTGAGCCGGACATGATGCGCCCTTTGACGTGCAAGTTGGGAAGTCGAGTGGAGGCAGGATTCATAGTCACCGCATGATATCCGAAGGCGGCACGATGCGCCAACCGGCAACCTCAGGGCCGATTTCTGGCCTTTCCCAGCGCAATCGCCAGGGCGCCACTGCCGATGCCGACGACCAGAAAGACCAAAAGAATGCTGCCCAGACCGATAACTGTAACCGCGACGAAGCCATTCGGCGTGGCAAACCACTGCATCATCTGTTGCGCCTGCGGATCAGGATTCTGGGCGGCGATCTCATGAATTCTGGCAATCATCACTTCGTGATACTGCGTTCGCCAGAGGGTAATGGTCGCTAGAAAGCAAGGGAGAAAGAAGCCAAAGCTGAGCGCTCCCATCACAGCGCCCATACGGGCCCCTTGCCCGGTGCGAATAGCAAGCGGGCGGTTCCGGCGATAACGGGCGATGGCCCAGATCAAGTTGGCGGGAAGCAGAACAAAGAGGCCAAGCGGGGCAAGCGGGACGGTAATAATGCCGGTCACGGCGGCCAGAGGAGCGGCCGCCCGGATGAAATCCCGCCAGGAGATTCCGGGCGTGAGAGAAAGGCTTTGAGGCGCCGTGGACGGGACTTCATGGAGCTGGAAGTCTGCCGCCGGGGTTTCAGCATTGTCCAGGGGCTGTGCGCGCGCCGCAACCCTGATCTGCGGGGCGTCGCAGGCGGGACAGAATGCGGGTTGCCCTTCGATGGGACCTCCGCAGCGGTAGCAACTATTTTGCATACATTTCTAAAGTTACAAGAGGCGTTCGGGCTTGGCAAACGAGGCGGCTGGGGGTGGAGCGCGTTGAAAATTCTCAAGGTCAATTTGATTCGGCGCGAAAAATGAGAAAACCATTGACACCTTGAGTAGAAATTCGCTGCACACTCGCGGCTGATCGACGATGCCGGCAAAAAATGATCCGCGGCGATATATCAAGACGCAGAAAATCCGACTCTCTTGAGCAAGCACTCAAAATCCAACAGGCTTTATGCCAAGAAGTGCACGTCTTCCGGGAGAAGGATAAAGACGTGAGAAACATTACCATTCGTATATTGCTAGCTTTGGCCCTTTTGATCGGATTTGGTGTTACGCCGGTCCTGGCAGATGGAGGATCACCCCCGTCCTGCAAGCCACCGCTAGTCTGCATGGCAAAATAGGCACCCTGAGCTTGACTTGTGTGGAATTGAACGGCCATCCGGAGTAAGCTGGCCCTTCACCCATGTGGTTTTCCAAATTACTCTGGCTGGCCCCACCAGTCCTGCAAAGCGTGCTTGCCATTTTGATGGTATGGCGCGGGACATACCGGCGATTTCATTTTTTCTTCGTCTACACGCTTTTCGCGATTGTGGCCGAGATAACAAAGTTCACCGTCTACGATCCGCAAAAAAACACCTGGACCAACTTCTGGATCTTCTGGGGCGGCGAGGCAATTTATGCGGTCCTCGGCTTCCTGGCGATTTATGAAGTGTTCGGCTATGTGTTTGAGAACTTCCGTCATCTGTCGTGGTTCAAATTTCTGTTGCCGGTGACCGGCGCGATCATGCTGAGTATCGCGGTCCTGATCCCGGTGGTGCATCGCGCCGTTGATACTGATTCCTTGCTGAAGGGCATTTTCGCCCTGCAATTGGCCGTTCGTTGTTTGCAATTAGGGGTCTTTTTTCTGATCTTCTTGCTCGCCAGGATATTCGACCTGGATTACCGGCAGTATGCCTTTGGCATTGCGGCAGGCTTTGGCATAGTCGTGATCGGTACTCTGCTGGGTACTTTGGTAAGGACGGGGCTAGGATTAAAATTTCTAATCTTCTTTAAATACTTTCCCCATGTGGCATACTTTATAGCAGTAACGGTATGGCTGGCGTCGTTTGTTCGAGCAGAGCCAGATGATCCTTTCCGTGACTTCCGGCACCTGTTTACACCCGAACTGTTTGCGGAGCAGTTGCGGCGGTATAAGCAAGAGGTAAGGAGCATCTTCGGGCCATGAGCGCATATGTTTTTTTGCTAATTCTGCTGGCATTGGTTGGCGTAAGCGCGCTGTACATTTTCTTCGGGCGGCTATCCCGCTTCCCCTGCCGCACTATCCGCGATGTTCCTGCTTTCCTGCAACCGGTGGATTCCGCCGGCATGATCCAGCTATTGAACCCGGAAACTGAAGAATACCTCCATTCTGCAATGACCAGCCTGGCATTGCGCCTGGAGCAACGCAGAAGCCTGCATTTCTTGCGCGAGCACCTGATACGCATGTCGCACAATGCTCATATCCTTCTGGAATGGTCGAACGCCGAGCTTAAGCGGGAGATTGTGGGCCAGAACGAGGAGGACAGCGAATGCTACCGCGATTGCGCGCGCCGGCTGCACACAGCCGCCGTGGAGTTTCGGCTCTATGCCATCCTGTCACGCATCAAGATCAACCTGTGGCTGGCCTTCCGGACACAGGCGTGGCTGCCGTTGTCGGCTCCCAGCCTGCCTGACCTGAGTCAGGTGGCCGGGCTGCGTTTCTTTACCCTGTATTCCAACCTTACGCGCGCCGTATCCGAACTGGGGCGGCATTATGGCAATGAGTTTCGCGACGAATTGCTGCGAGCCTGGACAGTTACGGCCTGAAGTCACTGCCGTCTAGAAACCCTTGAGCACGTGCTTGAGAGTCGCCAGCAGGGCCTGAGAGTCGTGGTCTGGGACCACAGCATCGACACCGTTGGGGAGATCTGAGCCGAGGATTTTTCCCCGCACCACCAAAATCACACAGATATTGCGCCGAATCAGCTTGAGCGATTGCGCTACCGACCAGCCTTCCGTCTGGATGAAATGCTCCTGGTCAAGGATCACGGCGTCCACCGCGTTGTTTACACAAATAGCCACGGCGTGATCGGGGGTGAACGTGGTCACCAGCCGGTAGCCGGAGCCCTTGAGCGCCCTGGCGGCCTGGCTGTGCCTGCGATCGGCCAGAAGCAAGATTGTGGTGTGGGAGCCCTTCATTTTTTAGACGGTTATCGCCAGCCTCCCGCCGGGCGTAAATCAAGGCCCACAAGGACCCTCTCAGTATTGGAGAGGTCGCCGATAATCTTTTTTACCGGGGTGGGCAGGCGACGGACCAGGGTTGGAACCGCAATAATCTGGTCACCCCGGGCAAGCGTGGGGCGTTCCAGCAGGTCCACGACCTGGATCTTGTACGCGCCGTGCATGTGCTCTTCACACAACTTCTTGAGGTTCTCAAAGGCGCGAATGGAGGTTGGCGTCATGCCGGCGACGTAAAGCCGCAACTCCCAGACAGGCCGCTTGAATGAACGGCCATTCCCTGGGTCAGAGGAAGATGGCCCAGTGGGCTTGCGTACCGGAGCTCGTTTACTTGTTACCATGAATCTCAATTCCTTTATCACTTAAAGTAAAACGGTGCATGCGCGTGTCATGAGACATGCCGCGGGACTTCAACAGGTTGAGCGTGCGCATGCGTTCCGCTTCTCCCTGCTCAACGTCGCCCAGCACCACCCACGTATCCATCAGGGATGAGATGCCGACCGCGGTTTCTTCCATGATGCCCGAACCAAAAACCAGATTGGTGAACATGGCGGTGACGTGCTTCAGTTTGAGGAAATCGATCAGGCGCGTCAGCATCGCCTTGACCGAGTGAAGATCGCCTACGGCGACGAGGTTAGTAATGGGATCGATAATCACCGCGGTTGGCTTGAATTCCTGAATCTCGTTGTACACGGTGGCGAGATGGCTCTCCAGGCCGGCGGCGGTTGGCCGTGTGGCGTGGATGCGGAGTAGGCCGCGATCGATCCATTTTTCCAGGTCCTGTCCCACGGAGTTCATGTTGCGAAGAATCTGGCTGGGAGATTCCTCATAGGCGAAGTACAGAGCGCGTTCTCCGCGAGCGCATGCAGCGCCGGCAAAAGCGGCCGCGAAACTGGATTTGCCGGTGCCGGCAGTGCCGGTAATCAGGACGCTGCTGCCGCGAAAGAAGCCTTTCTTTCCCAGCATGGCGTCAAGACTGGGCACACCGGAGGATATGCGCTCCGTGGAAGCCGTGTGCGACAGGCCGAGAGAGGTGATGGGCACCACGGAAATGCCCTGGTCGTCGAGCAGGAAAGGATATTCATTGGTTCCGTGCGACGAACCCCGATACTTCACCACGCGCAGGCGACGAGTGGAGATCTGCTCGGTAACCCGATGATCGAGGACAAGAACGCAATCGGCCACATATTCTTCCAGGCCGTAGCGGGTGAGAGTGCGGTCGCCGATTTCCGCGGTGACCACGGCAGTGACGCCGGCATCTTTCAGCCAGTGAAAAAGGCGGCGGAGCTCAGCACGGACAATGCCATCATTTTTCAAGCCGAGGAACAGAAGCTCGATTGTATCCAGCAGAACGCGCTTGGCTTTGACCTGCTCAATGGCCGCGCGCAGGCGTATGAACAGGCCTTCAAGATCGTATTCGCCGGTTTCTTCAATCTGCTTGCGCTCGATGTGGACGTAATCGATGGCCAGCTTTTTTGACCGGATCAAGGCAGGCAGGTCATAGCCAAGCGACGCCATGTTGGTGACGAGTTCCTGGGCCGTCTCTTCCATGGCAACGCATACACCGGGCTCGTTATAGAGCAGGGCGCCGCGGACCAGGAACTCCAGTCCCAGAAGGGTTTTTCCCGTGCCCGGGCCGCCGCAGACCAACGCGGTGCGGCCTTTGGGAAAGCCGCCATGCGTGACCTGGTCCAGGCCGCGGATTCCTGTAGGAACCTTCTCCAGCACCAGGGAAGACAGAGCTGGGCTATTCATTTTTTTCTTTTTCTGCGCAGTATGTGCTGGCATAAATATTCGTTTTCTCTCAGACAGCAGAATTTTTTGACTTGTGCGCGCTGGTTGCGGTGTCACCGGTTGCCTTAGCGTCGCTCGCGGCGCCATCGCTGGCGCGGAGTGGAGCGGTCCGGGAGGAAGCTTCGCGATCGCCGCCACGCCCGAGCACACGCTTCAACGTTTCCAGCAGGAGTTGCGGATCGCCGAGCGATTCCAGTTGCTCATCCACAATTCCGGCGGGGACTTGAAATCCGCTGGTTTTGCTCAGGGCGATAATGGGCACTGCAGGGTTCAATTGCTTGAAGGTCCTGGCCAGTTCGGTGCGCTGGTCGGCCTGAATTGAGTCTCCAAAAACAACGGCATCGATTGCAGAAGCGGCAAAGGCGCGCGCGGCCTCATCAGGATTGGCAATCGCAATCACTTTATAGCCGGCCCGTTCCAGAATCATGTTCCGGGTGACCTGGGCCGGGGAGATTTTGCTTACACAAAGGACAGTCCATCCCATTGATGTCAGGTTCATTTCTAAAAATTTAACGTTGCTCCGGGGCCTCAGCGAACCGCCTACAAGCCCACCTGCGGAAACTTGAAACAATCACGTGCTAATCGTGAAAACAACCGCTGTCAAAACAGATGCGAAAGGGGCCTCAACATCTGGGAACCGCATTAAACCGGCTCGTTTCAACGCTTCCTATGATGCAAGTGCGGGCAAAATTGGATGCTTTTTTATAATCGTGGACCAATTTGTGGCGGGCGATTAAAAAGGATGGCCGCAGAGAGGCCATCCTCTTAATATTTTTCGGGTCTGTGAGCTAGATGAGAGGTGCTGCCGCTTAATTTGTATCGTCGCGGCTCCAGGCGCGAACGTAAACCAGCGCAAATTCTGATCCGTTGCCCCTGGGCTTGATGGCGAGAATGCGCTGATTATTTTCCGTGCCGACTTTGAGTTGCTCTTTGTACTCGTGGCCTGGGCCGTTGTGATCGTTGCACGTGACTTCCGCGTCCTTATCGCGGTGGTGGAAATCCATGCTGAAGCCGCCGGTGCAGTCCACGACCTTGCCGTATTTGCCCATCTCCTTGCGATAAAAAGCCAGCACTTTGTCAGAGGCGTCGTCACTCTGATATTTGAGGGCTACCACTTTGAGTCCGAAAAGAGAGCTAGAAATATTCACGTTGGCGCTGTGGTGACGGTCATCATCGTCGGCTGCGATGCGGGCGCCAGGATACGGCGAGAGGCCGGTATCTTTCACGTCCGTTGAACCTTCCTTGACGCTGAGCGAGCCGAATGGAGTGCGGATATCAACGTCGTCTTTTTTGCCATTGCCTTTATCGTGGGTGGTGATGGAGCATCCGGTGAGCGCAACGAACGAAAGCAGGATTGCTAGCGCAACGAACGAAAGCAGGATTGCTGAAGAGAGCTGGATGGCTGGTTTAGGCATGGTTTCCTCCTGGCAGTTTGGGCTCTCTGGATAATACGCTGGCGGGCGGGTAAAAGTTCCCGGCTTGACGGCCTTCAGACGATGGGTTCGTAATAGCGCTCGCCGGCACAGCCCCGGCAAACGGTCTTGGCGCCGAGCTTGACCTCGCGGCGGAAGTTGATGCCCTCGCCGCACTGCGCGCAGACAATCCGCTCGCCTTTGTATCCGGGAAACTCCTCGGGCGGCAGCTCCACATGGACCCACTGCGTCTGAAACAACTGGTCATCAGTCATCTCACGATAGGCCAGCATCTGCTGCTGGTTCTTGTTCTCAATTTCAGGGTGCATGCTTTTGGCCAGCGCCTTGGAGGATTCGCGGGCAGCCACGCGGACGGCCTTGCCGGTTTCCACGTCGACAAAAGTTGCGGCGACCTTGCCCCAGTCGCGAAACTTGAGCGCGCGCTTGCCCAGGCGGCAGCCGGTAACCACCATGACGGCGTCCGTGGCGCAGCGGTCGATTTCCACGAAGGTGACGATGCGCTTGCGGTCTTTTCCCTGAGGCTCTTCCAGGCCCAGTTTTTTCAGGCCGAACATGGCCATGCGCACGCCGAGAACCTGTCCGGCGCAGAGATGGCCGTGGGCCACGGCAGCGTCATCGAGATATTCCTGTAGCGTTTTCATTGTTGCGGGCCCTCTTCTTCCGCTGTCTCAGGCTGGAGATCGGCGCTGTGCGCATGCACCAAAAAACTGGTCTTCTCCCCGGCGGCGACGAAGGTCACGCGGCTGGGAGCGCGCTCCCATTTTGGGGCGGCGCACGCTGGGCCGGGATATTCCTTTCTGAGGACAGGCTTGCGCTTGCCCAGTTGCGCCACCACCATAAAGGTCTTGGCGCCATCATCGGAAGCGCCGCAATAGGCTGCATAATCACGATACCAGCTTGCGGCCGAAGAATCGCTATCGAAAGCCGGGAGGTTGAGCTGGGCCACGTGGCCGGTCTGGCGGTCAACGCTGATCCATCCAGCCAGCCGCCAGACCCATTGCTGGGGCTTTGGCGTCTCTTCCGGCAGGGCGTCATTGATGCGGTAGGCGCGCCGGACCACAAACAGGCGGTCGGTGATTTCATGGGTTGCGCCGATCGTGTATTCCCGTATGCGGCCGTCAACGATTAACTCGCGGACCTTGACCTGTTGCTGCTCGCCGGAATCCGAGCGGACCTCCACGGCTCGCCAGCGTCCCAGGGCGACAGTGTGGGGCCTGGGGGCGGCAAGGCCGCTGCCCGCCAGCAGCAAAATGCTCAGGCAAAGGGGCGTGCGGGGCATGTTGGGGGAATTATATGACGTGACGAGCAAACGCGCAGAAGTTCCGAAGCTTCGCCTGGCGGTTATGGACGGGCGAAATAATTAAAAAGAGAATCGAGTTAGCGGCTGGGGTTATAAGCATGAAACGCGCCTTGGGCGTACTACGTACTAAAGGCAGCCAGTCGCCTGGCGAAAACCCACTGCGAAATTTTGTCACTTTCATTTTGGGAAGATAAACCCTAAAATATAAGGCTCCCCCCAATCTGACGATGTATGCGGGTACGCCGTTAGAGTTTCCAGGCGGCGAACGCAGGTGTATTTGTGCCCTTGAAGAAAGAACCCGAACATAAACAGGCGCGAGAGTTGCTCGATACAACCCTCGATAAGAGTCTGCCCTCTCATTTAGCGATGGCACCCATATCGGAGAGGGCTAGGGAGGAGTATGGACGCTATAAGCAGCGGGCGCCAAGGATCCTGGTTGTCGACGACAAACTGGATACGCTGCTGCTCCTTCGCGAACTACTCTCCTCGCGCGGTTATGACATCATCACGGCCACTGAGGCGGAAGAAGCCAAGCAGATGGTCCATACGGAAAAGCCCGAACTGGTGCTGCTGGATGTGGTGATGCCGGGCAAGTCAGGATATGAGCTGTGCCGCGAACTGAAAGAAGATCCTTACACCCGCCTGATTCCGGTGGTGATGATTACAGGGCTTTCTGACCGCGACGACCGCGTGCGCGGCATTGAAGCCGGCGCCGACGACTTCCTGAGCAAGCCGCTTTATCCCGAGGAACTGTTTGCGCGGGTAAAGTCACTGCTGAAGCTTAAAGAATTTACCGACGAACTGGAAAACGCCGAAGCAGTGCTGGTGGCCCTGGCGCTGGGCATCGAGTCTCGCGACCCCTACACGGGCAACCATTGCGAGCGGCTGGCCCGCTACGCCGCCGACCTGGGCCACCATATCGGGCTGGACGGGGAAAGCATCATCGCGCTAAAGCGCGGCGGCTATCTGCATGACCTGGGAAAGGTTTCCATTCCGGACGAAATCCTCAAGAAAGGCACGCGCCTTACCACGGAGGAATGGGACATCATGAAGCAGCATCCGGTGATCGGGGAAACGATCTGCCGGCCGCTGAAGTCTTTCCGCACCGTGCTGCCAATCATCCGCCATCACCATGAGCACTGGGACGGCAGCGGCTATCCGGACCGGCTCACGGGATACGATATTCCACTGCTGGCGCGAGTGCTGCAGGTGGTTGATGTGTATGACGCGCTGCGCACCGCGCGTCCGTATAAGCCGGCGCTGACCCATGAAGAAGCCAAGCGCACCATGGTGGACGAATCAGCGCAGGGATTGTGGGACCCGAACCTGGTGCCCGAGTTTTTTGCAATGCTCAAAAAGAAAGAGCAAGCTGCATGAGCCTGGCGGTAGAGTTCCCCTTGTCGAATTCAGGATTGCAGGCGGCCCAGCCGCAATACAGCATTGTTGTGCCCGCTTATAACGAGCGCGCGCGCATTGGCGGGACGCTGGAGCAGGTGCTGGGGCATATCCGGGCGCAAAAATGGAGCGCCGAGATCGTGGTGGTGAACGACGGCTCGCGCGACGATACCGCCGGCTTCGTCAGCCAGTTTGCGGCGGAACATCCTGAGGTGCGGCTGATCGAGAACCCCGGCAACCAGGGCAAGGGCTACGCGGTGCGCAACGGAGTGCTGAATGCGCGGGGCCGGGTGATCCTGTTTACTGACGCTGATCTCTCTTCACCGATCACGGAAGCCACCAAGCTTTTTGCCGCGCTGGAAAAAGGCGCGGAAGTGGCCATTGGCTCGCGCTGGCTCGATCCTTCCCTGCAATTTCAGCGGCAGTCACTCAAAAGGCAGATCATGTCGCGGGCCTTCAACATCTTTACGCGCGCAGTGCTGACGTTCCCTTACCATGACACGCAGTGCGGATTCAAAGCATTCACGCGCCGCGCGGCGCAGATGATCTTTCCGTTGCAGAAAATCAATCGCTGGGGCTTTGACGCGGAAATCATTTACCTGGCGCACCACATGAAGCTGGAGGTGGCCGAAGTGCCGGTAACGTGGGGCCACGATGAGCGCTCAAAGATCCATCCCTGGCGCGATGGGTTTTATATGGGACTGGACACGCTGAAGATACGCTGGCTGTCATTGACCGGCGGGTATAGGAAGAGGACGGAGCGTGCGCGAAGCCACCAGGGCTGAAGCCCATTTTTTTAGGGCGCTATTTTTCACGGCCCTGAAGGGCCGTTCTTCCACCATTTCTTCACGCTGAAGGCGTGAAGAAACATACCAAGTGGCCCGACAGAGTCGTGATCGGAACTCTAAGTACTTCAGGTCGATCGTAAAGTTCCGTTAACCCTCCCTGTAATTCATTAGCATAGCGAATTAACCATCCTGACAATTATTAACCCCTGGCTTACCCAGTGTTTACGCCGAGGCGCGCCAGGCCGGGTCTAATCCTACAGAGGCCGGAACACAGGGTTTTGGCGGCCTCAGATAGTTCTGGGGGGTTGGAGATGAAATTCTTAAAGAACAAATGGACGATTATTGGCGTGCTGGTGGCGGCCATCGGGCTGCTTACGGCTTTCAGCTATGAGAGCAAAAAGACGCCGCAATATTTCACCGAGAAGGTACAGAAGGGCGACATACAGAACGTCGTCCAGGCCACGGGCACGATCAATGCGGTGACTACGGTGCAGGTGGGTTCGCAGGTGTCCGGGACGATCCAGACGCTGTTTGCGGACTTTAACTCGCACGTGAAGAAGAACCAGGTGATCGCGCAGATTGATCCTTCTTTGTTCCAGGGAGCGCTGTTGCAGGCGAAGGCTGACCTGGCCGACGCGCAGGCGAACCTGGTGGCGGCGAAAGCCAATTTGGACAAAGCCGTGGCAACGGCCGCGCAGGCCAAGCTGGATTTCAATCGTTATACCACGCTGGCGCAGGAAGGCGTGGTGCCGACGCAGCAACTGGATACGGCGCGCGCAACTTCACAGAGCGCGGACGCAGCAGTCGGGGCAGCGAAGGCGCAGGTGACGCAGGCCGGCGCGCAGGTGCAGCAGAAGCAAGCCGCGGTGACGGTGGCGCAGACCAACCTTGACCACTCGACGATCCGGTCTCCGATAGACGGCACGGTAATCGCCCGCAGCGTTGACGTGGGCCAGACGGTAGCAGCGAGCTTGCAGGCGCCAACGCTTTTCACCATCGCGCAGGACCTGACCAAGATGCAGGTCTACGTGAGCACCGATGAGAGCGATGTGGGCACTGTCCAGGCCGGACAGGCAGTGACGTTCAAAGTGGACGCGTTTCCGAAAGATTCGTTCAAAGGAAAAGTTTCCGCGGTGCGGCTGAACGCGACGACCGTGCAGAACGTGGTGACCTATACCACGGTAGTGGATTTCGATAATCCTGACATGAAGCTGTTTCCGGGCATGACGGCATACGTGACGGTGCCTGTAGCGACGGCGACCGATGTGGTGAAGCTACCGAATGGCGCGCTGCGCTTCACGCCTGACCTGACGGCTGACCAGATTGCAGCTCTGTACCAGAAAGTCGGAATCAACGCGAGCGGTGCTGGACGCAAAGGCGGCAAGGGAAGCCAACAGTCTGGACAGCAGGCGGCGTCTGGACAACAATCTATGGCGGTCGTTTGGAAACTGAATGCCGACAAGTCCGTTGAGCCGGTGCAGATCAAGCTGGGCATCACCGACCACACGACGACGGAAGTGGCGCAGGTGGTGAAAGGCTCGCTGAATCCGCAGGACCAGGTGGTGACGGGCTCGGCAGCGGCCAGCAAGACTGCTGCAGCGACTTCGGCCGCGCCGGGAATGGGCGCGGCGCGTGGTGGAGCGGGCGGAAGAGTGGGCCGGTAAAACCATTTACCACAAAGGACACGAAGGAACACAAAGGAAGATCGAGAGGGATTTATGGGAACGCTGGCACAAGTCGAATTGAAAAACGAAGCGATCCAACCGGAGCGTCCGGCGGTGGAAATGCCGGTGATCCAGGTGCAAGACGTGCACAAATATTACGATCTGGGCGAGACCAAGGTGCATGCACTGCGCGGCGTGGACATGACAATTCAACCGGGAGAGTTTGTGGCGATCATGGGCTCGAGCGGCAGCGGCAAGTCGACGTTCATGAATATGCTGGGCTGCCTGGATAAGCCGACGAGCGGCGACTACGTCCTGGAAGGAACGAACGTTTCCAGCCTGGACAAGAAGCAGCTCGCGGCGATCCGCAATCGCAAGCTGGGATTTGTATTCCAGGGATTCAACCTGCTTTCACGCACCACGGCACTGGAGAATGTGGAGTTGCCGACGCTGTATGCGCAGATGGCGAAAGAGCAGCGCCAGGCGCGAGCGAAAGAAGTTCTGAATCTGGTGGGACTGGGCGAGAGGATGGACCATTTCCCGTCGCAGCTTTCCGGTGGACAGCAACAGCGCGTGGCGATAGCGCGGGCGCTGGTGAACAAGCCGGCAATCCTGCTGGCCGACGAGCCCACGGGAAACCTGGACAGCAGAACGTCAGTGGAGATCATGCAGATCTTCCAAGACCTGAATGACAGCGGGCTCACGATTGTGCTGGTGACGCACGAGTCGGACATCGCGCAGTTTGCGAAACGGACAGTAGTGTTCCGCGACGGAAAGATCAGGCACGACGATCCGGTTAGGAGCCGGCCGCGCGCGGCGGAGGTGCTGAAGAACATGCCGACGGTGGATGAGGATTGAAGATCGGGTGATCGCGCGTGATCGGGTGATCCGGTGATCGGAAAAAGCGCTAACCACAGAGGACACAAAGGAACACAGAGGAGATTTCGGCGATTCCGGCGATGACGGGCGATTTCGGCGATACAAACGGGGGGATATATGGATTTCATAGCGATTTTGAAAATTGCGGTACGGGCGTTGACGAGGAACAAAATGCGTTCCCTGCTCACGATGCTGGGCATAGTAATCGGAGTGGGAGCGGTGATCGCCACGGTGGGGCTGGGGCAGGGAGCGCAGCAGCAGGTGCAGGCGCAGATTGCGTCGATGGGAACGGACCTGTTGTATATCAGCTCCGGCAGCGTCAATAAAGGCGGCATACGGCTGGGCGGTGGCGCGACGAAGACGCTGGTCTATGACGACATGAAAGCGATTCAGCAGCAGGTCCCAACCATAGCGCAGGTTGCCCCGGGCGCAGGCGCGAGTGCGCAAGTCGTAGCAGACAACCAGAACTGGAGCACGCGCATTACTGGAACGGAGCCGCAATATTTTGATATCCGCAACTGGGATTTTGCCAAGGGCGCGAATTTTTCACAGGATGATGTGACCCGCGCAGCCAACGTGGTTGTGCTGGGCGCGACGGTGCAGCAAAACCTGTTTGGGAATAGCGATCCCACGGGCAGGACGGTCCGCATCGGCAACCTGCCGTTTCAGGTGGTCGGAGTGTTGCAGGCCAAAGGGCAGTCAGGCATGGGACAGGACCAGGATGACGGCGTCTTTGTGCCCATCACCACGCTGCAAAAGAAGATTACCGGGCAGGACTGGCTGCAATACATCATGGCGTCGGCCACGTCACAGCAAGCCAGTTACGCGGCGCAGGGCCAGATAACTTCACTGCTGCGCGACCGCCACCGCATACGCGCTGGGCAAGATGATGACTTCAGCGTGCGCAACCTGGCAGACGTGGCGCAACTCGCGGACGAGTCTTCCAAGGTCATGACGCTGTTGCTGGCGTCGATTGCCGGGGTGTCGCTGATCGTGGGCGGAATTGGAATCATGAACATTATGCTGGTTTCCGTCACCGAGCGCACGCGGGAAATTGGCATTCGCATTGCGATTGGCGCAACGGAGTCTGACGTACTGCGGCAGTTCCTGAGCGAATCAGTGGTGCTGAGCATGGCCGGAGGGATACTCGGCATTCTGTTTGGCGTGGCTTCGTCCATGACCATTACCAAGGTCCTGGGCTGGAGCATATTGATTTCGCCCGTGGCGGTGGGAGCGGCGGTGGTGTTCTCGACGGCGGTGGGAATCTTCTTCGGATTTTATCCAGCGCGGAAAGCGGCGATGCTGGACCCGATTGAAGCTTTACGGTTTGAGTAGGTCAACCCCCCTTACTCAATAACGAATGGCCCGGCTCTGTGAAGAGCCGGGCCATTTTGTGTGCTTGCGAATTTCGCAGTCGCGTTACGAAAAACGAATGCGCGCCCCTTAAGAAGGTCTGCGGAAAGCCGAGGTCGAAAGCGGAGAGATGGGCATGTCCAGCTTGCGGGCCAAGCCGCTCAGGACGGCCTCCAGTTCGCGCAGCACGTCCTGATCGAGATCGGCCGCCGCGGCGTGCATGGCCGCCATGGGGTCCTCTAGCAACAGAACAGCATTTGCCTGGGACTTGCTGATCCACCGATCCAGTTGGTCGTCGCATTGGCTCAGCGCCTGAAGAAGCTGGTCGGATTGAATTATGGGGGAAGTTCGCGCCACAGGACACCTCTCATCGGTCTTCAAATATCTTCGATCTTCGGGTCTTTGGATGCTTAGACCCGCCCAATCGTGCGGCCGGAACAGAAAAAAATCGGTAGTCTTGCCGGCCTCTCACAAAGCCGACCACTTACAAAACCATACATTTCGAAACAGGGCTTTGAGAATCGTTACAAGCCTTTCAAAACAATGGCTATAAGCCGGGGTTTTTACCAACAGCAAGAAAAAGGCTAAGACCTGAGGCAAGCATGGGGTTGAAGTCGGGCCTGGCTCGAAATGGGAGGAATTATGAATCGTTTACGACTAATGTTAGTGGGTGCGGCGCTTATTACTGGCGGTTCTGCTCTGGCATCAGCACAGGTCATGCAACAGAATGTGGCCTTCCGAGACCATGACCGCAACAGGGATCGAGATCGCGACCGTGACAGGGACCATGATCGCGGCCGATACAACAACTATCGGGTCTATCGTGACCATGACGGCGACCGCGATGACCGCCGATTCTATCGGGACCGCTATGACCGCGGATATTACGGGCGCTATGACCACGACCGGCGCTATGACGGCTACAACCGGCGCTGGGACGGACATCGCTGGCTGTATTGGAACGGTTACGGGTGGGTCTACTAAGTAGCCCTGTTCAAAAACGAGGTTAGCTCTTTCTGAGAGCCAAAGGCGGGACGCGCAAGAGGGCGTTCCGCCTTTTTGTGTTGTCGACCGAGGAGCTCACAAAAAAACAAGAGTGCGGAATTCCTGCCGACCTCGTTAGTCGCTGTCCTTACCCAGGGTCCGCTACTGATGGCGGATATCACCTGCTGCAACCAAAGAAGTATCAACTTCAATAAAGAGCGCGCGATTCGCATTCACCAGGTAGACAACCATGTTTTGTGTTCCCAGCGGGGTTTGCAAGGGCATGGTGGTACGGCCGTTTGCCGCAGCGTTGAACGTTCCTGAGAGCGGCTGTCCGAAGGTGATGGCGCCGCTGTTGTTCAAGTCGATGATTCCGGTGATCTTGTTGACGCCATCGGCGGTGAATTCCGCAATGGAATCCAGCTCCGCGCTGGAGGTGGCTCCGGTGAAGTTCATCCCATAAGTTCCCTGCAGCGATCCACTTGTGAACGCGGTGGTCTGCTGTTGCAGAGCGGCCCCGCTGGTCAGGAAACGGACGTCGATTTCCAGCACCAGCACGCCGCCGCTGGAGGGATACATGACAAAGTTGAATGTTCCGGCGGTGGTGGTGAGGGTAAGCGTGCCACGCCCGGTGGCAGCCAGGGAATAGGTTCCGGTAAAACCAGCGTTGGTGGTGATCACGCCAGCGTCGTTCAGATCTTCAGTGCCGGCGGTGATGTTACCGGCGCCGTTCGAGGTGAGGACGCCGCCCGCGGCAAAAGGCGCTCCGTTGAGCAGGTCGGCTCCAGCCACGGTAAATGCGAAAGGCCCGGATACCGAGGTATTGTTGAACGGGCCGGTCTGGCGGAATGCTTCACCGCCCAGCGCCGGGAGAACGTCAGTTCCTGCAACTTTCAAATGGTTCGCGTCCACAACATAGTAGGCAAAGTGGAGCGCGCCTCTGGAAGTGTTCAGGGTAGCCGTGCCACGGCCCGTAGCGGTTACGGGTATGGATCCAGTCACTGGATCGTTTGTAGTGATGATGCCGTTGTCGTTGGAGTCGTTGATTCCGGCGGTGAGGCTGCCTGCGGCGTCAGAGGTGAAATTACCGGCCACCGCCAGAGGAACGCCGCCGGTATCGATGCCGGAGAGACTGAAGGCGAATGCACCGGCCAGGGCCGTGTTGGAAAAAGCGGAAGTGGTTTGCTGATCAATGGTGCCGCTTCCTGTGGCGTTGGCGTCAAAGCGGGTCACCAGCGCGTGTCCGCCGGCAACCAGCACAAAATCGATCGTGGTATTTCCTGCCGGCGAATTGAGCGTGGCCGAGCCGCGTCCGTCGGCGCGCACTGCATATGTGCCGGTGATCGCCGCGTTGGTGCGCACCGCCGCACCGCTGTTGATGTCCTGTGTGCCTGAGGTGATGTGGCCGTTGCCATCGGCCTGGAAACTGCCAGCCACGGCCAGAAAGCCGCCGGCGTCCGAGCCCGTGTAAGAGAACGCATACGCGCCGTTGAGGTTGGCATTGGTAAACGTTCCTTGCGGCGTCGGGAAGCTGAGATGGCCGCCCCCGCCGCACCCGCTTATGACGGTAAGAATTACGATGGTGGCAACTAGGATTGGGAAACGATCGCTTGCCCGCATGGTTTCTACCTCGCGCGTATTGAAAGGATTATGACATCAAAATGTGTTCCGGAAGCCGTGGCTGTACGCCTTCAAATAAGGTGTAACACTGAAACAGCCTGCCAGTTGCTTAAAGCAGGCGGTCTACCCCCTTACTTTGGTGTCTGCTCATTCAGGACTTTTTCGCTTTTGGAGTATGTCGCCAGATGTGATGCGCGCGCCGGCAGCTTCGGTGATCGCATGCCGGGTAAAGTTTTGTTAAACAGCAGACCCATTTATAATAGGCGATTAGTTGTCCCCCATAATGTTCCTGGAGCTTTCCATCCATGATTAAGTTCTTGCAGAGCGGCAACAAAGCCGCAAAATACATCCTTGCCGGATTCCTGTTGATCCTGGCTGCCAGCATGGTGACCTACCTGATTCCCGGTTTTACGGGCGATACGAACGTCACGCAGACGGGCGTAGTGGCCAGCGTGGGCGGCCATGAAATTCACCGGGAAGAGATTGCCAGGCTAGTGCAGGCACAGGCGCGGGGGAACCAGATTCCGGAATTCTATATGCCGATCATGCGGCAACAGGCGCTGAGGCAGCTCATCCAGCAGGCGGAGCTCCAATATGAGAGCGAGCGCATGGGCCTGAAGGTCTCAGACCAGGAATTTCGCGAGGAATTGCAAAACGGTCCTTATAAACAGTATTTCTTTCCTGGCGGCAAGTGGGTGGGCGCGGAAAAATATAAGGAGATGCTGACGCAGGGAGGCGGAACGGTAGAGACCTTTGAGAACGAACTCAGGCTGGAACTGATGCAGCGCAAGCTGATCAACGTGATCGGGGCGAACGCGGCGGTATCGGATTCAGATGTGGAACAGGCGTACAAGGACGAAAACACCAAGGTCAAGTTCCAGTACGCCATTCTGAAGCTGGATGACATTCTAAAGACCATCAAGCCGACGGACACGGAGCTGAAGGCGTTTTACGACGTGAACCAGGCGCGCTATACGAACTCGATCCCGGAAAAGCGGCAGATCAAATACTTTGTGGTAAGCGAGAAAAGCATCGCCGACAAGGTGACGGTGGACCCGGCCGAGCTACAGCGCGCCTACAGCGCGAACCAGGAATCGTATCGCGTACCGGCTCGGGTGAAAGTCCGGCACATCCTTATTGAAATCCCCAAGCCCGGCCCAGACGGCAAAGTCGATCCGAAAGCCGTGGACGCAGCACGCGCCAAAGCACAGGACGTCTTGAAGCAGGCCAAAGCTACGTCCGACTGGACGGAATTGGCCAAGAAATATTCGGGCGATCCCGGCAGCAAAGATAAAGGTGGGGAACTGGGCTGGCTGGGGAAGGGGCAGACCGTAGCGGAGTTCGAGAAGGTCGCGTTTGCCCAGAACAAAGGCCAGATCAGCGACCCGGTGCAAACATCATTCGGGTTCCACATCATCCAGACGGAAGACAAGGAAGATGCCCACCTCAAGCCGCTGGCGGAAGTACGACCAGCCCTGGAAGCGTCCGTGAAGCAGGACAAGGTCAAAGCCTCGATGGCCTTGGAATCGGCCGATGCGGAAGCCACCGCGCAAAAACAGGGGCTGGAAAAAGCCGCGGCCAAGCATGGCGCGCAGGTGGTGGAAAGCAACCTGGTTGGCCGCGCTGATATGCTTCCGGGCATTGGCGCCCAGCCGCCGTTGATGGACGCAATATTTGCCGCCACGGACAAGTCAGGCCCGCAAGCAACGCAAACGCCGGAGAGCACCGTGGTCTTTGAACTCACCAAAACCGTGCCGGCGCGCACGCCTTCTTTTGAAGAAATCAAGGACCGCGTTACCACCGAGTTCAAAAACCAGCGCGCGGCGAACATTCTCTCGACCAAAACGCGGGAGATGGGGGACCGCGCCCATGCCGAGCATGATCTAGCCAAGGCCGCGAAAGAGGCGGGCGCCACGTTCAAGACCAGCGAACTGGTATCGCGCACCCAGCCGGTGCCGGAGATCGGCAGCATGTCAGGCCCGGCCAATGTGGCCTTCACGCTGAAGCAGGGCGAGATCAGCGGGCCGCTGAATCTGGGCGCAAGCCAGGCAGTGCTGCAGATTGTGGAGCGCCAGGAGCCCACCACATCCGGCCCCGAGTACGACAAACAGCGCGATCAGTTGCGCGAGCGCCTGAGCGGGCAGAAACGTCAGCAGGTGATCAACCAGTTTGTTACCGATCTGGGGACGCGCCTGGAAAAAGAAGGCAAGGTAAAAATCAACAAGACGGAAATGGACAATCTTTCCAAATCCCGAAGCTAAGTCTGCATCAAAAGAAAATTATGCTGTCCCAGCGCTCGGCCGGAATTCTGCTTCATCCAACCTCGCTGCCGTCGCTGGGCGGCATCGGCGATCTTGGCCCTGAGGCCTATGCATTTGCCGATTTCCTTGCGCTCTCCGGCCTGGGGCTGTGGCAGGTACTGCCTGTTTCACCACCCGGAATGGGCAATTCGCCCTACTCCGCCATCTCCGCTTTTGCCGGGAACCCGTTGCTGGTCAGCCTGGAACGGCTGGCCGAACGCGGCTGGCTGCCGCAGGGCCAACTGAAGAGGCTGCCGCCAGCGCGTTCTCGCGTAGATTTCGACGAGGTCAAAGCATTCAAGATGCCGCTGCTGCAGCAGGCGGCGCAGCACTTCCTTGAGAGCGGCAATGGCGACCATGGCCGGTTTACGCAATTCAAACGCACTCACGCATCGTGGCTGGAAGATTTTGTGCTTTTTGACGTGATGCGCCAGGTCCACAAAGGGGCCACCTGGAGTTCCTGGCCAAAAGAGCTGGCGCGGCGTGAAGCTGAAGGACTGCACAAGTTTGGCCTGGAGCACCAGCGCGAGCTGGAGGTTGAGAGGGCGATCCAGTTCGCGTTCTTTGAGCAATGGCGCTCGCTCCACCAATATTGCGGACGGCGCGGCATCAAGATCGTGGGCGACGTCGCCATCTTCGTCAATTATGACTCGGCTGACGTCTGGCGGAACCCTGACCTATTCTTTCTGGACGACAAGCTGCTGCCTACGGTAGTGGCTGGCGTTCCGCCCGATGCCTTTAGCGACACAGGGCAACGCTGGGGCAATCCGTTGTACCGCTGGGACGTTTGCCGCGCGCGGGGATACGATTGGTGGATCCAGCGCATGAAAGGCGCGCTGGAGACCTGCGACATTTTGCGGCTGGACCACTTCCGCGGTTTTGAAAGCTACTGGGAGATCCCTGCCGATGAACCCACGGCGGTGCACGGGCGGTGGGCGCCGGGGCCGGGAGATGATTTGTTCAGTGCCCTGCGAGCCACCCTGGGCGACCTGCCGTTTATCGCGGAAGACCTGGGCCTTATTACCAAGGAAGTGCATGCGATGCGCGAGCGCCTGGGTGTGCCGGGCATGAAGGTGCTGCAATTCGGTTTCGGCGATCAGGGAGCGCACATCTACCTGCCGCAAAACTTTGAGCCCAACTGCGTGGTCTATACCGGAACGCATGACAACGATACGACCGCAGGCTGGTGGAAGGCTTCCGCCAGCAAGGAAGAGCGGCGCTACGCGGCGAATTACTTTGGCGAGCCGCGCGACGGAATGCACTGGGCCTTTATCCGCGCGGCGCTTGCTTCCGTGGCCCGCCTGGCCATTGTGCCCTTGCAGGATATTCTGGGCCTGGGCAGTGAAGCCCGCATGAATACGCCCTCGCAGAGCGACGGCAACTGGGGCTGGCGCTTCCAAGCCAACGCTCTCACACCGGCGCTGGCGGAAAAGCTGGCCGCGCTTTCATCGGTCACCGACCGCAAGCCGCAGGGCCTACGCGCTGATCAGCAAAGCGACAGGGAAGTGCGCGAAGACTTCGCGGCATAACAGCGTGCGCTGCTGCGTGACCCTGACCTTCTCTCCGGTAAAGACGTTTTCCAGAAATTCAGCGCAACGCGGCGGGGCGGGCAGTTCTGTGGTGTTCCACAGCTCGGCCAGGGGCGCGCGCAAGGAGCCACCAGCAAGGGAATAGCAAACGCGAGGCACGGCAGTGATTGCGATGTGGTTGTGGTGCTCGCGCGCAAATGCCACCACGTGCTGCTGCTTCGCGCCAATCGCATGCAGTGGACGGTACCGGCCAGGATGAAACAGGTCTCGCCGGTCGCGGCGCAAGCGCAATGCCTGCATGGTAGTCCAGAGCTTGACGCGGCCGTCCTGGTAATTTTCCAGCAACTCAGCGCACAGAGCCGGGAGATTACCAGCCTCAGCTTTGCGGTCAAGTTCAGAGAGCAGCCGCTCGCGCAACCCGTAGTCCACCGGACGCCTGTTATCGGGATCGACCATGCTGAAGTCCCAGAGCTCCGCGCCCTGATAAATATCAGGATTACCCGGCGAGGTAAGCGCCAGCACCCGTTGCGCCAGAGAATTGATGGCGCCAAAAAACATTACGGCGGGCATGAAGCTTTGTATCTGGTCCAGAAACGCATTGGGCCGGGTGGAGGTCCCCGGGGACAGGATCTTCTCAATGAACTGGCGCAATGCTTCCACGTAAGCGGGGTCATCACTGATCCAGCTCAGATTTACTTTGGCTTCATGGACGGCCTTGGCCATGTATTGCTGGACTCGCTCCACATAGCCGGCGCGCGCGGCATCCGAACTCAGATCAAATGGCCAAGTGCCTACCAGCGTCTGATAGAGGAGATATTCTTCATTGAGGTCGGGCACCTGGCGGCCGTCAGGAAGCATGCGCTTGCGCAGGCGGTTGGCCCTGCGCCACCGCAGCGCATTGGCCGCCCATGTTTTGGGCATTTCTGAAAGCACGTCAAGGCGAGCGCGGACATCTTCACTGCGTTTGGTGTCATGCGTGGAAGTGGCCAGCATGGAATAAGGCCAGCTCTCAGCGCGCTTCATGTTGCCCGAATGAAATTCATCGAGCGTGGCGCCAAACTGGCGCGGCGAGCCCCCCACTTCATTCACCGCGATGAAGCGGTTATAGACATAGCACGCGGTGTCTTCCATGCCCTTGGCCATCACCGGCCCGGTGAGCTGCTGGAACTTGAGAGTGAAATAAAGCTTCCTGCGGTAGAGATCGGCCTGGTCTTCAGAATCCTTGCCCTTGAGCAGCAGGATGTCACGCAAGAAATCAAAGCTGGCGGGAGCTTTGTCTGGATTGCGCCGCTTGGCCCGTGAGATGGATTCATGGATGTAAGTCCGGTCGCGGTCTGTCATCTCGCCGCGCTCGTCAATATAGGTGCGGTAGACAGGGAAGCAGGCGATGGTCTCGCGAATTACGTCGCGCAGCGCTTTGCGGGTAAAGTCGCGGGCGTAGCGGTCAGTGGCGGAGATGGCGTCCAGCATGTGCGCCAGAACGTTGACTTCACTGGCGAGCGAGGCATGCATGATCAGCTTTTTGCTGTTGTAGATGACGGTGTCCACGTCAGGGGACACTCCGGTAAAGCGTTGATAAAAATTAGTGAAGCTGCGCTCATTGCGGCGGTCAATAAACAGGCCGTTCACCAGCGTGGTGAAGTCATAGCCGGACGTTCCGTCAACCGGCCACTCGCGCGGAAGCTCTTCCCCCGGCCCCAGGATTTTTTCCACCACGGTATAAAGCAGTGCGCGGTGGTTCATCCAGTCATGCTGGCCGAAAGCCTGCTGCAAGTCGAGCTCAATCCCGTTTTCCGCCAGCGGGGGACGCGGCGTTACGCCACCGCACTGGCTGGCGGCGTAAAGCATTTGCAGGCGCATCATGTACTGGCGCGGATTCAGCAGGCCGTCACAGTGGTCAACGCGAAGGCCCTGCACCATGTCATCGGCCAGCAGATGCCGCAAGAGCTGGTGCGTGGCGGCGAAGACGCGCGGGTTTTCCATACTGAGGCCGATGAGGTCGTTAACGTCAAAAAAACGGCGGTAGTTGATCTCTTCGCCGGAGACACGCCAGTTGGCCAGGCGGTAAACCTGCGCTTCCAGCAGGCGGTGCAGCACATCAAAGCTGCGAGGATCGCCGGCGCGCCCGTTCATCAGCCCGGCTGCTTTTGCGGCGATGTGCCGCGCCTCAAAAGATTTTTCCATCAGCTCTTTCATCGCCACGGTGAGCGACGGAATGGCGCGGCGGCGCTGGCGCACCAGATCGCCTTCAGTGGCGCTGTGCGACGGCAGATTACGCAGGCCGGAAATCAGGTTGCGCAACTCCTGCGGCAGCTCATGCGCCAGCGGCTCAAAAATCATGGGAACGGTCTGGGGATCGAGAGGCAGCAGCTTGTCAAAGTATTCAACGTGGAAACCATTGCCGTCGCTGATCAGCTTGATGTGACCGGCCTCAAGCTCGGCCCCGTATTGGTCGCCCAGGATGGGCAGGAGCAGCTTGTTGCGCAACTCAGGCTTGACGGGGTCCCAATCGAGATCAAAAAATTCCGCGAACTCCGAGGCGCGGCCGTTGGCCAGAACGTCCCACCACCACGGGTTTGTTCCCGGGCCGATTCCCATGTGGTTGGGGACTATGTCCAGCACCAGGCCCATGCCGTAATTCTTCAACTCCTGGACCAGCTCCTTCAGCTCTTCATAACTGCCCACTTCAGGATTAAGTTGATTATGGTCAGTGATGTCGTATCCATGCGCGCTGCCGGTACGGGCCTTGAGGATGGGCGAAGAATAAATGTGCGAGATGCCCAGAGCGTGCAGATATCCCACCAGCCGCCGCGCATTTTCAAACCGGAAGCCGGCATTGAATTGCAGGCGATAGGTGGAAAGCGGCTTGGCGTTGCGCTTCTCCGAGGCCAACCGGTCAAGGCACTCCGAGAGGCCGCTGGATTCTGGGGTCAATACCGCTGGATTGGCTCTCATGGGACTTTATTCGATGGGGCCGTTTTTGGGGCAGAATACTCCCGCTAACTTGGATGCATTTCTTAGAAGCCGTGAATCGGGGCGGCCGCGCTTTGCTAATTTTGCCGGAAGAGTTGAAAATGGTTATTTGGAAATAAAGGAGCTACCTCGAGCATGCCAGCAACCGGTGAACTGATACGGATGATGAATTACGTGGACGACATTGCCGCAACACTGCGACGCATCGTGGTTGGAATTTCCACCATGACCCCGGAGGAACGCAAACGGCTGGCCGACTACATGCGGGCCTCAGACCCTAGCTTCGTAAAGACCCTGGAGAGCCTGGATAAAGGCTAGCTTGATGGCCGAAATCCGGACCATCGCGGTGATCGGCGCTGGGGCCCTTGGCCGCGAGATCGCCTATGCATCGGTTCTCGCCGGCTATCGCACCATCCTTGAAGACATCCTGCCTGTCAGCTTGCGCAATGCCGCAGCGGAATTGCGGGAACACCTGGCCCGCGCAGCCAATGTTGGCTCAGTAAGCGAATCGGAGGCCAAAGCCGCGTTCAGCCGGCTGGAATACGCCGCCACGGTAGAACAGGCGGCCCGCGAGGCCGACATGGTGATTGAGTCCGTTCCGGACGAGATGGAATCAAAGATTGAGATATTCACGCTGCTCGATAAGATCTGCCGGCCCGCAACCATCCTGGCATCGAACACTTCTTCTCTCAGCGTGACGGAGATCGCATCCGTTACTTATCGCGCGCCGAAGATCCTGGGAATGCGGTTTGCCAACAGCGCTTCAGGCAAATTGCTGGAGATGACGAGCGGCCGCGAAACCAGCGATGAAACGACTGCCGCATGCGTTGAAGTGGCACGACGGCTGGGAAGGAAAGTTGTGATGGTGGCGGACCGCTGACCGATTTTTTTTGGCCGGCAGCTTGCTGAAATAAGCTTTTACGTTTTGCGCCGCATCAATCGCAGGTCAGAAAGATAGATGTCCAGCGGGTTCAGCCCGGCTATGCCGCGATTGACGTCACTCTCATCCTGCGCCAGCCATGTTGCCTGCCGGCGCGCTTTTTCCGCAATGGCTGAAAGCCGCCGCCGCAGATATTTCAAGTCACAAGGTTTGGTCAGGTAATCATCGGCGCCGGCTTCATAGCCGGCCCGGATGTCGTTTGGCTGCTCTTTGCCGGTGATCAAGATCACGTAAGGAACGGTGCCGGTGGCGCTGGTGCGGAGCCATTTGCAGATATCAATGCCGCTCATCTTCGGCATGTCCCAGTCCAGCAGGGCAATATCGATAATGCGGGTCTTCAGCAACTCCATCGCGCGCTGGCCGTCAGCGGCGGACACGAGTTGGTAGCCCCACTGCACTACGGAGCGTTCCAACACCATGCGGGCCAGCATTTCATCTTCAGCTACAAGGATCGTGAGGGGCTTCATTACCTATTGCTTTATTTCCTTACGACTAATCGTATTCCGACCAAAGCTACTCTAACAAAAGACCACACCAGGAACGACGTTACGATGGTTATTCATTTCCCGAAAAGGAACGATCTTTTCGATGAATTTTGTACTCACAGCCCTGCCATAGCCTGGGTTGAACCGGCCGCCACGCGCGAGGCTCCGCCGTGAAGAAAGGGCGAAGGATTCAGCTCCCAAGCCCTTCTTTCTCAACGAAGTCTTGCCGCTTTTTAGTTTCCCGCGGGCTTGCTGCCGCCCATCGCCGGCAGAGGCAGACGGCCATCGGCGCCGCTGGTCAGGGCCACAAATGCCGGGTCCTGATAGAGCAACGCAAACACCGCATCCACGCGCGCTTCCATCATCTCTTTGCTGCGGACGGACTGATACCGCTCGTACTCAAAGAAATGGCGTTTCAACAGCGACAAGGCTTTTTCCTTCTGCCCAAGCTGCGCGTAGATCGCCGCCAGATTGTAAGAAGCGCACAGGATGGCTTCATTCTCTTTGGCGATCTTCAGCGCTTCGTCGCCGTGCCCGTTGCCGGCCATGAAGGCCGCGGCAAAGATCAGGTTAAAGGGCTCATGCGGATCCAGCGCCAGCGCCTTGCGGGTATATTCATCGGCCTTCACTTTGTCGCCTTCAGAGTTCCAATAGACGGCCAGGTTGCGGTAGGCCAGCGCCAGCGGAAATTCCTGGGTTGAAGCTTCCATCAGGTGCAGGCCCTTTTTGAAGTCACCTTCATGGATCGTCATTTTGCCCAGCCCATGCAGCGCCACGGCCCGTGAGAGCGGATCAGCCGGCATGGCCAGGATTGCATTGAACGTCGTTCGCGCCTTGTCCCACTCGCCCGTGTGGTGCCGGTACAGCTCGCCCAGGTAGCGCAGCGGCGTGGGATCGTTAGGATCAAGGTTGTGCGCGGCCGTGTAATACTTCTGCGCCAGCGTGTAATTGGCGTCGTTTTCTGCTTTCAGGCCCGCCGACATGGTTTTCTGGATTTTCGCGCTCACCGCGGGATCAAAATTCGGCCCATCGGGCATCGCTTCAGCGTTCACGTCGGTCACGCCCAGCTTCTTCAGCTCTTTGACAGCGTCCTTGGCCTTGCCCGGGAACATGCATTTCTGCTCCACCACCTGCTTCAGCTCTTCGATGGCGGTCTTGCTGTCTCCGGCTTTCGCTTTGGACTTGGCGTCTTCCATCTTCTCCTTCACCGCCGACTCGCGCTTCTTCATCTCGCTTTCCACAATCTTTTCCAGGTCGCCCACGGCGAGCTTGCCATTCTTGTTCTCAAGCTTGTTCACCACCGTGCCATCGGCTTGCACCAGCAGCGCCACCGGCAGCTTGCCGTCCGGCACATACTTCTGCCCAATCTCGCTGCGCACGTCCACAATGCCCATGGTGACGCACTGCTGGGAATAGAGTTGCAGCGTGCGCGACTCGCGCAGGCTTGAGCGGTCCACTTCCTCCTTGCCCGTGGGGAACCAGTAGACGGCCAGCCCTTCTTTCACCGGCGCCTGCGGCGTAATCAGCTTCCACGGCACCTGGTAGGTCTGCTGGCTCGATCCTCCGCCCATTCCGCCCATGCCTCCGCCGCCGCC
>DASSXL010000123.1:0-7817 GCA_035703825.1 Candidatus Angelobacter sp.
GGGATTCTTCGACTGCGCCGTCGCGTCTGCTCCGGCTTGCTCAGAATGACAAGCCCTAGAACGGTCTGTTACCCCTCCCAACGTTCATCCGTGGTGAGATTTGCTTTTTGTGCAAAGCCGCCTTCCGCCTTAATACCCTCAATATCGAAAAATAAAGGTCGCTTTTGAGCCTCGCCGGAGTTTGCACCTGGCTGACGGCCCATACGCGCAGTTCAAAATTCGGGGCATTGTCGCCCGAACCCTCAGACGATCATCGACAACAAGGAACCCAAGAGAACCGCTGGGCGAGTTTTGCTGATGTTCATGCTCAATCCTCTTGTGCGAACAAAGTGACACAACGTGCTTGTCGCAATTAACCTTATTTCCCCAACCTACCAGCATCGCCTGACAGGCCAGCGGTTTGCGGGTGCTTGAGCATAGCGAGAGTTAGTGGCTGTTACGGACCTCCAATACCGGTATCGGCCGGTCTCCGCGGCGATTCCGAAATCAACTCCGAAACTTCACAAGGTCCGGGTAGATGTGTTCCAAAGACTTCTTGATTGAACGGGTTGCCGTGAGAGTCCCGGTTTGCCAAACCGTGGAAGCCAAAAGTTTGACCACCATTTGAGTCCAAACGAGAAATTGGGCGTCTGTAAGTGATTGAAAAGATGGTGGACTTGGGTTTTGGCTCTTACGCAACGACGCTGCGATCCATACTCCAAGTCAGAGTGGGAGCCAACATTCCAAATAGTTGGCTCCGTTTGGCCGTTGCAAACCTTACCTATCGCCGAACCTTAGACTACAAGTACTCGAAGCGGTGATCATGAGGACCTGATAGTGGGAAGCACTGCGACAAACCGCAGGCATTTTATGTTCTGAATAGCGAGTCCGCTTCTTGATTACATATGATCGCCGAAACTTGAACTTGCGCTTACAGGGCCCGTCGGGATGTGGTCTAGACTTGGCAGAGGCCTGAGCAATCAAACTACGGGTTGGCTCGTCATGCACAAAGTAGCCTGCTTTGGGCTCTTCCCCGGTTCTTAGCTGCCGACAAAAGGTATGGCCCAGAAGATCTGAACAAGATCAGTTCCAGGCGATTCTTACTCTTTGTATTGCGGGCTGAACGCACCACCTAAAGCTAAGGCCCCTTAAGATGAGGAACTCTGGATTGACAAATCTTCCAAGACACTATAGGTTCTAGCTACCAGATAATGGCTTCCGTTCACCGACGAAAGTGAGTGCCCGGCAATGGTACAACCTACGCTAGTCCCTTGGGCGAAGTTTGTTCTATTTGGTCTTCTCGTGTCTCTGCTATCTACCACGCGAGTGTTGGCTCCCATCGTGCGAAATGAACTACACCATGACCTAAGCAAGCCACTGCATAAAGCGGCAGTGAATCCTCCAGCCATGCCATCATCGATCCGCGAGGCGGACAAGCTGGAAATGCTTGCGTTGATACCGGGTCTCAAGAACATTGGAAGAGGAGGTCAAGGGCGTGACTAACCGTAACAAGAATCTGCAATTCGCCTATACCCTGGCGATCGGGCTCGTTCTTCTGCTGTCTTCGAGCCGCGCTGCCGCGACCAACGATGAGAACCATATTCAGGAGATCATGGCCGGCGTCAATGGCAACTCCAAAATCCAATTCATCGTCATCAAGCAGGAGGGGGGCGGCAACTTATGGGGCCCGCAGGCTGGCGAGACTCAATCCAGGGTGATGCTAGTGTTCTTCGACGCCACGGGAAGAGAAATTGGCAAGTTCAAATTCCCGCACAATGTGCCCGCCGATGCCAACCCGCAGTTGATTGCGACCCAGGACTTTGCGAACCTGCCTGGAGCGCCGACTCCCGATTTCATCATGCCGCCGCTCCTGAACCCCATTGGCGGGAAGGTGTGCTTCACGAACAATCCGCTGAATGTCAATGCGTTTCCACGGACCGACTGCGTTTCCTACGGAAGCTTTCCTGCTGACCAGACCGGAAACGACTCCGGCGGCTGCAACGGCGTGGTTGTAGCAGGTCCCCCGGCGGCCGCCCTTCCCATCATGAATACGGTCAGCCTGAAGCGCACCTCTACATCTTGCGGTTCCGTCGCTAACTCCGATTTCGCGATCAACACGACACCCACCCCGACGAACGATGCGTTAAAGACGTTCACCGTCCCCGTGGCCAGCCAAGTCGCCCAGGGCGACAATTTGTTCAACGGCGAGACCTTCCAGGGCAATGGGCGGACCTGCGCAAGTTGTCACATTGCAAGCCTGAACTTCGCTCTGCCGCCGAGCAACATCCAGTCGCGATTCAGTACTGTCTCCGCGACGTTCGATCCGTTGTTCATCGGAGAGACGAACCCGTCCAGCTTTGATTCCGGCTTCGACTTCAATCTCAATACGCTGGAGCTGACCCAGACGGTTCCGAGCGGCGCGCCATGCATCGGTACATTGCAGGGCATCATAACGAGCGGAAACGGAGCGACGGCAGCGACAGCCAAGGTGCTGACGCAGGTTTCGCCGACGACGTATCTTGTCATGGGCGGCATGAACCCGGCCTTGTCCGGCACCGTGAGCGACAGCCACTCATGTTCAGGAACCGTCATGAGCATCACGGCAGGAAGTCTCGGCGCGATTGCAGGTTCGTCTGTGCTCGGCCTGGAAGATCCGAAGCGAATGAGGACGAGCGCGGACACGGCGAACTTCCCCCAAGGCCGTGGCCTGATCCTGGAAAACATCGACGGCTTTCCCCCGACCCCGCCAGTGTTCCGCAAGTCTCCGCACCTCCTGAACCTGAACCGAAGATTTGGCCCGTTTGGACTTAGCGGCAGCGTCGGCGACCTACAATCGTTCGCGACGGGAGCCGTCACCCAGCACTTCCCGCGGACGCTGAATCGGAACAGCGGTGGATCGGACCCGGATTTCCGGCTGCCGACCTCTGATGAGCTCGTCGCCATGGAAGCGTTCATGCGGGCGCAGGAATTCCCGGCAGGAACCGACCCGAACAAGTTCAATTTGAGCCGGTTCTTGATCACCGCCGCGCAACAGCGAGGCTTCAATGCCTTTTTGGCAGCCAACTGCTCGACATGCCACAACGGGACGGTCTTCACCGACTCAGCGCTATTCAACACGGGCGTGGTGAACCTGACCATCAACTCGGCTGGAGTGGACAATCTCCCCTGCGAGCCCAGCACACCCTGCGGGACGCGTGCGTTCAGCGTCCGCCAGCTTTTCAACATCGCCAACCTGGCGCCGTTCTTCCACGACGGCTCCGCAGCCACGTTGAAAGATGTGCTCGCCTTCTATAATTCGTCTTTCTTCAACACCTCGCCAGGAGCGACGTTTTCCGGCCCGATCAACACTGTCGCGCTTGGGCCAACCGCAACCGACGACATCATAGCTTTCCTCGAAGGAATCAGCTTCAGCCCGTTTTCTCCGATCTTCGGTCCGGTTGGGACGGGTGTGACGATTACCGGCTTTACCGGAGCCACGACCGTTTCGTTTAATGGAGTGGCGGCTACATTCACAGAAGGGCCCCCCGGGACGATCACGACGACCGTTCCCGCCGGGGCTACCACTGGCCCCATCACCGTCACCACGCCTGGCAGCGGGCCTTTGGTGACCACGACCCGCTTTACGGTTACTCCAACCATCACTTCCTTTGCGCCGCCTGTCGGTGCGGCTGGGACGGGTGTGACGATTACCGGCACGAATTTCATCGGGGCCACGGACGTTAGGTTTAATGGAACGGGAACTACATTCACGGTGAGCAACTCCGGAGCGATCACCGCGACAGTTCCCTTCGGCGCTAGCACTGGTCGCATCACTGTCATAACGCTGGATGGGACCGCGACCAGCGCTGCCAACTTTACGGTTACATCGGCCCCTTTTGCTCTGGGCGCCACGCCTTCTTCTCAGACCGTCTCTGCCGGCGCCAGCACGAGTTACACCGTAACTATCTCGCGGACGACAGGCTTCACCGATAATTTGACCTTCAGTGTTACCGGATTGCCGGGGGCGACTACGGCAAGTTTCAGCCCGAACCCCACTACTGGCAACTCTTCGACGATGACCGTGACCACCACCGCCCGGGCCCAACTGGCGCCTTGGCCGACGCTGTGGCTTCCCCAGACCAACTTCAGCGTCCGGGCCTGGCCGCTGTGGGCCATTTGCCTGCTAGTAATGGTTCTGCTTGCTTATCGGGGCAGAGCCAGGAGGCACATTCCACGGTGGGTCTTTGCGACTGGCGCGTTCGCTGTGCTGCTTTTCATCGGCTGCGGCGGAGGCTCACCGCCACCGCCACCACCACCGCCGCCCGGAACGCCGCCTGGAACCTTCACGATCACAGTGACTGCTACCAGCTCCAATTCAAGCGTACAGCCGGTAAGTATGCCGGTCACGTTGATCGTCAAGTGATGGCCTGCACACGCTCTGGAAGTGATTGATTGAAGGCGGGTAAAAATGGTGGACCTGGTCGGGATCGAACCGACGACCTTCCCGGCAGGCCGGGACGCGCTCAGGAAGTTTTCCGTAAGCTCTTCGATTGATCGATGAGATTTTCAGCTCTTTAGCTGTCTTTCGCGGCGTCGTGCTTGAGCTAAGGTGGCGAACTGTTCTTTATAAACTATGACCCAGGGCCTGCGGCCCCTCGTTGATGCTGTTTGTCCGGTGTTCTGCGAGACGGACGAGAATATCCTCAGCGCAGCCAATATAGAATCGTTGTGTGCTTTGGCTTTGTAATATGTAAACGAAGAACATAGGAAATGGTGGACCTGGTCGGGATCGAACCGACGACCTCTTCCATGCCATGGAAGCGCGCTCCCAGCTGCGCCACAGGCCCACAAGGGCGGGGACTTCTTCTATTCTCGCTGACTGGGGTCAAATCGTCAAACCAAAGGCACTGAGCTCCGTCCAACAAAAAGGCGCTAATTTTCTTTTAGATGGAACCAACCGGCTGATTTTGCGTCTTGTATATAGGAAAGGGTTAAACTTTTAGCGGCGCTTCCTGGCTGTACAAAATATGTCGACTTCCGACCTCACAGAGCAGAGAATCCCCTTGCAGGTGACGGGCACTGCTGCGCTGCCAACCGCACGGCGGTCCGGCCGCCGGGGTGTATCGCTCAAAGAGCCTGTGCTGATCGCTCTGGAGACCCTGCGTTCGCACAAGCTGCGGTCGTTCCTGACGTTGCTGGGGGTCATCCTTTCCGTCTCCACGCTGATCATCGTGGTTTCCATGGTGCAGGGCGCAAACAAGTATGTGGCGGACAAAGTGGCCAACTTCGGGTCCAACGTTTTTCTGGTGATGCGCTTCCCGCTGATTACCAGCGCGGAGCAGTTCGTGAAGCTCTCGCGCAGCAACAAGAACATTACGTGGGAAGACTACGAGTACGTCCGGGACAACATGAAGTATGCCGAAGCCGTGGGGCTGGAAACGCGGCGCAACGGCACGGTCAAATATAAAACTGAATCGATTGAAGACGTTAATGTTCGCGGCGTTACGGCGAACATGGGCGGCATCGATACGGAAGAGGCCGTAATTGGCCGCTACATAACGGAAGCAGACGACACGCATCGCGCCAACGTGACCATGATCGGAAACGACGTGGCCAAAAGGTTTTTTGCAGGTATTGATCCGCTGGGCAGGTCCATTTATATCGATGGCGAAGCGTACGAGGTGGTGGGCGTGGCCAAAGAGATGGGCAGCGCGTTTGGCCAGTCGCAGGACAGCTTTGTTTACATCCCTATCCAGACGTGGCGCAAGGTTTACGGCAGCAATACCAGCATGAACATTAACGTAAAGGCGTTGGCCGCCGACCTGATGCAGCCGGCGGAAGACGAAGCCCGTATGCTGATGCGCTCGCGGCGGCATCTGACGCCAAAGCAGGACGATACCTTCGGCGTGCTGGAGCCCTCCGCCATCATGGAGCTCTATAACAACCTCACCGGCACGCTTGCCAGCAGTTCCATTTTTATCGTCATGATCTTTATGGTAATCGGCGGCATTGTGATCATGAACATCATGCTGGCCAGCGTAACGGAGCGCACTCGAGAAATTGGCGTCCGCAAATCGCTGGGCGCAACGCGGCGTGACGTGCTTCTCCAGTTTCTGGTTGAATCCGGCGTCATGGCGGCCATTGGCGGAGTAATGGGCGTGCTGCTGGCGGCGCTATTCTCCTTCATCATTGGAAAGTTCATATTTCCCATGTCTCTGCCCATCGCCTGGGTGATTGGCGCGGTGGTACTGGCAACCTCTGTGGGGCTGTTTTTTGGCGTCTATCCGGCATACAAGGCATCCAAGCTGAATCCGATCGAAGCTTTGAGGTTTGAAACTTAACATGGCCCATACCCACATGATCATGGAAGACATCAAGATGGCGCTGGAAACCATCCGCACACATAAAGTGCGCTCATTTCTGACCGTGTTGGGCGTGGTGATTGGGACCATGGTGGCAATTGTGGTGGCGTCAATCCTGCTGGGCGTGGAGAAGAACGTACAGGATTCTCTGAATGAATTTGGCGTCGATAATCTTTTTGTCCTCAAGTTTGAACCGGGGATCCGCTTTGGCCGGCTTAGCCCGGAAGAACGCGCCCGCAAGCCGCTGACGTACGAAGACGGCGTCGCCGTAAAGGAAGAACTGCCGGCGGTGAAAGACGTGGTCATCGAGATCCTCGCGCGCATCGGGCAGGGGCCCCAACCCATCCGCACCGCGCGCTATAAAAACCACGAGCTCACCAACATACTGTTTCGCGGAATGACGGCCAGCTATGCCGAGGTAGTGAATGGCAAAATGAAAGAAGGCCGGTATTATACTGACCAGGAAGATCTTCATCGCGCCGACGTGGTCGTCATCGGATATGACGCGGAGAAGAGCCTCTTCCCCGATGAAACCGCCGAGGGCAAGCAGTTGCTGGTGGACGGCAATCTCTATACCGTGATCGGCGTGTTTGATAAGAAGAAAAGCACGCTGAACCAGGCCGGTGACGTGGAAGTCTTTATCCCCTACCGGACTTACAAAAAACACTACCCGCAGGATGATGAGGTTGCCTTGATCGCAGCGGCCTATCCCGGGATGAAGAGTGTTGCGGAAGACCAGATTCGCGGTCTCCTGCGGACACGTCGCCGCGTCCCGCCGAACAAGCCCGACACCTTTGGCATCAGCAGCGCGGAGCAACTTGGCGTTCAGTTCCGCGACATCATGGCGGGCATCTTCCAATTGGTGGTGGGCGTGGTTTCCGTGGGACTGCTTGTGGGCGGCGTTGGCGTAATGAACATCATGCTTATGTCCGTCACGGAGAGAACGCGGGAAATTGGGGTGCGCAAAGCCATTGGCGCGCGCAAGCGCGACATCAGCTTTCAGTTCATCACTGAAGCCATGACGCTGACGGGCATCGGCGGCGCTCTGGGCGTCATCTTGTCGCTCATAATCAGTTTTCTAATGCAGCTCGCCCATTTTCCGTCGTCGGTGCCTGTTTGGGCGATCTTTCTCGCTCTGGCAGTAGCCAGCAGCGTAGGTCTGTTTTTTGGAATTTATCCTGCGGTCAAAGCCGCGCGCCTGGATCCGGTGATTGCGCTGCGGTACGAATAAGCAATTGGCAATTGGTTTTTTTCTGTAATCCCTCACGAAGTGAGGGATCTCTGACACGAAGAACACGAGTATCTACCCAATATTGATGGCAGTTATATTGACCTCTCACTACGCTTTGGGGTTCCAGAAAGATGGCTAAAGTTGCTGAGTTGATTTGCCCGCTAATTGCCAATTGCCATCTGCTAGTTGCTCTTTCTCAGCGCTCATCAGCGGAAATCTGCGGCGAGTTCTTCTGCTCTCCTTCTTTCACAAACCCGTAAGGACAA
>DASSXL010000130.1:0-36398 GCA_035703825.1 Candidatus Angelobacter sp.
GAGTACAAGCACAAGTATCGTGACTGCAAACACGAGTGGATCATGCGGCGTTACCCCGAATAACTTGCTGGCCATCACCCGGCCGCCAAAGACCGCGACCAGCAAACCTATCACGATGCCGATGCCGACCTGCACAAAAGCGCTGCGCAAAATCAGCGTGAGCACATTCCTGCGGTCGGCACCCAGAGCCATGCGAACGCCGATCTCACTTGTGCGCCGTTCCACTGAATACGCCACAACGCCATAAAGCCCGATGGAAGCCAGAACCATTGCCAGGATACCGAACAAGGAGGTCAGTTTGGCGATCATGGCCTGTTGCGTGAAATTTGTATCCACCTGCGCCGCAAAGCTCTGAAAATTAGTTACCGCCAGATCAGGATTGATCTGCGAGAGGCCTCGCCGCAGTTGTATGTCAAGCCCCTGCAGTTCTCGTGTGTTTGTCTTTACTACAATTGCGTTCAGAAACTGGGAGCTGTCTTCAAATACCTTGTAGCGTGGATCGTCAATGTGGGCGGTCTGCCCTTGCACCAAAAAGTACATTGGACGCATTTTGCTCGTAGGTCCCCAGTAATTTGTATCCTCTGTTACTCCAACGATCTCAAAGACACCGGGATGCTCCTTGTTATTGCTGAAGTGCTTTCCGAGCGAGTGGCCGTCTTTGAAATAAGTGGTTTCAAACAGGTGATTCACCACGGCGACAGTGCGTGTTGTCGGCAGGTCCTGCTCGGTGAATGCCCGCCCCTCCAGGAGATGTGTGCCAATCGCATCGAAGTAACCAGGGGCCACGCGCACGAATAAGACGCCGGGTGTTCCTGGTGGTGGCGGCGCTTCGCCTTCGATGAACACCTTGTCACCCCAATTATGCTCGCCATCCATGGGAGTATAGAGCGATAAGCTCAACTCGACGCCGGGAACCTTGCTCAAAGTATCCTGGATCTGGCGGTACAGGGCGGGCAGTTGCGCTGGTTTGTAGCCAGCCATCTGCGGATTGATGCTCAGAATATAACGGTTCGCGGTATCAAAGCCGAAATTCTGGTGCCGCATATTGTCCAGGCTGCGTATCAAAAGGCCCGCTGCAGCTAACAATGAGAGGGATAGCGCTACCTGCGCCACGACCAGAGATTTTTGCCCCCATGCAGTATTCCGTCCTCCGGTTGATCGGCTGCTCCCGCGCATTGCTTCAATCGGATTGGTGCTTGCCGTCATCCACGCAGGAGCGATTCCAAACAAGAGAGCTGATAATAAGGACGCGCCGGAGGCAAAAGCCAGCACTGGCAAAGAAGGAGTGGCGTGAATCGGCACATATTCATTTCTAAATGCCAGGACCAGGATCAAGCGCGTGGCGGCAAAGGCGGTTGCGATTCCCACAATACCGCCTATCGCCCCCAGCACTACGCTCTCTGTAAATGCCTGACGCACCAGCGTGCTGCGCGTGGCGCCCAGCGCGGATCGAACTGAGATTTGCTGCTTGCGCGCCGTTGCCCGCACCATCATCAGGTTTGCCAAATTGGCGCACGAGATCAGCAGCACGAATCCTGAAACCGTCATCAGCAGATTCAGCCCATCGTGATACTCGTTACGCATCGTCTGCACGCCGCCTCCGCCAGCGGAAAAATGCAGGGTCTGTTGCGGTATGCGTGGCTTGTTGCGCGGGTCAACCTTGGCCAGGGGTGTCATCAAAAATTGCCGCAGCTCTACTTGCATCTGCGCTTCCAGCGCCGCTGGACTGGCCCCTGGCTGAATGCGCCCTATCAGGTTGAGCCAATTCCATGACGGTTCGTTGATGAGCGAGTAAGAAGGTTCGATGATCGGCTCAGCCGCAAGCGGAATCCAAAAGGCGGGTGGATTGCTCCGTATCTGATCGCCAAAGAATCCCGGCGGCGCAATACCGATAATGGTTACCGGCTGCGAATTGACAGAAAACTGACTACCCAGCACCGAGGGATCTTTGCCAAACTTTTCCTGCCACGTGCGGAAGCTCATTACCGCCACTACAGGCGCGCCTTTGGTATCGTCCTGCTCGGTCGACAAGCGGCCGGCATAGGGGGAAATTCCGAACGTCGAAAAATAATTACCGGAGACAAATTCGCCGCTGAACGATTCTGACGGCTGATTACCGCGGCGCACTCCAATCAGGCGGGGCCCCGCCTGAAATGCAGCCAGTTCCACAAAGCCCGGCGTATTTGCCTTGAAAAGCCTGTACTGCTCGTACGAGAAGAGAGACCAATTGTTCTGAAGGGCGTCATTGACACAGCAGTGCTCAACGTTGCCGATACGCCACAATTCATTCGGCCGCGCTACCGGCAGTGACTTCAGCAACACCGCGTGGACGAGTGTAAAAATTGCTGTTGTCGCACCAATGCCCAACGCCAGAGTCAAAGTTGCCGTGGCTGTAAATCCCGGGGTATTTTTGAACTGCCGCACTGCATAACGAATGCCCTCCAGCAACTGCATAGTGGCCCCCCTCGCGAATAGTAATAATTCAAACCCGCATGACTCAAGTATTAAGCAACCAGATTACGCCAAAGCCGCCATATGACGCGAATACCGCTGATAGACCGTCATTTAGTGTTCATTTTGAAGTGGCAGCCACCGGTTTGCTCCCGGACGTTTGCCCGGTCAGCTCCCGATAAATCTTCTCACCGACGATCTTGTTTACCGCTGCTGACGGATGACCGCTGTGAAAGTAGAAATAAGCATCAGGGTTCGCGCACGGCGTGGGGTCTTCTTTGAGTACGGCCCTGCCGGCACATTGAGACGTTGTGTTGACCAGACCATATTGCGACGGATTATCGATAATTTCGTCGAGATATGGACCCCAATGATTCAGGCGAATATCGACGCCTTGTTTTTGCAGCTCCGCAACCAGGTTTTCATACGCCGGATTCAGCCGCTTAGCAATCTCGGCAAAATCAGGGATCTTGGTTGACAAGAGCGACAGAGTGAAATGACGCGCGCCAAGCTCTTGCAGTAAATGAATTTCCCGCGTGAGGTTCTCCACTGTTGCGTCAGTGGAAAGTTTCTTGTCGTTCAGTCCACCTTCAAGAAATATGAGCGTCGTCTCCGGATTGATGGTCAGCGCCCCAGAACGGACTCTGACCGCAAAATCATTTACCTGGTCCATCATTCCCTGGCAGCAAAAGGGTCCTTTGCCCTTGTCCTCGCCGGTAGTAGCGCCGGTCGCGGCAAAATCCAGGCCAGCCGTGCCGGCTTTCGGATCCTTGGGAAAAGTAACAGGGATTCCCACAGCTTGTGCAAAGTATGCGACCGCCGTGGGGCCGTTGCCATCCAGATAGCGCGCGCCAATGTCAGAGTAGCTGTCTCCAAAAACATAGAGTGCCGTATATGGCTTGGTATTTATGTTCTTGTGCTTTTCCGCTTTTTTGGCCAAAGCGCTTATCGTCAAAGCGAGCACGCAAGCCAGCGCAGCCAACCAGCGCAGTGCATTGAGCACTTGATGTGATCTGATCATCTGGATCTCCTAACTGTTCTAACGCCCTATAATTAAAGATGCTCTCCTCATTTTGGCCACCCAGCCTAGCACAAGCCCCAGATGGTCCAACTTCGGCGGCAAAACGTTCCAAATCTAGAAAAGAACACTAACACCATGAAACTACGAGCACCCTTGGCGCGAAATTCAAACGAGAGACAATGCCCGTCCTGCCCGGTGCGGCTACGAGCCGGCACCGGACTTGTCGGAAGGATCCAGAATGGTTGCATCCAGGTAATTAATGTGTTCCCGGATGTACGCAGTACGCAAATGCCAGGAATCATGGTAAATAGGGTCGCCCCCCGGAGTTACCGGCGAACAGTCCTTTTCATTGCACAGCGAATTCATGGGATCAATGACTTGTGCGCCCGTATCATTTGCTATCTGGATAAGCTTGGCTGCAAACGGACCGATGGCCCGGTTGATCGAAGCCCGCTCCGCGGGACGGGAATCAACGCGGAAACCCGATCCAAAAACAGTCCGCCGGATCATTTGCCGCGGCGGGAAGCCGCCATCGACCGGCAATTGGAGAACAATGTAAACGCGCTTGCCCTGGTTTACGAATCCGGCAATCATGCTTCTTAAATTGGCGAGCGCCCGGTCCGTTGCCGGCACAAGCGGGCCGGCTTCACCAACACGGTCAGGCTGGATGAACCCGACAAAGTATGCATACCAGCAGAAGCCAATCACCACGGTATCTACCTTCGGATCTTTCGCGTACTCAACCGCCGATTGAATCAGTTTCTGGCATCCAGCGGCATTTACCAGAGATAATTCAGGATCTGGAGCACACCCGGCCTGCCAGGCAAATACGGCTTTGTGGCTGTCCGAATGTTCCTTCTGCACTTTGGAAATGCGGCCGTGATATTGCGCTACCGTGCTGTCGCCGATGTACAACGTGCTTCGTGATCCGCTTCCGATCGTAAGGTATCCTTCCTGCTTTGGATAAGGATCGGGCTCCTTTGCCGCCTGCACAAACTTGGTGATGTCCGCGGACAGCGTTCTTGCAGGTATGTTCTTTTTGAAAGTCATGTAGCCAACACACAGGCAAACCACCATGGTAGCGAAGAGGGGAGCCGCCAGGCGCAGGACCTTTGGCGAACTCCGAATCGGACGCTCAACGTATTTATAGGTCAGCGTGGCCAGCCCAAATGATGCTGCAACGGCCGCTATCTTGATCACGGGCGTAAATCCGCGCCAGTCAGCCGTGTGGGCGAATGATAAGAGTGGCCAATGCCACAGATATAACGGATAACTGATTAATCCGATGAAGACCATAACTCTCTGGCTCAATAAATGACGATTGATCCAGCTCTGCGGGCCGGCAGAGATCAGCAGAAAAGCGCCAAGGCACGGCCCCAGAGCCCACCAGCCGGGAAAAGCCCTGCGTTCATTGATGACCACACAGGATGCAACTATCAGCAGCACCCCAATGAAACCGCGCGCGGACGGGTTCAAAAGCCTCGCCAGCGAGGATTTTCGCGCGCTGAATCCTGCATCGCTCTCGTCAAGCTGCCCAGCTTTGCCGAGTTGGGTGTAGGCGAGTACTCCACCGAGCGCCAGTTCCCAGAGGCGGTTCCAGGGCAGGTAAAAGGCAGCCAGAGGATGCGAGGAAACAGAGGCAACATTCAGAATAAAAGAAACCACTGCAATTGTTACCATCACGCCAAACTGTTTTTTCCCCAGCTTCCATGTGGCCAGGAGGAACAACGGCCAGAAAAGATAAAACTGCTCTTCCACGCCAAGAGACCATAAATGGATCAACGGGCTGGTAATGGCGCCAAAGTATGCCTTGGTATCCATAAATAAGGTCAGGTTGAACATGAAGCCTGCACCGGAGTACACGTGCTTTCCAAGTCTCTGAAATTCATCTGCCAGGAGCATGGCTCTACCGAGGGCCCAAACGCCCGCCAACATGACAATGAGAGCGGGGAAAATACGCTTGATTCGGCGTCCGTAGAACTCCATGACGCTAAAACGCCCTCGCGACAGCCCACGCAGTATGATTCCTGAAATCAGGAACCCGGAGATCACGAAGAAAACATCCACGCCTACGAACCCGCCCGGAAGCAATCCGGGAAAAGCGTGAAAGACTATTACGGCCAGGACCGCGATGGCACGCAAGCCATCTACATCCGGACGGTACTCGAGATGCAGGGCGGAAGAGGGCTCGGACTTGTACAGACGCAATGGAATAGGTTGCACTGAGACGGCCATAGCAGTTCTCCTTGTAATGTGTGTGGTCGTGGCATTCTCCGGACGCAGTCTCACCGTGTTCGCCGGGATGCGCTGGTTGCCGCAAAAACTTTTAATTGGAATGGTTGGTATGAGCTCTTAGCCAATCGACGTGGTCATACAGCACGCGCACGTATGCATCCGTAAATGCAACTGCCGACGCCCGGGAGAGATGCGACCAATCGGGGCAAGAAAGACGTTGCATCGCCGGATCATCCTCGAAATACACTCCAAATGAGCCGGTGTCATTCATCAGCTTGTCCCAGACCTTCGCGCGCGGATAACGGACTTTTTCTATGTTGAGAAGCTGGCCGCTCGAGGGAGGACGCACCCAGACGACCTCGCCTCCACGGGCGCGGATTCGATCAATGTCAGCTTTGGTGCTTGAGCTGATTCGCTCAACTTTGTCTGCTTTCACCGGAGGGCCACTGAAAAAATCTGTCCAGATGGTTTGCGCTTGCTTGCGCAGGTAGTCGTCTCGTTCGAGCCGGTCCCAGAGATAGGTCTGGCGATCGTCATAGGATTCGCTGAGCTTCCAGACGTCTTCATAAGGGCTTACCACGCCTTTACGCTCCGGCCACCTGTGCCTTTCCAGCAGCTTGAACAAGGTGTAGTTGCTATCAAGGAAGGCAAAATACCGGGACAATATCCTATGGAGTTGAAGCCCCGTCCGCTGCGACGGAGACTCGGTCTTGATGTACCTGAGTACGCCCGGAACGGTGTCATCACTGAAGTAGGAGAACTCCGCGGTGCCCATAACAAGGAGCCCGGCAAAATGTTCATCGTCGGCAAGATTGTGCAGGATTGGTCGCGCGTTTGCGCCCAGGAGCGCAAGCTGAATTGGACGCTGGCCGGTAAGCCTTTGCCACGTGGTCAGGTCGGTGTCCAGGAGGATTCGCGAGTCACCAATGATCACCACAGAATCCCGTGGGCCTGCGTCAACTTTGCGCCGCTCCACGGCCCACTCAGCGCGTCCATCGTCGAGATCACCTGGGCGTAATCCCAGATGCCGCATTTCCAACTCCCACGCAAACATCAGGACAAACGTGACCGAAACAACTCCCAGGAGTATCCGCAACCACGGCAGAGCAGGAACCGGACGTTCGAACCCTCGCGTCGGCGGGCTGATTTTGGGAACGGGGCTTTCGACGACTCTTAATTGAGCGTGAGGCGCCTCAATGACAGTCGACTCAGAATTGGAAATAGATGAACGCATCGCCCCTCCCTTGCGTAATGATGATGGCAAATGCCATGCAGGCCCATGCAGCCGCGAGCACACGGGGCGAGGATTGGGCAACAAAATCTTCCAGCGTGCGATCGCGCATGAACCACTGCGCACCAAGAACTCCCGCAATGCAAACCAGCGTTTCCAGTATCTTTACCGTCGGCAATACTGCCACGGTATGTGCGTGCAGACCGGCCATGGAGCCCAGCATTGTGATGGCAGCAGGCAGACTTTTGGCACGGAAGAAAACCCATGCGACGTTGACCAGAGTGTACGTAATCAGCGCCAGCAGCAACTTGGGGGCCCAGCTGTTCGAGAGCCGCCATTTTGTGGAACGTTCTTTTATCCATCGCTCAACAGCAAGGTAGGCGCCATGCAGCCCGCCCCAAACCACAAAGGTCCAATTTGCGCCATGCCACAAACCACCCAACAACATCGTGACCATCAGATTGGTATATGTCCTCGCTTCGCCCTTGCGATTGCCGCCCAAAGGTATGTAGAGGTAGTCCCGCAACCATGTGGATAGAGAGATGTGCCATCGCCGCCAGAAATCTGAGAACCCTGTGGCTGCATAAGGAAAACGGAAGTTATTGGGAATGTTGAAGCCGAGGCACAGAGCAGATCCGATGGCGACGATGGAGTATCCGGCAAAATCGCAAAAGATTTGCCCGGAAAAAGCCAGCGTGCCGAGCCATGCATCCAGAGAGCTGACGGGGCCTTTGGCTTTGAATACTGCGTCAGCCACCGGAGCGAAGGCCCCATCGGCAAGAACCACCTTCTCGAACAAGCCAAATGTCATCAGCGCCAGCCCCCAGCAGAGCTGGTTGCGCGTTGCGGTTCGCGGACGCGCAAACTGTGGCACAAGGTCAGAGGTCCGCAGGATCGGGCCGGCAACAAGCTGAGTAAAGAATGCGACGAAAAGCGCGAAGTCGAACAGCTTTGGGATTGGTTCCACGCGCCGCCAATAGATATCCAGCGTGTAGGACATTGAGTGGAACGTGTAAAAAGAGATGCCTACCGGCAACAGGATATTCCACTCCGGTTGCCGGTAGTGTACCCCCACGGCATTCATGAGCGCGTACCAATTCCCCAGCACGAAGGCGCCATACTTGAAGAACCCGAGAAATCCCAGATTCACCACAAGCGAGACGATGAGCCACGCCTTGCGTCTCGCGTGCATTTCCTGGCGGTGAATCTGGCGGGCGACGAGCCAATCCACTACCGTTGACGCCCACAACAGCAGAACAAAAGGAGGGTTCCATGCGGCGTAAAACAGATAACTGGCCACGAGCAAGTTAAATTTCTTAACGCCCCACGAGAGCGGCAGATTGTGCAATACCAGCACGACTGCAAAAAAGACGATGAACGTAAGAGAATTGAAAACCATATGTTCACCTGCCCAGGGCGTAAAGGAGGCTTGCGCCCACCGTCAGCAGCGCCAGCCCCACAAATGTGGTAAGAAGAATGCGGTCCTGCCGGCGCGACCGCGCGAGCGCTTCTGCATACGGAATAGTGGTATGCGCAACCATGGTGTATAGAGGTTTCCATGCCTGCGGCAACAAGCGATGAATGGCCAAGTCCAGCCGCTTGCGTGCAAGAAACCATGGCGAACGCACCTTTTGCCGGAGTTCCACGCAAGCTGCTTTGGTCAAATCGCACAACACGTCCGTGTGGGCGCGCCTTGCCAGTTCATATCTTCGAAAAGCGGTTTCGCGGTCTCCTTTGCACTGGCTCAACTCCCGCACAAGCACGGAGCAATCTTCAAAGGCCGCATTCATGCCCTGCCCATAGAACGGATATACGGCGTGGCAGGCGTCGCCCACCAGAACTGCCCAGTCGGCAAAAGCCCAAGGTGCGGTGCGCGTGCTCACCATGCCGGCGGGACTATGCTTCATGCACTGCTCAACCAGATCAGGCAGCAACGGAATCAGGTCAGGAAAATATTTGGTGAACAAGGCTTCGATTTCTACCGGAGTACGCATGGTGGCGAAACTGCCCTCGCCGTGGAAGGGCAGCAATAATGTCAGCGTGTGCGATCCGTTGAGGTTCGGATGGGAAACGATCATGCAGTGGCTGCGCGGCCACACATGCAGCGCCCTCAGCTCCACCTTCGATGCGCCGTCAGCCGCGGCACGGAGCGTCAGCTCCATGTACCCCCATTCGTGAAATTCCTGGTGATAATCGGCACGCTCTCCGTGCTGGAGCTCCCGCCGCATGGTTGAAAAAGCGCCGTCAGCGGCGATTACCCATTGCGGTCGCACTTTTATGTTCTGGTCTGACACGTTGAATTCGAGCTCGCGCGATTGCTTGTCTACACGCACAAGCCGGTGCTCAAAATGCAGCTTTACGGATGGATATCGCCCGGCCTCTTCCAGCAGCATGCGGTTGAGTTCATTGCGATCCACGGAATGCAGAACCTCGGCGCTGTCCTTTCCATATGGCTGGAAGCGCACGGTGCCGTCCATTGCGTGGATGACGCGGCCGCGCATTGTCACAGCCCGTCGCAGTACCCTGTCCAACAGGCCTACCATTTGCAGAGCCTGCATCCCGCGTTTCGAGAGGCCTAAGTTAATGGACTTGCCGCGGTCTGCAATCTGCCTGCGCGGATCGGAGCGGCGCTCATAGAGATCAACGCCGTAGCCCTTTTGCGCAAGCGCTAATGCGAGCAGCGAGCCGGCGGGGCCCCCACCCACAATGGCCACACGTGTGTTCGCTGCGTGGCCGCCAACATCTGTAGATTGTTCGCGTGTCATTTGGAATTGAAATGGATGTGAAATAAAAAAGCGGGTGAACAATGAGACCTCAGTCAGGACTGGAGGCCAGGACCACTTCAGCGGAGATAAGCCCATCCAGCGCTTCATTGAACTTAAGCTGGCTCAACTTGCCGCCGAGACGGAAAAGATAAGAGCGCAAATATGTGGCGCGCAGAGAAGGTGAATAAAAATCGCGGTTCAAAAAAGCCAGATCGGATTCCACCAGGTGCCGGATTGCCAGCATAGGCACCGGACTGCGCAAGGGCCGAAAGTCAGGATTGTGCAATCCTGGGTTTGCATTCGCGGAGTGAAACTCCCCCACCAGCAAGCCCATATCAACAAAGTATCTCTTCAGTGTTGACTGCACTTTTTCAATCACGGCTGTGCCATCTGGCCCGAAGCCCGGGAAGGCCACAAGAAACACCTTGTTCATTGCCTCCGGACCGCTCTTAGGCTCGGTTTCCGGAAACACATTGCGGTAACCGGTGATGATTGCGGAAAGGCGTTCGAAGGTCGGATTTGTCTCCGCCATTTCCGTCAGCCATATCGAATCCATCTTGAGTGCACCAGGAACAAAGGGACAGACCAGACCGGGACGGCCCAGCTCCGGATGAGGGCGACCAAGAAAGCCGCGAATCCAGGCCACCACAAGCCCGAGCGGCGATGCCGGATCATAGTCGCGTTCAATCTCTGAAACCCGCATCAATCGGGGCAGAGCGACTTCTTGAAAATCTCCAGCGTCATGCGCAGTTTCATTATCGAGGCAAAGTGCTGACGCATAGTCACGCGGGCATTGGCCATCGGTTTTAATGTCAATTGTCGCTTTCGCTGCCTTCATACATTCCTCCTTTAAACGGCAACATTCCGGTTAGGTGCACATTGGTCAATTACCTGCGGCCATTTCTGCCTGCGGGCCGGTTGCGCGTGCGGCAACCTTAAGGGGCGAAGAACATGCGTCCGTCATTGCATCAATGCGCCGGATCGCCGGAACACTGAAGCCAACGATGGCGGTCATCATCATCAACAGCCCCAGCGTGATGAACATCAATCCAAATCCTCGCCCTGGCCCAACTCCGATGATCAAACCTATCGATCCGGCCAGCAGCCCATCTTTTTGCAGCAGAGGCTCAAACACATGCCGCGCGAGCGGGCCGGCCAGGAAGTAACCGATCACGGTTGACGCATAAAATGTCATTCTCTGGATCGCGAAGCAGCGGCCTTGCAGGCCGGCCGGCACTTTGGCCTGCCAGATAGAACTGCTTGATGCGGCAATCACCGGCAACATGAGAAACAGAAGAAAGCCTGCGACTGCAATCAAGGTGAAGGACGGACGTATACCGTGCGCAGCCGCGCAAACGCCAGCCAGCAAGGAAAAGATCAGCACACCGTGGATTCGTTTTTGCGGGCTACCCCACATCGTCATGCCAATGCCGCCCAGTAACAGTCCGCCGCCGCTGATGGCGTACTGCATGCCTACTCCCGCCGGGTCAGAAAATGACAAAAGCAATGGAGCGATCACGACACGCGCAACGGAAAACACAAAATTGTTGGAGCCGTGTATGGCCAGCAATCCAATGAGCCCGGGCCTCTCCTGGACATAACGCCATCCGATAGCTGCTTCGCGCAAAAGCCCGTCCCGTTTATGTCCGGCGGCGGCCTCTGGACGGGGAATTTTCGCTGCCGACAGCGCTGCCGCACTCACCAAAAAACTCAGCGCATCAATGATCAAAATCCCCTGCAAGCTCATGTAACTGACCAGGACACCGGCCAGCAATGGCCCAATCATCTCCGCGGCCGCATTTCCGCTCTGTGCCATGCCATTGACTCTCGGCAAATCGTCACGTGGGGCGAGTAATGGAATGCTTGCCGCAAAAGCCGGCGTGCGAAACGCATTGAGCAGCGACGACGTCCCCACGGCCAGATAAATGGGCCAAACCTTCAAATAACCGGCAGCACACAGGCCAGCCAGCGCGAGCATGATGACTGCCGAGAGCGCGTCACAGACGATCATTGTGCGGCGACGATCCCAGCGGTCCACCAGGGCGCCAGCAACCAGCGAGATTACGAGCGCGGGTACGCTCATCGCCACAAATGTCATAGCGAAGTATGTGGTCGAACCGGTACTGCGCAGGATCCAAATGCCCAGAGCAAAGCCCGATAGCCGCGACCCCACGGAGGAAATCAATTGGCCTGCCCAGATCAACAGGAAATCATGTAAGTGCGCAAACCGGCTTACAGGCATGGTTCTTTATTTCGGCTACAGACAGAGGACTTCGGTTTAGTCGCTGGCTCCGGCGTGAAGAACTTGCAGGGAATCGGGTACCGCCACTGTGGTTACCAGGAACTTTGTGACTTGCTGGCCCAGGGTCTTGATATGAGGCGGCTTCATCATCGAGTGATGGCCTCCCGGCACGGTGTGGACATGTAACAGGTGTTCCGGCACACAACGTTCCCATCCCAGCGATGCGGAGGACGCTGGCTGTTCCGCAAAACGCTCGCTGGCCACAAATAAATGAACAGGAATTCCGATCGGCTGTGGACGGTAAGCCTCCATCACTTGCAGATGATGTTCAAGCTTATTGCATTCCGCGCGCGCCTCGTCTGGAGCAAGATGTTCGAAACTATCCGGAATCGCTTTCTCGGCACGATAGTGATCAAACAATGCATCGAAGCCGGAATTTGTATCGGGTGCATTTGATGGCGGGGTGGACGGCCCGCTGCGTCTTTTCTTTTTTTCCATCTCGCACAGCTCTATCAGTACTGCCTCAGGCGTTCTCCTTCGTTTGTTCTCAACGCTGCGGCCTTCGATGTTCCAGGCGTCAAGCAGACCCAGAAACTCCAGCGCGTCTCCCTGATCCAGCAACAACTGCGCGATTTCGTAAGCCAAAATACCTCCGAAGGACCAGCCCGCAAGGCGGTACGGCCCCTCCGGTTGTGCTTCATGAATCAAATGGACCATGCGCTCTGCCATCGCACGCATGCTGTGCAATTGGGGCTCGTTTGCCGGAACACTTGGAAGACCATAAACCGGCAACTCCCCAGGTAGGAACTTTGCCAGATTGGAAAAATACAGCTCGTTGCCGCCGCCATCATGCACCAAAAAGAGCGGCGTCAGGGCGCCTTCGCGGAGGCGTTGCACGCCACGGGAAGAATTTGCTGTGGGCATATTGGACAAGAAAGCTGCAAATGACTCGATCGTTGGGTGATTAAAAAGCTCGGCAACGGTTGTGTGGATACCAAGTTGCCGGAGCAAGCTCAACAACTTCACTATCAGCAGTGAATGGCCACCGAGATCAAAGAAGTTGTCATGCCGTCCGACTCGGTCAAGTTTGAGCGTCTCCCTCCAAAGCCGCGCTAAGCTCGCCTCCATCTCACCCACGGGAGCTTCATATGTCCGCTGTGCATACGCGTCGTTATCGGGAGACGGCAGCGCTTTGCGGTCCAGCTTGCCATTGGGCGTGCGAGGGAACTTTTCCAGCAATACGTAAACGGCGGGGACCATGTATCCGGGGAGCAGAGAACTCATGTGAGAACGCAACGCTTCAATATCAACGGACAAAGCGCTGTCATGAGTTGCCGCATTTGCCGTAATGTAAGCCACCAGGCGCTTGTCTCCCGAATGGTCCTCGCGCGCAACCACCACCGCTTCATGCACGCCTGCATACGTGGCCAAGGCCGCTTCGATTTCCTCCAATTCAATCCGGAAGCCGCGGATCTTTACTTGAAAATCATTGCGGCCCAGATATTCTATGGTCCCATCCTCACGGAAGCGGCCCAGGTCACCAGTCTTATACATGCGTGCTTTGGGATCCGGACTGAAAGGATCGGGCAGAAATCTTTCCGCCGTCAGTTCTGGGCGATTGAGATAGCCGCGCGCGACACCGGCCCCTCCGATATATAACTCACCCACGGCTCCGACGGGTACCGGTTGTTTATTCTTGTCCAGCAGGTAGATCTGTGTGTTCGCGATCGGCCGGCCGATGCTTTCACGGACCTGTTCATCTCGCGCCATGGAAATCCAGGTAGAGTAGGTTGTTGTTTCCGTGGGACCGTAGAGATTACAGACACGCGTTGCATAGCTCTGCTCAAAAACTTTTTCGATCAATGTCTTTTTTAGCGGCTCCCCGCCAAGGTTGATCGTGCGGAGGGAAGGCAACAAGGCCCGCTGGTCCAGCAAGGCCGAGATAGCTGAGGGTACGGTACTCATCATTGAAACAGCGGGCCTGGGATGCAGCATGGCAAGCACATCGTCCACCAGATGCACAGTGGCTCCGCAGGCCAGGGGCACAAAACACTCGAAAACGGAAACATCGAACTGAATTGACGTTGAGAAGAGCGTATGCGCCGTCTCTGAGGCAGAGAAGACTTTCGCTCCCCACGTGATCACGTTCGTGGCATTGGCATGCTCGATCATCACGCCTTTGGGTGTGCCGGTTGAGCCGGAGGTATAAATAACATAGGCGAGATGGTGTGACTTGAGCCGCAAAGCCTCTGTGTCAGGATCGGTAGCCGGTTGCTCCTGCAAGTTAAGTTCGTCCAGATTAACCACCATCATGCTTTCCAGCGCCTTCGCACCCAAAGACTTTCGTCCGGAGAAATCGCTGAGTAAGATCTCTGGCGAGGCATCAGCCAGAATCTGCAGAAGGCGTAAGGAGGGATAGGAAGGATCGAGCGGCACATAGGCTCCACCGGCTTTCAGGATTGCCAGCATCCCAACCACCATGCTCAAACTGCGTTTTACGCAGATGGCTACACGGTCGTCGGGTTTTAGCCCAAGAGCAATCAACTGATGCGCCAGACGATTTGACAGTTGGTTGAGTTCGAAGTAACTCAGCGATTGTTCCTCATGGACTACCGCTATGGCCTCCGGGGATTTGCGTGCCTGTTCTTCGAACAACTGGTGGATGCATCGATGCTCCGGATATGGAGCTTCTGTAGCATTCCAGGACGTCAACAACCTGCGTTCTTCTGGCGAGAGCAGATCGATCCCGGTCACCGCTTGCTGGCTATCGGCCACCATGGCCTCCAGCGCCCGGCGCAGATAACCTGCATGCCGCTCGATAGTGCCACGACTAAACAGCGCCGTGGCAAACCTCACTCCACCCACGATCTGATCACCGGTTTCACGCAGGTCCAGCGTGAGATCAAACTTGGCCACCGCATACGAGACCGGTTCTGGTTGCAGCTTTAAGCCAGTAAACTTTGGAATTTCCTGATTGTTGCTTTGCCACGCCAGCATGACCTGAAATATCGGCGTGTGCGTCAGGCTGCGGGGCGGTTTGGCGATTTCCACGATTTGCTCGAAGGGCAACTCCTGGTGCTCCTGCACGTCAAGAGTCTGGGCTTTTGCTCTTTGCAGCATTTCGGCAATATTGCCTGAAACTTCCATCCGCAATGGGAGCGTATTCACGAAAAACCCGATCAGGCCTTCAAGTTCCGGTCGCGTGCGATTGGCAGACACCGTGCCAATTACAACTTCTTCCTGTCCTGAGAGGCGAGACAGCACAATCGCCCACGCTGCCAATACCACCATGTAAAGCGTCATTTCATGGCGTTGGGCCAGGCCCTTCAGCTCTCGCGTCAACTTGGCATCGAACTGTAACGCTAAAAAGTCGCCGTCAAATACCTGCTGGGCCGGCCGTGGCCGATCTGTCGGCAATTCCAATAAAGCCGGCGCTCCTTCCTGGGCGCGGCGCCAATACTCGCGTTCCTGTTGCAATTCTTCACCGTTCAACCACTGCTGTTGCCAAATTGCATAATCGGCGTACTGGATACTCAGTGGAGGGAGCGGGTCCTCTCCTCCGGCATGGTAGACATGGTAGAGCGTGCTCAGTTCGCGGATGAAAACTCCCAGTGACCAGCCATCCGAGACGATATGGTGCATGGTGATCAGCAGAACGTGTTCTTGCGCAGCCAGACCAATCAACCGCCCGCGAATCAGAGGGGCGTTCTCCAGGTCAAAGGGGTTGCTGGCTTCCTGCCTCGCGAGCCGCTTCAATTCACTCTGAGGCTCTGCGCTGAGACTTAGATCGTGCTCTTGTAGCGCAAAACCGCTATCACATGCCTGCACACGCTGTACCGGCTGTCCGGTAACGGAATGGAACGTGGTGCGCAGTGCCTCATGCCGCCACACAATTCTGTCGAGCGCCCGCTTAAGCGCGTTACGGTCCAACTCTCCGCTCAGCCGTAAACCTTGCGGGACGTGATAGACCTCACTCACTCCCTCCATTTGAGCGAGAAACCACAATCTCTGCTGAGCAAATGACAGGGGGATCTCCTGCGGACGCCGCATTTGCGGGATGGGAGTTCGCCTTCTGGTTTGCGTGGCATGCTGCAGAACGCGTCGTAGTTCTTCCTTGGAAAGCTGGAGTTCGTTCCATATCTCATCGCTCAGCGTGTTTGGCGCGGGCTCGACCACACGCAGACGGCCCTGCTCCAGGAACAATCGAACGTTCAACGTACGAAGCTGGATGAGCAATTCATGGGCTGTCATAGATATCTGCCCTCGGCACCGCGCGCAACATCAGCCTGGCTTGAATCGGGAAGAAGGTCTTGCACACCCATAAGAGCGTCTAAAACTGTTGCCATGTCCTTTAAGGTATTGGCGGCAAAGATATCGCGCAGTTCCAGCGCCACGCCCAGAGTGGCCCGAATGCGGTTGCCGAGCTGTATGGCCAGCAGAGAATGGCCGCCGGCATCAAAGAAATTGTCATTTCGGCCAACGCGGTCAAGCTTGAGGATTTCCGCCCAGATTGTGGCCAACGATGTCTCCGTCTCACCCTGTGGAGGTTCGTGTTCCCGGGTCTCATAAGCCTCCGCGTCAGGAGCTGGTAGAGCCTTCCGGTCCAATTTGCCGCTGGCGGTGAGAGGCAATCGATCCAGCGATACGTAAAGCCTCGGCACCATGTGTTCCGTCAGTTTTTCCGCAAGATGTTTCCGCAGTTCCTCTTCGTCCGGCGTGGCTTCGGGGCTCGGGGTGTAATAGGCGACCAGGTGCTGCTCTCCGTGCTTGTCCTCGCGCGCCATTACAATTGCTTCTCGCACGCCAGGGTGCTCCAGCAGACGCGCCTCAATCTCGCCCAACTCGATGCGGACACCACGGACCTTTACCTGAAAATCATTCCGCCCCCTGTACTCGATATTTCCATCTTCCAGCCACCGGCCGAGATCGCCGGTCCGATAGATTCTGGCATCGGGTTTTCCCGCGAACGGGTCTTTTAGAAACCGTTCTGCTGTCAATTGCGGACGGTTCAGATAGCCGCGCGTTACTCCCGCTCCCGCAATATAAATTTCTCCCACAACCCCGACCGGTACAGGCTCCATTCTTGGATCGAGGATGTACACCTGCGTATTCGCGACCGGCCTGCCAATATGCTGGCCATATGCCTCGCCTCGTTTTGTCTCCATCCAGGTCGAGTTGGTTGTCGTCTCCGTGGGCCCATAGATGTTGCAAACGTTCTCCACCTGGGTCGTCGCAAATATTTTTTCCACCAGGGACTTCTTCAGCAGTTCACCACCCAGGACGACAGCTCGTACAGTGGAGGGCACATGACCGGATTCCACGAGTGCACGCATTGCCGAAGGCACGGTAGCGACCAGCGTTACATCCAGCGGACGGTTCTCCAACTCAAGCACATTGGCCGCGATCCTTATCGTGCCTCCCGTGGTGAGAGGAGCGAAGCACTCAAAGACAGCGAGATCAAAATTCAGCGAAGTTGAGAAAAGCGTTTGCTCCAGCGTGGAGGCAGCAAGGTTCTCTCGCGCCCAACAAACATAGTTGACAGCGTTTCGATGTTCGAGGGCCACTCCTTTCGGCACTCCGGTGGAACCGGAGGTGTAGATCACATAAGCAAGGTTATCTACCCGCAATCCATCATCGCTGCGCTTGGGATTGGTTGCGGGCTGGTCGCTCCACTCCTCGCCGTTTCCATTCAACTCAACTACGGGTATGTCGCTTGCGATATCCACAAACAATTCGCGCAGATGGTATTGGGTGAGCAGCGCCATGGGAGCGCTATCTTTCAGCATGAATCTGAGCCGCTCAACCGGGTATCCAGGATCAAGCGGCACATAGGCCCCTTCCGCCTTCAGCACTGCCAGCAGAGCCACGATCATATCTATGCCGCGCTCCACACAGATGCCTACTCGTTCGTCGGGCTTCACGCCCAGCGATCGCAGATAGTGTGCCAGGCGGTTGGCGTGCTGGTTCAGCTCTTCATAAGTCAGGCCCTGGTTTTCAAGCGCCACGGCTGTTGCGTGCGGCGTCCTTTCCACCTGCTCTTCGAACAACTCATGAAGGAACTTGTCCCTGGGATACTCAGTCTCGGTCGCATTCCACGTATAGAGCACCTGCCGCCGCTCTTCTTCCGGCAAGACTGACAATGTTTCCATCCGGCTTTCCGGCGCATTTTCCAGCGCCCTTACCAAGGATTCCAGCGCCGTATGCATCAACGCGCAAATCCGCTGCGGAGCAATCGATTCTTCCACGTGCGCTTCAATGCTCAGGTCTTGCCCCAGATCGTTGATGTAAAGGCCAAAGGGATAGTTGGTCCGTCCATGGCCTTCAATGAATTCCAGATTGGCCATGGCCTGTGCGGTTTCTGAACTCGATGCTTCCTCGCGAACGTGGCGGTAATTCAAAAGCGAGGTGAAGAGCGGCGCTGGGGCCTGCACTGAACTGCAACGCTGCACAAGAGCCAATGATGCGTGCTCATGCCGGAAGAGATCCGTCAACAGTTGATGCGTCTTGCGCACACTGGCGGCCACGCCTTCATCGCCGATGTGTATCCGTAGCGGCAAAGTATTGATGAAGATTCCCAGGCCGCGGTCAGCGCCCTCTCCACCCTGCATGCGGCCGAACAAAACGGTGCCGAATACCACATCGTCGCGTCCTGAAGTGCGGGCCAGAACCATGGCCCACGCGAGATGGCACATGCTGGCAACAGTTACACCCAGCGCCCGGGCCAACGCGCGCAGCTTCGCACTCAACCCCGCATCCACGTTGCGGAAAGCTTCCACGATGCGGCGGCCATCTCCCTGAACATTTGTCAGTCCGAAGGGAACGGTAGGCTCATCCACATCTTTGAGCATCCGGGTGAAGAAAACTTCGTGCTCCTCTCTACTAACTCCCAGACGGGCCTGCACTACAAAGTTACGGAAGGGAAGCGGTTCCGGCAGGCTCTTTGCCTGGCCTTGCAGAATTGTTCGCACCTCATTCAATAAGAACCTGGCTGTGGTATTGTCGCCGGTCAGATGATGCTTGAGTTCGAGTATTACCCAGCGCTGGTTGGGCACATCACGGGCGATGTACAGACGCCACATCGGCGCCTGACGTATGTCCAGCCGATTGTGCCGGGGATCGAAGCGAGCGCGCAGTTGTTCGGCGATATCGCCTTCGGCTGGGTCGAGAGTTACTTCTTCCACGCTCAGGGGCGCATGCCGCCATACCACCTGCACCGGCTCGGGCAAGCCTTCCCAGACAATGGCGGTGCGCAGAATGTCATGACGCTGAACAACAGCTTGTAGTGCCGCCACATAGCGGTCCAGGCGCTCACGGTTTGCAGCACCAAGGAGCGTCGCCGACAAATAGACATCACCCTGTGTTTCGAAGAGATGGTGGAAGAGGATGCCCTCCTGTAACGGAGCCAAGGGATAGATGTCCTGCACATTGGCGGCTCCGCCGGGCACGCTATCCACGATCTTCTCGATCTCGCTCTGGCCCAGGCTGATTAGCGGCAACATGGCCGGAGTGATCCTGCTGCAGCCCGCCGGGATCAGATTGGGCGGCACAGCAATCACCCGGCTTTCTTTCCCGGCAGCTTCGGCCAGGCCCTTCAGCGTGGGCGATGCAAACAGGTCGCGTACATCCACCGTAAATCCGGCCTCGCGCATGCGTTCAATCGCGGTGATGGCCAGCAGTGAATGGCCGCCCAGTTCAAAGAAATTGTCGTTGCGGCCCACACGTTCCCGTTTGAGCACATCGGCCCAGATGGCAGCCGCCGCGCTTTCGATTTCGCCCAGAGGAGCTTCATATTCCCGTGAGAGATAGGCATCGGTATCCGGGGCCGGCAGCTTCTTCCGGTCAAGCTTGCCGTTGGCATTGAGCGGAAATTCTTTCAGCAGTACATAAGCCGCAGGCACCATATACTCTGGAAGAAGTGAGCTTAGGCGCACGCGCAACGATTCCACATCAATCTCAGCGGATGCAGCGCCGTTCTCCGGTGAACTCGACGGGATGAGATAAGCCACCAGCCGCTTGCTCCCGTTCTCGCCTTCGGTTGCCACCACGGCAGCTTGCTCTATGCCTAGTTGTTGTCGCAGGGCGGCCTCAATCTCGCCCGTTTCAATCCGGAATCCGCGGATCTTTACCTGCTGGTCAACCCGGCCCAGGAATTCAATGTTTCCGTCTTTGTTACGGCGTACAACGTCTCCGGTCTTGTATAGCCTCTGACCAAAGCCGAAGAATGGGTCAGGCACAAACCGTTCTGCCGTCAACTCTGGACGGTTTACATAACCTCGTCCTACTCCCGCACCGCCTATATACAGCTCTCCCAATCCCCCTGACGGCACCAGTTCCATGTGCTGATCCATCACATACAACTGCACATTCCCCAGCGGCTGTCCGATCGGAACATTTCCTTCTTCTGTTTCTGCCGAAGGCAGACGGAATCGCGCGGCTCCCACCGTGGTTTCAGTGGGGCCGTAGTGGTTGATCACCGTGCATCCATTTGGCGTCTGCCAATCTCTAGCCCATTTCCACGGAAGCGCTTCTCCACCCGAGACAAGCACTTTCCGCGGCATTACTTTCTCTCCGCCTCTAGTTCCTCTTAATCCTTCCAAATGCGACGGCACAATCTTTAAGCAATCAATTTTCTCGCGCTCAAAGTACTCTCCCATCCGCTGCCCATCCATCACATGATCTTCATCGATGACGTGTAACTCGCCTCCACTCAGAAGAGACGGGTAGATTGCTGTGTTCCCCAGGTCAGCCGACAAAGTTGAGACTGTCGCATATTTCGCTCCAACTCCCACTCCCAGCTTCTCCAGATCGTTGCTGATTCCCCGCACATAATTCACCAACTGCCGGTGTTCTATTCCCACTCCCTTGGGCTTACCTGTAGATCCTGAGGTATAGATCACATAGATAAGGTTCTCCAGCGCAGCCACGGATACGGGGTTCTGCCGGCTCTCCTTTGCGATTGCTGCCATCTCTTCATGTTCATCCAGGCAAACCAGGTGTGCATGGCTTCCGCGCAGCCGCTCCGCCAGCGTTTGCTGGGTCAAGACAATCCGGGCCTCAGCATCCTCGATCATGTAATGCAACCGCTCTTCTGGATAAGTGGTGTCCAGTCCCAGATAGGCCGCGCCTGCTTTCAGGATTCCCAACAGCCCCAACACCATCTCAACATCCCGCTTCATGAAGATGCCCACACGATCATCGGGTCGCACGCCCTGCTTCCTTAAATAATGAGCCAGTTGATTGGCGCGCTGGTTCAATTCCAGATAGCTCAAGGCTTTTCCCTGCGACACCACCGCGCGGAGCTCCGGCGTTCGCTCCGCCTGCTCTTCAAAAAGCTCATGAATGCTCTTCGCGGACGCGTACTTTATTTCCGCATTGTTCCAACCGTAGACAAGCTGCTCCCGCTCCGCTGCCGGCAACACCTCTAATCTGCGCACTGCCATATCGGGAGCGGATTCCAGGGCTTCAACCAGGGATTCAAGGGCCGTGTGCATCCAGGCGCAAACCTGCTGTGGATCAATGGAGTCGTCCACCTTCACGTCAAGGGTCATCGCTTCGCCCAGATCGTTGATGGCCAGCGCAAATGGATAGTTATTGCGCTCCTGGCCTCCCAGATATTTCAGATCGACCATGGCTTCAGCGCCTTTTTCGGCGCTGATGGCCTCTTCACGAAGGTGACGGTAGTTCAGAATTGACGTAAACAACGGAGCGGGAGCAGCCACGGAGCTGCAACGTTGCACCAGAGCCAGGGACGCGTGTTCATGCCGGAGCAACTGCGACTGGAGTTCATGCGTCTTGCGCACGCTCGTTCGCACATCGTCATTTCCCACCTGTATGCGCAGCGGCAGGGTATTAATAAAGATGCCCATCACACGGTCAGAACCCTCGCCTCCCTGCATCCGGCCAAACATCACGGTGCCAAAGACCACATCGTCGCGCCCGGAGGTCCGTGCCAGAACAAGGGCCCAGGCAAGGTGGCATAAACTCGCCGCACTAACGCCCAGAGCTCGTGCCTGCAAACGCAATCTCCGGCATACTTCCACATCCACTGTGCGATGGCCTTCCCGAATGCGGCTGACGTCGCCCTGCACATTCGTTAATCCAAACGGAGCTGTAGGTTCATCCACATCCCCCAGCATGCGCGTGAAGAATGCTTCATGTTCCTGGCGGCTCACGCCCAGCCGTGCCTGCGCCACAAAGTTGCGAAATGGCAGTGGTGCGGGCAGAAGCTCTGCCTGTCCCTGCAAAATCATTTCAATTTCGCGCAGCAGGAATCGGATGGACGTGTTGTCTGCCACCAGATGATGCGCCAACTCAAGCATGACCCAACGGTTATTGGGCACATCCTGAGCGATGATCAGGCGCCACAAAGGGGCCTGCCGCACATCAAGACGATAATGCTGGGGATTGAAGCGGGCACGCAGTTGTTCCACGATGCCGCCTGCTGTGGGATCGAGACTGATCTCCTCAACCGAAAGCGGAGCCTGCCGCCATACCACCTGCACCGGTTCCGGCAAGCCTTCCCAGACAACGGCGGTGCGCAGAATGTCATGGCGATCAATCACTACTTGCAGCGCTTTGATATAGCGATCCAGGCGTTCACGGGTTCCACCGAGGACCGTCTGGTTCAGATATATATCGCCTTCACTCGTCAGCAGATGATGAAAAAGAATGCCTTCCTGCAAAGGCGCTAATGGATAGATATCCTGCACATTCGCGGCCCCGCCGGGCACGCCGGCAACAATCTTGTCGACTTCACGCTGGCTCAGGCTGATCAACGGCAACATGGCCGGAGTGATGGCTATGCAGCCGGCGGGAATGAGGTTGGGCGGCGCTTGAACCGTGCGGTCTTCGCCACCAACAGTCTCCGCCAGCCCCTTCAAGATTGGGAAGTCGAACAAGGCGCCAACTTCCAAGATCAATCCTGCCTCGCGCATGCGCTCAATCACCGTGATCGCCAGCAGGGAATGGCCGCCCAGTTCAAAGAAGTTATCATTGCGCCCAACGCGGTCGAGCTTGAGCACCTCCGCCCATATTCCCGCCAGAGTAGTTTCCACTTCGCCTACAGGCGCTTCATATTCATGCGTTACATACGCACCTGAATCCGGAGAAGGCAGCGCTTTCCGATCCAGCTTGCCATTGGCGGTCAGCGGTAATTTATCGAGCACTACATATGCGGCAGGAACCATGTAGTCCGGCAGCAACAAGCCAAGTTGTGTCCGCAATGTTTCTATATCGATGGCACCGGCCCTGCCACTCTCCTGGCCCGATCCATTGGCCGTAACGTAAGCCACCAGGCGTTTGCTGCCGTTCTCACTTTCAGCCACCACTACCACAGCATGTTCTATTGCCGGCTGTTGCCGCAGCGCTGCCTCAATCTCACCCAGCTCAATCCGGAACCCGCGAATCTTCACCTGATGATCAGCCCGGCCCAGGAATTCAATGTTTCCATCCTTATTGCGGCGTACCAGGTCCCCGGTCTTGTATAGTCTCTGGCCAAAGCCGGAGAATGGATCGGGCACAAACCGCTCCGCCGTCAACTCTGCACGGTTCACATATCCGCGCCCTACTGCCGCGCCCCCGATATACAACTCCCCTGCCACACCAATGGGCACCGGCTCCATGTCCCTGTTCACCACATGGGCCTGCACATTTCCCAAGGGCTGACCAATGGGCACCGTTTCTCCTGATTGTTCTGGTGGTTCACCTTTTATCGGGTAGCGAAGCACTCCCACTGTCGTCTCTGTAGGGCCATAGTGGTTCATCACCGCACATTCACTTGTTGTGGTCCATTCCTTCACCCATTGCCATGTGCTCGCTTCACCTCCCACGACCAGCATTTTTCGCGGCATTACTTTCTCTCCGCCTCTGGCCCCTCTCAAACCCTGCAAATGCGATGGGACGATCTTCAGACAATCGATCTGCTCGCGCTCAAAATACTCTCCCAGTCGCGGTCCATCCATCACGTGATCTTCATCAATCACGTGCAGTTCGCCTCCGCTCACCAAAGACGGATAGATCACCGTGTTCCCAAGGTCGGCCGACAATGTTGAGACCGTCGCGTATTTCGCGCCTTCCTTCAGCCCAGATCTTTTCAGGTCTCTCATGATCCCGTTTACATAGTTGGCCAACTGCCGGTGCTCGATTCCTACTCCCTTACTTTTCCCTGTGGACCCTGATGTATAGATCACGTAGGCGAGGTTCTCCATCGCGGTGATTGCTTCAGGGTTCTGCTGGCTCTCTTGCGCGATGCGCGCCATTTCCTCTTTTTCATCCACGCAAACCAGCCATATCCCGCTGCTGCGGAGTCCCGCCTCCACTTCTTTTTGCGTCACCACGATCAATATTCCAGCGTCTTCCATCATGTAGCGCAGACGCTCTTCAGGATACGCAGGATCGAGTGGCACATAGGCCCCGCCTGCCTTCATGACCCCCAGCAGTCCCACGATCATCTCCACACTGCGATTCATGCATATGCCAACACGGACATCGGGCCCTACTCCCATATTTCTCAAGTAATGTCCCAGTTGGTTGGCGCGCCGGTTCAGCTCCCGGTAACTCAAGCTTTCCCCTTGTGACGCCACGGCCCGCAGCTCTGGCGTCCTTTCCACTTGCTTTTCGAACAGGAGATGCACGCACGTGTTTTCTGGATATTCCGTCTCTGTCAGGTTCCAGCCATGAACAAGCTGTTCCCGTACTGTGGAAGGCAGCACCTCTACTCGTCGGACCAGAGTGGAGGGATTCGACTCCAGCGCGTCTGTAAGCGATTCCAGTGCTGTGTGCATCAAATCGCACACCTGCTGTGGATCAACCGATCCATCCACCTTCACGTCGAAACTCAATCCTTCGCTGAAGTCGTTGATGGAGAGCGCGAACGGGTAATTGTTGCGGTCCTCCACTCCCAGAACTTCCCAGCCAGCCCATGTCTCCGCGGCTTTAATGCCAGTCTCAGAATTTCGGGCCTCGGCAAGCGTGTGGCGGTAATTCAAAATAGAGGTAAAGAGCGGCGCTGGCGGCCGTAATGAACTGCAGCGTTGCGCCAGTCCCAGAGACGCGTGCTCATGACGGAGCAATTGTGTGAGCAAATCATGCGTATGGCGTACGCTTGCTTGCACATTTTCATCCCCTAACTGTATTCGCAACGGCAGAGTGTTGATGAAGATTCCCAGCGCGCGGTCGAACCCCTCGCCTCCCTGCATGCGGCCAAACATCACTGTGCCGAAAACCACATCGTCGCGACCCGAGGTCCGGGCCAGAACAAGGGCCCACGCAAGATGGCACATACTGGCCACGCTTACACCTGTCGCCCGAGCCTGAGTACGCAACCGCAGAAATAATTCCGAATCTACGGTGCGATGGCTTTCCTTCGTGCCGCTGCCATCCCCTTGTACGTTGGTTAATCCAAACGGCGCCGTAGGCTCGTCCACATCCCCCAGCATGCGTGTGAAGAAGGTTTCATGTTCTTCGCGGCTTATTCCGAGGCGCGCCTGGGCCACAAAGTTACGGAATGGCAGGGGAGGCGGCAAATGCGCTGCCTGGCCTTGCGCGATGGTTTGAATCTCCTGCTGCAGGATCTCCAGGGTCACATGGTCGACGATCATGTGATGCATCAAATCAAGGACTACCCACCGGCGATTGGGAACATCTTCCGCGATGAACAGTCGCCACAACGGCGCTTGACGGACATCGAGCCGATAGTGCCTGGGACTGAAGCGAGCAAGCAGTTGTTGTGCGATATCGCCCGCGCCAGGGTCGAACGTGGCCTCTTCCACTTTGATCTGTGCCTGACGCCACACCACCTGCACCGGCTCCGGCAAGCCTTCCCAGACAATTGCGGTGCGCAGAATATCGTGGCGGTCAATGACTGTCTGAATTGCTTTCACGTGCCGTTCCAGATCTTCACGGCTTTCAATCGCAAGAAGTGTTCCCGTGAGGTAGACATCGCCTTCCCTTGTCAACCGATGGTGGAAGAGAATGCCTTCCTGGAGTGGCGCGAGCGGGTAGATGTCCTGGATATTTCCTGGCCCGCCCGGCACGCTGGCGGCGACTTTTTCGATGTCGCTCTGGCTCAGGCTGATTAAGGGCAGCATGGCCGGAGTGATCTCCGCGCAGCGCGCCGGAATAAGGTTGGGCGGCACTGCAATTGTCCGGCTTTCTTTTCCTGTGGCTTCCGCCAGGCCTTTCAGGGTTGGTGATGCAAAGAGCGCACGCACATCCACCGCCAATCCCGCCTCGCGCATCCGTTCAATTACAGTCACCGCCAGCAGAGAATGACCGCCGAGTTCAAAGAAATTATCATTGCGGCCAACACGTTCGAGTTTGAGCACGTCAGCCCAGATGGAAGCTGCGGTGTTCTCTACTTCTCCCACAGGCGGTTCGTAGCCCCGCGCCACATAGGCGCTGGAATCCGCAGAAGGTAAAGCTTTCCGATCGAGCTTTCCATTGGAAGTCAGGGGTAATTCTTCCAGTGAGACGTAGGCGGCGGGCACCATATATTCCGGCAGCCTGGCTGCCAGATGCCGGCGTAACTGCTCCACATCAGGTTTCACCTGGTGCTGGCCCACGTAATACGCCACCAACCGATGCTCGCCGGGCCGGTCTTCACTGGCCACCACCACCGCTTCTCGCACACCATCATGCTCAAGCAGACGTGACTCAATCTCGCCTAATTCAATCCGGAATCCGCGGACCTTTACCTGGAAATCATTCCGCCCCAGATACTCGATATTTCCATCTTCAAGCCATCGCCCCAGGTCTCCAGTCCGGTACAGTCGCGCTCCAGCTTTTTTTGCGAATGGGTCTTTCACAAAACGTTCTGCCGTCAGTTCATCGCGGTTTAGATACCCGCGCCCCACCTGGACGCCGCCAATGTAAAGTTCGCCTACGACTCCCGCCGGCACTGGCTCCATTTTGCTGTCCAGAATGTACATTTGCGTATTCGCAATCGGCCGTCCGATCGGTATCGTTGTTTCTGACGCCGCTTGAGCGGGATATGTCCACGCGGTCACATCGACCGCGGCTTCCGTTGGTCCGTAAAGATTGTGCAGCTCTGCACTGGGCAGAAGTTCACGGCAACGGCGGGCGAGAACCGATGATAGCGCTTCTCCGCTGCAAATGATGTTTCTTATCGAGAAGCAGCTCGCTGCGTCTCCATATTCCAGAAACACCTGCAGCATGGAAGGCACAAAATGAAGCGTGGTGATCCTGTTCTTGGCGATCGTCTCGCACAAATACGTTGGATCTTTATGCCCTCCCGGGCGCGCCATCACAAGGCGCGCACCGGTGAGCAGCGGCCAGAAAAATTCCCATACCGAGACATCAAAACTGAAAGGCGTCTTCTGCAACACGGCATCTTGAGCTTTCAACTCATAGGCGCGCTGCATCCAGATCAACCGGTTCACAATGCTCTTGTGCTCGATCATGACGCCCTTGGGCGTTCCAGTTGAGCCCGAGGTATAGATCACATAAGCCAGATGGTCAGGAGTTAAGCCAATTTGTGCACGTTCCAGATTGGCCGCCGCCTGTTCCTGCCACAGAAGGGCCGCTGCCGCCAGATCAATCACCGGCTGTTCCTGTCCTGATGCCGCGCTTGTTGCTTTCACGCGTTCCAGCAGATGCCCTTGAGTCAGCACTACAACGGGCTTGCTGTTCCTCAGCATGTACTGCAAGCGTTCTTCCGGATAATCCGGGTCCAGCGGCACATAAGCACCTCCGGCTTTGAGCACCGCAAACAGCGCCACCACCATCTCTATTCCACGTTCCGCACAAATGCCTACACGCTCGTCCGCTTTTACACCCATCTCCCGCAGACAGTGGGCCAGGCAATTGGCGCGGCGGTTCAGCTCGGCATAGCTCAAGCTCTCGTCTTCGAAAACCAGCGCTGTGCTCTCCGGCGCTTTCGCCACCTGCTCCTCAAATAATTCATGCAGACATTTGTCCTGCGGATACTCAGCCTGAGTCGCGTTCCATCCGTAGAGGACCTGCTGCCGCTCTTCTTCTGGCAGCACTGATAAGGTGGCCAACGCCCTTCCCGGCGCATTCTGCAGAGCTTCCACCAGAACTTCGAGCGCGGTTTGCATCAACGCACAGACCCGCTGCGGGTGGATCGAGCTGTCCACCTGAACGTCCATGCTAAGGTCCTGCCCCATGTCATTCAGGTAGAGACCGAACGGAAAATTCGTTCGCTCCCACTCGCCTAACAATTTCACGCTCAAGCGGATTTCAGAGTTGTTGTCTTCGTTTGGAAGCTTAGCGGCATCGCGCACGGTTACAGCATCTGCGTCGCCAAGATGGCGATAATTTAAGAGCGAAGTAAACAGCGGCACGGGAGGCCGCACCGAGCTGCAGCGTTGCGCTAATCCGAGCGACGCGTGCTCATGCCGAAGCAATTGCGTCAGCAGTTCGTGCGTTTTGCGTATGCTGATTGCTGCATCTTCATCGCCCACCTGAATCCGCACCGGAAGAGTATTGATGAATAGCCCAAGCCCACGGTCAGAACCTTCACTACCTTGCATCCGGCCAAACATCACCGTGCCAAATACCACATCATTGCGCCCGGAGACACAGGCCAGGACCTGCGCCCAGGCAACATGGCAAATGCTGGCCAGCGTTACACCCAACCTGCGCGCCTCAGCACGCAACCGTTGAGACAGGCCAGAGTCAATCTCACGCCTCATTTCCACGATGCGGCTGCCGTCTCCCTGCACATCCGTTAGTCCGAACGGGGCCGTGGGCTCGTCAACATCTTTGAGCATCCGGGTGAAGAAGGCTTCATGCTCCTCGCGACTTACGCTCTGGCGCGCCTGCACCACGAAATCACGGAAAGGCTTTGGCGCCGGCAATTTCCCTTCACCCTGCACAATCGCCTGAATTTCCTGCTGCATCACCAGCAGTGTCATCTGGTCGCCAATCAGGTGATGCATCAGCTCCAGGATCAGCCATCGATGGTTCGCTGGGTCCTGGGCGATGGCCAGACGGAACAATGGCGCATGACGCACATCCAGCCTGTAATGCCGTGAATTGAAACGAGCGCGCAGTTGTTCAGCGATATCACCTTCAGCTGGGTCGAAACTGACTTCCTCCACGCTCAGCGGCGCATGCCGCCATACCACTTGCACCGGCTCTGGCAAGCCCTTCCACGCAATTCCCGTGCGCAGAATATCGTGACGATCGATTACAGTTTGTAGCGCTGCCAGGTAACAGTCCAGATGTTGACGGCTTTCAACCGTGAGCAGCCTCGTGGTGAGATAGACATCGCCCTCTGTTTCGAGCAGATGGTGGAAGAGGATACCTTCCTGTAACGGAGCCAACGGATAGATGTCCTGCACATTGGCGGCTCCGCCGGGCACGCTATCCACGATCTTTTCGATGTCGCTCTGGCCCAGGCTGATTAGCGGCAACATGGCCGGAGTGATCCTGGTGCAGCCCGCCGGGATCAGATTGGGCGGCACAGCAATCACCCGGCTTTCTTTCCCGGCAGCTTCGGCCAGACCTTTCAGCGTGGGCGATGCAAACAGGTCGCGCACATCCACCGTAAATCCGGCCTCGCGCATGCGTTCAATCGCGGTAATGGCCAGCAGTGAATGGCCGCCCAGTTCAAAGAAATTGTCGTTGCGGCCCACACGTTCCCGTTTGAGCACATCGGCCCAGATGGCAGCCGCCGTGCTTTCGATCCCGCCCAGAGGAGCTTCATATTCCCGTGAGAGATAGGCATCGGTATCCGGGGCCGGTAGCTTCTTCCGGTCCAGCTTGCCGTTGGCATTGAGCGGAAATTCTTTCAGCAATATAAAAGCCGACGGCACCATGTGCGCCGGCAAGTGTGAACTCAGGTGAGAGCGCAACGCCTCAACATCAATTTCAGCGCCATACGAACCGTTGCCGGCTGCCATTGCTGTGACATAGGCCACCAAGAGCTTGTTTCCCGGATGATCTTCACGGGCAAGCACTACCGCCTCGCGTACGCCTGGGTGCTCGGCCAGGCACGCTTCGATCTCTCCCAATTCAACGCGTAAGCCACGAAGCTTTACCTGATGATCGCGCCTACCGACAAATTGCAGCGTGCCATCAGCATTCCAGCGAACCAGATCACCGGTTCGGTACATTCGACCCTTACCGTCAGGGAAGAATGGATCATGGATGAAAGCCGATGCAGTGAGTTCGGGACGATTGAGGTATTCCCGCGCCACGCCGGCGCCGCCAATGCACAATTCTCCCACGACGCCCCGCGGCGCCAGTTGGAGATGCTCATCAAGCACATAAACTCGAACTCCTGGCAGTGGTTTTCCTATTGGACAATCCTGGCCGTCCAGTTCAGAACCGTCCTTCGTGATCAGCATGGTGGCGCACACTGATGCTTCAGTAGGGCCGTAATGATTGGCCAGCAGCACGCGGTTTTCGGTAAGTTGAGCAAAGCGACGCACGTGCTCCAGCGGCACATTCTCGCCGCCGATCATCATTAGAGTCAGGTCGGGCAAAAGAGCATCCCTGCCCTGGTAGGAAGCGAATCCGTCCGTCCAGCGTCGCCACAATGTTGCGGGAGCATCGATTGCCGTGATTCTGAATTCGCGGCAAAATTGTTCCAGTTCCAGCCATCCAAGTTCCGCGGGCGCCGGATGCAGCACGAGCGTGCCCCCCGCGGCGAGCGCCGGAAACACATCGCCCACGGAAGCATCGAAGACAAGCGGAGGAATCATCAACAAACGATGCCCCGCAAAATCGTGCCGCGCAGCAAAGCCTCGCAACAGGTTTACTGCGCCAGAATGCTCAACCACCACGCCTTTGGGTGTTCCAGTTGAGCCTGATGTGTAAATCACGTAAGCAGCGTTTTCCGGAGTAACCTTCGGATCGGGCGGAAACTCGGCCATGGGTGCGTCGGCTATAACTAAAATCCTGGCCGCAACGCCGGCCCGTTGAACAGCAGTTCTTGCCCGCTCAGCCAGCGCCGCAGGCGTAAGTAGTAACGCCACTAAAGCATCTTCAAGAATGAAGGCAATGCGTTCTTCCGGGAAGGACGGATCCAGGGGCACATAAGCGCCGCTGGCGGCCAGGATGCTGAGCACTCCAATCAGAGACTCGGCAGATCGGTCCGCTAGAATGGCAACCCTGGTCTCCGGACCAACTCCCAAGTCTCTCAATTGTCGCCCCAGTCCATTCGCGCGCCGGACTAATTGCTGATATGTGAGCTCCCCGCCCGGCTCAATAACCGCAAGCGCCTGAGGGCTGCGTTCTGCCTGGGCCCCTACCAAGCCATACAAGCAAACGCCCTCTGGCGTCGCTATGGACTTAACGCCGGAGAATCCGTTGCCCAATTCCAGCAGGAAAACGCGTTCCACATCGCTCAGCAGTGAAACGCGATCCACTTCCTGGCTTTCATCGGCCACCATGGCCGCCAGCGCCTGACGCAGATAACCTGCGTGCCATTCGATTGTGCCGCGATTGAATAAGGCCGTGGCATATCTCAGTCCGCCCACGATCCTGTCACCGCTCTCACCCAGGGCTAGCTCCAGATCAAATTCGGATACTCCGTAATGAATCTGTTCCGGCATCATCCTCGGGCTGGAAGGGTTTGGAATTTGTTTCTGTTGCTCCTGCCATACCAACATGGCCTGAAATATTGGAGCGCGCGCCATGCTGCGCGGCGGTTTTACAATCTCCACAACTTGTTCGAAAGGCAGCTCCTGGTGCTCTTGCGCCTCCAGCATTCGCGTTTTCACTTGTTCGAGCAACTCGGCCAGGGCGCCTGAAGTCTCGATCCGCAACGCCAGCTTGTTCGCGAAAGGCCCAATCAGTCCTTGGGTTTCTAGCCGTGTACGATTGGAAAAAGCCACTCCGATCACTAATTCTTTTTGTCCTGACAGGCGCGACAGAACCACAGACCAAGCAGCCAATACCAGCATCTCTACGGTCATTGCATGACGCTGGCTTAGCGCCTTAAGTTCACTCGTCAAAGTTGCATTCAACTGCAATTCCACAACATCGCAGGCCGACGGCTGCTCAGCCTGCCGCGGCCGGTCCGTAGGCAACTCCAGCAAAACTGGCGCCCCCTCAAGTGCGCGCCGCCAGTACTCGCCCGCTCGCCCCATTCCTGCCCCGTTCAGTTGCTGTTGTTGCCAGAGTGCGTAATCGGCATACTGCATCGTTGGCTGCTGCAGTGGATCATCTTCGCCCGCGCTGTAGGCCTGGTAGAGTGCACTCAATTCGCTTGCTAAAATTCCTATGGACCACGCATCCGAGACAAGGTTGTGCATGCTGATGAACAACACGTGCTCTTGTCCGGCCAAACGGAACAACCTCCCACGAATCAGTGGACCGTGTTCGAGATCAAAGCATCTGCCGGCTTCATGTCTGCGGATCCGCTCCAACTCGATCTCCGCTTCTCCGCCGCCGCTGAGATCATTCTCCCGCAGTTCAAAGCCGCTATCGGGCGGAGCCACTTTCTGCAGTGGTTGCCCTTCAACGCATTCAAAACTGGCGCGCAGGACTTGATGCCGCTCCATGATTCGGTCCAGCGCTCTTTTCAGCACACGAAAGTCCAGTTCGCCGTAAATATGCAAACTAAACGAAATATGATGGGCCTCTCTTATGCCTTCCATTTGGGCGAGAAACCACAGTCTCTGCTGCGCAGAAGACAGCGTCAGAGCGTCTTCTGCAGGCCCACTACCGCTCATCTGTTTCAATTGGACAGTTGAAAAAAGTGCCATAGACCAATTCCTGGAAATATTCGAAAACCGGTTTATCAGTGAAGTGGGTGAAACTTGGCTGGTTTCTAAAAAAGTCGATTCATATGCCCTGTAAAAGGGCAGCATTGCCAATGAACCGGAACGCGGCTAGATACACGCCTGAAGCCAGGCTGTCTTAAATTTTTGTGGGTATCGTTTCCTGCTGGAAATAGGGACTATATTGCCTGCCACGGATTGCCGATAAAAGTCAGGCTGCTTCCTCAACGCGCGACAAATCAATACCGCTGGGCCGCCCAACAGGCTCTATATCGCCCAGTTCTACTTCGATCTTCACGCTTTTCATAATCATTTCCAGAGTGAGCACCACACGAAAGTCATTTTTCTTGCGGAGGAGAATGCCCTCCACTCCGGCCATGACGCCGCTGCGAATCCGTACCTTTGTTCCTGATGTAAGGTAGGGATGCGGCTCGATTTTTCCTTCCTGAAGGCCCTTCTGCAAAAAATGAATATACGAATCAGAGATGGACATAGATTTCCGGCCACCACCCACAATCGATATGACGCCTGGGACTGAGAGCACTGGCACGCGTCCGCCGCAGCCAATCCGCACAAAGGTATAACTTGGGAACAACGGGAGCTCCACGATTCCTTTTGACCCGTCTTTCCATCTTCGTCCCATTCGGATCAATGGAAGAAAGCTTTCGATCTCCCGGACGCGAAAATACTCCTCTACCTGCTTCTCGTGCCGTGGCACAGTAAAAACGGCAAACCAATTTTTGGCTGCTTCATTTACACCACATCCATCATATTGGATAGTATTTCCCATTTAGGTTCTATCTCTGCAAGCTGGACATAGCTTCGCTTTTCTCACTTGGGAAAGCTTTTTCCACAAGAAGCCAATCCAGCCTACATGCGTATAGTTCAGGTTGACGGTAAAGCGAATGCTTCAGCCGACCCGCTATGAGCGGCCGCACTGTTTCAGGCCGTTCAAAGTAAATACACTGTAAGTTTCAATGACACAACTGCCCGAATTACATAAAGAAGGCCAGTACACTGTCTCTGTATGGACAGGGTTCTATAAATGACTCGCCGTTACGCTATGCTGATTTGTGTTGAACAAATACATCTCCATATTTCTCCATGAGTTCTTTGCGGGTCCTAACCTGTAATTTGCGCAACAGGTTACATACGTGGAACTTTGCCGTCCGCTCACTAATGCCGAGCACTACGGCGATTCTTCTGTTGGTCAAAGCTTTCATCAGCAGATCCATGACCTGCTCTTCGCGAAATGAGAGATGTGGAGTGGCGGAGCTCGGACGAATCCGCCGCGATCCATAATAGAACTCATCCAGCACGTCACTGCTGGCGAACAATTGCCCTTGAGCAACGAACTGTATCGCTTCCGAGAGCTGTTGGACAAAATCCGCGGCAATATGAACAATCCCGCGTACGCCCAAATGCAATGCCCGAAGCTCTGCGGCACCGGTTCCCCAGCCGCCGTTAACTATAAGCATCGTCCTGTGCCCGGCATCGGTCCATTTGCGGACTGGTTCCGGCCATTCCGGTACCGAACTGACATCGATTAATAAAATGTGGACGCCGGGAGGGACGACAAGCAATTGCGTGGGAAGCCAGATTCCAAGCCGCCAATTCGATGAATGTGAAAGTAAATGGTGAATAGTCCAGATGACTATGGGATTCCTGCTGCAGGCATAGATGTGAAGCTCCAGCGGAATGTGAGTGGTTCCCATAATGGGTTCAGTTTGTACCAATTTGGCGCACACACCTGGCCGGTACATGTAACTACTGCTTTGGTTAGTTGCCGAATCACTGTTCTTCTTTCAAGCACAACGGAGTCTAAATCAATACAATGTATCGCGGATGGCATCTGGGCTAGTTATGTCCGTACCCCGAAAGATAGCTGCGCGTGGTGCTTAGTCTCACACCGCGAGCCGTTACTACTAGCCGGTATGCCGCCGGCACTTGCTGCTTACTTCGATATGGCCTGTGTGATACCAATTCTGGCTGGCTTGTTGCGTCCAGACGTGCCGGGCAAGTGACGGAAGTGTGAACAGATAACTGCAGCGTGACGTACGATTCATTAGAAGAACCTCCTGGCGCTCGTGACTTTCAGCGGATGTTGTCAACTCGGGCAAAATGGCGCGCGGTTGCAAAAGGTATATCCCGTTTTGATGCGATCGGGAGATAACTAAGAATTTTTTCACGAATTCAGAAACGGCTGCCCCAGATGCCACGGCGGATCATGAAGGCTGCAGTGGACCGCCTTTATATCTTCCTCGTTCTGAAGGAGTGTGACCCAAAAGGGTACGATGGTTTGATGAGCTCGGAGAGCAATGCACGACCGCGTTGGATGACCCGGTTGTCGCGAAGGAGTTTTAACGCCCCCGATTCTCAATCAGTGGGTTGAAGGGTCGAGTCCTTCCGCGCTCACCACTCGTTTCACAGAATTATCCACAACCAGGCCCGCACGGAGCAGTTACAGACGTGGCGAAAAGCCCGAATTGGCACATGCCGACTCGCAGCGTACGGCACACCAGTACGTTTATGTTTCCGTGAATGGTGCTGTGGACGCCAGGTTTGTGGGTATGCATGGACCCGAATTCCTCGGCTGCAAGAAAGTCGCGACTCTACCTGTGGGTCGCATGTCTGCGCAACCAACAGATCTGTGCGATTGTGATTCGCGAGTTCTCGAACTGTACACATCCGCAGCTGCGGAACTGCGTATGCGCGCGCCTGGTTGCTGGCCCAAGACAAACTTGTCGACGCCATTTTGCCTGCCGGAGCGCTGTGGGGGGAACGATCAACCCTCATGCAGTGAAGCCTGCTGCCCGGTGGGATTCGTGCCAGGAACTGCCGATGGGGTGCTTGTTGTATCTTTCCCTGATCGGCTGTGGCAGATATTCGTAAGTTATTGAAAGTGGTTCATAATCTCGGCCAGATGATTAAAGCTATAGGCAAACTTCTTAGGGTCCGGCCAGTCGCTGTGTCCGAACCCGGGGTAATCGGGCGCGATGAGGCGATATCGATCAGAGAGCCGGCTAAAGAGTGGTTCGAACATTCGCGAGGATGAGGGCAGCCCGTGCAGGAGGAGAATTGTCGGCGCGTTCTTCGGGCCGGCTTCTCTGTAAAAGATGGAAAGTCCATCAACTTGGATGGTTCGATAGAAGGCCAGATGTTCCACCGTGCGCTCCTTTCCCTGGGACTGCGCAGCAATTGAAATGATGAGACCACTACCAAAAGCAGCAGCAACACGCGCCAGACTTGAATGCTCCCAGCCATTATTCCTCCTGATTACTTTCCGGGAGCCCCATTCCGCGGATCGTCTGTTGGGTCCACGTAATCAATGCCCAGAGGACCAGTGGCAGTCACCTGCGTGATGTACTCTCCGGACCGGGCCCAATGGAAGTGGGACGTACCACCCGGAAGAACAATCACGGCGCCCGGCGGATACGCGTGCAATTTATCGGCATCGAATTGGTCACCCAGGCCAATGTAGAAAATGCCGGAAATGATTGTATAGATCCGGTCCTCCGGATGTTTGTGGGGCATCAACTTGACGCTGCGAGGCACCTTGACCCGGATCACGTAGGGACCTTCCTGCGAGGGTTGGCCCACAAGAACCGCTAGCCGCACCCCAGGCGGGAACGCCGCAAACGGTTTCCAATCCACATCCTCAGCTATGATTGCCCTGAATACGGCTTGCTCTGGCTGATGCGGCCGAACTTTTTGATCCGCTGCTTCCTTGTTGATTGCAATT
>DASSXL010000179.1:0-3897 GCA_035703825.1 Candidatus Angelobacter sp.
AAATGGTGCGAAAGGGGGGACTCGAACCCCCACGGTTTTACCCGCCAGATCCTAAGTCTGGTGCGTCTGCCAATTCCGCCACTTTCGCACGCTTTGCAGAGTCAACGACCAACCTGATGCTATGGGTATTGTAAACGGAGCCGCTCCGGGGCAGTAGGTCAGTTTGAAAATTACAGCATGCGCTTGTCCATGGTGAGCGAAGGCCCGAACGATCCCGCATAGCGGGAGAGGCGAGGGCGAGTCGAACCATCCTGACAATGTATCCCATCGATAATGCCGCATTAGGGAATTCTCCCCAGGCTTCTTCCCCGTATGCCAATGCGACTGCAAGACAATAAGTTGCAGAGGAAAATGTTTTTAAGAGAACTCCCTGCCGCAGCATGGGCAGGAATACATCCTCGGGATGTTTCGGCTTGCGCTCGCATCGCACGGCTCAGCTCGCGCGGCGCTCAACATGACAAGTTCGAGACATTCTTGAGGAAAGCTAATTCATGGAGCACGCGCCGGGACCACGAGGGTCGCCGCATGATCCGCACGCGCCGGTGGGGCTGGCGGGGCCGCTGGATTCCGAGGACTTTTCTCCGCGCACGGCGAAGCTGGAAAGCTGCTGGCTGAGCCGCTTGCTCTCACACTTGGGGCACGCGGCTTTTTGTGTGCCCAGAACAATGGCTTCAAACTGGTGGCTGCACTGCTGGCAGACGTATTCAAAAATCGGCATATCGGGTGGCTCAGTTAAAATTGATACAGCATCATTATTATAGGCCAACCAAAACCTTTAACCACTAAGGACACGAAGGGCAGATCGGGTGATCTGGTGATCGGGACATCGGGTGATCGGAAAACTTTTCACCGCAGAGGACACGAAGGAACACTAAGGGCAGATCGGGATAGTCGAGACATCGGGACATCGGGTCATCGGGTCATCGGAAAAGCAAAAGCTCACCGCTGACAAACACTGATGACACTGATCGGGGAACCAAAACCTTTAACCACAGAGGACACGAAGGAACACAGAGGCTGATGGGGCGAGCAGAAGAACTGTAGGAGGTCTTTTCTTTCTTGATCAGTGTCATCAGTGCTTATCAGTGGTAGGAATGGGTATTGCAGTTTCATCATGGCTGAGAATTCAAACGACCTGATATTCGATCCGTTTGTGCCGCGCCGGTACCTGCGCAATCGCCACGCCATGACCATGGCGGGCAACTTCCTTCCCAGAAAGAGCGACCTGCCTGCGCCGGAGGAGTGTCTTTATCGGGTGGACGCGGAGACGCAGGTGCTGTGCCACTGCCACTGGCAGGCCGAGGCCGAGCGCAGAGCGACGGTGATTATCGTCCACGGGCTTGAGGGCTCAAGCTTGTCACAATACGTGATTGGCAACGCCACCAAAGCCTGGGACGCGGGGATGAACGTGGTGCGGATGAACATGCGCACGTGCGGAGGCACAGGACAGCTTACGCCGACGCTGTATCACTCTGGGCTTTCAAGCGATGTGGGCGCGGTGCTGCGCACGGTGATTGAAGAGAGAAAAGTGCGGCGCGTGGGGTTGATTGGCTATTCAATGGGTGGCAACCTGGTGCTGAAACTTGCCGGCGAACTGGGCGCGCACGCCCCGGCGGAGCTGAAGGTGGTGGCGGCGGTTTCTCCGGCGGCGGACCTGGCCGCTTCTGCCGATGCCATGCATGTGGGCAGCAACAGGATCTATGAATGGAAGTTTCTGCTGAGCCTGATGCGAACCTATGAACGCAAACGCAAGTTGTTCCCTGAGATATATAAGAAGGTAGAGCGATTTCCGAGTACGATCCGCGAATTTGATGACGTGATTACAGCGCGCTACTGCGGATTTGAGAGCGCGCAGGATTATTACACGCGCGCGGCGGCGGCACGCGTGATCGACAAGATTGCGCTGCCTACGTTGGTGGTGCATGCTGTTGACGATCCGTTTATCCGGCTGCTGCCGGAAACCCGCGCCAGAATTGTGGCGAACCCGCACATCACTCTGCTGGAAACCGAGCATGGCGGCCATTGCGCGTTTCTGGCCCAGCCCAACGGATACGATGGCCGCTGGGCGGAGCGCCAGATCATGCGTTTCCTGCTGCATCACGGGATGCGCTGATGCAGGCCGACTTTTCAGTGGAGCTGGGGCGCGACGATGCCGCACTGGAATTGCCCTGGAGCTTTGCCGATCCGGCGGTGCGCTACTACGATCTGAAGAAACATCCTGAACTGCTGCGGGAGATTCCTGAGGCGGTGGCCCATCCGGAGCTGGGCGCGTTTCTTGCGCGGATCAATGCGGCAGGCTTTCCGCTGGCGACCGCCAAGTGCGACGCGTGGGCCAGCAGGGAAGTGACTCCGGAAGAAGAGATTTTTGGTGACCGCAAATTTGTTTCATATGTTGATCTGATATTCGAGGATGAAACGCAGCGCTGCTCATTTGAGAGGCACGAGGCTTTTGCCAAAAATCTTTGCCGGTTGCTGAGCCAGACGCCGGAGATTCCAGCCGCCGTGGAGTTAGTGATTCGCCGGTGCTATTACCACGGGAAGAGCTTTGGGGCAGAGGCTGCGGACGCCGCGGAAGAGAGCGGGTTTGAGGCGGAAGGCGGGGCTGGAGCCGCAGACGAGGACGCAGTCGAGAGCGAGTTTGAGGCGGAAGGCAGGGGCGAGGCAGTAGAGTTCGAGTGCGAAGCCGAAGGCGCGGCTGGAGTCGGCGCGGCTGATGACGCAGGAGATGCGCCTGAAGTTGGAAATCAGGTCGAATTAGGAAGAGCGGTTTTGGGAGGCGGCGAAGCCCCGGCAGAAGACATTCATGTGACGGACCTGGCGAGCGGTCCGCGCGGACTTGCTGACGGCTTTTGTTTTACGGCGTATGTGACCGGCTTTGGCGACGGCGATCATGAGCCTGGTCTGCGATGGCAAATTGCGCTGGCCCTCTTGCAGAACGCCCTGGTCCAGTTGGCCCGATGAGCAATGCGCGAAGCAGCGATGGATTAATTGAGGACACCGAGCGCGCGTGCAGAACCGGACTGAAGGTGGCCGAGTGTGGAATTGTGACGGCAGCGGGGAGGCGACACGCTGGCTGCGAAGAATGCCCGCTCACGATGACAGTGAGATGATCTGTCTGGCGCGGAGGCGGCTTCTGGGTCATTTGAGCCATGTTGCAGGTTGTCGAGGGTACGTTGTTGCGGGAGGGACGACGTGGCACGCTGTTTGCGGCGCGGGGAACGTTTTGCTGCACGGAGTTGCGCGTCGCTCCCGGGCATCAGCGCTCCAGCGCCCGTGCGGATCGCTGAGAGTCATCATGGAGATCGAGGTTTGCAAGAGAGCGAAGGCTTGGTGAGGACGCGTGGGCGAGGCGGAGGCCGGTTATCGCTGCACGCGAACGCTTGTGGAAGCTGCACACCCTTTGTCCGTGATGTTTTCAGTCGAAAAGTGGAAGGGATGTGTTGCGCACCAAGAGTGAAGCATATGAGTTAAGAGATGAGGAGCATGCGAGAAGGCCGGTCCGGATACCGACGGCTGCTGGAGCGCTGATGCACCAGGCAAGCGCTCTGCGCAGGCGGGTCCGAGAGACAAAATCAGATGCATGAAGGTGACGCGAACACGGCGTGACGATCTGGAGGACTGGATTGGCGTCCGAAGGCGAGCGGTGGGCCAAGGAATGCTCAGCTTCTTGGATATATAATGACATTTGAGGGGCATCCGCTTTGGGGCAATAAGATTGTCATTCTCTCAACGCTAATTCTCTCCACGGTAATTTCTCGAGACCCAAAATATGCCACACTGTTAGAATCACACAAGAATGCGAGCCCGTAGCTCAGCTGGATAGAGCATCTGCCTTCTAAGCAGAGGGTCACAGGTTCAAGTCCTGTCGGGCTCGCCACGCTGCTGTTGGCTGCTTGG
>DASSXL010000071.1:0-6686 GCA_035703825.1 Candidatus Angelobacter sp.
TCACCTATCGTTTCTGGAATACCGTTCTCGGGAAAGATCCTGCAGTCATCGGGAAGACTCTTCGCCTCGAAAGCAGCTTCGGCGAGCGCTCCGCCAAAATCATCGGTGTCCTCGAACCGTCCGTCCCATATCCGCAAAACACGGAAATCATCGCCAACATCGTCACCAGCCCGCATCATCTCTCGGCGACGATGGTTACGGGCCGCGAGCATCGCATGACCGAGGTGTTTGCACGCCTTGCTCCCGGCGCTGACCTGGAAGCGGCCCGCGCGGAGTTGGGCACGGTGCATAAGGCCATGGTGTCCGCGCATCCTGAGGTTTACAAGCCGGGCGACCATTACCAGATTGAAGTAACGCGCATGCATGACCAGATCAACTCGCGCGCCCGGACGATCTTGTGGGTGCTGTTCGCGGCCTCCGGACTGCTGTTTGTGATTGCCTGCTCCAACGTGGCCAACCTTATTCTTGCGCGCGCCGTGCGCCGCGAGCCGGAGATGGCCATCCGCGCCGCGCTGGGGGCCAGCAACGCCGCGTTCCGGCGCTCGCTGTTGGCGGAAGGCATTGTGCTTTGCGGCAGCGGCGCGCTGGCCGGGATTGCCATAGCCGCTCCCATGGTGGCCGTGCTGGCCCGCTATGCTTCGCGCTTTTCCGTCCGCGCTCTCGATCTCACGCTCGACTTCAGCATGGTCTGGATTGGGGCCGGGCTCGCTCTGGCCGCCGCCATTTTCCTGGCTTTTGTGCCGCGCCTGCCCGCGCCCGATAGCTCCGCCGGATTTGGCCTTTCCAGCAGCGGCGTGCGCGTGAGCGGCGGCAGCAGCCGCCGGCTTGGCATTTTTGCCGTCACGCAAATCACCGCGTCATTCGTCTTGCTGGCCGGCGCCGGCGCGCTGGTCAAGACGCTGCTGGTGCTGGAGAAAACCCAGCCGCCGTTTGAAACCGCGCACGTCCTTGCGGTGAACCTGCCGGTAATGGCCGAGGGAAAAACGCCGGACCAGGTGCGCGATTTTTACCGTGAAGTGTCGCGCCGCGTGAGCGCGCTGCCCGGAGTGCAGCATGTCTCGTCAGGCTTTGGTGTGCCGTGGCGCGATGGCCGCGCCCTGAGCATCAGCTTTACTTTTTCCGTCGAAGGCGCGCGCCGCGATAAAGACGAAGACCCGCGCGCCCGCTTCCGCTCCATCTCGCCCGGATACTTTGAGACCCTGGGCGTGCCGGTGATTGAAGGCCGCGACTTCAGGGACAGCGACCGTGACGGCGTGGAGCGCGTGGTGATCATCAGCCGCAGCGTGGCCCAGAGGCTCTTTCCTGGGCGCGAGGCCGTGGACCGCCATCTGCAATGGACTGACGGCGTGATGAAGTTTATCGGCATCAGCACGGAGCCGCGCCGGATCATCGGCGTGGTGCCGGACGTGGACGACGAAAACATCATCCCGCAGCCGGCCATGACGATCTATCAGCCTTCGGCCCAGGAAGGCTGGAGCAGCCGCCTCTTCGTGCGCGCCCAGAATGACCCGTATGCGCTGGTCCCCACCATCACGCGGACCATCCGCGAGATTGCCGGCGACCAGCCGGTGGAGCGGGCCGCCACGCTGGAAGACGTGCGCGCGGAAGTGCTGACCCCGGACCGCCTTAACGCAATCGTATTCGGCGGGTTCGCCACGTTGGCGCTCCTGATTTCCGTGGTGGGGGTGGCGGGCGTGCTCGCCTTCTCCGTGAGCGGGCGCACGCGCGAGTTCGGGATCCGCCAGGCCCTGGGCGCGCGGCCGCGCAGCATTCTCGCCAAGGTGCTCTCTGAAGGGCTGGTGATTGCGAGCGCGGGCGTCGTCGGGGGGCTTGTGGTTGGCTTTGCCTTGCAGCGCATGATCGGCAAGTACATTGGAGAAGTGCAATCGCCGGGTGCGCTGCCGTTGATCGCGTCGGCGGCGGTGATACTGGCCGCCGCGGTAATCGCGTCAGCACTGCCCGCGGCGCGCGCTGCCCGTATTGATCCGGCGGAGGCGTTGCGCTCTGAGTAACAGCGTTCAGCAATCAGCAATCAGCCAAACCTCATTACCGCAAAGGACGCGAAGGAAAAAGGAGATTCAATCCCCTGAATTTTCCTTTGCGGTCTTTGCGCCCTTTGCGGTAAACCGTCTTGGCTGAATGCTGAGTGCTGAATGCTGAGTGCTGAATGCTGAATGCTGAATGCTGAATGCTGAGTGCTACTCCTGTAGACTATCGAGACGCGGAAGCGCATGGGGTCCGGTGACCCTTCCGGTCTTCAAAACCGGCGAGAGTTAGCTTTGCTGGCTCTGGTGAGTTCGACTCTCACACGCTTCCGCCAGTTTCAATAACCTGGCAGGGCTGCGATCTAGTCCGTTGCAATTCAGTTAGCGATATAATCAGCCATCACTGTTGAACTTCATATGGGCGCATTGCGGTTTTATGATTTTTTTGCTGGTGCTGGCCTAGCAGCCTTGGGCCTCGGTGACCAATGGGCTTGCGTCTGGGCCAATGACATCGATCCAAAGAAAGCAGAGGTTTACAAGGCTAATTTTCCGGACGATCATTTCTTCCTTGGTGATGTGGTCGAGTTTACGGCGGCAGACCTTCCCAACAGCACACAGCTTGCATGGGCGTCGTTTCCTTGCCAAGACCTCTCACTTGCTGGATGGCGTCGCGGCCTCTCAGCAGATCGCAGCGGAGCATTTTGGCCTTTCTGGCGAATCATGAGCGATCAATTCCGCTCTGGCTGTCGTCCTCCCGTCATGGTCATCGAGAACGTCACCGGGTTGTTATATGGGGACAGCTTTGTTGGACTCTGCGAAGCTCTTGCTAGCCTTGGAATGCAATTCGGAGCGTTGGTAATGGACGCACAACACTTTTTGCCGCAATCGCGTCCGCGTGTTTTCATGATCGCCGTGGATGCCCGTCTCGACTGCTCTGGATATTGCAGTGAAGAGCCAGTGCCCGAATGGACGCCAGCGCATCTCAAGAATGCTTGTAGCAAACTGCCTGAAAATCTGAAGGCACTCTGGAATTTCTGGAATGTGCCAGTTCCACAAATCAAACGGCCCAGTCTCGCCAAGATTATTCAGCGGGACCCAACCGGGGTTGACTGGCACACCAAAGCGGAAACGACCTATCTGCTGTCGCTCATGGACGAGAAAAACCACAAAAAGGTACGCGATACGCAACGAATGGGAGGCAGTCACATCGGCTTTGTTTATAAGAGAATGCGCAAAGGCATTCAAAGGGCGGAGGTGCGTTTCGATGGAGTGTCCGGGTGCCTTAGAACTCCTCAAGGGGGTTCAAGCAGGCAGACGGTAATTATCGTAGACGATGGCCAAGTCCGTAGTCGTTTGCTTTCCCCCCGCGAAGCGGCGCGTTTAATGGGGGCCCCGGACACGTTCAAACTGCCAGAGGGATACAATCAGGCGTATAAGGCAATGGGAGATGCAGTTGCTGTTCCCGTTGTGTCCTGGCTTTCCCGGCATCTGCTCGAACCCCTGGCAAAACTCGCAGCATCAACAAAGCATAACGAGCAGCAGCATCCCGACGTTTATGCGCATATTGAACGCACTGAAAAGCGCGCTTCTGAATGGACTGTCGAACTGAAACGAAAAGCCATGAAAGACGTTGAACAGAAAACCATTGCTGCACTTGGAGAGTGGTTTGCCTATGAGCAAAACCACCTCGCAGAAGATTCGGATCGGTACGTTGTCTGTGCTGGTTTAGCTGTCGCTCAAGCCCTTAAAGCCACCTTCCCTCTGGAAGAGAGCGACTACGTTACACCTCGGAATCAGGTTAAGACGGGTGGACCAATGATCCGCAACATTCTGCGTGAGTTTGGCGAAGAGCGTGTTTACGCAGCAGAGGGTGGGCGCACCACAAGAGGAACGCGCCCAGCTGCCGAAAGGTTGGTCGCAGCGTTGAATCGGATCAAAGAACTGGGTGACCTCGCCAAGCCGGAGAGAACGGCAATTGCTAAGAACGTTCAATCCTGGCTGTTCAAGAATGGCGTAAGGCCGTATTTCAATCGCAAGCGTATCGAAGTGGATATTCATCTCGACAAACCGGGCTCAAAAATCATTGCCGATATTCTGGATACAGCAGCGAAACGAAGTGGCGGGGCTGGAGGTGTCGCTCACCATCTTGTCGGTGCAAAGCTGGCGCTTCGCTATCCCAGCAAAACAATCGACAACCACTCATACACAACAGCCGATCAGCAGTTGGGCCGGCACGGCGATTATGAAGTTGGAGATACCGCGTTTCATGTAACCGTTGCACCAATGCAAGGTGTTATCGATAAATGCGTTGCCAATATCCGGCACGGCTTCAGACCCATTCTGCTCGTTACAGAGCACAAGATGGAAGCGGCTCGACAGATGGCTGATATGTCGGGACACGCGGATAAAATCGGCATCAATTCCCTTGAGCAGTTCGTCGGCCAAAATATCGAAGAGATTGGGGAGTTTGGCAAAGGCGCTCTTCGCCAGAACGTCAAGGCTCTTCTTGAAAAGTACAATGAAAGAGTCGCGGAGAAGGAACCCGACCGCTCACTGTTGATTGAGATTCCCGAGAATTTGTAGGATGACAGATACGTTCGGTTCTGAGATGCGAAGTTGGATTATGTCGCGGGTTCCATCTCGCGGCACCAAGCCAGAGCAGCGCGTTTGTGAAGCCCTGATCGCTGCAGGCATGCGTTTTTCTAAACATCGTAGCAATCTGCCCGGAAATCCAGATGTCGTTTTCACGAGGAGACGCCTTGCTGTTTTCGTGAACGGCTGCTTTTGGCATTGGCACGGATGCGCCAGGTGTCGAATGCCTGCTACCAACCGCCATTATTGGAAGCAAAAAATTGACCGGAACGTTCAACGGGATAAACAACATAGGGCTGAGTTGCACCGTCGCGGCTGGCGCTATTTGACAATCTGGGAATGCCAACTCAATAGCGGCATAGCACGGTGTCTTCGGAACTTGAAAGCAACGAGATGGTGAGTTAAAAGAAAACGCGGAAGGTGAGCCACCCACACGGCAAATTAGACAAACTCTCCTCTCCAGTGCAGAATGTTTCCCTTACTCATGAACCTCACCACTGACCGCCGTTCGTTCCTGGCTTATTTTTCCTCGCTTGGATTGACCTCAACGCTCTTTCCCGGAGTGCTCTGGGGCAAATTGGCCGAAGCGCGCGTTTCTGAGACACAAGGGAAGCCATCTGAAGCCGCGCCTGCCCTGACTGCGGCTGCGCCCCAAATAACGAAAGACATGCTGCGCGAGGCCGCGGCCGTCGCTGGCCTTGAATTCACTGATGAGCAGTTGGAGAAGATGCTCAAAGGCGTCACGGCAAACACGGTGAAGCTACGCGACTTGCGCAAGATAGAGATCGATAACAGCATTGCTCCGCCGCTTTATTTCAATCCGGTGCTTCCGGGAATGAAAATCGACCGTACGCGCCGGCCGTTCCGCGCGAGCACTGCGCCCCACGTGCAGCGGCCGCCTCGCGCCTCGCGCGGGCATCTTGAAGCCCTGGAAGACGTGGCTTTCTGGCCGGTGACGAGCCTGAGTGAACTGGTCCGCACCCGGCGGGTAACATCCGTAGAACTTACCGAGATGTATCTGGCGCGCGCGCGGCGATACAATCCCAAACTCAAATGTTTTGTGACCATCACCGATGATCTGGCGCTGCGCGAGGCGCGCCAGGCCGATCAGGAAATTGCCGCGGGCAAATATCGCGGGCCGCTCCACGGCATTCCTTATGGAATCAAAGACCTGTTCGCGGTGAAAGGATATCCCACCACCTGGGGAGCGGCGCCGTTCAAGAACCGCATCATTGATCTGGACGCGACGGTGGTCACTCGCCTGCGCGATGCCGGCGCGGTGCTCATTGGCAAACTTGCCACCGGAGAATTGGCGCTCGATGACATTTGGTTCGCGGGACAGACGATGAACCCGTGGGACACGTCGATGGGATCGCAAGGTTCATCCGCTGGTCCGGGATCGGCAACCGCCGGCGGATTGGTGGGCTTTTCCATTGGCACAGAAACCCTGGGCTCAATCCTTGCGCCTTCGGCCATTTGCGGAGTGACCGGGCTGCGTCCGACCTTTGGACGCGTGAGCCGTTACGGCGCGATGGCGCTGAGCTGGAGCATGGACAAGACCGGCCCGATGTGCCGCTCAGTGGAAGACTGCGCGCTGGTGCTCAACGCCATTCAAGGCGCGGACAATCTCGACCTTGCGGCTGTGGACGTGCCTTTTAACTGGGACGCCGCGCTCGATGTTCGCAAGCTGCGCGTCGCATACCTGAAGGCCGCGTTTGAAAATACGCGTCAGACGCCGCAAGTGGAGGCCAATGATCGCGCGGCGCTGGATAAGATACGCAGCCTCGGCATCGAACTGGCGGAGTTCAAGCTCCCTGAAAACCCAAAGCTCGATCCCTCGGCGATCTTGAACGCTGAAGGCATTGTGGCGCTGCATGATCCCGTTGACACACACCCAGACCAGCTCGCGCGCCCGGACCGCATCGCTGGGCAAAATGCTTATCGTCTCTATCCCGCGGCGGACTATGTGAACGCCAATCGCGCGCGCATGCTGCTGATGCAGGAGATGGACAAGCTCATGGCAAAGATTGACGTCTATCTGCTGCCGTATGACTACGCCGACTACACGCCCAATCCCGTGGCCGACCGGAGCACCGGCATCACCAATCT
>DASSXL010000152.1:0-10491 GCA_035703825.1 Candidatus Angelobacter sp.
AGCGTGCAAATACTCTCTCGTCCACGCTTCGTCTTGATCACAATCCGCGCCCGCACCAGGTAGGCAATATGTTTTGAAATCATCTGCTGCGAGAGTGCAAACGGTTTCGTCAATCCATGCACAGAGGCAGGCCCGCGTGAAAGCCGTTCGATCATCGCCCGGCGGGTTGGATCAGACAAAGCCGCAAATGTTGTACCGAGACTATCCACAACCATATGGTAGTGGATTTTTACCCGATGTCAAGTGTGAATTTCGCGATTCCTGAACCCTGCCCATGGTGAGATTTGGTTTTCCGATCACGCGCGATGACGGCGATGTCGGCGATCACGGCGATCCAGCGATATCTCATTTGCTACCATAACTCTCGATCTCTGGAAGGACTACGAGATGCGGAAAGGGTTTACGAGAGAACCACAAAGGGACGAGCCCGCGACGCGAGTCAAGAACTACATAACGCCGAGCGGGCTGCAGCGCCTCAAAGATGAGCACAGGTTTCTGCTCACCAGGGAACGCCCGGCCGTGACGGAGGTGGTGGCGTGGGCTGCCGGCAACGGCGATCGCAGTGAAAACGCCGACTATCAGTACGGCAAGCGGCGGCTGCGGCAGATCGATGGGCGCATCCGCTTTCTCACGAAGTGAATCGAAGCCGCGGAAGTCGTGGACCCGGAAGCTCCGAGAGCGGGGCAGGCGGCGACGAGGGCATTCTTCGGAGCGACCGTGCGCTATGCCAATGCCGCGGGAGCGGAGCGAGTGGTGAGCATCGTAGGCACTGACGAGGTCGATCTCAACCGCAACCACATCAGTTGGGTGTCACCACTGGGGCGCGCGTTGATGAAGTCGGCAGCGGGTGACAGCGTAGTCCTTCAATTGCCGGGCGGTACAGAATATCTGACCGTGCTGGAAGTGTGTTACAAGTGCATTTCTGTGGAACCGTTCCGCGAACCAGCTGGATCCGAAGCCTCGGGAAAAGGACTTCCTCGCCGACACTAATCCACCTCCGCGTCTCCGCGCTCGGGGTCCCCGGCACCAGGGCTCCCGGATTGCGCCGCTTTTGCGCAATCTGGGATGGCGGTGAGCCCGGTCTTGGCTTGCTGGGGTGAGCGCCTCCGTGGTGAGATTTGGTTTTCGGATCACGGCAATCACGCGCGATGACGACGATGGCGTTTGATCCCGGCGATTTTCTATGATCGTTTCTGCATCTTCCGCCACCTCCATTCATCTATTCCGGTACACTCAACTGTCATTACAGGAGAACCATGGAGAACAAAACGCAGTCTTACTCCAACCACGCGAAATACGATCCGCCGTTCCATTTCTTTGTCCTGCCCATCTTCCTGATCAACATTCTGGTGGTCGGCTATTTGCTGTTTCGTAATCCTGGAATTGGAGGCGCCTGGCTGCTGGTTCTTTCTGTGGCATTCCTTGTCCACGCCGGACGCATGCGCAGCTATGCCACGCACCTTCAGGACCGCGTGATCCGTCTGGAAGAACGTCTCCGGCTGGCCGCGATCCTGCAGGAGCCTTTGCGCTCGCGCATCGGCGAACTCACGGACTCGCAGTTTGTCGCCCTGCGCTTTGCCTCGGATGCAGAGCTGCCCGCGCTGGTCCAGCGCGCGCTCGACGAAAAACTCAGCCGCTCTGACATCAAAAAAGCCATCACCAACTGGCGGCCGGATTACTCGCGGGTTTGAGACTCATGGGCACGGAAACTGCCCGGTGTTGAAGTCGGCCGTCTCCGGCTGCTTTTGCGCTTGCTTTACCTGCTCCACCTGCTTTTCATAGGACCGCACGCACATTGCCGCGCGCAGGCTGTTGCTCACCAGATCGTGGTTGTACTCTCCCTGCGCCGGTTCGCCCTTCGGGCCCGGGACCAACTGCGTTCCGAAGACCTGCGGCTGCTTGATCGATTGAAGGTAGCGGTCCAGCGTGGCCGCGGCGATCCAGCGTCCCATCTTGTCGCCCTTGCTGGCGGCGATCATCCCCAGCACGTGCGCCAGAAGATAATCGTCCGGCGTTTGCCCATGCTGAAAAATGAAGGAAGCCCACACGTAGTCATTGGCTGTCCGCACCGTTCCCGCGTTCAGCATCTCGCGCACCCGCTTCCGCCGCACGGCGTCGTGCGCCGTCATGTCCGGAGAGTCCTTCCATTCCTTGTGCGGCACGGGCTTGCCGTTTTCGTCGACGTCGAACGGCTCGCTGCCCCGGTCATGCATGTCGTCGGCGAACAACCGCCTGAGCTCCAGGTTGTCGGCAGGCGGAGATGGTGGCGTTTTCTTCGGTTGTGCCCATGCCGTGATGGTAATCAGAAAAAGAATGGAAATTGTACGGGATTTCATCGTGCGCTCCTGATGTTTCGACCCAAGATTTACCATAGCTGCGCTGCGGCTAACAGGGAATCGTTTACAATTCCTGTTTTCCAACGTGATTACCTGGAGCGATTGATGAAAAAATCCTTGGCCATTCTTCTGCTTTGTTTCATCGCCCTGCTGCCACTCTCCGCCGCCGGCCCTGACGACGACACGCTTTACGGCTTTACCTCCGCCTCCTCGCACACGGAGCGCGACTGGGAAAACAAGTTTCGCGCCATTCCCGATCCCAAAAACCTCCGCGACTATATGCAGAAGCTCAGCGCGCGTCCGCACCACGTGGGTTCGCCTTATGACAAGCAGAACGCCGAATGGATCCTTTCGCAATTCAAGTCCTGGGGACTGGACGCGCAGATTGAGCAGTTCGACGTGCTTTTTCCCACGCCCAGGGAGCGCGTGCTGGAACTGACCGAGCCGACGCGCTACACCGCCAAGTTGCAGGAGCCGCCGGTTTCCGTCGACCCAACCTCGAACCAGCAAAGCGAGCAACTTCCCACATATAACGCTTACTCCATTGATGGCGACGTGACCGGCAGGCTGGTTTACGTCAATTACGGCCTGCCGCGCGACTATGAAGAACTTGACCGGCTTGGCGTTTCGGTCAAGGGCGCGATCGTGATTGCGCGTTACGGAAACTCATGGCGCGGCATCAAGCCCAAAGTTGCTGCGGAGCACGGTGCTGTTGGCTGCATCATTTATTCCGATCCCCGTGATGACGGCTATTTCCAGGATGACGTTTTTCCTGAAGGCCCTATGCGGAATGAGAACGGCGTGCAGCGCGGCAGCGTGATGGACATGCCCATCTATCCCGGCGATCCCACAACGCCTGGCGTGGGCTCCAAGGGCGACGTAAAACGGCTGGCTCTGAAAGACATCCCCACGCTCACCAAAATCCCTACACTCCCAATTTCTTATGGCGATGCCAAGCCTTTGCTCGCTGCTCTTAAAGGCCCCGTGGCCCCGGAAAGTTTTCGCGGCGCGCTGCCGCTTACCTATCACGTCGGCCCCGGCCCGGCGAAAGTCCACCTGAAAGTCGCATTCAACTGGGACATCAAGCCTGTGTATGACGTGGTTTTCAAAATTCAAGGTTCGGAATCGCCCGACCAATGGATCGTCCGCGGCAATCACCACGATGGTTGGGTCAACGGCGCGGAAGATCCCATCTCTGGCCAGATCGCGCTGCTGGAAGAAGCAAGGGCGATGGGCGAACTGCTGAAGCAGGGCTGGAAGCCCAAACGCACCATCATCTATTGCGCATGGGATGGCGAAGAGCCCATGCTGCTGGGATCGACAGAATGGGCGGAGTTCCATGGCGACGAACTGAAGCAGCACGCCGCCCTCTACATCAACACCGATGGCAATGGCCGCGGCTTTCTGGAGGTGCAGGGCTCGCACTCGCTGGAGAAGTTCGTCAACACCGTGGCCCGTGACATCACTGATCCGGAAAAGAATATTTCCGTATGGAAACGCGGACAGGCCGCGCGGCTTACCCAGGGCCGCCCGGAAGACCGCAAAGACGCGCGCACTCGACCCGATCTCCGGATCGGCGCGCTTGGCTCGGGCAGTGACTATACAACGTTCATCGATCATCTGGGCGTGGCCTCGCTCAACGTCGGCTTCGGCGGCGAAGACGATGGCGGAATCTATCACTCGATTTACGACGACTTCTACTGGTTTACCAAATTTTCCGACAAGGATTTTGTCTACGGGCGCGCGCTCTCACAGACCGTTGGCACCATGGTGCTGCGCTTTGCCGACGCCGATGTTCTGCCTTACGACTTCAGCGACTTCGCCGATACGATCCACAAATACAATGACGAACTCAAGAAACTGCTTAAGGACAAGCAGGAACAAATCCACGATCGTAACCAGGACATAGATGATGGCGCTTACAGCGCCGCGTCCGATCCGCGCCGCCCGACGGTCGCGCCGCCCAAGGAAGAGGTCCCGCCATTCCTCAACTTCGCCCCACTCGATAACGCGCAGAACGCCCTTGATCACAGTGCGCAGCGATACTCCAAGGCGCTGAAGTCGTTCAATAGCGCCAGCGGATCGCAAGCATTGCAGGAACTCAACGCCAAATTAATTCAGGCAGAACGCAAACTGACCAATCCTGACGGCCTGCCGCGCCGCCCGTGGTTCAAGCACCTGATCTATGCGCCGGGTTTCTACACCGGTTATGGCGCCAAGACCCTGCCGGGCGTGCGTGAAGGAATTGAAGAGAAGCGCTATCAGGAAGCGGAAAAGGAAATCGTCAAGGTAGCAAAGTCTTTGCAGGATTACGCCAATGCTATTGATTCCGCCGCCGCTGATCTGGAGAAAGCCGGACACTAAGAAATCGCGTGGAATCGCAGGAATGATGTTCACCACAGATGCGCGTAAGCACGAGCACGCTGGAGCGGCATAATAACCATTTGTGTTTCGATCATGCCCCAGCGATCAGTGTTATCCGTATTTATCAGTGACAAAGGCTACGGTACCCACGCCATCCCGTCGGGTCCGGGGCCCACATCGATGGCTCCAATCTGCGCGAGCTTGGCCAGATCAATGATCGCAACTTGTCCGGCCTGCGCGCAGGCAACGTAAGCCCGCTGGCCGTCAGGTGTCATCTGGATTCCCAGCGGCACTGCGCCTACCTGGATCTTTTGCACCAGCTTGCGTGCTTTCACGTCCATCACCAGCACCTGGCTTGATTCTGCGTCAGAGATCAGCGCGAGCTTGCCGTCAGGAGTGAATTTCAGCCGGTTGGAATGCTTGGTAAGCGCCGGAATCGTAGCCACAACCTTTTTTGTGTCCGTATCAATCACGCTCACGCCGCCATCTTGTGAGTGCGCGGTCCAGACTTCTTTGCCGTCAGGAGAAAGATCAATCGCTTCAGGGCGCTTACCTACAGGGATCACCGTATAGTGCCAATTGCCGCCCTGGCCCATTGGTTCCATGACCCCTACGGAATCAGAAAAGATGTTTGCGGTAAAAATTTTGTTCTGCTCTTTGTTGATCACCAGCATGTGCGTCAGGTCCTGGCCGGTGCCCATGAGCCAGTCCAGGCGGTCCGCTGCGGGATCATATCTGGCGATTGCTTTGTTCATCTCTACCGTGAAATAAATCTTGCCCTTGCTCTCCACGATTCCATGTGGACGACGCAACGCGCCAAGGTTCACTCGCCGCAATTCTTTCCTAGCTTCCAGGTCGATCACGGAAAGACTGTCGCCCGGCGTCTGGTCGCCATAATTGGCGACAAATGCCAGCTTGCCGTCAGCCGAAACAGCGACCTCGTGCGGCCCGTTTCCAGTCGCCACTTCACCGATAACTTTCTTGGCCGCAGGATCCACCAGCAAAAGTTTTCCCTCAGGCTTATTCAGGACAAGGAGTAGCGGTCTAGGCTGTTCGGCCGCAAAAACGGTGGAACAGAGAGCGACCAGGAGCAGTGCGAAGGCGGTGCGCCAGAAACGAATCATGATTCTCCGTGGAAAGGACGATGGGAGCGAAGTGACATTGTTCCCGTAAAGCTTAGACGAATGCAGAAGCAAAAAGTGAGATGAAACAGGCTGGTCGACTCGCGCAGTGTCGTTCATTCTTTGACGGATACGCCGATTGCCGCCGCGGCCGTATCGTGTACTGGCGTTTCCACGCCACATGCTTTGCCCAGGCGCGAGACTGCGCCGCTGAGGTCTTCAATTTCCGTGGGACGTCCGGCCTCAAGGTCGATGAGCAGGCTTGGTTTCATCGCATCGGGCAGGCCGTCGATGATTTTCATGGTGCGCTCAACTTCGTCGTCCGCCAGCGCGACCTTGCGGGCGCGCGCAACGTTGACGACTTCCCGCACGGCACGCTCGATAAGCAAATGACCGAGCGTTGTAGCGCGGAGCGGGCCAATCGCAGTGCGTGACAGCCCGCAGGCCGCCGCCATGGAAGCGATGAACGCGAACTTCCTCCACAGGTCAGCCGTGATGTCGCCGGAGACGCTTGTTTCCACTCCTGCATCGCGAAACGCCCACCCGATGGCCTCAATGCGCCGTGCCCGTTCCGGCTGCGGTGTTGCCTGCGGATCCAGCTCGCCCAGCGCCACTCGCTGAAAAGGGCTGCGGCGCTCAAACACGCCCGGCGCGATGCGCACCACGCTGATGGCCGTAAGGCCGCCGAGCAGTTGCTCGCGCGGAACGCCGCTGGCCACAAGTCGATCAACGACTTCAACTCCGTTCAGTAGAGGCAGGATAAGCGCGCCTTGTCGCGCAAGATGGGCCGCGGCAGGAGCAACTTCCGCCAGCGAATAATTCTTTACCGCAACGATGGCGCAATCCACCGGGCCGAATGTCCTGACGTCATCGCTCGCCTGGACGAAGGCGGTAAAGGATTCTCCCGGCGCCCGGACCTCGATGCCGCGCTCCTGCAGTGCGGCCAGATTGGACTTTCGCGCCAGCACGCACACCTGCTGCCCATTGCGGGCCAGCAGGCCGCCGTAATATCCGCCAACACCGCCGGCGCCGAGAATCGCAATCTTCATTGACGCATCCTTGAGAAGAAACGCGAGGACAGTCTAAGACATTTTCTTTGCCGCGCGGGCCTATTCCGATCCCCACTCAAACGACAGGGCGGGAGAGCAACCCTTGCTCTTGACTGAAACCTGCATGGTGCCCATGGTCCTGCCTTTCACAAACGGCGTGAGCGTCGCCCAGAATTCACCCTGTGGATTTGCCTTCACCTGCGAATCGTGAACTTCCTGGTAAGAGTCGGTGTGAAATGCGACTGGCTCGCCGGGCGCGAACCCTTTGCCGCGGATCAGCGCCAGTTCGAACTTGGGGCTGAGGCGCACGATTTCCAGGCTGCATGTCTTGTCATGCTCCACCATGGGGGCCGGAACGATGGAGAAGAAGATCCGGACGGTGTGGTCTTCAGAAACTAAAGTATGCCGGAAGATTTCTCCAATGCCCGGCGTATAGGTAAGCTTCAGTTCCGCGCCCTTCATGCGTTGGCCGCAGTTCTTGGTGGAATCAGGCGGGCAGCCGACGGTTCCATCTGCCGCGATGACCAACCCTTCAACCATCTCGACGGGCGCTGCAAGGGTAATAGGCCAGGTCATGAGCGTGTAAAATTTGTTCTTCGGCGCGCCATTCACCTTTACGTGATACTGCACCACCGGTTTGCCATCCTCCTGGTCTTTCTTGATCAACTGCACGTCCACCGTCGCGCCCGGTGTGGTCTTTTTGTCCCAGTCAATTGTGGCCTCGGCGGTCTTGGCCATCAGTACTTCATCCGGTGGCAGTTGCGCCGGCGCTGGCGCGGCGGGTTTGGCTGCGGGCGCTTTTTGCGCGGCCTGCCCCGCCGCGAGCAAAAAGGCGCCCAGGGTGCCTATAAGAACAATAGTATGTCGCATGATGAACTGGAGAATACCATAAGCCGGGTCTCATGCTGCGATGAAGCGCCTGGCAGCGAACTGGAAATCCCCGCCGGTTGCTAGCCGCATTCGCGGCCTGTATATTGAGGAACCAACCCACGCCGGAGAATCTCCAAATGCACAAAGCGGGACGAACAAGCGTTGTGATCGCCTTCGCCTACCTGATGTTGATACCTTTCGTTTTCGCGCAGCCTACTTCGCGCGCCCGCGCCAAGGCTGCCGCTTCACCCATGGAGGGCGTGATCAACGCGCTCTTCGGCGCGAAAAGCTTTGACCAGGCTGCCATCTCGCCCGACGGCAAGCAGGTGGCATGGGTGGAAGCCACCGAGAGCGGCTCAGCCATCTTTGTTTCGGCCACGGGCGGCGGCCCGCCGCGCCGCATCACGGCCGGCGGACAATCTGAAAGCGCGGTGGCCTGGTCCGCGGACAGCAAGCAGATCGCTTTTCTCTCTGACGCCGCCACGCCCGGGCAGCCACAGTTGTATGTGATAGGCGCTGCCGGGGGCGCGCCGCGCAAGCTGACGAACGTGAAGGGATTTCTCGCCTCTCCCGGCTGGTCGCCGGACGGCAAGACCATTGCATTTCTTTTAACGGAGAATGCCGAGCGCGCCGCCGGGCCGCTGGTCGCGGAAAAACCGCAGACCGGGGTGATCAAGGAAGCTGTCACCGAGCAGCGACTGGCGTTGATCGATGCAGCGGGCGGCAAGGTGCGGCAAATTTCGCCCGCGGACATGTATGTTTACGAGTACGACTGGTCGCCTGACGGCAAAAGCTTTGTAACAACCGCGGCCCACGGCAATGGCGACAATAACTGGTACATCGCGCAGCTCTATACGATCCCGGCGGCGGGTGGCGAGATGAAGTCGATTTACAAGCCGCCGGTCGATTCCCAGATTGCAATTCCAGCGTGGTCGCCCGACGGGAAATCGGTCGCGTTCATCTCCGGCATCATGAGCGACGAGCCCGCCGTGGGCGGCGACATCTTTATTGTCCCGGCAGAAGGCGGCGAAGCCAAAAACATTACGCCCGGCATGAAGGCTTCCGTCAGTTGGCTCACGTGGCCGAAGGGCGGCAAGATTCTTTTTGGTGAAGACGTTGACGGCGAGAGCGGTATCGCCACCGTGGACGTGGCTGGCGGAAGCATTCAAACGCTTTCACACGTACCGGGCCAGCTTCTGGCCAACGGATGGGGGACTGCCATCTCGCTGGCTGCCGATGGCAAGACCTCCGCGGTGATTCGCCACTCATTGGCCCATCCGCCGGAGGTCTGGGCGGGAGCGATAGGAGAGTGGAAGCAGATCACTTCGCGCAATGCGGGTTTGAAGCCCGCATGGGGAGAAGCGAAAAGCATTCACTGGCAGAACGATGGATTCAATCTGCAAGGCTGGCTGCTCTACCCCGCAGACTTTGACCCGGCAAAAAAATATCCCATGGTGGTGCAGGTCCATGGCGGTCCCAGTTCCATGGCGCACTCCAGTTGGCCGGGCACGCATAGCTTTGGCGTAGCGCTCTCCGCGGCCGGCTACTTCGTGTTCATGCCCAATCCGCGCGGCAGCTTCGGCCAGGGCGAGGCATTTACCCGCGCCAACGTAAAGGACTTCGGCTACGGCGATTTTCGCGACATCATGACCGGCGTGGACCAGGCGCTGAAGGAAGCGCCCATTGACGAGCATCGCCTGGGCATTACCGGCTGGAGCTACGGCGGTTATATGACGATGTGGGCGGTCACGCAGACCAGGCGCTTTGCCGCCGCGGTGGCAGGCGCGGGACTGGCAAATCTCCAGAGCTACTACGGAGAAAACCAGATAGACAAATGGATGGTCCCATTCTTCGGCGCCTCCGTGTATGACGATCCCCAGGTTTATGCGAAGAGTTCGCCTATCACCTTCATCAAGAACGCGAAGACACCTACGCTGGTGCTTGTGGGCGATAGCGATGGCGAGTGTCCGACTCCGCAATCATATGAGTTCTGGCATGCGCTCAAGACCCTTGGGACAGAGACTGAGCTGGTGGTGTACGAGCATGAAGGCCACATGTTCGCCAATCCTGCGCACCAGCGCGACGTGATTGAGCGAGTGGCCGCCTGGTTTAACGAGAAATTGAAGCAAAAATAAAAGCAGGAGTATTAAGGAAATCGGGCCACGAGCAGCCGCTCACACGGGTGTAGTCTGGCAACAGCCCTCAAATCCGTAAAAGGTTGTGACTCGATGCCCAGACGCAAAACGCGAATCCTGCTTGTTGATGGCGATAGCACAGTCCAGCACTTGCGTGCCCTGATGCTGCGCATGCAAGGGTACGATGTCGATACCGCGTCCGACCTTGATGCGGCTCGCACGGTTGTTGCCACGGTGCCGCAATACAATCTGATCATCGTCGATGTTGGCCACTTTGCCGGCCCCGGCCTGGAATTCTGCGAAGAGATCAAGCAACGGCATCCGCATCAGAAAGTGCTGATGCAGGTGGATGGATACCTTTACCTGGGCCAGGAGCTTTGCCCGGACAAGGTGGTCTCAAAGCAGGATGGGCCACAGCGCTTTGTTCTCGAAGTGCAGAGGATGCTGGAAGCGTCCTGAATGTGAGGGGAGGTGTTGAGGCGGCTTCACTTGGGTGAAACCACGCGGCCATACTCGGATGCTCGCGCAAGGCGATCAAAATAACTGTAAACGAGAGCGGAAATCCTGCGGATCGCCGCCGAGCCATCCTTCTCGTCTTTGAGATAGGTCGTCATCA
>DASSXL010000111.1:0-18816 GCA_035703825.1 Candidatus Angelobacter sp.
GAAGTGCGGAGCAGTCGGCAACTTCAGTGGCGGCCGGGCTGGCCCGCGAAGGCAAGCTGCCTGTCTTTGGGACATATGCAACATTTGCCGCGGCCCGCAATCTTGACCAGATCCGCGTTTCTGTCTGCTACGGGAATTTCAACGTGATGATCGCCGGCGCGCATGGCGGCGTGAGCGTGGGGCCGGACGGCGCGACGCATCAGGCGCTGGAAGATTGTTCCGCCATGATGAGCCTGCCCAACATGACCGTGGTCGTCCCGTGCGACGCGGTGGAGACGCGCAAAGCCACCACCAGCCTGCTGCTGCATCATGTGGGACCAAAGTACATTCGCTTTGCCAGAGAGGCCACGCCGGTTGTCACGAAGGAAGATACTCCGTTCATTGTGGGCAAGGCCAACGTGCTGCGTTTGCGGCGGGAATCGGACACCATGATCGATGCCTTCGAGCATGTTCTGGCTGATGAGTACATGTCTGAGGACGAAGACCTGACCATCATCGCCTGCGGGCCCATGGTCCCTGAAGCCATGCGGGCTGCCTGGATCTTGAAGAATGAATTCGGCTATGAGACGCGTGTGATCAACATGCACACGCTCAAGCCGCTGGACGAAGCCGCAGTGGTGCGGGCAGCCGCTGAAACCGGCATCATTGTTACGGCGGAAGAACATCAGATCGGCGCGCTGGCATGGCGCGTGAGCGGCGTAATCACCGCGAGCAAGGACCTTTATGGCAAGCCGGTGCTTACCGGCGCCATCGGCGTGCAGGATCGCTTTGGCGACAGCGGCGCTCCCTGGGAGCTGATCAAGGAATTTGAGGTCAGCGCGGAGCATATTGCCGCGAAAGCCAGGGAGCTAATGAAAATCAAGGACGCGGCCCTTCGCCCGCAGCGGCTGGCAGAATATGAGTTTGAGGAAGCTTTAGCCACCAGCCACTGAAGGTCCAGGGAATCCAGGCAAATGTGTCGTGCATGCGAAACGCTGCCTGGGGTGAATGGAAAAAGCTATTGGAAGGTTGCTGTCTATGACCGGCTTTTGCGGCCCAGCAGCCATCCTGTAAGAATGCCCACTGCGAATGCGCCGGCGGCCACGGTTGCCACGGACGCCAGGGGCCGTTCTTTCACCCGGTCGCGGACATCATCCAACCGGTCTTCAGTCGCGGCTTTGGCGCGACGCACGGTGCGACCCAGATCATGATAGGTTTCGTCCAGACGTTCTTTCACTTTGGCTGAAAGGTCCTTCGCCTTCTCGGCTATCTCAGCCACGTTGTCTTTAACCTGTGTTCCCATCCGCGATAGGTTTTCCGCATTCATAGAGATCTCCTGGAACAAATTTTCGCCTGCCGTGGGGATATCTGGTGTGAGATAAGTCACAAACAAGCGTGACCGCCGGCACATTCTCCCGGAGCCGGAGCCAGCCATACTTCAACGCTGGAGACTATTATGACAGAGAAAAATCTCGCCGAACACGCCATCTCCGCCCGCAGCCGCAGGAACCTTTTGGAAGCCATGCGGGGCGAAGCTTTTGCCTTCGCCAAATATAAGCTGTTTGCCAAGCAGGCCCGCAACAACGGCGATAGCGAACTGGCCGACATATTCGATAAGACCGCCGACCAGGAGTACCTGGAACACTTCGTTGAGCAGGCAGACCTGCTGCAACTTGTCGGAACTGACGAACAAGATCTGACCAACGCCATTGCCGGAGAGTCGTTTGAGGTGGACACGCTTTACAAGCAGTTCGCCGAGCAGGCCCGTGAAGATGGTGACGAGCAGGTAGCGCACCGCTTTGAAGAGATCCGCCGGGATGAAGCATTCCATCAACTCGCTTTCCATGAAGCGTTGATCAAGATACAAACGCGCCAGCGGATCATGAAGGCCGCCACGCGCCGCAGCTCCAAAGCGCACGATTTCTGACCGGCAGCTATCTATGCCAGCCAGCGAGAAATCTTTAACGGCGCCGCAAAGCAGCGTTCTCTTGCGTGCTCTGGTTGCGTGGTTGGTTTTCATTACGGTTGAATCGGTGCTCGGTACCTTGCGCGTTTTATTTCTTGAACCGCGTATGGGCGCCGAACCCGCGCAGTGGACCGGGTTCGTCACCGGATCGGCGGCGCTGTTGATCCTTGCTTATCTGCTCATCGGATGGATACGCGCCTCACGCTGGGCAGCGCTCCTGGAAATCGGAGCGCTCTGGGTGTTGCTGACCTTTGCCTTTGAAATGGCCATTGGACATTTCCGGGGACGGAGCTGGCAATCTTTGCTGGCCGACTATGACATCACGCGCGGCGGGCTGATGGCGCTAGCGCTGTTGCTCCTGCTGTTTGCTCCGCTGATCGCCGCCTGGCTAAGAAATTTCAAGGCCGCTTCAATGTAAAAGTGAATGATCTATGGCGTGTTATTTCTAAAGGACACCTCTGGATCGGCCTAGGCCATTACTATTCCGGTACAACTGCCAGAAACACCTTATTTACTTACCCGCCAGACTGGATACCATCAATCGAAGTTCAAGAAAATTCTTAAAGTACAGTTGTTTCCCTATGGTCAACACTGGTGACCTAAGTACCGTTTGCGGAACGCCGGGCTCCGCTTAGACTTCTGTCATCACGAAAGACCAATGTCCCAGCGGCCCCTAACACACTGTACCTTGGGTCAGGTTATCCGGGAGCCAGGACATTGAAAAAACCAGATGCACAGAGGAATTGAGCAATTCACAAGAAGTGAAGTCTGGGTTTGTGATTGCTTCGACGCGATGAACTGCAACTCCAATTTTGGCGGAACGAAAGGTTTGCTCATGCTGAGCTGCATGCTCTGCCTTTTTGTCGTCAATGCCGGCGCGCAGAGCGCTTCCGGGCAGCTCAGCATCACCATGAATGTGCAGTCGTCCATTACCCTGATTTTTCAGAACAACCCATCGGTCGGGACAACAGGTTTCTGCCCGCTGACAAATTCCGGAACCAACAACGTTGGACTGGATTTTGGCACGGCCGCGTTTCCGGGGAGTTTTCATACCTTGGCCTGTGTGAATTACACACACCTTACCTCCGCGACTTATGAAGTAAGCAGCGCGTTTGATGTGGTGGTTACCAAGGCGAATTCCAGCAGCCCGAATTACCGGCTGGCAGCGCAGATTTCCACGCCTCCTCCGGCGAACGTGGCCTGGCTGCTGAATAACGTGACGCTAACTACCGCGGGCTTTACCACTCTGGATACCGCAGACAACTATGCAACACCGATAACCAAGACCCTGCAGGTGCAGGTGAAGAACACGGTTGCGGCGCAACCATTGCTGGAGACGATCACTTTTTTGGCCACGGCAAATTAGGTTTTTGACCATGCTGAAGAAATACATTTCGATTATGCGCGGTGCGGCCCTGGCGGCCCTGACGTTATGCGGCGCTTCACTGCCGGCACAGACCACCGCTTCAGGCGTGATCAACGGCAGCTTGAACAATACAAATGGCATAGCAATCCAGTTCGATAGCGACCCATCAGGCGTAACGCTTGGCGCGGCAGGCACCAATGCCGCGACTGCGAACTTCGGTACGGTTTCCGCCTTTGGCGCGCTTGCCGCTGGTGTAACCCGCCCCAGTGTTACCGCAGCCAACTTTACCGTGCGAACAATTTTTGATGTGCAAGTGGTTTCAGGTGGCTTGACCAGTACCACCTATACGCTCACGGCGAACCTGGCCGCGGCTGCGCCAACCGGCATGAGCTACAAAGTGGATGCAATCACGCTGACAACTGCGTCGCAGACGCTCCAGGTGAATGGCGCTTACAACACTGACATCGCGCACAACCTGGATTTGGTGATTTTAACGGCAGCGCCTGGAGCAGGCGGTCCGGCAGTGAATACGCCGATCACGGCGACAATCAATTTTACGGCGACAGCCAACTGAGTTTCCGCAGTCTGACTTTTTTGAAGCAACGAACTTTTGAATTCGAAATGAGGAGAGGAACGACAATGAAAAAAGTAACGCTCTTAGCCATCTTTGCGGCGCTGATGATGATTTCTTCAGCGGCCGTTGCACAAACAACTGCCAGCGGCACACTTACCGTGACTGCCACTGTTACGGGCAGCATCAACCTCGTATTCAACTCTGACGCTTCTGGCATGGCGCTTTCCAGCGGCGCGGGAACCAACGCCGCGACACTGGCGTTCGGCAACGTTTCAGCGTTCGGACCAATCTCAGCCGGCATCGTTCGCAGCACCACCGCGACAACCTTCACCGTAAGCTCCGCGGTTGACGTGCTGGTCTCAAAGACCAACTCTGCCAGCGCAAACTACACTCTGAAAGCCCAGTTGGGCTCAGCCGACGCAGTGGATACATGGACCGTCGGCGGTGTAGCCGTTACCAACGCCGCACAGTCCACACTCACGGCAACCGGCACGTATGCCGCAAACAGCAATTTCCCTGTGGCCATCACCGTACCTTTCACCACGGCCAGCGGAACCTTGATTAGCAACACCATTAATTACGTTGCAACCGCCAATTAAGGGTTTAATGGGATTTGCCCTGGAGAAAGACTGGGATAGACAGATGGATTAGAGCTGGGCGGGAGGTGCGAAATCGGGCTGCGTTTTGTCCTGCCGTTGTTGCTGTTCGGTTCCTCCCTCATAACCGACGGACGGGCACAACACAAGAGCGCGGTTAAACGCACCTCCAGCGCCATTTCCATGAGGTCTGCAAGTGAAGGGGCAATCTCAGTGAGTTTTGTAAGCGCGCCGGATGGCGCCGCCTTGACCGGCGGAACTTCCGGCCAGCGCAGCTTGAATTTAGGGACCGTCTCAGATGCAGGCGGCGCCCAGACAGCAAACGTCCAGATGCAGAAATTGCCTGGGCGCTTTGTTGTTTCCACGCGGTTCGGCCTGAGCATCCAGGCTGGATCACAAACTGCAACCACCGCTGCCGTGCTGGCCGCGCTCACCGTGCCCGATTCGGCATATACGTTTCGGCTGGACGGGATCACACTGCAAACCGTTCCTCAATTGCTGCAGGGCCAGGCAAGGACGGGAACTACCGTGATGCATCGCCTGGAAATTGAAGTGCCCACATCTCTTACGGAGAAGAATTCTCAACTGAACAATGCCATTATTTTCCAGGTTATTCCGAATTAATAAACCACACAGGGGACCGCAGGCCCGGGGCCCCCGACAAGCCCGATTTTGGCTTGGTGGGGTGGAGTCGCCCTCGCCTGCGCACGAGATTTTCCATAGCTGTGTGGCACAGGCACTCTTGTCTGTGTGCCTCTGTGTTTTCTCTGCCTTGTTGTGTTTCTCGGCTTCGCTGAACGCACAAGCCGCGCAAGCCACGCCTCGAGACCCGGTAATGCCGCCCACCGCTCCCGTCCCTTCGGCAGACAAACCTTCTATCTCTCTCAGCCCGGCCGTTGTCATGGCCAAAGGCAGTTTCAGCCAGACACTGTCACAAACGCTCACGCTCACCAATCAAACCGCGCGCGACTTCGCCTTTGAAATGGTGGCGGAAGACGTTGTGGTGAAAGATGGCAAGCGCATTTTTGTAGCAGGCGGTGAAACGCCAAACAGCATTGCCGCGTCCGCGGTGTTCACGCAAAAGACGGTTCTGGTAAAGCCGTTTTCTTCCGCCTCAGTGGATGTGCGGCTGACGTTGCCGGCGGAGACGAACATTCGCGCCGTGGTGGCAATGTTTCGCGGGACAGACAAGCTGCCGACTTCTTCTGGCGCTGTGGGCATGACGGCATCTCTGGGCGCGCTGATAACCTTCAATCTTACGGACAACATCAAGCTTCAGCCGGAGCCCGTGCGCGTAATTCCGGTCAGTGAAACTGCGAACATGAAGATCGCCCAGTGGATTTCCAATTCCGGTACGGAGCCGGCGCTGCCGGAAGGCGCGGCCGTGGTGCTGAATGGCAATGGTGGGCTCGTGGGCAAGACCGTTTTTGATCCGCAGCGCCTGCTGCCGGGTGAGCGACTGGAATTTGCCGCTGAGTATCCCGGCGACCTGCCGCCCGGAAAATACCGCGCGCTGTGTTCGTATCAATTTGAAGGCAAGACCCTCACCAGCGAAGCGGCTTTTGAAGTGCCAAAAAAATGAAACGCTGCTGGAGCCTTGTCTTGTTGGCGACCGCCTGCTGTGTGGCGGCACACGGACAAACTCCGGGGTCCCCGGAGCGCGCCGTTTTTGCGCGTTCTGGGGTGGAAACTCCGCTTTCAGTCGCCTATCAGAAGACGGTGCAGCTACCAGTTGCCGGCGCTACAGCGGCTTACTCGCTCGATCCCAACATCGCTGATGCCACGGCTGCAAGCGGCTTAGTTGAAATTGTCGGCAAAGCGCCGGGCTCCACCAACATTATTATCGTCACTTCCGCCGGGGCGCAGACGCTGGCCGTGACTGTGCCGGTTCCGCCTCCAATATTGCCTCCCGGATTCGAGCCGCCGGAGCGGCAGGGAACCGGCGAGAGCGGCACATACGAATTTCGCTATAACTCAGATCCCAACCAGATCACAAACTCAATTGAGCTGAAGCGGACACAGGGACAATCCTTCACGCGAATGCAGGTCATCAATGCCAACCTGTTTTCTTCTTCAGGATCGACCTCGGCCATCGGCTTCCCGTTTCTGGCGTACCAGATCAGCCGGCCTGACAGGGACATTACTTTTATCGACAAGAACGTGCTGAATTCGCCGCTCACGCTCGATGGTTTTCTGGTTCGCGGCTTTCACATGCGGCAAGGCCCGTGGGAATTTCATGGCGGCTTTACCTCCATCGCCACGTTTCAAGGGCTCTTTCTTTCGACCGATCGTGAATACACAGCGGGCGTTACCCGAGTGTTTCGGATCGACGACGTAAATTCGCTGGAAGCCAACGCTTACTATTTTCAGAATCCCGACAGCCAGCGCACATTCGCCAGCAACGGCGCGGTTGGGTCTGTCGTCTATAGGCGCAAGCTCAGCGACAAAGGAAAGTTCCTCGCAGAGCTGGGAGTGAGCCACGGCTTTGGGTTTGCCACGCGGGCCACGTTTGACGACAAGCGCAATCATCTTCTGGGAAACTTTCACGTGCAGTCGCGCAGCTTCGCTTCACTGGCGGTGAACAACCAGCACGGAACGTTTGCCGATTTGAACGCCAGCCGCAAGGTGACGGAGCGTCTTTACGCCAGCCTTGACCTGAACCAATCCAACTACAACCTGCTTACGCTCAGCCAGAACACGTTTACCAGCAGCGGCCTGTTGAACTTCAAGCTGAACCAGCATTTCTCAGTCAACGGCGGCGGCGGATACGCCACGTTTCAATCCAAGATACCCGTTGGGCCGGCCATTACCACGGTGAACCTGCCCGCGGGCGTGGACTACTCAACGCGGCATTTTGGAACAGGCTTTGAATACCAGCGCACCATCAACATTGAGGGCGGTGGCAGCGGCAACGATTACGCGGTGAATGCGCGCGCTTCCGCAGGACGGTTCCAGTTTAGCGGCTTCTACCGGCATGACGTTCAGGTGCCCACGCTGGCTGCCATCTTCTCGCAGATTCCCGGACTACAGGACGCGCTGGATCGCGCGGGAATTGTCGCCTCCACTCCGGAGCAGCTTGCCAGCCTGCTGCAGAATACCGCGATCCTGCAACTGCTGGGATTCACCAACGCGTTTGTCGTGAACCTTGCGCCGTCACGCAATGATCTGAACGCGGCGGTGAGCTGGGTGTCGCACAGCCAGAACCGCCGCAAGGTTGACCTGAGTTATTTTGACAGCGATACGGAGCTGCTGCAGGGTCACTTCATATTAAAGACAGCAACACTCAGCTACTCGCAGCGCTTGAAATCGACAAACGATATTGTGGGCTCTGCCGCCATGGTGCAGACCACGAACAACGGCGTAACTTCAACGCATCCGCTGTTCAGTATTTCCATCCAGCACAGGTTTTACGCGGTACCCACGCTTCTGCTGCCGGGACGCCACGGCATGATCCAGGGCCACATTTTCCGCGATGATGATTCCGCCGGTCTCTACAACGCTCAGATGCCCGCGATGAGCGGCGTGGAGGTGCGCCTGGATGAAGACCGCGTCACGCGCACCGATTCCAGCGGCTATTACGCGTTTCATCATGTGCCGTTCGGCGTGCATCGCGTGGAAGCGAAGCTCGAAAGCGACGAGCCGTTCTTTTACACCACGGACTCACCCGCCACGGTGGACATGAATGCCACGGCAGATTTCGGCATCAACTTTGCCAAAGGTCAGATCTTTGGTTTTCTACTCAATGATGCCGGAACGGGCATCAACGGGATCACTGTGGAATTGAAAGGCGAGAAATTTACGCGCCGCGTGCAGACCGGCCTGAACGGCAAGTTTGCCTTCACCGGACTTGCTCCCGGCAGTTATTCGATCGCCACGCTGCCGGATTCTTTTCCGCCCGGATACGCGCTGCAGGACCTTGCCGCGCAAAACGTTGTCGTCGATCCGGGCAAGCCCGCCAGCGCTCAGTTCACGGTGAAGGCGCTGCGCTCGATCGCAGGACGCGTGCTGGTCTATGACAAGGCGACGCTGCAAACCGTCCCGCTCGCCGGCGTCACCGTGCGATTGAAAGAGCTCTCGCTCGAAGCAAAAACCGGCGCGACCGGCGCGTATATTTTCCGCAACCTTGCCGCCGGAACGTATACGGTTGCGATTGAAGGCGACGGCAAAGAGATCACGCGGACCGTGGTAGTCCCGGCGGGCCCGGCGAGCATCCGGGATGTGGATTTGAATGCGGGGACAAAGGAAGGGGCTACGCGGTGATTCAAATGCACCTTCCAGCAATCGATTGGCAGCCCGTTTCCCGCCTTCAGCTTATCTGCTGGACCGTCTTTTACGGATTGCTGCTTCTATATCTTGCGCTGAACTGGGGCCAGTTGACGCTGCTCGATAACATCCACCTTCCCATTCATGAAGGCGGCCATCTGCTTTTTGGCTGGCTGGGAGAAACGCTCGGGCTCTGGGGCGGCACGCTGCTTCAGTTGCTGGTGCCCGCGTTGCTGGCCGTGAGCTTTGCCGTCCGTCGCGAACTTCCTGGCACGGCGTTCTGCGCCTTTGCGTTTTTTCACAGCCTCACGGGCGTCGCCACTTACATGGCGGACGCGCTTCGGCTCGAGCTGCCGCTGGTGACGGTAGGCGCCATCGCCGACGAATCGCAGCATGACTGGGTCAGAATTTTCAGCAGCGTAGGCCTGCTGCCGCACGCCATCCAGATCGGCAACTTTACGCGGCTGGTGGCATGGGCGGGGATGATGGGCAGCGTAGCGTGGCTTGCCTGGCGCGGCTATCGCGGTGGCGGTGGTGCGTCGGTTGAGCCCTGACCGGACTTTACAGCTGCGGCGGCTGCAGCTTTCTTTTTTATCGTCGCCATGACCATGTCGGTCCACTCGTTGGCCTTCTTTATATCTGCCGCATGCGCTTCTTTGTTCCCGCAGTCCAAGTCGGCCCGCAGGCGGTAGACAAGTTCAGGTACGCCATGGCGTCGTCATAATCTTGCCGCAGAGAAATCGCCTTGGTGAGCATGGCGAGGCCGTCATTCACATTGGCCAGCGTCGCCGCGCGCGCATCGGCGCATCCCGCCGATAAATACAGGGAGTCCTGGGCTTTCGCCGAGAGCTTCTTTTTCTCGGCCCCAATATCGCGGTAGGCCATCATCCAGTCCGCCACTCCGACTGAGTAAAACAGTTCAGGGTCATTGGGATCTGCCGCGATCGCCTTTTGGTAGCCCTCTTTTGCCTGATCAAAATTTTTCAGCTGCATTTCCAGGAACGCAGTACCTTTGAGAGAAATCACATCAGAGGGTTTGAGCTGAAGGACTTCCCGATATTGATCCAACGCTTTTGTCGCCCAGACTACGTTCTCGGGAGTATCCACTCCGGGCACAAAGGTTTGCGCGTAGGCCGTGGCCAGATAGAGGTGCGCCGTTACAAATTCAGGATCGAGGGCGACTGCCTGTTCGAAATGCCAACCGCCCGTTCATAGTTTGCTTGCTTGAATGCCTGGACTCCGGCGTTCAGCTCTGTGCGGGCGGCTGCTTTAGGATCGTCTTGCGCCGCAGCCACGAGCAGAAAAGAGGCAAGCAGGATGAAGAGCAGTGTGAGTCTGGGCATCATAGGCTGGGTCCGATGTTCGATACTATCCCATTTTCACTGTTACCGTAGACGGCAGTCGCTATCGAGTGCAGCCGTTCTTTGGCGGAACGGCTGCGCAATGTGCCTGCCCGCGGGCTACACCTGCAGTGAAAATGGGCTTGCCTAAAAGACGCCGTTATGGCGCAAAAGTTTCCACCATCTCCAGCGCCGTCTTGCGCACGGGCTTCATCAGCGGCAGCCCGGAAAGCCGCAACAAGCTCACCAGCAGGCCCAGGCTCTTTTCCGTCAGTTTCCGCGTGCGCTCCTGGTTTTCCGAGCGGTCGTACAGCCAGAACAGGATCAGCCCCATCTGGTACAGCCACAGCAGGTAGGGAAGTTGTGGTTTCAGGTCGGCGGGGACCTTCACATCGCCGCCTTCAAGGGCAATGCGCAGGTGCTCGATGGCCCGCTCACGGATCGGGCGCGTCTCTTCGCTGAATGGAGAAAGCGGGTCTTTGCTGTCCGGCGCGTGGCGGAAGAGCGCATCGCAGAACTTGCGGTTGGGCGCCAGCAGTTCAAAGCGCTTCTCCAGCACGCAGCGGATTCGGTCCTTGAGTTTCTTCTCTCCGGCCATGGATTGCAGGACCGCTTCGTGGCTGCCTTCCTGCATCTCGTGATAGAAAGCCAGCACAATCGCTTCCTTGGATGAGAAGTAGTAATAAGCGCCGCCCAGCGCGACCCCGGCTTTGGCCGCGATGTCACGCATGGTAGTTTGCTCAAAACCTTTTTCGCGGAACAGCTCCATCGCGGCTTCATAGATGCGCCGGCGCGTATCTTCCGCGCGCGGCGTAGGACGTGTCTTCATTGCGGGCACATTCATCTTAGATAATCCGATACCGTCCCCTCCGGCATTGCGCAGGCCGCCAGCGGGACTTTTTTCAGCTCGCCTGCTAACTCTTCCGGCCGGTCACGGCCCAGCCAGCGGGAGATAGTATGGCGGTTCCTGGAAATCATCTCAAAAGCCTGCCGCGCAAACGGCGCGACCACGGGATGCGCCAGGCGGCAGGCCCACTCACGATATTCTTCCAGGGCATAAAGCGCCATGATCCAGGCTGAGTTGTTCAGGTAGACATGGCCGTCATCGCTCACCACCACCAGATCATTGCACGTGGCAATCCTTTCCAGCTCCGGAAACATCTTTTGCGCCTTCTCAGAACCGGCTGGGACCATGCACAATCCCAGCCATGTACGCTGCACCAGCAGCCAGTCTTTCAGCCGTTCGCACAGCTCGCATCTCGGATCATATAGCACATAAAGCTTTTCCATGATTCACCTCCGCATTCGCCGAGTCACATCTCGCGCACGCGGTTCAGCGCGGCACCGCCACTTTCAGGACCGCGTCGGGGGCCACCGGTGGCCGCCTCGGGCCGGTATGTTGTCCATGGGCGCGAATGCGGGAGAAGACAAACAGGTTGAAGAAGTGCATGCCGCCCAGGGTAAGCAGGACAAAACCGAGCTTGTCGCTCAACATCTCAATGGCGGCGCGCGAGGTGGCGATGGTAGCGCTGCTCTTCAAAGCCAGCGTGACAAAGCCGATGTTGATCAGATAAAAGCCCACCACCAGCAGGTGATTGACTGAGGCCGCCAGCTCGGCGTTGCCGTGGAATGCGTCCACCAGGAAGATGGCGCCGCGCTTGTGCAGTGTGCGGGCCACCCATACGGTCAGGGCGACGCTGATCAGCAGGTAGACCAGGTAACTCACTACGATGGTTGTGTCGTTGGTGTACATTTGCCGCTCCTTCAAGGTTATTTGAACTTGTTCAAAACAAGGATAGGCGTGTTTCTGCGGCGAGTCAAGAGAAATTTTGAACATGTTCATAATCCGTGTAATCAGCGACTTACGGCAAGTCGACGGCAATCCAGCCCCATCTTCAGGAATTTAAAGCGGTTCCTGAATTGCTGTGCCCTGCGAGCTGTTTACCTCAGGGGCTAAAGCCTATTCCTTGAATGGCCATTACCGCAGACATAAATGTCTGCTCCACCCGTGAGGGTACAGCAAGAGTGGAACCGCTCTAGTTGACGGATGGGGACAGGGGAAAAGTGCGGGTACCTTGGCAATGGGCCAGTTTGATTTCAACAGCTCAGGAAGATTAATTTCCACAAAAAAGTTTCCGCACTTGTCTTGCTGAGCGCCGCGCGAGTCCCGGCTAAGCCGGGATAAGCGCAAGTCGAAGCATCCCGAGAATGTATTGCTGCCCATACTGCGGCAGGGAGTTCTCTTAAAAACATTTTCCTCTGCACCCTATTGTCTTGCAGTCGCATTTGATCTGCTCGGCTGCCTGCCTTTCGCCTGGTGGCGGGGATCGGGGGCAACCTGAACCCCGCGGTTCCATCCTCTCTAGATCGCGATGATCAGCGCATGATCAAGGCAGCAATCCATGGCCTCCCTTGGAATTGTCTAAGAAGATTTTTGCTTTCCCAAAGCCCTCTTGCCGGCTTGCGTGCTTAAGTATTTGGTTTTACGTGAAAATCATCAATGGCCAGGCCGTTTTCATAAGATTTTTCTTAGGCATTTTGGGTCTCAGGAAATTATTCATTGGCCATGTCAGCGCCGCTGACCAGCGAAATTATCATTACCGGCTTATCCCGGGGGATGTTGGCAATCAACAGCAGAGCAGGGCCGCGTTGTGCAACCAGAAAGAGAAAGCGAGAAAGAAGAATGAAACTGAATTGTCCCGCGTGCGGCGAGCCATTTGAGGATGAATCGGATTTAGGAGCAACGCTCAAGCTGGTGGAACACCTGAAGAACATTCCGGAAACGGAGCACATAGCGCAACTGGGATTTATGCTGAAGGACCTTGAGCGGCTGGTGGCGCAGGATGAAAACCATGCGGGCGCAACAGCGAGTGAAGAGATAAGGAAGGAGGTCTTTGAGAAGTGCGCCCAATTCGACGAACGGCTGAGGACGCTCCAGCTCTTCGCGGTGGCAACACTGGCCGTCGCAGTGGACCAGACCCGCGAACTGCTACAGGAGTGCGGCGATCTTCTGGGTCTCAGGAGCCGCCGCGCGGGAGAATCGCTGTTGCAGAACCTTCGGGAGTCATTGCTCGTGGCAGACCGCAAATTCAGGCCGTGACTCTCCGGTCGAGCAGCAAGCCTGAGAGAAAGCCAGAAAACAAGCAGACATGCGGGACATCAGAAACAGGCTCTACAATGCCGCAGAGCGGTTTGATAGATTTCTTGATGATGTTTGGCAGCGTGTTTCTCCAAGGACAAAAACGGTCCTGGTGTTTATGATTGGCGGGCTGGCGGCGGTGGCGGCCTGGACAGGAAAATACCTGGTGGCATGCATACTGCTCGGCTGCGGGGCCGCCCTCTGGCTGAGCCGCTGAAACAGCAGATTACGGGAAACGCCTGATGAGGCGACGGAAAATGAATACGCAAGGCAAAAGTGCTAACTTTTCTCCCTGTCGGGAGGAAAGCAATGCCAAGAAAAACACTCAAAATTATTGCCGTGGGCCTGCTCATGATCGTGACGGTGGCCGGCACCGGCGCGGTCCACAACAAAGCAAAACAGCCATTGAGCGTAGCGATGTGCTGCGGTGCCCCGCCGCCCATATGCCCAGGCAGTCCGGGCTGTCCAGGTACGAAACAGTAGCCAACGGCAGCAACTGTGCTAGTTTTTCTCCTCTGGAGAAAAGCAATGGCAAAGAAAACTCTCAAGCTTATTGCCGTAAGTCTGCTGATGATTGGGACAGTGGCCAGCATCGGTGTAGCCCACAACAAAGCAGAGGAATCTTTAAGTGTAGCGGTATGTTGTGGTTCACCGGTGCCGCCGTGTCCCGGCAGCCCTGGCTGTCCGATTACAAAAAAGTAACTCATTCCAAGAGGGGCCTATGACGCCTGCTCACCTTTGGACGTGGCCAATTTGGACCCTTTTGATCCTGAATCTCATTGCGGAAGCGGCCGTGCTATGGCTGACGGTTTCCCGCAACTTTTATCGCCGCCTTCTTATGCTTGCGGTATTCGCTGGATTTTGTCTACTCGCTGATATCACATCAATTGTTCTGGGGTTTACAACCAACGTTGCAGCAGCTAATGGTTCGCTATGGTCATCACGATCATATTGGCTTTTCTACTGGGGAGAACAAATCGTTGCGGGTATTCTTGTTCTCTTGTTGGCGCTGCAGATTATTACCGCGATCTTGCCGCCATGGACGAGGCTGATTACTTTGCTCTCCCTGGCGGCCTTTATCGCCATTGCCATGATTTACTACAAGCTCCTGCCGACGACCAAAGCTAGCGACGTTCTAACCGTCGTCACGCTGGCTGATGTGGTCGCCGTTCTTTTTCTGCCAATAATTTGGGTGGTAAAGCCTTCCGCATGGCCAAAAGGAATGAAGCTGATAGCCTCCGGGTTGGTGATTTCGATGGTGCTTCAGGCCCTCTGCACGGCAGCAGGGGCGTTGCTGAAAACGCTGGTGGGAATTGTCACCATTGGCGTTCCTCTTTCCTCGCTCATCGGCATGGGATTCTTTTTCACTGCGATCCGGCAAACTGAAATTCAGGAAGCCCCTTCCATGAAACGCGTTTCCGAGACGCATAGCTTATGCGAGGACAATAGTCCCCTGAGTCCATCCAAATTAGCGTAGAGATACACCTGGCTTGTTTACCGGGCCAAAAACTCTTAATTTCAATGCACACAAGCTATAGTGTCTCAGTTAGATGGTAGCGACAATCTCTCCTTCTGTCTTCCTGAGCAAGTGTGAGTCCCGCTTGCGGGACGAGCGCGCGTCGAAGGATCCCGAGGATACGTCCTTTGCCCATGCGGTTTCAGGGAATTCTCTCCATAACTTTGTCTTAGAGAATCTGTTTGTCTGCAATGAAATAGCAGGTGTCGGTAGAACTCCCTGGCGCAGCATGGCGAACGATACGGTGTCGGGATCCTTCGACTCGCACTTCCCTTTCGCAAGCTCAGGGTCGTGCTCGCTCAGGACGACAGAGGAATACTGTATTCAGCGCAAAGTTGAGACACCAAGCTATCCGCGCAGATACTTCCCCAATATAGAAGCGACAACGCCCAGGCCGATGATCGCCACAGGGCCATGGTTTTCATGCAAAGCGGCCATGGAGCCGCCGGTTGCCGTGACCATGTAGGTCCCCCAGCAGATTCCGCCGACGATTGCGATCACACCCATGGTGCGCAGCAGGGGGCTGCCGCGTTCTTTTTGCTGAGCACGCGGCGGCCGGAATGTTCCGCGATCTTCATAGCCTTCGCGGGCGCCTGTGCCCCATTCATCCTGATAACGTTTCTGCGCCATGTGCCAAATTTGAACTAGTTCCCGCAAAAATACAACAGGCAAAAATCCTTAGAGAGATACTTTCCAAGGTTCATGCTCCGCCGATCATGAAAGGGTTTGCACATCGGCCTGGTTGCGCGTCTGCAATTACAATAACCGTTCAGCCATGGCCCATTTATTTGATCCTCTCAAGCTTCGCGGCGTGGAATTTGCCAACCGAATTGTGGTTTCTCCCATGTGCCAGTACTCCTGTAAAGACGGCTTTGCCACAGACTGGCATTTCGTACACCTGGGCAGCAGGGCGGTGGGACGCGCCGCGGCGGTGATTGCGGAAGCAACCGCGATTACCGCGGACAGCCGCATCAGCCCGCAGGACCTCGGCCTGTGGTCGGATGAACATATTGAGCCGCTGCGGCGCGTTTTTGCCTTTGTCGCCCAGCAGGGCTCGGTGCCGGGGATTCAACTGGCCCATGCCGGTAGAAAAGCCAGCACCAACGAGCCATGGAATGGCGGCAAGCCAATTTCTCCAGCCGAGGGCGGCTGGACTCCCATCTTTGCTCCCAGCACTTTGGCGTTTGCTGAAGGCTACCAGGTCCCGCAAGCGCTGAGCGTTGCTGAAATTGCCATGATTGTTGAGGCATTTGCCGCCGCGGCGCGACGAGCGCTTGCGGCTGGCGCCAAGTTAATCGAGCTGCACGCTGCGCACGGATACCTGCTGCACTCCTTCCTCAGTCCGTTGAGCAATCGGCGGACAGACCATTACGGCGGTCCATTTGCCAATCGCATACGGATCGTGTGCGAGGTTGTTGCCGCGGTGAGAAAAGTCTGGCCGGAAGGATATCCGCTCTGGGTGCGTGTCTCCGCCACGGACTGGACAGAGGGCGGATGGACAGTGGAAGAAGCAGTGGAGCTGGCACGCATCCTGAAGCCGCTTGGCGTCGACCTGATCGACTGCTCTTCAGGCGGCAACGTTGCTGGCGCAAAGATTCCCGTCGGGCCGGGTTATCAGGTGGCTTTTGCGGAACGAATTCGCCGCGAAGCCGGAGTATTGACCGGCGCTGTGGGAATGATCACGGAGCCAGCCCAGGCTGACCAGATTATCCGTTCCCAACAGGCCGACGTGGTGATTCTGGCGCGTCAATTCCTGCGCGAACCTTACTGGCCGCTGCTGGCGGCCCGCGCTCTGGGGCACGATATTAAATGGCCCCAGCAATATGACAGGGCGAAGTTGAAATGAGAATGGGAGAATCGCCGTTATCACAGCAATCGAGCGTAGAAGCCGAAGTGTGGGAACCGTTCGAACGGAATGCGCTTGCAGTGCCGGATGGCGGCAACACGCTCGGCTGGATACAAACTGGCCTTCAGATCAGCTTTGATCTGTGTTAATCAGTGGTAACGGTTTTGGTTTCCCATGACGCGCTATCGCGGCGACCTCGAGCAGTCACGGCGATGCGCTTACTTTCGCGGCGCCGCCTGAGCAGCTTGCGCGCTGTGCTGAGGATCTTCCGCGCGATTAATCGCGCGCTTTTCCACCGGAGACGACAAAACAATGGAAGTCGACGTGGTGCCGAAAGGCGTCAGCCGGTCAATCAAAGACTCCAGGTGCTCCACCGAGCGCACATGGACCTTCATAATAAAGGAATCAGCGCCGGTGCCGCGGTGGCACTCCACCACTTCCGGCGAATTCTTCACGACGGCGGTGATTCGCGTAAACACATCGCCCACAACCGACATGCGAATGAAGGCGGTGATGGGCATGCCAACCTTCATTGGGTCGACATCGGCATGGTACCCAACGATGATGCCGGCTTCTTCCATACGCTTAACGCGCTCCACAACAGCCGGAGTAGTAAGGCCAACGCGGCGCCCCAGTTCGGCATAAGAGAGCCGTCCGTTAATCTGCAGCTCCTGGAGCAATCTCCAGCCGATCTGGTCAAGCAGTTTGTCGGTTCTTAAATTTGTTTCCATGTTTTGCCTGACATTATAAGACAGATTTTTTCTTTCCTAGTTTCATTTTGGGGGATTGACGATTCAAGGTCGCACTTCAAAAACATTAGAAAATTCTAATGTAATCAAACTGGGCCTCCTATTTAACACCAAAAGTCGCGTTCTGGCTAATAAAAAATGTTGCCGGAATTGAGGGCAGGTTGCCACCCGAGGGAGTAAAGCAAGTGACCATGCGATCCCGTCAAAATCCTCGCACTTCAGGTTTTCCCGATGAATCCATCAGAAACCGGCTGTGTTAAGGCGTTCTGCTGAATCGTTATCTTGAAGGGCCGGGGTACACTACTGTGCCGGGGAAGTAGATAGTTTTCCTTGCTTTGAACTTATAACCATTATAAAAATGATCATTCCAATTGATGAAGCAGGACTCGCCGCATTCACTCCCCCAGGCGTAAGTTAGTTATTTTCCATGGATCCTATAGTTATCACCAATCAAGAAGTTGCTCAGGCGCAGATTCCCCTGCAAGGCGCACAGGAAGTCCGCCCCAAGGCACCCAACCCGGTACCGATGTGGACCAGGCTGTTGTTTGCTCCTCTGGTTCTGGTATTGCCGCTACTTTGCCTTGCGGCGCTGATCATGCGTGTTGCCATTCGCGGCCAGGCCCCGCGCGTGCGGCAAACCTGGGCTTCTTATCTGTTGACGCTGCTGATCATCAGCGGCATCTTTTCTACAATCCTGGCAGTCTTTACCATTTCGCTCGACACGGTTCCCGTCCCGGACGCCATCAGTTCCTCGCTTTCTGATCTGGATGAGCGCGGAAATTTCCCGGCATTGCCTGCCGGCAAGGTAATGTCGAGCGTGGAGTTGAGCGCGACCTTGAAGCCGCTGGTACTGCTGGCTTCGCCGGCCGCAAAGCGCTGGTTCCAGCCGACGTCAACTGTTTCCGGGCTGCTGGGGGCGGCGATGATCCTTCATTCCGATTCGCATGGATACCTGCTGGCGACTGCGCGGCACGTTGCCGATGGCGAAGGCTGGCGTTCGCGTAGCGGGCCGCAGAAAGTGATGGTTTCGGTCGGCATGAACGGCTGGGCTTCGGCGCAGGTGGTGGGCCGCCACAAACATCTGGATGTCGCATTGTTGTGGCTGGAACGCCATTTTGGCGACGCGGAATTTACACAGCCCGTTGCGACTTATTCCAGCGTGCAGATGGGCGAGAGGATTTTTGTCATCGGCCATCCTGAAGGTCTGAATTTTTCCGTGAGCAATGGCATTGTTTCGCGCACGCCCGGCAATGACGTGTTGCAGGTTTCCGCCCCCATCAGTCCCGGCAACAGCGGCGGGCCGGTCTATGACGAGTATGGCAACCTGCTCGGCATTGTTACCTCCAAGGTGGCGCGCTCCATGGAGCCGGAAGCCGAGAACCTGAATTTTGCCATCAGCACGGATGCTTTGCTGCACGAATCCGAGTGGGAACTTGTGACCGGCGGAGGCGCGCCCAAGAACCTGCTGGCAGACTTTCTGCA
>DASSXL010000155.1:0-20432 GCA_035703825.1 Candidatus Angelobacter sp.
CATCTGGCGATGGTGGGAGAGGGAAGGGCGTTCCTGGAGGATATCCCGCGCGAGGTTACAGTGCATCATCTGGGCGTTTCCAGAATGCGTTATTGTGTGCCGGCCATTGTGAAGCTGAGTCGGCAGGTCAGGCCTGACACCATTCTCTCAACGGTCATATTCCTGAATGGCATGCTGATGCTGGCCAGGCCGTTTCTGCCCCGACGGCCAAAGATACTTCTGCGTGAATCATCACTCCCAAGCGCGTTTCTAGCTCAGGGCGCCAAGAATCCTCGTATCTTGAAATGGATGTACCGGTACTTGTATCCAAAAGCCGATCAAATCATTTGCCTTTGCGACGCCGCGGTCGACGACATGGTGGAGCACCTGGGTATCCGGAGAGACAGGCTGGTGCGAATCTATAATCCCGTTGATGTTGAGATGGTGCGGCGGCTGGCGGAAAGCGCTGAGTCGCCTTACTCTGGGCCTGGGCCGCACCTGATCGCTATGGGCAGGCTTCAGCGCGAGAAAGCCTATGACGTGCTTCTGAAGGCATTTTCGATAGTGCTCAAGTCATTTCCGCAAGCGCAACTGGCAATCCTGGGCGAAGGGCCACTCGAAACACAACTCAAAAAACAAGCAGTGGAACTGGGTGTCGACCATGCGGTGGCGTTCCCCGGCTTCCAGAAAAATCCGTGGCCTTACGTGAAACATGCTGATCTTTTCGTTCTGGCCTCGCGTTTTGAGGGACTGCCTAATGCCCTGCTTGAAGTTCTGGCTTTAGAGGTGCCGGTAGTTGCTACCGATTGCCCAGGCGGCGTGCGTGAAATCCAGAAGTCGGCCCGCGACATTGTCCTGGTGCCTCCTGAGGACCATGAAGCGCTTGCCGCTGGAATCGTTGCCGCGCTCAGCAAGCCGATCGCTGAAAACCCTTCTTCGCGGCGAATGGCTGATCTCAGCGATTTCGATCTGCAGCATGCAATTAGGGAATACAGCCAGCTGTTTTAGTCTTATTGATCTTTAGCGGCATGAAAAAAAAGATTTGCGCTGGAGCCGTAAACTCCCACCATCCCCAATGCCCATCGAGCTGACCAGAGAAGTTTGCCTTTCCATCCTCCCTGTGTCCATGGAACAAAATAGACGGGTTTGACAGTGCGAAGATAGAGTTCACGGCCCAAAACCGCGCGCATCTTTGCTTCATCAAAAGTCTGATGGTGTCCCCAGCGGTGAAATACGCTATTGCAGTGTGGACAGAACACCTCATTTTCAGAAAGGTTTTCACGATAGGGCACAGTGCCAATGAGTATTCCATTCGGCGCCAGAACTCGTTTGATCTCTTTCAGGCCAAGTCCCAGCGTCTCCTCGGTAAGGTGTTCAAACACTTCGGTGCATATCACCACATCCATGCTTGCCGCAGGCACAGGAAGAGATGTGATGCTCCCGCAGCGGGCGTCAATACCCATGGATGCAATCCGGTTCACCGATTTTGCGTCCGGATCGACCGACACGACCTGCCATTTTCTGTTTTGGGCCCTGGCCTCGAGATACCCATTACCGCAGCCAATGTTTAGAAGATTGCGTCTCCTGGTTAGCCTCTCAGCGCGTCGGATCAGCGAGTCAAGACGCGTTTTAGCGCCTTCAAACGCGTCAAGACGTTCGGTTTGTATGTGCGACCATAGCTCGATCTGGGGTGCGTCTTGAGGCATATGAAAAGTTCAATCTATGTCCGGGACAACTCCACAATACTCATCTGATTTCAACGCGCAGTATGGTCAATTATAATCACGCCAATGTTCCTCAACCTGGTCTTAGGCTTTGAACACGCAGGTTCAGCCGTTATTTTCGAACTGAATGATGTCCCAAAAGGATGGCTCTTGCCCGCTGCGGGCAGGTGGAGGCCGTTTCCATGTGCGGCATAGCGGGGTTCTGGCTTCGAAAAGAGACAGGCGACGAGCCAACCGAAATCTTGCATAGGATGGGCAACACTCTGGCCCATCGTGGGCCAGACGATTCCGGTATCTTCTTTGACAAAAATGCCGGACTGGGGCTTTCCTTCAGAAGGCTTGCCATCATCGACCTCTCAGCGGAAGGCCATCAGCCAATGGCTTCTGCCTCCGGCCGCTACACCATCATTTTTAACGGCGAAGTATACAACTACGAAGCGATCCGCGCGGAACTTGGCCCGCAGCAATGGCGCGGGCACTCCGATACTGAGGTCATGCTGACGGCCATAGAACGGTGGGGGCTGGAGGCGGCAGTTGGCCGCTTCGTAGGGATGTTTGCATTTGCGTTGTGGGACGCCGTCGAGCGGCGGTTGCATCTGGTGCGGGACCGAGTAGGAATCAAGCCGCTCTATTACGGTCACGTCGAAAGCGGTTTTGTCTTTGCCTCGGAACTCAAGGCTCTCAAAGTTATTCCCGGTTTTCAGGCCGCAATCGATCGCGATTCGCTCGCGGCATACATGCGCTGCGCGTACGTGCCTGTGCCTCATTCGATATACCAGGGAATTCATAAGCTCCTTCCTGGTCACATTTTGACGTTGAGCTCGCCTGAAGTCTCCACGGTCCTCAGCGCCTATTGGTCGGCGGAAGAGGTGGCCCGCAATGGGGTGGAATCGCGCCTGCAGGGCGCCGACGAGGAGATCATTGAGCAACTGCGTGAGAAGCTGGCTGAAGCGGTCCGGCTGCGCATGATTGCCGACGTCTCTCTCGGCGCATTTCTCTCTGGCGGCATCGATTCCTCTACTGTTGTAGCCTTGATGCAGTCGCAAAGCTCGCGGCCGGTCAAGACCTTCACCATTGGTTTCCATGAGAACCAATACAATGAAGCCACCCATGCCCGTAAGATCGCGGAGCATCTGGGGACCGAGCACACAGAGTTCTTTGTGACGCCGCAGGACGCATTGGATGTAGTTCCTTTGCTGGCATCTATGTATGACGAGCCCTTTGCCGACTCATCACAAATTCCTACGCATCTGGTTTCAAAGCTTGCCCGAAGGCACGTGACGGTTGCCCTTTCCGGCGATGGAGGCGATGAATTATTTTGCGGTTATCCACGCTATGACTTCGTCCACTCGCTTTGGAACGCCCTGAGAAAAATTCCTGGACCGATTGCCCGCGGCGCGGCGAAGGTGATGCATCTGGTTCCACCTGCCTTGATCAATAACACCGCGGGCCGGCTTCCTCTGCCACGGAGGCTGAGGCAAGCACCCGGAGAGAAACTTCACCGGCTGGCGGACCATCTTTCAGCCCAGGACCCCGCTGAAATCTATCTGCGTGCTATCACGATGTGGCCAGATCCTTCCGCGGTGGTGCTGAATTCCCATGAGCACGGCTCGGTGCTCCGGGCCATTCGCCGGTTTGCCGATATGCCCTGCGCCAGGGAAATGGCCATGCTGACGGACCTAACCAATTACCTGCCTGACGACATTCTCACCAAGGTGGACCGCGCCAGCATGGCGATAGGCCTTGAAGCGCGCGTCCCCCTGCTCGATCATCGCGTGGTGGAATTTGCCTGGCGCCTGCCTTTGCACTTCAAGGTCCGCAACGGAAAAACGAAGTGGGCGCTCCGGCAAGTACTGTATCAGCATGTTCCGGCTGAACTCGTGGAAAGGCCGAAGATGGGTTTCGGCGTTCCCGTCGATGTCTGGCTGCGCGGGCCGCTGCGCCAATGGGCGGAAGACCTGCTGGCTCCGGAAGCCCTGGCGCGCCATGGCTTGTTTTCAGTAGAGCCGATCCGCCAAAAATGGAAAGAGCATGTTTCGGGCTCTCGGGACTGGCATTATCTGCTGTGGCCTGTACTGATTTTTCAGGCATGGATGGCCGAAGCGTCCTTTGCCACCACGCAAGCGGAAAGCCGGACTCTATCGGTTCCCCAGCGCGCAAGTATTCTGCCCACATGAAGATCCTGATGCTCCATAACAGGTATTTGGTTCCTGGCGGCGAAGATCAGGCCGCCTTGGCGGATGCAGCTCTCCTTGGCGTCCACGGTCACGCAGTGGAACTTCTGGAGGAAGACAACCACCGCGTGGAGCAATTGGGCAAAGTGCGGACGGGCATGCGTACCGTGTGGTCACGAGAAGCATATCGGCGCATCGATGACAAACTTCGTGCCGGCAACTTTGACATTCTGCACGTGCAGAATTTCTTTCCTCTCTGGTCTCCTTCGGTCTACTACGCGGCGTCCCGCAACGGTGTTCCGGTGGTGCAGACCCTGCACAACTACCGCCTGATGTGCGCGAACTCACTGCTGTTTCGGGACGAGCATGTGTGCGAGGACTGCGTCGGTCGTCTATTCCCCTGGCCGGCGGTGTTGCATGCCTGCTATCGCAATAATCGAGCGGCGAGCTCCGCAGTTGCCACGATGATAAGCGCACACAAGCTGGCCGGAACATGGAAGAGGCGAGTAGCGCTCTATATTGCCGTTTCCGAATTCACGCGGGACAAGTACATCTCTGGCGGGATGGCGCCCGAACAAATCGTGGTCAAGCCGAACTTTATCCATCCAACTCCCCTCCCGGGCAACGGAGGAGGCGGATACGCGCTCTATGTGGGCCGGCTCAGCCAGGAAAAGGGAATCGCAACCATGCTGGAGGCATGGAAAAGCGCAAGCAATCCGATACCGCTGAAGATCGTGGGCGAAGGGCAGCTCGCTGAACTCGTGATCGCTGCGGCGAAAGCCGCTCGGGGAACCGAATACCTCGGTCCCAAGTCACTGCCGGAAGTTCTGGAGCTGATGCGGAGCGCCGAGTTTCTGGTCTTTCCCTCGGTTTGGTATGAGACCATGGGCCGGACCATCATGGAAGCGTTCGCTGTCGGAACGCCGGTGGTTGCCTCCAGGATTGGGCCGCCCGCTTCGATGGTGATTCAGGGAGAAACCGGTTTTCATTTTCAGCCGGGAAACGTGGCGGAATTGCGGGAAAGAGTGGAATGGTGCTCAACTCACATTACTGAGCTGCGAGCAATGCGAGGTAAGGCCAGGCAAGCTTTTGAGGCGAATTACACAGGGTCCGCGAACGCCAAAATGTTGCTGACTGCCTATGAAATGGCGAAGCATGCGGCAACCGGACGCAAAGCCAACTAGACCGGCATTCCCTCGCGGTCCCAAGACAAACTTGCAGCGGGGCGGGTCTTTGGCGATGCCATTCCACGAAGCGGGAGAGCCAGGATTCACGGCTGGTTCGGTTTGCTGAAAATCGTTCGATCTATGGTATTCTCGACCCAGCATCTATACCAAACGGGCATTTCCAGCCAAAGGATCTGGTTCATTGTTCAGAATAGGGGAGCTAGGATTTTGTCGTTCTAACAAATCGACGAAAAAGAATTGGACCAGACACAACGCCAACCGGTTACGCTGTGATACGTCGTCGCAAGTTGCTCTTACCACATGGGAGGGACTCACATGAGCATTGCGCTGATCACGGGAGCCGCCGGGCTCATTGGATCAGAGGCTGTACGCTATTTTGCCGCCAAGGGCATGCATGTTGTGGGAATCGACAATGACATGCGGAAGTACTTTTTTGGCCCGGAAGCTTCCACCGAATGGATGCGCAAACAGCTTGAGGCGACCATCCCGAATTACCAGCATTACAGCACCGATATTCGTGATCAGGCGGCGATTTTTGAAGTCTTCCGGCATTGCGGGCGTGACATTTCCCTGGTAATCCATACCGCGGCGCAGCCATCTCATGATTGGGCGGCGCGCGAACCACTCACCGACTTTTTCGTGAACGCCACCGGCACGCTAACGTTGCTGGAAGCTACCAGACAATTCTGCCCCGACGCCCCTTTTATCTTCACGTCGACCAATAAAGTGTATGGTGATTCCCCAAACGCGCTTCCGCTGGTGGAGCATGAATCGCGCTGGGAACTCGACAAGGCCCACAAATTCGCGGCGAAGGGAATTACGGAAGAGCAGTCGATCGATCAGTCGACGCACAGCGTTTTTGGGGCTTCAAAGGTCGCGGCAGATACCATGGTCCAGGAGTATGGCCGCTATTTTGGGCTCAAGACGGCGTGTTTCAGGGCCGGCTGCCTGACTGGGCCGAATCATTCCGGAGCGCAGCTGCACGGGTTTCTCGCCTATCTGATGAAGTGCAACGTCACCGGCACCCGTTATACGGTGTTCGGCTATAAAGGCAAGCAGGTCCGCGACAACATGCATAGCTCCGATCTGGTCCGGGCGTTTGACCGCTTCTTCCAGGCGCCGCGCTCGGGTGAAGTCTATAACATTGGAGGCAGCAGGTTTTCCAATTGTTCAGTGCTTGAGGCCATTGCGATGTGCGAGGAGATTTCAGGCATCGAGATGAAGTGGCAATCAGCCCCCGAAAATCGCATTGGCGATCATATCTGGTGGATCAGCGACATCAGAAAATTTCAGTCTCATTATCCCGGATACGAACTGCGGTTTGATTGCCGCGCCATCCTGCGTGAGATTCATGACCGCAATCAGGAGCGCTGGAGGGAAGTCTCTCGAGTTGCCGGCGCATGAGCGCGTCTGAAAAGCGAAATATTCTTGGCATTCTGATCAACGATGCGAGCCTGGAAACTGCTGCCGGCATGGTCATCGAAGCCGCGCGACGCAGCTCCGCTTTCTCAGTATCGGCCGTCGCCGTGCATGGCGTCATGGAAGGGGTCCTGGATCCGGCGCACCGTTATCGCCTCAACCATCTTGAGCTGGCCGTGGCGGATGGGCAGCCCGTGCGCTGGGCTCTGAATCATCTTTATGCGGTTGGCCTCCGCCGCCGCGTTTATGGGCCAGATCTCACCTTGGCGGTGATTGCTCGCGCCGAGCAGGAAGGCTTGCCCGTATATTTTTACGGAAGCACTCCGGACGTGCTTGCCCAACTTCGCGCCAACCTGCAGAAAATGTTTCCAAACCTTCGCATTGCCGGGGCTTCTCCGTCCACCTTTGGACGAATCAGCGCGGCCACCGCGGAGCAGATTCGCAATCAAATCGGGGAATCCGGCGCAAGGATTGTGTTTGTCGGGTTAGGCTGTCCCCGCCAGGAAGTGTGGGCTTATGAGTTTCGCGGTCGCTTGAATATCCCGATCCTTGCCGTAGGAGCGGCGTTTCCTTTTCTGGCTGGAACTTTGCGCCAGGCGCCCACCTGGATGCAGGACCATGGACTGGAGTGGTTGTTTCGGTTGTGCTCAGAACCGCGCCGTCTATGGCGCAGGTATCTGCTGCTCAGCCCGGCCTATTTGTTTCTGATTGCATGCCAGTGGCTGGGATTCCATTTTCCAACTGAGGGGATACCGCCGACCAACGAGACCTTGTACGGGTGATCCACGGTCGTTCGGAGGACTTAGATCCGTTTCTCATGAACATCGCTTTAGTCATGCATGAGTTGTTGATCGAAGGTGGTGGTGAGAGGCAGTGCGTTTCTCTTGCTCGCGCTCTGGCGGCGCAGGGCCACCAGGTGACTCTCTACACCTCCGCGTATGATCGCTCCAACTGTTTCCCCGAAATATGCAAGGACCTCACCATCATTGATGTGGGACGCGGGTGGTTGAGGCGGCTGCGCAAACCTCTATTTCTTCGCGGCTATCTCGATATGAAGCGCCTTGCCGGGGCCGTGACGGCCCGTCATGAGATTTGGAACCCGCATCACTGGCCGGCGCAATGGGGCTCCGTGTGGCTCAAGCGCAAGCTTGGCGGCGCTGTTGTGTGGATGTGCAACGATGTCCCCAATTTGTTCGAGAAGTCCCAGCAAAGCCAATCCCTCGGGATGATCGGGGCCGTCGCCCACAGGCTGTATTACGTTTATGATCGCGCGCAGAACCGCAAAGTCGACATGACGATGTTCTTGTCGCAATGGGCTGAGAGTGAATTCAAGAAAGTTTATTCCGGTCAGACGTGTGTGGTGCGCAGCGGCGCGGACCCGGACAGGTTTGCGAGCGGCGGAGATCGACAGAAGATTCGCGGCAGATTTGGTTATAAGGACAGCGATTTCGTGTTGCTCTGGCTGGGTATCTTCATGCCGCACCGGCGGCTACAGGATGCGATCGAGGCGGCGAGTCGGCTAAAGTCGAAGGGTTTTCCGGTCAGGCTGCTGCTAGCTGGCTCAGACCGCAGCTTTCCGGAATATTTCAATTCCCTGAAGTCCCTGACAGCGCAACTGGAGATAACCGGAGAAGTAACATTTGCCGGCAAAGTTGCCGACGAAGAGATCCAGGATTTCTATTGCGCGTGCGACGCATTTCTTTTTCCCAATGAGAACCAGACCTGGGGGCTGGCCGTGATGGAAGCAATGGCATGCGGCTGCCCTGTGCTGGTTTCCCAGGGCGCTGCCGTGCATGAAGTTCTCACCGACGGTGAAAATGCTTTTTTGTTTCCGCCGAGAAACCCGGAAGCGCTGGCCGCAAAGATTCAATCCGTGGCGACCCAGCCAGCTCTGCGGGCCAGAGTGGCGAAACAAGGCATGGAACTGGTGCGGACTAAATACAATTGGGAGCAGTTTGCGCGGCAGGTGGCCCAGGTTTTCCACGATCTTATCCGCTGAGCGAATGCCAAATTTATGAGGCCTTCAGGCCCACTTGGCTCGTTGCTTCCTTGCGCGCGATCATGAGGATGGCATCATAGACGTTGACTCTGAATATGAGGCGCATAGCCAAGCAAGCATAATAAAAAACATCAGCCTTCACTCTGGCGGATCCAGTGGCGACATAATACGGATCCAGTGTGTTCACCAAGACTGAAAATCCCGTGGCTTCAACCAGGCGGCGCAGGACTGACGGCGTGAAGTGCGAGAGATGTATTTCGTCAATGCTGCCATCCAACGTCAGGCGGGGAAGCCCGAGCAAGCCGCTGCGGCTTTCCTTCTTTATCTTCCCAAATAATCTTTTCTTAAAGCCGCGTAGTGATGTGATTTCGTTGGGGACCGCGATGACCAGACAGCCGTCATCCTCAAGAAGAGAATGGCAGGTCTTCAGCATCGCGCGGGGATCGGGCACGTGCTCCAGAACATGAAAAAGAGTGATATTGCTAAACCTTTTGCCGCGTTTCGCGAGTTCCTCAACCGAGCCATGGAACAGGTCCAACCCATATTTCTGCTTTGCGATGGCCACCGCGCTGGCTGACACCTCAGTTCCATATACCTCGCGGTAACTAGACTGCGCGGTAAACAGGAATTGCCCAATACCCGCGCCGACGTCGAGCAGGGACCCAGGCTTTCTAGTGGGCTGCAATTTCTTCAACCTGCGCTTCCAGAGCCGGTCTCTTGGCCCGAGTTCCTTCAGCCAGGAATCGTATTTCTCTTTCCTGGAGTAGAAGGTGATCAATTCACCTAGAGTGGGGCGGGGATTATCGAAGACATAGCCGCAAGTGCGGCATTGGGCGATATTGGAGTCGGAATCAATCAGGTCCAGAGAATTACCGTCGCACACATTGCAACTGTGCAGTAAATCGGTTTCCATAGTCTCCGCTTCAAGTGAACGCATCTTCAAGAACCTGCCTGTTGTTGGGAATGAATTAAGTTGAGCCAGTCAGCAAATCACAGTTGCGTAAGGATCGGAAGCAAAACAGAGAGTTCCGAGCGGATGTAAGTGTTGCGTCAGCCCAATACCATCCCAATGGCCAATTGCGCAGCAGAGCTGCCTTGCGAAGCATCTGAATCCGAACTGCTCAGGACGCCCATAAAATACAAGGCAGCGCTCATGTTTGCGCGCTATAGGTACAGCTTTTATAATACAACTTCGCAAGGTGGCCTGCACGGCCAGCAGAACAGGGTCTTGCGTACTCTGGCGGCCCGAAAAACGGTTGGTTGTGCGTGGAGCAAGAGGGCGTGCCCATGGCAAAGCCCGGTTCATCGCGAGCCAAAGGTTTCATTCTTAAGGATTGCACACGCTTTCTCACCAAATTGATTGACCCAATTACATTTCCCGAATGAAGGCGATCAGTCTTTACGAATTCGGCGGCAGCGAAGATCTGGTCCGCCGGATTCAAAAGCGCTTTGTAAAACACTTTGCTGGCTGCGGTCCAGTGCTGGATATTGGTTGCGGGCGGGGCATTTTCCTTGAACTCCTAACGTCCGCGGGCATTGAGGCCGTGGGACTGGATCATGCTCCGGAATCTCTCGCCGCCTGTGAAGCCAGGGGCTTTACCGTCTACCGCCAGGAAGCCGACGAATACCTGAGACAGAACCCGGGGCGCTTTGGCGGTGTATTTTGCAGCCATGTGATTGAACACATGGGATATGACGAGGCCATGACGTTTCTGGGGCTTTGTTATAACGCATTGCGTCCCGGCGGCAAGCTCTTGCTCGTAACTCCTAATCCGGAAGATCTTACAATCATAGGAGAGATCTTTTGGCTCGACCCCACTCACGTTCGGCCTTACCCCATGAAACTACTGGAGCGTATGGTGGAGGCGGTGGGTTTTCGGGTGACCATGACCGATCAATTTATGGGAAATTGGCGAATGGCGGGGCGGCGACAACTTCCCGGTTACCTCTTTCGACGTATCCTTCTAGGCCGTTATTTTGGGCGGCCCAATACAATGGTGCTGGCACAGAAAGTCATCCCAGAGAAATCCAGCTAGGGAATCCATTTGGCAGAACCCATCGTAGAAACTGAGTCCACTGCCCCGGTAGGCCTTCGCAAGGGACGGGCCGTGGGCATTGTGGGCGTTCTAACCGTTGTCGTATCGGTGGTCGGTTACCTGAGGGAAGCGGCCCTGGCGGCCCGGTTTGGCGTTTCCTCCACCATGGACGCCTATTTCGGCGCGATCTTCATCCCTAACATCCTTTACTTCATCCTCATAGCGGGTACGGTATCTCCCATTCTGATTCCGATCGTGTTGCAGCAAGATGAAGGCGCTGACCAAAACAAGCGGTCGGAGACTTTCAGCGTCGTTACAAACTTCTCTTTGCTCATGCTGCTTGTAGTTGTGGCTTGTTGCCTGCCGGGAGCCCATCGATGGTTGAGCTGGCTTTTCCCAGGCTTCAGCCCGGCCACGCTTCAGATGGCTGTCCGCCTGGTATACATCATCTTTCCTGCCGTGCTCTTCCTTGCCATGGCGGGAATTTTTACCGCGGTGCTGAACGGCTTCCATAGATTTGCGCTCGCATCGTTTGCTCCTGCCTTTGCCAGTATTGCGGTGATTGTGGGGGTGTTCCTTGCCCGTGGGGACTGGGCCATCTATGTGGTGGGATTCGCCACAGCCGGCGGTTTTCTATTGCAATGTCTAGTCCTGATTCCGCCAACGTGGGCCTTGGGGATTCGTTATCGTATGGTATTGAATTTCCGCCATCCCGCCATCGCCAAGCTGTTGCGCATGGGGATTCCCTTGTTCTTGTATCTGGCAGTTGCCAGTGCCTCCACGGTCCTGGAGCGGAATATTGCCTCGCGGCTTTCCGCGGGAGCCGTCTCCACGCTTACATATGCGGTGCGGCTGTTTACAGTTCCCTCAAATTTTCTGGCGGCCCCGCTGGCAATTGTGGCCTATCCCGGATTTGCCCGTGAAGCTGCCCGCGTCAGCCGCGGAGAACTAAGCAGCCAGGTCTCCAGGATGTTTCGGCTTGTAGTCTTTCTGTTCCTGCCGATCACCATGTGGACCATCATCAACTCGCTGCCTATTACGCGCCTTCTGTACGAACACGGACGCTTTCTTCCAACGGACTCATTCAGCACCGCGCAGGTGCTCTCTTTTTACAGCGTGGGAATTCTTCCCAACGCGATCGCCATGGTGTTGCTGCGCTGTTATTTCGCGCTCGAAGACACCGTTACGCCCCTGCTGGCGGAGCTTGTGTCGCTGGGATTGTTTGCCGCAACCGCGCCCATTGCCGCCCGCCATTTTGGAATCGTCGGGCTGGTGGCCGCGCGAGCGGGCACATTTTTTCTGGTCGGAGGAATCCTTGTCTACGTCCTTGCGCGCAGAAAGGCGTTGTTGCGCCTTGACCGGAGCTTCTTCCGTTTCCTGGTCCGCGCATTGGCCGCGGCCCTGGTTATGGGAGTTATGAGCTGGCTGTGCTTGCAGATGGTGCGCGGCGCATTTGATTCAACAGGCACGCTCATTCGTCTTATGCTGACCGGCATTCTTATTGCTGTTGGTGGAGCTATCTATCTGGCTGTGGCCCGCCTGCTCAAGCTGGATGAGTTTCGCCAGGTCTGGCGAACAGCCATGGACCTGATCCCCGGTGGTAACCGCAGCTCATTGTGAAATTATGCTAACGTTAGGCATATTGCGCCATTTGCTATCTGAATGAAGATTGGTTCCTCAGTCGCGCCCATCCCGAACCCGACCGCTTTGTTCTTTGTCATCACTGCGACAGCGCTCCTGATATGGCCTGATGCAGTTGGCATGATAGCCCTCGCAGGGATTGGCGTTATAGCCGGCACGTTTGGCGCCTTTTGGCTGTCAAGGAGTCCGGGCGCGGCTGTGGCCGCAATGATTGCGGCTTCAGCCATGCCCCGTCTTTTCGTTGAAATCGGCGGGTTGAAAGCCCGGCCAGAGCACCTTGTTTGCGGACTGATGGTGTTGCTTGCGCCGTTCTGGTTGCGGCATCGATCTGAACCCGTGAAGTGGCACAAATTCGACTACATTCTGGTTGCTTATCTGGGCATGCAGGTGTTCAGTTCCGTGGTCATGTCCATTGATCCGATGCAAACCATAAAGTGGGCCGTCCAGCAGATCATCGTGGTGATGGCATATTTTCTTCTGCGCATCCTTCTGGTGGATAAAGCCTCATTCCGCCGCGCATTTGACGTGATGCTGGTGGTCGGAGTGCTTGGATCGGTTTACGCCATCGTCAGCTTCTACTCAAACCTGTTGTTTGGCACCGACTTTGGCGTGCAGCTCGACCAATATGGCAGCACGCCTGCCACGTATGGCGCACAATTCGAAGCGAATCTTCTGGGATCAACCTGCGGCTCCTCCTGCGCCATGATGCTGATGATGTTTCTGCGGACCAGAGACCGGAAATACCTGATGGGTTTTTCGATTACCTTCACGGCCATGGCAATCAGCCTGTCCCGCGGCGCGCTGGCAGGGTCGTTACTCGCCCTGGCTCTGGTGGTTTACCGCAACCGCAGCCATTTTGATCGCGCAAGAATAGGCAAGCTGGCATTGGCGATGCTGGGAATAACGATCGGTGTTGCCCCCGCAATTTATGGAATTTGGGCGGAGAGGTTCAGCACCGTGGAAATCACCGACCTATCGTCTGATGACACGACCCGAGACAGGCTCGTAACCGTGGCTTTGGCCGGAGAGGGAATTGCCGAACATCCACTGGCGGGCAACGGGACTTCCAGCTACCAACTTCAATATACCGACGAAGCGTTTGGTGAGCCCGACCAGCCGGGATGGATTCCCAATACAGAAACCCGCATTCTCTATGACACCGGGGTCGTGGGATTTGGCCTGTTTATTGCGTTTTGCTGTTATCTCGGCGCGAGTGTGAAGAAGTTTTTAAAGAAAACGCCAAATCTGGAACTGGAAGCGCTGCTGTTGGCGTTTGTCGTGTATTGCGTTTCGTTTCAATTTACTGAGGGCACGCTACTCGCGTTTACCTGGGTGCATCTTGGCATGATCGCGTGCGCTGTTGCCCTTTTCAGTGCCGCTAATGGGACAGGGGAAAAAGCCCAGCTTCCAGCCTGAAGGTCTGCATTCAAGGTGCCGGCTTACAGGGCCCGCTATTCCCAATTGTTTGCTGAAAACCCTTTTGCAACCTGCTTGTAGACTTCCAAAGTTTGGCTGGCAGCGCGTTCCCAGGTAAACTGGCGGGCCCGCGCCAATCCCTTGCGGCGAAGCTCACCACAGCGGGAATCGCTTTCGAATAGTTCCAATATCGCATTCGCCCACAATTCAGGTTCTTCAGGTGGAAGCAAGACCGCGGCGTCACCTGCCACCTCGGGCATGCTTGAGGCATTGCTGGTAATCACGGGTGTTCCCACCGCCATGCCTTCCAGTACTGGCAGCCCAAAGCCTTCATAGAGTGATGGAAAAACCAGAATTCCTGCTCCGGCGTAAAGTCCGGGAATCTGGTTATCGGGAATATGGCCGGTGAATACCACCGTGTCTTGCAGCCCCAGTTCCTGGATTCCCTCGCGAATCTCCGACGCCCCGGCCAACACGGAGAGCTCCGGCCCCGCCAGCACAAGTTGTCGGTTAAATTTGCCTTTTGCTTTCAGTGAAGCTACTGCCCGCAAGAGCATGGGAATGTTTTTACGGCGGGAAAATGCGCCAACATGGAGCACGTAACCAGGGCGCAATCCAAGGCTGCTTGCCCACTCGCGGTCCAGAGAAACACCTTCATGGAAGCGGGCGGAATCAACGCCGCAGTAAATTACGTGTAATTTATCCTGCGCGACTTTGTAATGTGCCAGCAGGTCTTTCCGCGTATGCTCCGATATGCAGATGACGGCTGATGCCCGTCGTAGCGACATGGGCAGAACGAGGTTCAGATAACTGCGCCACCTGGCTTCAAAGTCCTCGGGAAATTTCAAGTGGGTAACGTCGTAAAAAGTTACCACGCTGGGGCAGGGACAGATGAAAGGCACAACAAAAGCGGGTGAGTGCACTACATCAAAGTTTTCCTTACGCACCATGTAAGGAAAATAGGTGTGACTCCAGAACAAGCCGTTCAAACCGCGTTTGGCGCGCGCAAGAATGCTCTGGCTCCCAAATTCGCCCGGCTGCCTTTTGGCGTCCCATCCTTCAAATATTTTCAACTCCACGCCGGGATTGGCGTTAAGTTCGCGGATGAGCTGGGTAGCATAGACCCCGCCGCCGGTGGGATTTCGTCTGGCCAGTGAATTGTCCCAAGCGACTCGGACTGGGCGATTAGCCATTATTGATTAAGAGACCGTTCCATTGTTCTTATCTAGAAGTGTCCTGTCCAGAAGTTGCGCAGAGGCGCGCTCACCAACATTATACAGGCGCTGCTTCTGCGGCAGGCTGATGTGCGGATCGTTGAGATGCGTCGATACGCCACGCGGCCGCCGGGAGCGCGGTCTCCGATTAAGAGATGGCCCCCGATGAACGGAGGCGAGCGATAGAAATCGAATCGGCCTTTGATGATATTGTTGATCATCCTATAATGGGCAGGGAATGGCACGCTCCGACGCTACTTTTGTGATGTTCGCGCGTTTAACAGAAGAGATGACCAAACCTTTTGTGCCTGCGCAGCCGGAGTCATTTGAAACATGAGAGAGCCGATTTACAAACTCGTGGAAGCTGTGATCGGCCGCTTAAAAGGCAAGCCCTATAGTTTAGATAGAGACATTCCCCTGGGCGTTTTGCTGGGAATGCTAATGCGGCGTCTGGTGTGGTTGCTTCGCGGGTCCTTCAGGACGCTGGTGTTGCAGCGGCGTTTTGTGTTCCTTTTTATGGCTGACGGGGTGAACCTGAGAGGCGCGTCGCTCATCCGGTTTGGCCGGGGAGTCACACTGGAACGAGGCGTTACAATTGACGGCCTTATGCGACACGGCATTGTCCTGGGGAACAATGTGAGACTTGGGCCTTACTCCACCATGATAGGTCCGCCGGCTTCCGCGTTGGGTTATGGCATCAAGATTGGCGCGAATTCGGCCGCCGATTCGTATTCCTTTATCGGCGGAGGCGGTCCGGTGGTGATAGGCGAGAACGTAATCATGGGCGAGCATGTGTGCTTTCACCCGGAAAATCATCGATTCGATCAATTGGATATTCCCATTAAAGACCAGGGAATGGAGCGCAAAGGCATCACGATTGAAGACGACGTTTGGGTGGGCGCAAATGTTACATTTCTGGATGGCGCGCACGTGGGCCGCGGATCGGTCATCGGCGCAGGGTCGGTGGTGCGGGGAGAAATTCCTGCCTATTCGATTGCGGTGGGTGCGCCCGCGCGAGTAGTGCGCTCAAGGGCACAAGGCGTTTTGGCGGAAGTTCGATAGGGTGTTGAGCGTGGTGGTGAGGCCATGTCAAACAAGAGATGGAATGAAGCGATAGCCAATGGTGAGAATGAGCGGCCAGACAGACAGAAAAACAGATCGAAATCGCAAGCTTCGCATTGCCATCTTCGGCGGACGAGGAATCCCTTCCACTTATAGCGGCACAGAGACGTTTTTCATCGAGCTCGCACCACGCCTGGTTGAGCGCGGCCACGATGTAATTGTTTACTGCCGCAAGGCCCTTTTCAAGGAACGTCCACCCCTCTACAAGGGCGTGCGACTGATCTATACCTCCAGCATTGAGACCAAAAACCTGGGCACGTTTACGCATACCCTTGCCTGCATGGCCGATGTGTTGCGGCGAAATGTGGACGCGATGCTGGTCACCAACGTCGCGAATGCTTTGCACTGCGCTATTCCCAGGATTTTCCGCCAGAATTGCGCGCTCAACGTGGATGGCATCGAGTGGAAAAGAGGCAAGTGGGGCCGTCTGGGTAAGGGCTACTTCTATTGGAATGCACGGCTCTCCGGCAGAATACTTCCCCGGGGCATCATCACGGACGCCTACGCCATGCGTAAGCTATACCTGGATGAGTTCAAGACGCACTCGGCTTGCATTGCCTACGGCGGCAATATCGAAAGCTCGTGCAACGCGCAAATCGTCCGCCAATATGGTCTGGAACCGGGAAACTATTATTTGATCGCCAGCCGGCTGGTGCCGGAAAACAATGCTGCCCTGATCGTGGACGGCTTTAAGCAGTCCAAAACAAAACGCTTTCTTGCCATCGCCGGCGATGCAAATTACCGCAGTGGATTCATTGACGATCTCAAACAAAATGCAGGTGACCGGGTCCGGTTCCTGGGTCACGTGGATAGCATTGAGCACATCAAGGAGCTCCACTGCAATTCCTATGCTTACATCCATGGGCATATGATGGGCGGAACCAACCCCGCCCTGCTGAAGGCGCTGGGCTTTGGAAATTGCATTCTGGCGCACGACAATCCGTTTAATGCGGAGGTCCTCGCGGGCCATGGGCTGTTGTTTCGGGATGCAGCCGAGCTTGCCGCCAGGATTCAATTGATTGAGGACCGGCCGGAAGTGGCTGAAGGCCTTCGCCATCGAGCGCCTGACCGGATACGCACGTTCTACAACTGGGACCGGATCGTGGACCAATATGAAGAGCTGTTCTATCAATTAGTCGCGGGCGAAGATCCCACGCGCGTCCATTCCAGCGTTCGCGAAGCTGAAGAACAAGTGGCGGTGCGCTAGCGGAACGCTGCCTTGCAAATCCTAAGAGTTACCAGAGTGCCCGCCCATTTGTGCTGATGGCAGGATAACGCCAAAGGTGCCAAGCCACACGCCAGCTTGCGCCCATCATTCGGGATGAAATAACCTAAAAGGCAGTCTGATTAGAGATTTGAGGAGGCTTATGCGGATTCTCGTAGCGGGAGGAGCCGGATACGTTGGTTCTGCTTTAATACCCAAGCTGCTGGAGCGGGGATACGACGTGGATGTCGTCGACCTTTTCTGGTTTGGGAATGCGCTTCCGGCCGAAGTCCGCATCATCAATCGGGACCTGTTCGATCTACAGGTAAGCGACCTGAAGAATTATGACCAGGTGATTTTCCTCGCCGGCCTCTCCAATGATCCCATGGCGGAGTTTTCACCCAGCAAGAATTTTATTTTTAACGCGGCTGCCCCTGCCTACCTCTGCTACATCGCAAAGCAAGCCGGGGTGCGGCGCTACATCTACGCCAGCTCCTGCTCGGTCTATGGTTACACGGAAAATGAGCTCTTTGATGAAGACCGGCCCGTGTCCTCTTCATATCCATACGGCATTTCCAAGCTGCAAGGTGAGCAGGCGGTCATGCAGTTGATCGATACTAACTTTTCCGTCATCGCGTTGCGCAAGGGCACTGTCTCCGGTTACAGCCCCCGGATGCGGTTCGACCTCATCGTTAATACCATGTTCAAATGCGCCATGAAAGACGGCGTGATTCGCGTCAACAATCCCGCCACATGGCGTCCCATATTGAGTATTGACGATGCAGCCATGGCTTACATCAGGGCAGTGGAAGCCAACCAGTCGCTCTCCGGGATATTCAATATCGCCTCCGGTAATCACACGGTTGGGGAGGTTGCCGATTTGGTGAAGACCACGATCCATGAAGAGACGGGGAGCAGTCCCGCGTTGGACATAGCCCATATTCAGGACATCCGCAATTACAAGGTGGCTATTGAGCGGGCAAAAAACATTTTGAGTTTTCATCCGCACCACAGCGTCAAAACCATTGTCCGCAACCTGATTGAAAATATGTCCAAATGCAAGGACTGGGACAACCCCAACTATTACAACATTCAGGTCTTCAAGGGTCTGGATGAGAGCGAGCGTCCAAAGCTTGCGGCGAACCCGGTTGGGGCAAGGCCGTGAAAGTAGTGGTGATTGGCGGAAACGGCCAGCTTGGTCATGACGTTACGCGGGCCTTTGCTGAAGAGGGCCATGCCGTTACAAGCCTCACGCACCAGGATGTTGAGGTTTCCTCTCTGGAATCTGTGCGGGAATCGCTGAACAAATTGAAACCTGAGATGGTGGTGAATACTTCGGCCTTCCATCACGTGGAAAAATGTGAAGCTGAACCGGCCCTGGCCTTTGCCATTAACGCGATCGGGCCGCGCAATCTCGCCCAGGTCACCAAAGAGGCCGGCGCTGCACTCCTACACATCAGCACGGACTACGTATTCGATGGCAAGAAGAATTCGCCTTATGTTGAAGAAGACATGCCTCGTCCGCTGAACGTATATGGCAATACCAAACTCTCCGGCGAGTTTTTTGTGCGCTGCACTAACCCGCGCCATTTTGTTGTTCGCACCTCCGCCATTTATGGAGCCAATCCATGTCGGGCCAAGGGTGGATTGAACTTTATCGAGCTCATGCTCAAGCTCTCACAGGAGCGTAAAGAGCTAAGGGTGGTGGATGACGAATTTGTGAGTCCAACTCCCACTGCGCAGATAGCGCGGCAATTGGTGGCGCTTAGCCGCTCGTCGGACTACGGTCTCTACCATGCAACCGCGGAAGGCAGTTGTTCGTGGTTTGAATTTGCCGCCGCGATTTTTGAGCTGACAAAGACCAGGATTGCCCTGGAGCCGGCACGTCCGGGAGAGTTTCAGGCAAAGGTGCAGCGGCCGAAATATTCGGTACTGGAGAACAAGTCGCTGAAGAGCAAAGGGCTCAACATTTTCACACACTGGAAAGAGGGGCTGGAAACCTATCTGGCGCAACGCGAGCAGGGCATTCTGAGCCACGCGTGACTCCTGCCATTTGTGCGAGGGAGGAGATGCGAGGGAGGAGATATGACCGCGCCGAAGCGGCTGGAAATATCCGCATATCTTTTGACCTCGTAATTTATGATCCTCGTTGATCTCCCCGGATTCTATCGATGGCGTCACCGCAAAACATCCTGGTTGTGCATAACAACAATGATCTTTATGGCGCAGAGAAGGTGTTGCTTGAGCTGCTCAGCCGCCTTGATCGTAGCCGCTTTGTGCCGATTGTTGTGCTGCCCACTGACACCCGGCACATCAATCGGCTTTCTCCCGAACTGGAAGAGCTGAATATTGAATGCTGTTTTGTTCCTCTGGGGGTCTTGCGGCGCAAATACTTAAAGCTGCAAAAACTGCCACGTTTCAGCTTTGAGATGTTGGCTGGAGTTCGGCAGCTTGTTCGTCTCATCCGTAAACGTAACATTGCGCTAGTCCATACCAATACGAACACCGTTTTGGCCAGCGGGCTGGCTGCGCGCCTTACCGGGGTACCCCACGTCTGGAGCATTCATGAGTTAATGGTGGAACCGGCCACGGTCCGCAATGTGCTGCATTACATGATTCCACGCTTCTCCACACGGGTGGTTACAGTGTCACAGGCGGTGCGGGACCACATGCTCAAGGACGCCGCGAAGTTTGCAGACCGCTTTGCGTTTGTTCGGGGGGCGATTGATGTGGAGCCCTTCCTCAGTGCATCCGGGAGGGCGCGGGTACGCGCAGAATGGGGCATAGAGGACGACGAAGTGCTTATCGGGATGGCGGGCAGGGTGACACGCTGGAAAGGGCAGTCGGTTTTTGTGCAGGCAGCCAAGCTCATTGCTGAGGGGCATCCGCAGGTTAAGTTCGCCGCTGTCGGGGGAGTGTTCGATACTGAGAAGTTTTATATGGACCGGTTTCGCAAGGAAGTGCAGGACGCGGGACTCGAAAACAAACTGATCATCAACGATTTTCGCGCTGACATGCCCGACGTCTTCGCTGCCTTTGATATTTTTGTTTTGCCCTCGATTTTGCCGGAGCCGTTCGGGCTCGTAGTGATCGAAGCCATGGCATCGGGTAAGCCAGTGGTTGCGACCGCGCCCGGAGGTCCCTCTGAAACTGTCGTGGAAGGTGAAACCGGGTTTCTTGTTCCACCTTCAGACGCGTCCGCGATAGCTAAGGCTTTGGAAGAGTTGCTGGCCGACCCGCAGAAGCGCATAAGCATGGGAGAAGCTGGGAGACGCCGGGCCCGCGAAGTATTTTCGCTTCCTCGATATGTGGCGGAG
>DASSXL010000086.1:0-42213 GCA_035703825.1 Candidatus Angelobacter sp.
AAGGCGGCCAAGCCGTGCCGATACGCGCCCCAGGCCGCAATCCCGCCTACGGCAAGCAGAAACAGCGCCGTATGCCAAAGCGGAGCAATAAGCCTGGGAGAGGATGGTGACGGCTGCGCGGCTGCGGGAGCATTCATGGCGTGTAATTATAAGACTGCCATTCGTGATTTAAGAAAGCAAAACGGCTGCCGTGGAAGGCAGCCGCTTTAGTTGATTCAGAGGCCGTTAACGAATATTTCCCTAGCTGCGGGGAGGCTTCGATGGCTGAGTCGCAGTCCCGGTTCCCAGATCGCTCGGCGGCGGTGGATTGCTTGGAACAGTTGAATTGGCTCCGGCCGGAGTCGTGGTGCTGCCCGGTATGCAGGGGTTGGCTACCGTGGCTGATGTCCCGCTGGGCCGCGAAGGAGTGGCTGAAGCTACGGTCGAGCTGGAATTGCTGCCGGTGCCGCTGCTGGTGGTTGATGAGCCGGGAGTGGCGGTTGAGGACGTGCTGCTCGGAGTGGTGGTGGAAGTTGAGGTTCCAGTGCTGGTGCTGTTGGATGGAGTACAGGGAGCCACTGTCGTTGTGGCGCCCGTCTGGCTCTGCGCGCTGCCCTGAGTTGTGCTTTCTGTCCCACCGGTTACTGATCCTGCGCTGCCGGCGGCGCTGGGCGTCACTTGCGTGACAGCCGGTGTGCCCGAACTGGAGCTGGGCGGCGACGTTTGCAACGTTCCCAATGAGCCGGGCTGCGTTGCTGTTGAGGCAGGCTGGTTAGCCCCCGGCTGCGATTGCGTAGTGGACGTGCCTGTCTGTGTTCCCATACCCGGGCTCGGCGTAACCGTACCTGTGCTTTGCGCGGAGGCCATGCCAACCGCCAGTGCAAACACGGATGATGCGAGTAAAATCTTGCGCATAGAAAGCTGCTCCTTGTGTACTCCGGTGGCCAGATATTCCAGCCGTCGGGATCAATTCACTCTCAATACCTTTGCTTCTTAGGTGGGATGCCTGCTCCAGGGCGGAGAGATGTCGCGGCAGAGTTGCCGGAGTCGACTATTTGCACCGGTCCACAACAGCGAGTCAACCGCTCCCGGGAACGGGCGCTGGAGAGTTGGACAAATGCGGTGCTTTGCTTCTATCCTTCCGCCTGTACTTAAAATAAAATGCGTGTTTACTGTAAGGTGATCAAGCACTTGTGCTCGCCGGATGCGTATTATTTTTTCTTGTTAAGGGGAAGAGATTTGAACTCATTGTTAATGCGTAGCCGCATGCGCTTTGTCTGCCTGCTGGCGCTGGTTATTTCCTGCATTGTCCTTACCGGAAAGTCATTTGCCCAGGATGCAGAGCTCTCGGCCGACGAGATCATCCAAATTCTCCAAGAGAATCCTGATGTGCTCGCGGACGCGAAAGCGGAAATAGTGAACCAGCTTCGCGACCGCGGATACAACGTCTCCGAGCAAGACATAACCGATGAACGTCTCTTCGGCCAGATCCGTTCCGATGACCGCGTGCGCCAGCTTGCGGCCAACGAACTATCCAAGCGCGGTTTCGGACCGGCGCAGCAGGGCGATCAGTCCGCCACCGATCAAACTGGTCAACAAACCGGGCAACCTTCAGGACAGGCAGGTCAAACCGGGCAGCAACCATTCCCGCAGGCAACGCCGCGGCCCGGCACAACCGGGCAACCAACCGCGCAGGGCGGCCAGCAAGGCATGCGCAACGGACAGATGCGTTCCAAGCCGCAAGCCAGCAAGGGGCCTTCACAGGAGCAATATCCTTTCCGCAATCTGCCGGCATTGCGCGATCTTTACACGCAGGCCATCACGGATGACACCAAGCTTGAGCGCTTTGGCGCAGCGCTCTTCCGCAACAGCGCGGCCGCCGCCGACAAAGCTCCCTTGAGCGTGCCCGTGGGCCCCGACTACGTGATTGGTCCCGGCGATGAACTCGTCGTCGATTACTGGGGCAGTTCCTCGCAACATCTTCAACGCACTGTTGATCGCGAGGGGCGCATATCAATCCCCGAGGCCGGCGCCCTGGTGGTGGCAGGCCGCACTCTGGGCGAGGTCCGTCAGGCCATCCAGAAGCAGCTCAGCCAGCAACTGCGCGGGATCTCAGTAGACGTAACGCTGGGCAAGCTTCGCACTGTGCGCGCTTATGTTGTGGGCGACGTGAAGAACCCCGGCGCTTATGACATCAGCTCGCTTTCCACCGCGTTGAGCGCGCTGATTGCCGCCGGCGGGCCAACCGATACAGGTTCGTACCGGACGGTAAAGCACTATCGTGGCAAAGCGCTGGTGGAGGAGGTTGATCTCTACGACCTGATGCTGAAAGGCGTTAGCGCCGGCGAAGTACACCTTGAATCCGGCGACAGCATTCTGGTTCCTCCCATTGGCCCGCAGGTCACGGTAGCAGGCAAGGTGCGACGGCCGGCCATTTATGAACTCCGCCGTGAGCAGACGCTGGACCAGATTCTCGATCTGGCCGGCGGCGTTCCTGTAACGGGAGAACTCACCCGGATACGAGTGGAGCGCGTTCAGGCCCACGAGCGCAAGGAGATGATGAGCGTAAACGTGGGGACTGGCGGCGTGCAGGCGGCCGATGACGCGTTCAAGCGCTTTCACATACAGGATGGCGATGTTGTTACTGTCCTGCCTATTCTGGCGTACAGCAACCGCGCCGTTTACCTGGAAGGCCACGTTTTTCGTCCGGGAAAATTTTCCTTCAAAGATGGATTCAAAGTTACCGATCTCGTCTCGTCGTTTGACGATCTGCTGCCCGAGCCGGCAGACCGAGCGGAGATTATCCGCCTGTCTCCGCCCGACTTCACGCCGGTGGTGATCCCATTCAACCTGCGCGATGTGCTTTCAAAACGCGTGGAAGCTCCCAGTCTGGAGCCGTTTGACACGGTCCGCATCTTTGGCCGCTATGAAACAGATGGGCCAAAGGTATCGATCTTTGGCGAGGTCTTGCGTCCGGGAGAATATCCGCTTTCCGAAAAAATGACGGCCGCGGACCTGTTGCGGATGTCCGGCGGCTTCAAGCGCAGCGCCTATCAGCAAGCGGCTGATCTCACCAGTTATTCGGTGATCGATGGCGATCACGTTGACCTGGACCACCGCGAAGTGCGCATTGACAGGGCGCTGGCGGGTGAAGCGGATACTGACGTTTTGCTCAAGCCAGGCGATGTACTGACCATCCGGCAGATCGGCGGCTGGAACGATATCGGCGGCGCGATTTCCGTGAGCGGAGAGGTGATGCATCCGGGCCGTTATGGCATTCAACGCGGCGAACATCTCAGCTCGATCCTGAAGCGCGCAGGCGGGTTCTCGCCTGAGGCATATCCTTACGCTGCCATTCTGGATCGTGCCCAGGTTCGCCAGGCCGCAGCCAAGAGCCGCGAGGACATGGTCACGCAGATCCAGGCGCAACAAGCGGCTGGAGGCACGGCAACGACGTCACGCACCACCACCGTCGCCACTCAGGAACGCGAACGCCAGCAGTTGCTGGCAAAACTGAAGCAGATACAGCCCAGCGGGCGCATGCTGATCCACATAACCTCCCAGATCGAGAAATGGCAGAACACCCAGGCCGACGTGGAAGTTCGACCTGGCGATACGCTCTATATCCCAAAACGGCCAACCTTTGTGATGGTTGCAGGGCAGGTCTATAACCCGATTGCCATCACTTATAGCGCAGGCAAACATGCCGGCTGGTATTTGAAGCAGGCCGGAGGCCCCACCACGCTCGCCCATAAGAAGGAGATATTCGTCGTACGGGCGAACGGCACGGTGGTGGGCCGTGGTTCCGGTGAATGGTGGTCCGGGAGCGTTCTCAGCACAACCTTGCAAGCTGGGGACACTATCTTCGTTCCAGAGAAGGGCGCCGGCGCAAGCATCTTCAAGAACCTGAGCCAATCGATCTCTCTGCTTTCCGGAGCCGCCGTGGCCGTAAGCGTGATCAGGACGTTCTAACCGAAAAATGAGTTGACCCGAATGGGAAATAGCAAGCTTGCTCTATTACTAATATTTTTTGTCTGTGCCACGGCATGGGGGCAGTCGGCTGACGCGGGAGCGTCTTCCTCATCTGCGCCCGCGCCAACGCCAACTCCAATCTCGAGCCCGCCTGCCGGCGACGATTCGCATAACGCCAGTGACAATCCGGTAAAGTTTCTTCGCAACCTTGCTCATGACCAGAAGGTGATCTGGACCAGCCCGTACAAAGCGCGCGTTCAGGACCTGAACTGGATTATTCCACTGGCGGGCATGAGCGCCGGCTTGCTCAATGCGGATGCCGAATTGTCATCGCGAATCACAGGCGCCAGCACGTTGGGCAAGCACGCCAGCACCGCTTCGAATGGGACCGTTGGTCTTTTGCTGGGCGGAAGCGGCGCTCTTTATCTGATGGGCAAATATACCGGCGACGACCATAAGAAAGAGACGGGTATCCTGGCCATTGAGGCGGCCACCAACAGCCTGATTGTGGGCGAGGTGCTAAAGGCGGTAACGCAGCGGGCCCGCCCCACCGATGGGAATTTCAAAGGCGAATTCTTCAATAGCACGTCTATCGCAAACTCCTCATTTCCTTCAGCCCATGCATTGCTCGCCTGGTCCACCGCCAGCGTTTTGGCCCATGAATATCCCGGCCCTCTGACGCAGGTGCTGTCCTATGGACTGGCCACGGTGGTGAGTTCCGCCCGTGTTGCGGGCAGGGCCCATTTTCCCAGCGATGTCGTGGTGGGCAGCGCCATGGGATGGTTAATCGGCTGGCAGGCTTACAAATCTCATCATGCCCATGAATTGCCTGAAACCAATTATGGGACCTTCAAAAGCGAGCATGGTCCCGAAGGGTTTCCCCGGGCTGAGCAAGGTTCACCTTATGTGCCTATCGATAGCTGGGTTTATCCGGCATTCGACCGGCTGGCCGCGCTGGGCGCCTTGAACAGTGACATTGTGGGACTCAGGCCGTGGACGCGCAAGGAATGTTCCCGGCTGGTGGAGGAAGTATCGGGCGAGGTGGATGAAAATAATCCTGACGAAGCGTGGCGGCTTTATTCCGCCTTGGCCCGCGAATTTGCTCCGGAGCTCAGCGGCGAGCATGTTGATTACATCGGCCTGGATTCAGTGTATTCACGCTTCAGCCATATTTCCGGCCAGCCGCTTACAGACGGCTTTCATTTTGGCCAGACCCTTGTAAATGACTATGGCCGGCCTTATCAGAAGGGAAGCAACAGCCTGACCGGCTTCTCTTCCACCGGCGTGGCCGGCGCTTTGGCGTTCTCGGTTCGCGGGGAATATGAACATGCTCCCTCGGCTCCGGGAGTTTCTCAGACGGTGCAGGATGCGATCCAGGCCGCGGATTTCAAGGGCCCACAACCGGCTACGCCCATCCCTGCCTTCAGTCAGTTCCGCTTGCTGGATGCTTATCTATCCCTGAACATCAAAGGCTGGCAAGCCTCCTTCGGCAAACAGACGCTCTGGACGAGCCCCACGCAGGACCCCTTCCTGTGGAGCAATAATGCGGAGCCGGTGTACATGCTCATGGTCGACCAGACACATCCACAGAAACTGCCAGGCTATCTGGGATTTCTGGGACCGGTGCGCACGCAATTCTGGGCCGGGAAATTGACAGGGTCGCACTGGATCAACACTCAGGACCCCGTTATTGGGGAGGTGTTTTCCCTGGGACGCACGCTCTCAAAGCAACCGATGGTCAACGGCTTCAAGGTCAACTTTAAGCCGACATCCAATTTTGAGTTTGGCGTTGGCCGCACCGGCATGTTTGGCGGACCGGATTTTCCCATCACAATGGGTTCAATCAAGCACTCTCTCTTTTCCACGGGCAACGCCTTTGGCCGCGGCGTGGATCCCGGCGACCGGCGCTCCACCTTTGACTTCAGTTGGCGACTTCCCGGCTTCAGAAAGTGGCTGACCTTGTATGACGATTCGTTTGTGGAAGATGAAATTTCGCCTATCGGCTATCCGCGCCGTGCCGCGCATACTCCAGGGCTGTATCTTTCACAGGTACCCGGAGTGCAGCACCTGGATTTGCGGGTGGAAGGCTCTTACACCAACCTGCCGGGACTGATTCAGACTCCGCAGGGAGGCTTCTTTTACTCGAACGACCGCTATCTGGATGGCTACACAAACAAAGGCAACATCATCGGCGATGGCACCGTGGGCCGGCAGGGAATTGCCTTGCGCGCCGACAGCACATACTGGTTCGCTTCTGACAAGACCATACGGGTCGGCTACCGCAGCGAAATTGCCGACAACATGTTTCTCCAGGGTGGAAATCTGCGGGACATTCATCTGAAGTCCGAGTGGAGCTTTGGCCCGCAGGTCTCACTTACCAGTCTGCTGCAATATGAGTGGTGGAATTTCCCGCTGTTGAGCGCTGGAAAAAAACAGAATGATTTCACAGCTCAATTTCAATTAACATATTGGCCGCATTGGAGACTGAAACGTGGAAGCTAGGGGCCCGGCTACCGTTCCCATCTACGCCCCCTCCATCCATCCGGAGCTGGAGAAACGATACTCGCCCCCGAACCCGGAGCCTGAAGATAAGAAAGGTGAAAAACTGTGGGCGCTTTGGCGCTCGCGCCGCTTTATCTGGGGCGTGGCCTGGAAAACCTTGCTGGCTTCGATAGTTCTGGCCTTTGTAATCCCCGCGCACTACAAATCTTCAGTTCGCTTTGTTCCCGCTGAGAATTCCAGCAGCAATGGCAGTGGGGGCTCCATGATGGGCCTTTTGAGCAAGGCGATTGGCGGCAGCGATAACTCCAGCATGGGGTTTGGGCTGGATGCCGCAAGCCTGCTTGGGGCCAAAACCCCCGGCGCATTCTATGTTGAAGTGCTCAAGAGCCGCTCAGTTCAGGACCGCCTGATCAATCGCTTCGATCTTCGCGCCCGGTACCGGAAGGCGACATACTTTGAAGCCCGCAAGAAGCTCACCAGCTTTACTGATATTGAAGAAGACAAGAAAAGCGGTGTGATTACGCTAACGGTCACTGACTATGAGCCAAAAATCGCGGCCCAGATTGCCAATGCTTACATAGAGGAGTTAAACCGGCTGGCGGTTGATCTGAACACCTCTTCAGCGCATCGCGAGCGACAGTTTCTTGAGGAACGGCTGGCCACGGCCAGGCAGGACCTGGCTCGCGCATCGGCCTCCCTGAGCCAGTTCACCAGCAAGAATTCGATGGTCGATCCCCAGAATGAAGGCCGCGCGGTGTTGGATGCCGCTGCCCGCATGCAAGGTGAACTCATCGCCAGTGGAACCGAACTCAAGGGATTGCAGCAGATCTATTCTGACGACAATATTCGCGTGCGCATGCTCAAGGCCCGCATGGCGGAGCTGCGATCGCAACTAGGGAAGCTGGTTGGCCCTGAAGGTGAAACAGCAACCCAGGACAAGGTTGCGGGGATCGCCACTCCTTATCCTTCCATGCACACGCTGCCGGGACTCGGCTCGCGCTATGCCGATCTTTATCGCGAAGCCAAGATTCAGGAAGCCGTTTACTCGTTTGTGACGCAGCAATTTGAGATGGCCAAGATACAAGAAGCCAAGGAGCTTCCCATCGCTCGCGTAATGGATGCGGGAGTGGCGCCGGAGAAAAGATCAAGTCCCATACGCAGCCTGATTGTTGCCGGCAGCGTGCTGGGCGCAATTCTCTTGGCGTGCCTGTGGGTGATGGGCAAGAACCGCTGGGAGCACGTCCCGGCGGACGATCCGTACCGCTTATTAGCAGCTGATGTTGCAGGAGAAGTCAGGTCCGTCCTGGGAAAGCTACGGGGCAGGTCAAAATAGAAGCTGGCGTTGGACAAACTTCTGATTAGGAGCATGCATGCCTCCCGGACATGAAGGCCGAGACCAGGAATTTCACCAGAACGCGGGCCGATCCATCAAGAAGTATTTTCGTGAGCTCAGCGAACTGGTCCCCCAGTTGCCATACAGCGCTATCACCATGATTGCCGCTGCTTTTCTGGATGCGTTCACGGAACAGCGCACAGTGTATGTTTTTGGCAACGGCGGCAGCGCCGCCAGCGCCTCACACATGATGTGCGACATGACGAAAGGCGCCAGCGGCATCAATGCGGACCAGCGGCCGCGGGTAATGGCGCTTACTGACAATGTTTCACTCATCAGCGCCTGGGCCAACGATTTTGGCTATGAGCGTATTTTTTCTGAGCAGTTAAAAACATTTGTAAAGCCCCGTGACGTGGCTTTTGCCATAAGCACCAGCGGCGACTCTCCCAACGTTTTGCTCGCGCTGGAGACGGCCAGGGAATACGGCGCCAGCACTGTAGGATTGGCCGGCTGCGGGGGCGGACAGATGAAGCCCTTGTGCGACGTGTGCGCCGTTGTCCCTTCAGAGAACGTGCAGGTAATTGAAGATCTGCACCACGCCATGATGCATTCGATTTTTGCCGCGGTGCGAGAGAGCCTGCTCACAAGGGCCGGGAACAAGCTGATGGCCCGCGCCGCATCTTTTTAGAACTCGCCATGAAAATTGCATTTGACTTGCGCAGGATCGGCAACCCCGGAATCGGCAGGTATATGAAGTGCCTGACCGAAGCCGTCACCGCGCAGGCTCCGGGAAACGAGTATTTGCTTATCCTGCCTCCCGGTGGAGACGATCTGGTGAACGCCCCACAGGCAGTTAAGATTTGCCCGCGGCTGAAGTACTATTCGCTGCGCGAGCAGGTCGAGCTTCCACGCATTCTCAGCCGGCACCGGGTTGATCTGCTGCACTCGCCGCATTTTCTGCTGCCGCTGCTGCGGCCCTGCCCCGCCGTTGCCACTATCCATGACGTAATCTACCTGGCTTGCTCGCAAGATCTGCCATCGCGCGCCGGACGGCTCTACTATCGCGCCATGATGAATGCCTGCTCCCGCATGGCCGCAAGGATCATTACCGATTCTGAGCACTCCAGGAGGGAAATTGCCCGCTATCTAAACGCTGATCCGGACAGGATCGATGTAATTTATCCCGGTGTGGATCGTGCCTTTCACCCGGTTACGGATGCTGTGCAACTTGCGGATGTGCGTTCCAGGTTCGGTATCGATCGCGAATACATTCTGTGCGTGGGCATTTATAAGCTGCGCAAGAACCACGCGGGCTTGCTGCGGGCGTTTCAGCGTTGTCTTGCGAATGGTACGCAGGCGCAACTTGTCATCGCTGGCCCAATGGCTGAAGGCGAGGCTGTTCTGCGCCGACTTGCCGCCGAACTGGGAGTTGCGGAACACGTTGTGTTTACCGGCTTTGTGAACGATGCCGATCTCCGCGCGCTATATTCGGCGGCCCGCGTTTGCGTTTGCCCGTCGCTGTATGAAGGGTTTGGCTTCACCGTGCTGGAAGCCATGGCATGCGGCGCGCCGGTCGTATGCTCCGGTGCGACGTCACTGCCGGAAGTCGCAGGCGACGCAGCGTTGTACTTTGACCCGCATGATCCGGAGGAGATGGCAAGCCAGCTTGTCTCCGCTTTTTCAGACGACGCATTACGCGCCTCTCTGATCGAGCAGGGGCGGCAAAACCTGCAACGCTTTAACTGGGTAGAGACGGCAAGGCAGACCCTGGCAGTCTATCGTCAGGCGTTGCGGCTGCCGCTGCCCAAAGCGGCATACGCATGAACGCCGCGGCTGATAACGGCCTGGTTAAAGTTGCCTTCGACGCATCCGCGCTCAAGTCGCGTTATAGCCATCACGGAATTCAGGTGTACACGCGGAATCTTCTTAGGGCGCTTCGTGATGCGTCTGAGGGCCGGGGCATGGAGATCAGGCCGTTGGTGCCTGCGAGCGATGAATCTAGTGACGGCGCATTCGCAGATCAGCCTGGATTCCGTCCGCGCAAGTCGGCGCTGATCCGGTTCGATCGCCTGTGGCGCTATGGAGGCGCCACGGCCCGGGCGTGGCTGGATGGCGCGGACATCATGTTGAATCCCAACGGCGCTTCGCTGCCGATTGGTACATTGCTGCCCACCGTGACAACCATTCACGACATGACGCCGATGGTGATGCCGTGTTTCCCCCGGCGCATTGCGCTTCTGCTCAAGTTTCTCTTGTTGCGTTCGGCCAGATCGTCGGCCGCGATTATTACTGTCTCAGAGCATTCCCGGCAGGATATCGTGCGCATCTGCGGCGTGCCGCCATCGAAAGTGCACGTTGTTTATGAAGGATACGATCGCACGCTCTTTCATGACTCTCCGCCCGATCCCGCCGAGCTGCGGGCATTGCGCGCACGCCTGGGAATCAGCAGGCCATATGTCCTGCACCACGGCGCGGTGCAGCCGAGGAAGAACCTGGTCCGGCTGATCGCCGCTTACACGGAGCTGCTTGGCCGGAATCCGCAGCTGGATTTTGATCTGGTTTTGGCCGGCCCGCTGGCCTGGCAGTTTGAGGAAACGGTTGCAGCGGCGAAGAATGCTTGTAATAGCCACGCCAAGGTGATCATGACCGGAGCTCTGAGCGATCAGGACCTCTCTTTGCTGCTCAGCGGCGCGGAACTGGAAGTGGTTCCGTCGCTCTATGAAGGCTTTTGCCTGCCGATGGTTGAAGCTATGGCCTGCGGGGTTCCCACCATCGCGGCCAACAGTTCCTGCCTCCCGGAAATCTCCGGGGGCGTCTTACACTATTTTGATCCGTATTCAGTGGAGGCGATGGCCGCCTGCATGGACGAAGTGTTGCGGTCGAGCGACCTGCGCGTGGAACTTGGAGGACGTGGCAAAGAACGGGCACGACAATTTAGCTGGGAGCTGTGCGCGCAACAGACACTGGATGTCCTGGAACACGTGGCTGGCACGGTCAGGGTCAAGGCGCGGGCCGCGAGGGTTGCGCTGTGAGAATCGCAATCGACTCATGGACGCTGGCCAGCCGCTTTCGCTGCCAGGGCACCTATGTTTATACGCAGAACTTGCTGCGCGAATTCAAGAAGATTGCCCGCGGCGGCGCTCCAGTGCGCTTTGCGCTGTTTGCGTCCGGCAGGAACGGTAATGATGCAATCAAGGTTGCGGCGGAAGAAAAGTTTGAGCTTTGTGCTTCATCGCTGCTCGATCACGACCGTCTGTGGAGGCTGGGCGGTGCGGGCTTCGCGGCCGCGCGCTCTGGGGCTGATGTGGTCTTTGTGCCAACGGCGGCCACGCTTCCTGTCGGCCCCGTGCCTGCGGTCTGCACTATCCATGACGTTACGCCGATCACGATGCCGTCGCACTCGAAGAAAGTAAGCGCCATGCAGCGGCTGATGCTTAAGGGCTGTGCCAGGCTTTCGCAGGCGATCATCACGTCATCCGAGTGCTCGAAAAAAGACATTGTGGCGCTGCTGGGTGTGCCGGAGGAGAAAGTGTTGGTCGTTCACGATGGGTGCGATCACGCGGTGTTCAACGCGGTCCCCGCCGACCCGGCTGCCATGGCGGCTTTGAGTTTGCGGCTGGGCCTGGGAAAGCCATACGTCCTACACCACGGCACAATTCAGCCCAGAAAGAATCTTAAACGCCTGATTGCGGCTTTCCGGTTGATGCTGGCGCGTAATCGGTCTCTCGATCTTGATCTGGTGCTTGCCGGACAGATGGGCTGGTCGAATGAAGAAGTCATTGACGCTGCCAGAAGCAGCGATGGCGGCAGAGGAAGAGTGATTCTGGCAGGCGTGGTTTCTGAGAATGATTTGCCGCTGCTTATTAAAGGAGCAGAGCTGGCGGTCGTGCCTTCGTTATATGAGGGCTTCTCGCTCCCGATGGTCGAGTCCATGGCCTGCGGCACGCCGACTATCGCTTCGCAGACGTCATGTCTGCCGGAAATTTCAGGGAATGTCCTGGCATACTTTGACCCGCTGTCTGTCGATGAGATGGCAACGTGCATGCAATCGGCGTTGGCCGATTCGCAAATGCGTGCGCGGCTGCGGGAAAAGGGAATCGAGCAGGCGAGCAAGTTTAGCTGGGAGCGGTGCGCGCAGGAGACGCTTGAAGTTCTGATGAAAGTGGGGAAGACGCGAAACTAGAAGCAGCGATGGAATATCCACTGACATCACGAGCGGTTTCACAGAGGCGTCCCAGTCTGCCTGAAGAGTTGCTGATCGTCGGCGTGGCACTGGGGCTGACCGTGTCGGCGGTGTTGAGCCCAATGGCTCTGCCACTGGCCGTCAGCGGAGTGGTTTTCGTCCTTGCTGCTTTGCGTTTCAGGCCTCTGGTGCCGGTTGTAATTTGTTGCTTGCCTCTAACGCCATTCCTCGACTGGAATTTTCCCATACGCGATCTTACGACGCTGGTTCGATTCAGCCTGTTTGTCGGCGTTGTGGTGTATCGCCTGAGCCACGGCAAAGGCGTGCGCGAATGGCTGTGGGACGGCTGGCTTACACGGTCGGTCCTTGGTTATTTCGTGGTGGTCATCGCTTCAGTGGCGTTCAACCCGGTCACACTGGACGCGCAGCGTGAACTCATGCGCCTGGCTTCCTATGTGTGCTTCTATTACGTGATCACGGACTGGATACAAACGCCGCAGCATACTCGGACTTTGCTGAAGGTAGTGATGGCCTCGACCATCGCGGTTGCGCTGTTTGGGCTTTACCAAGTAATGATTGGAGGATACTCGGCGCTATATGACGTTCTTTATCCAGCGCAGGAGGAAATCCGGCAGATACCGCTTTGGGAAGGGCGCATCACGTCATTTCTTGAACACTATAACGGGCTTGCGGGATACCTCAATCTTGTTGTGCCGTTCTGCCTGATCTTTGCACTGCGCGGACCCGATCCGGCGCTGCGTACTTTGAGCCGATGGTGCCTGGCGCTGGCAAGCGTGGCGCTGCTGCTCACGCAGAGCCGCGGCGGGCTTCTTGCTTTTGTGGCGATGCTGATGGTGAGCGCGTACCTGCTGGCTCCCGACCGCAAAGCCAGAATGCGCCGGCTGGCCGTGCTGCTGGTTGCGTGTCTGCTGGCGGCGGCCGTAGCCGGATTTTTCTTCCAGCGGCTCAGCGAGATTGACGACTACACCGCGGTCTCGCGGCTGGCTATCTGGGGTGGGGCGTTCATGGTATTTGCCCGCGCACCCTTGGTGGGCGCGGGCTTCGGCAATCTCAGGCCGATGATGGGAGGTCTGCTAGGACTCCCCGAAGGCTGGATGGGAGACGCGCATAATTTGTATCTGGAGCTGCTGGCGGAGAGCGGGCTGGCAGGGTTCATGGCTTTTGCCGTTTTGATTGTGTGCGCATTGCGCGCGGCGCGAAGGCGCATCCGCCAATCTCGCGACGATTTTGAGCGGCTCATCGGCATCGCGGTCTTTGCCGCTGTATGCGGCGTGATTGTGCATGGTACCGTCGACTATTTGTTTCATACCACTCCGCAGGTGGCCGCTCTGTTTTTCCTGGTGCTCGGAATACTGAGAGCGCACACGTCCGGTTTCGAGGCAAGCCGAACTCAGGCTTGGGCAGAACAATGACTCCGGGCAGCAATGCTTTGGCATCAGAAACTGCGCGGCCAACCATGGACGCAGAAAGCGGCATGGAAGTTGTGACGCTATGCAACGTATGCGGGAGCGATCGTATTCAGAAAGTGGATGCGGATTTCAACCTCTGCCGTTGCGATGCCTGCGGCTACGTGTTTGACAGCCCCAGGCCGTTCGTCGCTGAAGTTGCGCGGTTTTATTCGCAGGCAGGGAAGTATGATTCATGGCTCCAGCAGGAGCGGGCTCGCGACCTGCTGTGGCGGCGCAGGCTGCGCAAGCTTTTGCCGCACAGTTCACCGGGCAGCCTGCTGGATATCGGCGCGGGCATTGGGCAGTTTCTCCATCACGCGCAGCCGTTCTTTGCGGAGGTGACAGGCACAGAGGTCTCAAGCGTCGCGGCCAGGATCGCGCGCGAAAGATACGGACTCAAGCTGCTTGCTGGACAGGTTGAAGACCTGAATCTGCCGCCGAGGTCGTTTGACAACATCACACTGTTTCATGTGCTTGAGCACGTTCACGATCCGGCCAGCCTTATCGATTTGTGCCGGGACTTGCTGCGAGCTCGGGGGATGATGTTCATCGCGGTGCCTAATGACGTATTGGCCTGGAGCGCGACGGTCAAGAAGGCAGGGAAGAAGCTGGGGCTTGGGCCTTTTCAGAAATTTAGTCCGGCCTTGGGAGTCGCGCGGGCAGGATTGTCACGTGAAATCCATCTCTCGCACTTTACGCCCGCTGTCTTGCGGCAGCTCCTGGCAAAATCCGGCCTGGCGGTGGTGGACGAATCTCTCGATCCTTACTATGTTTCGACCGGCGTGCGACTGATGATGGACCACACCTACTACGCATTGCACACGATGCTGCACGGAGCGTTCAACGCGAATCGTTATGAAACGGTCTGGATGGTCGCCAGAAAGCCATGAAATCTCTCCAGGAGCTCCAACGCACGTGGGAAGGGCTGGCGCAGGCAGATCCGCTGTGGGCCATATGTACTGATCCTGCGAAACAAAACAGGCGATGGAGCCGTGAGGAATTCTTTGCCACAGGCAAGAATGAATTGGGGGTGGTGCTGCGTTGCCTTGCCGAACTGGGAGTGAGCATTGACGGGAAGGCGCCGGCGCTTGATTTCGGATGCGGCGTGGGCCGGCTGACCAGGGCGCTGGCAGAGCACTTTGCCGAATGCTGGGGCGTGGACATTTCACCCACCATGATTACTTTGGCGAAGGAGTTCAACCGCGACCTGCCGCAGTGCCGCTTTCTGCTGAACGAGCGGGACAAGCTGCAAAGCCTGCAAGACAACTACTTTGGATTTATTTACACCAGCATTGTGCTTCAGCACATGGCGGAAAGGTATATCCGGGGATACATCGCGGAACTTGTACGGGTGTTGCGGCCGGGCGGTGTACTGGTGTTTCAACTTCCAGACAGCCTGCGAGGCAGCGTATTGGCAAGAATCCGGACGAGAGTGGCGTTACGCGCCCGGTTGCTCGCGGTCCTCAGGAAGCAGGGGCCGCCCGTGATGGAGATGCATTGCATCAGGGAGCCGGCCGTCAGGCAATTGGTGTGGGCGAGCGGCGCGCGAGTGGTGGAGGTGCGCCTGACCAATTCTTCTGAACCTTCGTTCGGCGGCAACCTTCAGTATCTGAAAGAAGAGCCACAAGCGGGTTTTGTAAGCAAGCAGTATTGCGTGGTGAAAGGAAAGTGACGCAATGGTGCAGTTTGGGCGAAAAAATCAGACCTGTCATCCTGAGCATCGCGCCAGCTCCGGTGAAGCCGGGACCAGCGCAAAGTCGAAGGATTTCGGGAATGCGTCCTCTGCCGTACAGACCAGGGAGTTCTCTTAAATGTATTTTGCCTATCGAGCCATTGACTGACAGTGGATATCACAGGAACCAAAGCAGGTGTCTCGGTAGAACTCCCTGATGCGGCATGGCAAAGGAGACTTTGTCGGGATGGTTCGACTCGTCCTCGCTCTCCCGCTCCGCGGGATCGTTCGGTCTTCGCTCACCATGACAGATGGAAACTGTAATTTTTGGCAAACTGTACCACTACCGAAAGTCATGCTGGTTTCCAAAGCAGGTCCGGAAGTGGTATTGAGGCCGCGCAAGCGACAAGGCGGAGAGACAGGAATGCGCGTTGGCTTTGATGCCCGCTGGTACAACAAATCCGGAGTAGGAAGTTACGTGGCAGGCCTTCTGCCGGCGCTTGCCCGCGCCGGCTGCGAAGTGGTGGCCTATATTGATCCTGAAAATCCGGTGCCGGGGCTCGGCAAACTCGACCTGCGAATCGTGCCGGTGCGCTCGGCGAAATATTCTCCGCTCTCGTCGCTCGAATTTCGACGCCGTGAAAAGGAAGACAAGCTGGACGTATTTCATTGTCCTTTTTATGCGACGCCAATGCTCAAGTGCCCGGTGGTGGTCACGGTCCATGACCTTATACCGTTTCTTTTTCCCATCTATCCCTGGTGGAAGCAAAGGCTGGTGCAGGCCGGTTATCGGCGTGCGGCACGGCATGCGGCACACATTGTCGCGGATTCTCTGGCGACGGCAAGTGACCTAGAGAAAATTCTGGATGTCCCACGAGAGCGGATCTCTACCATCCACCTTGCGGCCGATCCGGAGACTTTCCATCCACACGCTGATCCGGGTGAGCGGGAACAGTTACAAAACAAATTTGGCATCAAACAGCCTTATGTTGTTGTCCCCGGAGCAGGGAGCTGGCGGACCAAGAACCTGAAGAGCGCGCTGGAAGCGATGGCGATCGCGCGCAAAGATGCAGGCACGGAATTTCAAACCGTGGTCTTTGGTTCGGCGGAAGGGCTACGCGTCGCGGCCATCCGCGATCTGGCGCATAATCTCAACGTAGTCCAAACTGGCTACGTTGAGGTGGCAGAGCTGGCCGCGCTGTTCCGCCATGCTCACGCCCTGGTAATGCCTTCGCTCTATGAAGGGTTCGGACTTCCTCTGGTGGAAGCCATGGTGTGCGGGTGCCCGGTGATTGCTTCTGACCGCGGGTCGCTGCCAGAGATCGCAGGCGCGGGCGCCCAGTGCTTCGATCCATTTAATATAAATGCGATGGCTGTGGCGCTGGTTGCGCTGCTGCGTAGTACTGAAGAGCTAGGGCAAAAAAAGGCGGCCGCCCTGAAGAGAGCTGCTGATTTTTCATGGGACAAAGCGGCACAGGAGACGATCTGGGTATATCATCACGTGAAACACCCTGATTTCTGCTTTATAAATCCAAAGACCCCTTAACGGTGAGAGGTGTGCATCCAGATGCGAGCGTTGATTACAGGAGTGACTGGGCAGGATGGCTCTTACCTGGCTGAGCTGCTGCTGGAAAAAGGTTATGAAGTGTACGGGGCCGTCCGCAATATCGCGCGTGAGGGCCACGAGCTGGGCGAAGCCGAAGGCACGATCAAGCTGGTTGAAGCGGACTTGACCGACCAGACTTCTCTTGATCGGGCGATGCAGCAGATCAAACCGGATGAGGTGTATAACCTGGCGGGGCAGAGTTTTGTCCCGGTTTCATGGAACCAGCCGCTTTTGACCATGGAGGTTTCAGGCATGGGTGCGCTGCGGATGATGGAAGCGATCCGCAGGCATGCTCCAGCGGCAAAATTCCTGCAGGCCTCCAGCGCGGAAATTTTCGGCAAGGCAGAGAGCGGTCCACAGACCGAGCTGACGCGGCTGCGTCCACACAATCCGTATGGCGCGGCCAAACTTTTTGCCCATCACATGACCATTAATTATCGCGAGAGTTACGGCATGTTTGCCTGCTCCTGCATCGCGTTCAATCATGAATCGCCGCGGCGCGGCGTGGAGTATGTGACACGCAAAGTCACGCAGCAGGCGGCGCGCATCAAGCTGGGCCTGGCCGAGAAACTCAAGCTGGGAAAACTGGATGTGCGGCGCGACTGGGGATTTGCAGGGGACTATGTCCGCGCCATGTGGCTGATGCTGCAACAGAGCCAGCCGGACGATTTTGTGATTGCGACCGGCGTAACGCACAGCGTGAAAGAGCTGGTGGAAATCGCTTTTGCGCACGTGGGGCTGGACTGGAGAAAGCACGTTGAGAGTGATCCGGCGTTGGTGCGGTCGGCGGAAAGCGACGCACCCACCGGCGATCCTGGGAAAGCCGGCAGAGTCTTGAACTGGAAGCCGACGGTTTCATTCGAGCAACTGGTGCGGATGATGGTGGAGTCCGACCTTGCTATGCTTTCCCGCGCAGCGGCCAAACCCAACGCCACCGCTCTTGCAGGGGCTTAAAGTTGCCAACGCTTGCCGCCGCCAGGCCGGAACGCATCGCGCCGAACCAGAGGCGCATTGCATACTGGCAGCGAGGGCTGAAGAGATCGCTCGACCTTGCAGGGGGAGCCGTCTTACTGTTACTTTCCGCGCCGCTGATTGGGCTGCTGGCGCTGCGAATCAAGCTTCACGATGGCGGGCCTGCATTGTTTCGGCGTCGCGTGGTGGGGCCAAAGGGCGAGTTTGACGCATTCAAATTGCGGACCATGCGCGTGGATGCCGACGAAGCCCTGCGACGCGATGATCGGCTACGGCGGGAATTTGAAGTTAACTTCAAGCTGAAGAACGATCCACGAGTTACGCCGGTCGGGGCGGCGTTGCGCCGGAGCGGTTTGGACGAGCTGCCACAACTATGGAATGTGATCAAAGGGCAGATGAGCCTGGTTGGTCCACGGATGATTACGCCGGTTGAGCTGCAAAGATATGCAGACGCAGGCTGGATTTTTAGTTCAATGAAACCCGGCGTGACCGGGTACTGGCAGGTGCAGGGCGATCCGGCGGCTGGTTATGATCGCCGCATTGCGATGGATTTGTTCTATGCGGAAAACTGGTCGCTCTTGTTCGACCTGAAAATACTTATAAGGACGCCGGCGCGGGTCCTGCGCGGATCAGGAGTTTAGGGAATGGCGAATGTGTTGGTAACAGGCGGCGCAGGTTATGTGGGATCGGTATGTTGCTCAGAATTAGTGCGCGCGGGGCACGCGGTAACCATTGTGGACGATCTTTCCACGGGATGGAGGGATTCCGTTCCCGCGGGAGCGGCGTTCTTTCAGATTGATATCGGCAATGAGAGCGCGATGCAATCATTGGTGAGCAACATACGCTTTGACGCGGTGTTTCATTTCGCCGCGAAAGCGCTGATTCCGGAATCGGTAAGCAATCCGGGAATCTTTTTTCAGCAGAATGTAGCCGCCGGCATCACCATGCTGGAAGTACTGCGCGGGGCGGGCGTCAGGAACTTTGTGTTCTCGTCTTCAGCGGCGGTCTACGGCACGCCGCAAAGGGTGCCGATTGAAGAAGATGATCCCAAGCATCCCGTGAATTCCTACGGCGAGACCAAGCTGATGTTTGAGCGCACGCTCGATTGGTATGCGCGAGCCTACGGCTGGAGCGTGACCGCGCTGCGTTACTTCAATGCGTCCGGCGCAACTGCTGAGCTGGGAGAACGGCACGACCCGGAAACCCATATCATCCCGTTGCTTCTGCAAGCTGCAACCGGGGAACGCCGGGTGTTTAACATTTATGGCGACGAATACGACACGCCGGACGGCACCTGCTTGCGAGACTACGTGCATGTGCTGGACATTGCCAGCGCGCACATCCGCGCCTTGCAGAAGCTGAATCATCCTGGAATGCGCGCCTATAACATTGGATTGGGAAGAAGCTATTCAGTGCGGGAAGTGTGCAATGCGGCGAGTGAAGTTGCCGGCCGGACGATTCCCGTGCGCATAAGCGCGCGCCGCGAGGGCGATCCGGCCGCGCTGTGCGCGAGCCCGCAGCGCATCATGCGTGAGCTCGGCTGGAAGCCGGAGCATTCATCGCTGCGTGAAATCATTGAGTCCGCATGGCAATGGAAGCAGAAACAGATGAGCCTGCGGCTGGCTGCGTCGTCGAGCTAGGCAGCCAATTCAGATTATGTAAGAAGCGCGTATTCCATGAGAGCTTTTATCCTGGCGGCTGGAAACGGCACGCGATTGCGTCCGCTGACTGATAGCGTTCCCAAATGCCTGCTGCCGATTCAGGGCGTTCCGTTGCTTGAAATCTGGCTCAACAACTGCAAATCCGCGGGGATTACTCACGTTCTTGTCAACGCACACGCTCATGCGGGCGTGATGAAAGAATTCGCAGTGAGACAAAAGAGCGGCGTGGAAGTGAGTATCGCGGAGGAGCCGCAACTGCTGGGCAGCGCCGGAACGCTGGCGGAGAATCGCGCATTCGTTGGCGGAGAAGAAGCGTTCTTCGTTCTCTATGGCGACGTGCTGACGAATGTTGACCTGCGGGGAATGCTTGCTTTTCATCAGCAGAAAAATCTTGCGGGAACGCTGGGTATCTACCAAGTGCCCGATCCCGAGCGATGCGGCATTGTAAGCATGGACGAACACAATGTCATTCAGCAATTTGCAGAGAAGCCGGAACGGCCCGTGGGCAACTGGGCTTTCGCGGGTGTGATGATTGCCGGGCAGGAGATTTTTACCTTGATCCCTGATCACCGGCCGGCGGACATTGGCTTTGACGTGCTTCCGAAGATGACGGCACGAATGGCCGGCTACAAAATTTCTGAATACCTGCTGGACATTGGTACACTCGAAAATTATCAAGCCGCTCAGCGATCATGGCCGGGGCTGGCTTGCGCGCAGCAGTCTGGCTGAGGCGAATAAAGGAACGCAGGTGCTTGCCGGCATTATTTTCGATTTTGATGGAGTCATCGTAGACAGCCATCCTGTCCACTTGCAGGCGTGGAAGGCTTTTTTTGTGTCGAAGGGTAAAGCGGTGGGCGATGACGAACTTTCCTTTGTGATGGAAGGCGCGAAGCGCCAAGAGATCCTGCGGCGCTTTCTTGGCGAGCTGACTCGCGAGCAAATAGAGCTTTACGGCGCGGAAAAAGAAAAGCTGTATCAGGAACGCGCGAGCGAATTGAAGCTGGTCCGCGGCGTCAGCGGATTTTTGCAGCAGGCGGATGCGGCAGAAGTTCCAGTGGCGATTGCGACTTCGGGTAGCCGCCGGCGTGTGGAACGCACGCTGGATACGTTTGGTTTGCTGAACCGCTTTCATGCGATTGTGACGGCGGAAGACGTAGCGAGAGGCAAGCCCGATCCCGCTCTGTTCCATCTGGCCGCGTGCCGATTGCAAGTTGCGGCCGATCAAATTCTGGTGTGCGAAGATGCCGTCGCCGGTGTCGCGGCGGCCAAGGCTGCCGGAATGAAGTGCATGGCCATTGCCGCCAACGGAAGAAGAAAGTTGCTGCAAGAGGCCGGCGCAGACCTGGTGATCGAAGATTTTACCCAGACGGGACTGGAGGACGCGCAGCAGCTTTTTGCGCAGCCAGCCGCGCAGCCGCCAACAGCCCCGCGATAGTGTGCAACGCGAAGAATCCGCTCCGCCAGCCACAAATCACCCGTCCAAAGAAAATCTGCAAACAGACGAGACTCCCGGGAAGGAGCATGGAGTCTCGTCTGTTGCCTGAAGAAACCAGCCGCTCAATTCGCTCCTTTGCCGGCTGGTTTCCTCAGTTTCGCGGGACGCGAAATCGTTAAACCGCCTGGGCCAGCGTGCGCGGCTCGACCGCACGTGGCAGAGTCCGTACTTCAGCCCGGATTACCTGCCGGGAGAAACGCTCCATCTCTTCAAGCTGCGGGCTGAACTGCAGCAGCAGCAAGCCGGCGCCGGCATCTTCAAATTCGGCGATGCGTTCAGCCACCTGCTCCGGCGTTCCTACCAGCCCGGAACGCAAGCCGCGATTCGATACCGAGTAGTCTTGCAGTGAAACGCGCTGCTCAAGCTGCGTGTTGGCCAGCCACTGCTGATAGTTCTGGTATCCAGCGGCGTTCTGCTGGACGTCGGTAATGCGGCGCAGCTCTTCCTGGGCTTCGCGCTCGGTGTCGCGCACAATGGCGTACGCGGCGACGCCAAACTGCATCGGCGGCAGGCCCCAACGCTCACGGCGCTCTGAAAGATCGCGGACTTTCTCGCGGATCTTCTCCGGCGGATCGCCGTGCATCACGTAGGCGTCGCACTTCTGCGAAATCAGGTTCTTGGCCGCTTCGGATTCGCCTCCGGCATAGATCACCGGGCGCGGACGCGAAACCGGCTTCGGCTGCAACATCAGGTCTTCGACCTTGTAATATTTGCCGGCGTAATTCACGTGATCGTGTTTCCAGGCCTGGTCCACCACGTCCAACCACTCTGAGGTGCGGGCGTAGCGATCGTCATGCTGGTCAAACTGCACGCCGTATTTGCGCGCTTCATCGGCCCACCATGAAGAAACGACGTTGAGCGAGACGCGGCCATTGCTGATGTGGTCAATGTTCGCGGCCTGCTTGGCCAGCAGCGCGGGGTTATGGAACGTGGGCCGCACGGCGACCATCAATTCCAGCCGGTGCGTTACCGCGGCCAGCGCCGCCGCCGTTGACCATGCGTCGAGCGACGGCTCTTCCGGGCCTTTAATGTCGTTCAGGTTGAGCTCGGCAATCAGCGTGAGATCGTAACCAATCTCCTCACTGCGCCGCGCCAGGCGGCTGACGTAAGCCCAGCTTGTTTCCATCTGCTCATCTTCTACGTTGCGCAGCCAGCCGCCGAAAACAGGGAGCCAGTATCCGTATCGCATCACGCTGCCTCCTGTTCCAGAAAGTCGACGAGCCGCACAAACGGGTCAAAGCCAACGACCTTGGGCCCATCGGCCACGAAATTGGAAAGCGCGTTGATATCGTAAAAATAAAGCTGGCCATCGCGGTCATCGACAATGTATTCAATGCCGCCGACCTCAATCCGCGCCTCCTGCATGATGCGCTCCACTTGCTGAATGATCTCGTCCGGCGGAGTGTAGCCTTCCACCTTCAATCCGGTCTTCGGCGCGTCCACGGGGCATGCGGCGCGCGCCAGATCCTGGCCGCCAGTGGTCTTGCAAATATCGGCGGGGCAGAGATCAAAGGTTTCGCCCGTAAGGTGGACTTTAATTCCATACAAAAATTTTCCGCCGACCACTTCAACGCGAACAATGTGTCCGCCGCGCGCCGGAATAAATTCCTGCACCAGCGCGGTCGAGTCCAGTCCAAGATCGAGCGTGCCGGCCATGGCGGCGGTTTCCAACTCAGCGCGCGTATTGAACTTGGTCACGCCCGCGCCGCTGCCGCCGATGTTCGGTTTCACAACAATTGGGAAGCGCAAACCGTCAGAGGCCCCCACGGCGTCCGCCGGATGGTTGATCACGCGGCTCTTGGGGTAGGGAAGTCCCAGCGTTTCCAGCAGCGATAGCTGCAACGCCTTCGACGTCTCATAGCGAAACGCCTTCTGGCCATTCACAATGCGCTTGCCGCGCTGCTCCAGATGGTCAAGGTAATAGAGCGTGTAGAAGATGGCCTGGCCGTGGCCGCGGCGGTAGGCTGAAGGGCTCATTCGATTGAAGACCAGGGAATAGCCGCCTTCACCGTTGAGGTGCGCGGGGTCGAAGTGGTGCTGGGCCGCGTCAATGCGGACGTAAGGCACCTTGCGGCGGTCCAGCTCTTTGAAGAGCGGCACGAACCAGTGCGGATGCTCGTAATAGATTGCGATTGGCTGCTTCAGCTTTGACATACCTTCCTCTTTTCGTGAAAGGAGTCGCTCAAGTCCCGTGAGCAGCCAGAAAAACCAAAAGGCCGCTCGTTTGAGCGGCCCCGGTGTTGAATCTGAGTGTAAATCTAAGAAAAATTGCTCAGCACCGGCCGCTCGCCTGTACACATACAGCAACACATGGCCATGTTGCGGGCGGAAGCCGGGTTGATGAATAGCTGGTGCATTTACGCGCTTAAGCTTACACGGGGGTTAAGGGCGGAGTCAAGACTTTCGCAAACAGACGCCGGTCCGGCTACCTTAGCTTTTCGCGGGAGGTGGAACTTCACCGTGGCCGCTGCAAGGTGAGCAGCGCATTCCGAATAAGATGCCTGAGCCATGGCAGGTTGGACATAGCCGCGTTGGAGTTTTAGTTGAGGTTGTCATTGGCTCCGATCATACGCTTTATTTGTTCAAAGCGTGTGAATCTGCAAATATCCGGGCTGTTTCGCGATTTTTTACCGCGGAGTCGCGGAGTCGCGGAGAGGAAGGGGAGTGAGCCGCAGGCCGTCACTGGATCCGCTCTCGACAGCTATGCCTTCTAACCCGTCGCCGCTCGATTCAAATTTTCAAAGACCTGCTGTTTCCCGCCGCCTGAGCGGCCTTTTCTTGGCCCGATCTGCGTTTAATTTGCGTAAATCTGCGGCTAACTCTTTTCCGATTCCGGCTCTTCTTCAAACTTCACGTGCTTAACGTTGCTCAGCGCCAGTTGCAGGAAATATCCCAGTATCGACGCCTGCTTGTAATCCAGCTTTCCGTCCACCACCCCCTGCGCTCCTTTGGCAATCGCCCCATGGATGCCATACGGATCCCCCAGGTTCGGCAAATTGATCTTTTCCGGCCTCGCCTCTTCCAGCATCAGGTGCATATGGCACAGCTTCTTTCCGCGCACTCGCGGCGCCCGGCACGTACCACCGCCGGCTCTTGGATGCTGGCATCTGGGCGCATGGTGTGCCCGCTCGATATTGGTTCGCATTCGGTTAAAAATCTTCTGGTTCATCTCATCAAACGCCAGCGCTTTCTCCTGCAATCGCGGATCATGCTCCAGGCAAGCCTTGTATTCCGCAAAGCACTCTCCCAGCTTCTTCAGTAACTGCCCCGCGCGGGTCTTTGGCCATTCCTGTTTCTCCCGCTCCTGATGTTCCTTCAACCGCCGTGCATCCCGCTGTTCCATGATGGCAAATCGCTCATCCTCGCTGCGCGCTTTGTACCATAAGTCTCGCTCTTGTTCGTCCAAACCCAGCGCATCTTCTCCCTGCCTGTACCCAAAATCATCTTTCGGGCTGTACGGAGACTTGATTCCTTGCATAACTTCTCCTTTGTGTTTCTTCGTGGTCTTTGTGGTTAAGTCTTGGTTTTCCGATCCCGGCGATGTCGCGCGATGTCGGCGATCACGGCGATTCTTGCAGCCCTCTGCCTGCGTACCCTCAGCCAGATACCCACCCCCCCATAGACGTTTTGTTGAAAGCAAAAGCCAAACCCCAATTCGATAAGACAGTCACAAGACAGTCGAACCCTCTTTTTTTGCTTTTTTTGGCCTCGAATCACGTTGTTTCTGCCTTGCCTCTGCCAGTCGCTCTCGATGTGTGCTCTTTGCTACTGTGTTCTCCAACGAATATATAGCGAATCAAGCCAAAACATAGCGCAATTAGTAACGAATGTAAAGCGAATATTGGAGTTGCGGGGCTGCGATTACCGTCATTCCCCAAAGTGCTCTTGGATCTGAACGTCAGTCAATAGCCGTATGCGGACAACTTAGTCCGACAACCAGCGAACAGCGGATGATACTTGACCTCGATCGTTCCCAGGAGTTTCTGGAATACGGTGCAGACTCGCCTCTCCATAGGTTCGAGATTCCAGCCGCGGGTGCCACTTACGCGGTCATAGCTGAGATGTGCTAGCTTGCGATTGACGCGCGTGTCCTCCGCGGCATCAGCCAGGGTGGGATCCGGCACCCACGTTGGTGAATAGTCCCTTGCCTTCACGTCGTTCGGATACTGCTTGTTATCCAGGAACTGCTTCAGGTTCCGGAAGTGCAGTAAGAATGATTCAATGATGGCATTCTGTGTTGCTGACCAGGTCATCTGGTCCTGAACATCGGTGGCTTGCCGGTGCTTCGCAGCCGCGTTCTCAAACAGCACCCGGCAATCCAACAGCATCTGCAGCTCGTAAAAGATGTGCTCAACGGAGTGTTCCTTCTCTGGTTCTGAAGGCGTGAAGGTTGCTTTGGACATTCGTCTCTCCCGATTTGACTTTCGCTCTATTGTCGCCTATCCTTGGGCCGTGAATCAAGCCAACGAAGGATCGGCCAAGATCATTTATCCGGGTGCATGCCTGATCGCCGCGGTGCGCCTGGTCCGAGAAGAGAGCGGGAGTAAATCCCCCCGCGTGGCCCGCAGATTGCAGACGCCATCGAGATGGCTGAACGGATATATCAGCGGATGAAAGACCCATATCCACTTCGATCAAGCTGAACAGGTACAATCTAGCGATGCAAGTACAAGTATCGATCAACAAGATGAACTCTGGACGGCTGCAGGTATTTGTTAAGCGCATCGGGCCATCCGTCAGCACCGGACCGGTTGTCACATATCGAGAAGAAGCAGATGCGAGAAAAGTGTTGGCAACATTCGGATTCAGTCAGGAAATTATCGATGGCCGTCTGGAAATGCTGCTGACCGATTTTGGCCCAAACGAGAGTCTTCCATTCCCGGAAGCCGATATTCCTGTCGGTGTTCTGCATAGCCACGGTTTCCTTGCCATCTAAACTCGAAAGCCGGAACCAATGAGGGCTCCGGTGTGGGCTGTATTAAACGATAAATGAGCAAGCCACTGATCTTCATCTCATGCGGTCAATACACCACAGCCGAGAAGGCTCTTGGCAAGAGCATATACGCGATGGTCGAGGGCTTAGGCATGCAACCATTCTTCGCTGAACAGGTCCAGGACCTCAAGGGTCTGAACGAGAACATCCTGGACCACCTGCGTGATTGCTCCGGTTTCATTACTGTCCTGCACCCAAGGGGCAAGATAAGCCGGCCAGATGGCTCAGTCCACACACGTGCATCTGTGTGGATTGAACAGGAGATTGCCATCACCGCATACATCCAGCATGTGGAGAAGAGACAGCTGCCAGTCATTGCCTTCATTCATGAGTCTGTTGGCAGAGAAGGCATCAGGGATCTGCTCCATCTGAATCCCATAACGTTCACGGATGAAATGGAAGTCTTGGCAGCGCTGCCCGCACGCCTCCAGGCATGGACTGCGCTAAAGCCGATCGGCATTGTTCCCCTGATCAAGACACCCTTAACGTCTAGGACTCAGGACGGGCACGCAATCCGGCAACTCACGTACAGCGTCGTCAACAACACCGATTCCCGAATCACTCAGATCAATGGCACAGTTCGCGTTCCCGCTGGAATACTGAAGCACTGGTCGAGTTCCTACGGACTGGACGCGGAGAAGAGTGACGACCCTGAGTACAGGATTTTCCGGTTTGATGAGAGGAACACCCGAGCAATTCTGCCCCAAAGCACTATGCAAATCACATCCTTTGACTTCTGCATTCAGTGCGGCATAAACGATACCCAACAGGGTGATCATCTTGGTGGCTTGCTTGTGTCTGAACGCAAACCTGCACTAACGATCTGGATCGATGGGAAGAGTTACCACATTGAAAAGACGATGAAGGAACTCTCCCTAGAAGCCGGAGGCAACTAAGCTGGTAGAATCGGCCGAATGCTCGGAGGAACGGAACCCAAAATGAGCAAGCGAGACCTCGTCTTCAGGAGCCCAGAGCTGGAAGGCCGGCTGAGGCCGACATGTGAAGAAGTACTAAAGCGATTCGAGGTTTATGACACGCGTCTGCTCTGTTTCCTCGATGATGAAGATGCACCAGAGATGACCTGTGATCTCGGACCTTTGTACTGCGGAGTGTTCGGAGCCGTGCAGGGGAATAGACTGCATTTCCCCGACTATCTACTTGATCTGTTCGCTGACTTCAGCAAGGTGCCGCGTTTGCGTCACTATGACTACTTCGTCTACGTAAGGGACACAACCTGCAAGACTGTTCCTGGCGCAGTGATTACGTTGGCCCATGAGCTGACCCACTGTTGGCAGAGACATACTGCCACGAAGGTCTGGTTGGCCAATTCTCTGCTGTATTGGAATCTGGGGGATATGGATCGCATCGCTCATGCCATGACCAATGCGTGGGACATTCCTATTGAACACGAGGCACAGCTAAACTCCCGCCGTGTCGCTGTTGAGTTGCTTGGCGAAACCGTTGTTGATGCTCATGCTGCCAGCAGGATACAGGACAATCATGATCCTGGTAAGTGGCGATTCTTCCGGAGCCTGTCAATGTCCTCAACATTCGATCTGCTGGAAGCAACGAAGCCCTGGGTCAATCAGTACCGGAACAAGATGCAGGATCTCGATCAAGAGATCGACTACGAAGTCCGGCCTGAGCATAAGATTGACTTCACGCAGGCAGAATGGTGGCGGTAAACGGCACAAAAGGCTTTTAAGGGAGAGGATTTTTTGCACCTCGCGGCCCGCGCGCTATCTCCAATGTGCATGCAGCCCAATGAAAACCAAGACAAGCCGTCCATGGTCATTCTGTTTCGTTCCAAGCTCACAAGCCAGGCCGTGGAAGACTATCAGGCCATGAATGCCGAGATGGAATCCCTGGTGCGCCAGAACCCGGGCTTTGTGGACGTGAAAAGTTACACCGCCGCCGATGGAGAGCGCTTGACCGTGGTGTGGTGGCGGGACGAGGCGTCGCTGGCGGAGTGGAGAAACCAGATGCGCCATCGTGAGGCGCAAAACACCGGCCGGCAGAAATGGTATGAGTACTACGACGTGGACGTGGCGGCGATTGTCCGGTCGCGCAGCTTCGCGAGGAAAGCTCTTACCACTGATTCACACTGATGAACACTGATCAGGTGAACACTGATCAGGAAGGGAGAACTTACCGCGGATCGGCGCGGATGAACGCGGATCAGATAATAAACGCGCCGCCCAAGGCGGCAAGAAATGACAGGGTCTTTGACATTTTAAATGGGGGCTGAAATCGGACCGGCGTCGATGCCGTTTCTTCTCTAAAACCCTTTCCCCTTGTCATTCTGAGCGAAGTCGGAGCGCATGCGACGACGAGTCGAAGAATCCCGATGCAGCCGCTTGCAGCCATGCTGTTACAGGGAGTTCTACCGAAACATTCCTGGGAGAACGCCTTGGTGCAACATGGCAAAGGACGAATTCTCGGGATCCTTCGACTTGCGCGCGCATTCACGCGCGCGTCACTCAGGATGACAAGAGGTTGAGAGCATTGGATGGCGGGGGCGGATATGTACCGTGCAGCACACACAAAAAGGCGGCCCTTGCGGACCGCCTTCCATGTCGATTGGACTGGCCTAGCTGACCTGTTCCAGGGTCTTCTGGTCAACGTCAAAATTGGAATAGACGTTCTGGACGTCGTCGGCGTCTTCAAGTGTTTCCAGCAGGCGGATCATGGAGTTGGCGGCTGCGCCTTCCAGCTTCATGTAAGTCTGGGGAATCATGCCCAGTTCGGAATGGACGACTTCGGCGCCGGATTTCTTTACCGCTTCCAGCACGGTTTCAAACGCGTTGGGAGGAGTGATGATCTCCCAGTTTTCGCCGTCGTCGCTCAGGTCGTCGCCGCCATTTTCCAGGACGATGTTCATCAGATCGTCTTCCTTGGACTTGGCCTTGGAAACCACAATGGAGCCTTTTTTATGGAACATCCAGGAAACCGAGCCGGCTTCACCCATGTTTCCGCCGCCTTTGGTGAAGGCATGGCGGATCTCGCTGACCGTGCGGTTGCGATTGTCCGTGGTGACCTCCACCAGCAGTGCCACGCCGCCTGGGCCGTAACCTTCAAAGGTGATTTCTTCGTAGCTCACGCCTTCAAGCTCGCCGGTGCCGCGCTGGATGGCGCGCTTGATGTTGTCGGCAGGCATGTTTTCCGCCTTGGCGGCAGCCACCGCCGTGCGCAGGCGCGGATTGCCTTCAACGTCGCCCCCGCCGCTCTTGGCGGCCATGGTGATTTCCTTGATCAGACGGGTGAAGATCTTGCCGCGCTTGGCGTCCAGCGCGCCCTTTTTATGCTTGATTGTGGCCCATTTTGAGTGGCCAGACATGTGGGTAACCTCAGAGAATCAAAGATTTACGCAGCCAACAAGGAGAGGCGGCACGCGCCATAAGCGCAGGAAAACAAGGTAGATTATAGCACGAGCCGGTGTATCATTTCCGCGCCATGAGCTTGAAGGATTGGGAACGCGACGTTATCAATCGCCAGCGCAATATCGTGTTTCCTGACACCAACCTGAATGAAGGCCGGTTCTACCGGAACATCGCTTCCGGCAAGGCGGTATTCAGCGCGGGACAGAAGGCCTGTCTTCTAGTCATCGTGCTATTTGTGACGGTCATGACGTCTTTCGGCTTGGCGGAAGCCATTGCCGCGACCATGGCTCAGCGCGACCTGCAAGGCAAAGTCGTGGGGTTGTGGGGATGCATTTATCTGCTGGCAATTCTGTTTTTCTGGATATTTCTGGGAGTCAAAGGACTGCTCCCTGATAGTCCGGCCCGCAAACGGCGAAGAGGCTATCGGCGATCAGGGAAAGCGTGAACTGAAGGCACCGCAGCTCATCGATCAACGCGCAGGCGGCAGGATTTCTGGCACTTCTCTGCGAAACGCATAGATCACGGCCAGCAGCGGCGGCGCCAGGAGCACTCCCCAGAAGGGAATGATGATGCCCAGCACGATCGGCGCAACCAGCGCGGCCCAGAACGGCACTTTTGCGGTGCGCTTCATGAGATATGGCTGAAGAAAAAGACCGTCGGTGATCATGATCACCGCGAACAGGATCAGGACGTAGAAAAACCGCATGTGGTCATGGCTTAGCGCGCCGAGCAGCGCAGGCCCGATCAAGGAGATCATCACTCCGAAGTTGGGAATAAACTGCAGCACGCCGCCCAAAATCGCCCAAAGAGGGGCCCAGGGAATGCCGATGATCAGCAATCCCACCAGCCACAGAGCTGCTACGGCCAGAGAATCATAGCACTGGGCGATAAACCAGTTCTTGAGGGCCGTGCCGGTGGTGCGTGCGTGGGAGCGCCAGTCTTGCCAGTCCATGGGTATTCAGATGCCTGATGTCGTGAGCCGGATGAAATTTGGTAAATGAGTAATTGGGTAAATTGGTAATTGAACATCGTCACGCGCTCCATGTTTTCATTTACCAAATTACCAATTTATCCAATTACCAAATTCTTTGACATCGACATAAAGTAACTTGTCGCCAGTAACACTGCTGTTTGACCTCGCTTGATAAAATAACACCATGAAATTCGGCGTCATCATTTTTCCCGGCTCCAACTGCGATCAGGATAGCTACAACGCGGCCATCGCCGCCACCGGCCAGCAGGCAACCATGCTCTGGCATGAGTCGCACGATCTGCAGAATTGTGACGCCATTATTGTGCCGGGCGGCTTTGCTTATGGCGATTACCTGCGCACTGGCGCCATTGCGAAATTCGCGCCCATCATGGATCAGGTACGCAAGTTCGCCTCTTCCGGAGGCCTAGTCATCGGCATCTGTAATGGATTTCAGATCTTGTGTGAAGCCGGACTCCTTCCCGGAGCGCTCATGCGCAATGCCGGGCTGAAATATATCTGCAAGTTTGTCTCTCTGCGCGTGGAAAACGCCGAAACGCCTTTCACCAACGCCTGCAAAAAAGGCGAGGTGCTCAGGATCCCCATCGGCCACATGGAAGGGAATTACTATTGTGACGCGCAGACGCTCGACGCGCTGAAGCGCCAGAAGCGCATCGTTTTCCGCTACTCAACGCCCGAAGGCGAGATCACGCCACAAGCAAATCCCAACGGATCGCTCGATAACATTGCCGGCATTTGCAATGAAGGAAGCAACGTATTGGGCATGATGCCGCATCCCGACCGCTGCAGCGAGTCGCTGCTCGGCTCCGCTGACGGCGCAAAAATATTTCGTTCCATGATTACAGCGCCTGTCGTTGTCCGATAGGTGTAGCCCTCCTCTGATTCAAACGCCGCATCCAAGCCATAAGAACCTCCCCTGGGTTTCTAGAGACTGACGTTACCAACCGACTAGGAGACTTTCTTTATGCGCGTGAAAAACATGATGGCAACTCTGGCCGCTCTGCTGCTTTGTGTGGCGATTGGCTGTACATCCAATAAAGCCAATACACCGGACGTGAAAGACCAGGTCTCAAAGGCCCTGGCCAATGCCGGATACAAAGACGTAAAAGTGGATACCAACAACGACAAACAGCTTGTAACTCTCACCGGCGACGTGAAGACCCAGGAAGACAAGGAAAAAGCTGCTGAAGTGGCCAAAAGCGCTGCTGCCGGCTTTGTGGTTTCAAATGAAATCGGCGTTCGCCCTGAAGGCGCGGAAAGCGATGCCAAGAAAATCGACTCAAACCTGGATGATGCGATTGAGAAAGACTTTAAGGCCGTGATCATCGCCAACCGGCTGGAAAAACAACACATCCGCTTTGACTCCAAGAATGGCGTGCTCACGCTCAAAGGCGATGTCGATACCGCAAGCGAGCGCTCGCGGGTGGAAAAACTTGCCGCCAGCGTTCCTAACGTCCAGCAGGTCGTCAATGAGCTCGACGTAAAAGGTGCGAAGCGCAAATCGTCATAGCAACATCCTCGTAAATTGAACAAGGACGGCAGAAATGCCGTCCTTAGATTTTTCTGCGCGACTCTGTCTCCGCACACCGCCTAAATTCCTTCTCCATCCAGCCCTTCGATTGTCCATGCTTCTTTGTTCACCACGTACGGCATCCGCGTTACGTCGCCACCGTAGTTGCCTTCCAAAACGTCAAGCAGGCCTTGAATGCAACGGCCAGCCATGCCCTTTTCCGGATCGCATGAGAGTCGCGTGATGCGTCCAGCGCTGGCAAAGTGGTGATACAGCCGGCAGCGATCTTCAATCTCAGGATCAAGCAGCGGTGAATCCGCGGGCAGCGGCTCTTTCTCAAACACGTCCAGCGCTGCGCCGGCGATCCACCGTTCTTTCAACGCGCGCGCCAATGCGTGTTCATCCACCACCGGCCCGCGCGACGCATTAATCAAATAGGCATCTTTGCGCATCAGTTTCAAAGTCCGTTCGTTGATCAAATGATACGTGGGCGTCTTTCCTTCACGCACAAGCGGTACATGCAGGCTTACATAATCCGCCTGTCCCAGCGCCTCTTCCAGAGACACGTACTTGATCCAGTTTTTCGTGTTTGTCATCTCCAGCCGGTAACGCAGGTCCATAAGGGTTTGCACGTCGGCTGTGAACCGCTGGTTTTGATACACGGGATCAAAGCAGAGCACATTCATGTCAAAGCCAAGACACTTTTTTATCAGCGCCAGCCCGATGCGGCCGGTGCCGAGCACGGCAATCGTTTTGCCGGAGATTTCGTCGCCCAGAAACGGCAGAAAAGGATGCCATGCGCCCCACTTCTGCTCGCGCACCATCTTCTCGCTGTCCCACATCCGCCGCGAGAGCGCGCCCATCATCAATAAGGTGAATTCGGCGGTTGCGTCATTCAGCACCTCCGCCGTGTTGGTGAATGGGACCTTGTAGCGGTTGGCATCGGCGCGATTAATATTGTCAAAGCCGACCGCAATTTGTGAAACCACTTTCAAGCTGCCGTTGCCGGCCGCGAATACTTCCGCATCGATGGGATCGCGCAGCGTGGTGATCAGCCCGTCAATCCCGCTGCCGACCTTCTCCACAATCAGCTCTTTGGGCGGCGCTTCCGGGCCAGGATAAATCTCCAGGTCATAGCCACGCTCGCGCAGCATCGCTTCCGCGCTATCGCCAATGTGGCAGGTAGCAAACACCCGAAATCTCTTGTTCGACATAGATGATTGAGTCAACCTCTGATTTTCACAGATGCGCGCGGATATGGCAAAGCCGGCACGAATGCACGCGAATTATCAAGCTCAACAATCCTTGTTCGTTCGCAGATCGCCATCTTCACGCTGCGTGGCTGAGCCACGCCTCTTCAAGGCACGGCAACTGAAGCCACCAGGAGGGCCTTATGGCGTCCCCTTGGGACAGTAAGAAATCCCGGAAGTTAGCAATCCCGGAGAAGACAGACCCGCTTTCCAGGTTTCTAATTGCCCTCTTACGCTCCCCAAAAACACAAGGAGAATGCCGATGAAGCGCCCTCTCGCGAGCAGGTTCGCGGTCGTCTGTGTGTTTGCTTTGTTTTTCTCTCTGCCGTTTGCTTCAGCCCAACAGGCTGGTTATGACCTTCTCAAAACCGGTACCGATGCTTCCATTGAGTTGCCCTCGCGCATGGGCGCTCCGGCCCTTTTACCTGCCACCATTCCCCTGATGGGAGTGCCTATTTGCGTCTGCACCGGCGCCAGCGATACCATCATGCATCGCGGCGACCGCCATCCTGATGGAACTGCTGACCTGACAGTTGTTGCCCTGTTTCTAAAGAACAGCGGTGCGGTCCACCTGGGAAAAACGCCGGTCGATGTCTACATCACCGTCAACAATTCCAATGGCGTGATTGGACAAAACACCGTTCCTCAGCCGGACCATCTGACGCCCTCCACCGGAACGCTCAATATCCATCCGGACCATACATTTGATTCTGATTTCACCGTGTATGCCGATGTGATCGTGGTGGCGGCGGGGGCCGATGTCAGAAACCCTGCCACGCCTGTACTCCATCACGGCGCGGCACCTGCGGTCCACTTGGGGGCGCATGGCTCTCCCTGGAGCGCGACGCCGCCTCCGGGCTATCCCGAATGCTTCTTTCCGGGCAATGGTTTCTTTCCAGGTGGCCCTGTGCCGGAAACCGATCCAACCAACCCTTTACACCGGCATCCGGTTGCTCCCAGCAGCCCGATAACCGCGGTCTTGAACGTCGCCCCATCACCTACCGGACACTGCCCGGTACACATTGTTTTTAACGGCACCATTACGTCGCCGCCGGGCGTGAGTGGCACATACAGGTTCTTACGGAGTGATGGTGGGATTGATACGACCCATCCCCCTCGTACCTTTGGACCCGGCACCACCACCGTCTCAACTACATGGGATGTAGGAGGAACTGGCCTGACCAGCCTGACGGGATGGCAAGCCATTGAGATCCTAACGCCTGGCCCGCTGCAATCCAACCACGCGACGTTTACCATGCATTGCACGCCGTAGCGGTTCGACGGCACGCAGCGCAGATGCAAAGAGGGAATCGCGAAGATTCCCTCTTTTTTTACATTTTGTCGGTTATCTTCCTGGGATGAAAGCGGATTGGCTCAACCATTTGCCGTGAATTCTCCTGCGTTGAAATGAAATGGCCCGCAGTCTTCACATCTAACTTCAGACCAGCTCACTCCACCATCGCCCTGCCATAACCATTGCGAAATAATAAAAGAGGGGTAATCTGGCCTTCGTCAATCAAATTACCCAATTACCAAATTCTTCTGATTCGTGTTTATTCGCGAAATTCGCGGCTATGGTTTTGAATCTGCGTTTATCTGTGTAATCTGCGGCGACCGTTCTGCGGTTACAGATTCTTCTTCGCCCAGTCGCCAATGCGCTTGAGCGCTTCGTCCAGGTTCTCCATGGAGTTGGCGATGCTGAAGCGCAGATAGCCTTCACCGAACTGGCCAAACGCCGTGCCGGAAAGGCACGCGACGCCAGCTTCGTTCAGCATGGCTTCCGCCAGCTTCTTTGATGGCCACCCTGTCTTCTGCACGTTGGGGAATGCGTAAAACGCCCCGTGCGGCAACCGGCAACTGAAGCCTTTAATGTTGTTGAGTCCGGCGATGAACTTATCGCGGCGTGCGTGGAACTGCTCACGCATGTTGTCCACTGACGCCTGGTTGCCTTTGAGCGCTTCCATGGCCGCAACCTGGGTAAAGCTGGCGCTGCACGAGTTCACGTTGGTCATCAGGCGGCCAAACTGCGCGGCCAGATCTTTGCGCATCACGCCATAGCCCAGGCGCCATCCGGTCATGGCATAAGTCTTGGACCAGCCATCCAGCATGATCACGCGGTCTCTCCATCCGGGCAGCGACATTAGAGAGTGGTGCCGGCCTTCAAAGATCAACCGGCTGTAAATTTCATCGGAAAGCACCATGATGTCTCGGTCGCCGATGGCCGCGGCAATATCCTTTACATCTTGTTCCGTCAGAACGCTGCCAGTCGGGTTATGCGGCGAATTCATCACAATCAGCTTGGTGCGGTCGGTGATCAGGTCAGCCAGTTCGTTAGGATCGAGCCGAAAATCTTTTTCTTCCCGCATCTGCAGCGGGACGGGCTTGGCGCCGGTGAAGTTGATCAGAGACTCATAAATAGGGAAGCCCGGGTTGGGATAAATGACCTCGTCGCCTTCTTCCACCAGCGCGGTAAAAGTGAAGTAGATCGTCGGCTTGCCGCCCGGCACGATCACAACTTCGTCGGCAGTTACCGGCACGCCGTGGGTGCGCGTAACTTCCGCGGCAACGGTTTCGCGCAGCGCGGGCAATCCCGCGGAAGGCGTGTAATGCGTGAATCCCTTGTGGATGGCATCCACTCCGGCTTCAATCACGTTAGTCGGCGTGTCAAAATCCGGTTCCCCGATCTCCAGATGGATGATGCTTCTGCCTTGTGCCTCCAGCGCGCGGGCTTTGGCCAGGGTTTCAAATGCGGTTTCCGTTCCCAGGCGGGCCATGCGTTTGGCCAGCCGCAGTTCTGTTGGCGTGGTAACTGGGGTCATTTTTTATTCTCTTTGTAGAAGTCTGGACTTACTCGTTGACCGCTTGTTCCTGGCTTTGCGATCGCAACACGTGCGCCACGGTATAAGGCACGCGGCGTTGAGGTTCCTGGAAGTTCCTTACCTGCAGATCGCCCAGCAGTCCCAGGGCCAGCATCTGTCCGCCAAAGACGATCAAGACTGCGGCGGAGATCAGCAACGGCCCGTGCTCTCCCATTACGCTCAGATGCCAAATCAGTTTGGATACCATGAGCCAGAAAGCAACGCCCAGCCCGCCCAGCAGTGAGAGCATGCCTACCGTCCCGAACAGGTGCAGCGGACGGTACATATATTTCAGCAGGAAGCGGATGGTAATCAGGTCAAAGAAGACACGGAAGGTGCGGGAAATGCCGTAATGCGAATTGCCCTTGGGCCGAACAATGTTCTTGATGGGAATTTCGCAGATTGAAGCCCCATACCACGAAGCCAGCGCGGGGATGAAGCGATGCAGTTCGCCATACAAGGGAAGTTGCTGAATGATCTCGCGGCGGTAAGCCTTGTATGTTGTGCCGAAATCGTGGATGTCCACTCCGCTCAGCTTGGACATGGCCCAGTTGGCAATGCGCGAAGGCAGGCGGCGCATCACAAAGTTGTCCACGCGCTCTTTGCGCCAGCCGCTCACCAGGTCATAGCCCTGCTCCAGCATTTCCAGAAATTTTGGGATGTCCTCGGGATCGTGCTGCAGGTCGCCATCCATGGCGATCACAAATTCTCCCTGCGCGTGCGCAAATCCCGCGGCCAGCGCCGATGTCTGCCCGAAATTGCGGCGCAGTTTCACCACCACCACACGGCTGTCAATGGTCACAATTTCGCGCAAAAGCTTGTAGGTGCGGTCAATGCTGCCGTCGTCCACGAAAACGAGTTCAAACGTGTCGCCCGTTGCTTCCATCACGGCCTTCAGCCGGTCATAAAGCGCGGTCACGCTCTCCTGCTCGTTATGAAACGGGACTACGATCGAATACTTCGGCATCTCCCCAAAATTATACATCGGTTGTTTGCGTATTGCGCACCTGAAAATAGGGGAAAACTCCCTTGTTCACCTACAGTAACTTCGCCCGAATTGCGAAAATCCTTAACGGCCCTTAATGGAGCAATCCTGCCCGCTCCAGGTGATTAAGATTCCAGCTACTTTCCATTCCTGCCCTGGTATGACATCTATCGCCCACCGCGCTACATCATATGTCTTTAGAACCAGCAAATCCCAAAAAAACAAGGAGTACCAGCGCTATGTCATTTCCCATCAGTCCCGGTGTGCCCGGAGCACGTGAAGATCAGTTAAATTCGGCCATTGAGTCCCAAACCGCCAAAATCCCTTCCGCCGGCTATCTGGGCGCGGCCATAGGCGCCATGTTGGCTTCCGCCATCCTCAAGAGCGTGGGCAAGAACGATTGGGCCATGTTTGTAGGCCAGTGGGCGCCATCCATCCTGGTCATCGGCCTCTATAACAAAGTGGTCAAACAACAGGGGTCTGACGCTTACACCCGCCGCGCGGCATAAAGCTGCAATAATGGCGATAAGAAGTTGTGCGCGGTGGCGGGTATGGGCCTGGCCGCGTGCTTCACTTCGTTATGGCGCTGCTCCCATTCGCTGCCCCGAACTTGTCTCTTATTTTCACGGTTCGATCAAGTTCGTCCACTGCCTCCAGCAGCTTCAGTCTCAAGTCCTTGTCGAGTGACGCGGCTTGCAGGTAGTCATGCACCTGCTTTCGAGCTGCCGCCGACTGTTGCCCGCCAATGAACGAGTCGAGCCATGCCAGCATAAAAAATATCTTTCGCGCGCGCTTCACTTGCGGCAGGGCATCCAGCGCCGGCGCCAGGTAGGGCTGGGTGAGGTCAGATTGGTTCCACCAGTTAAAGCTGCCCAGGCTTATTTCAATCCAGTCCTCAGGACGCGACGCGTTGTGCAGGTATTCGTCAAAATACTGCTGCTTGGTCTTCGCATCCGGACGCGCCGCCGCGGCCATGTAAGCGTATTTTTTGCCGTCGCCTGAAGGATCGCGCTTCTCCTCCGCCGCCAGCACGGTTTCCGCCTCAGGGTCATTCTGTGCGACCAGTGACTCCACGATGGTCCAGCGGTCCAGCGGACGCAGCTCCACACCCGGAACCGTGAGCTTGCCGCTCAGCATGTCTTTGAGCTGGCCGCGGGCTTTGTCAGTCTCTGCCACGCCGCGCAGCGCTCGGAACCAGGTGATCCGCATGTCTTGCGATGGCGATTGGAGCATCTGCTCGGCAGCCAGGGCCTCCATTTTCGGCGCAAGTTGCGAGCGGACTTCAGGACTCACGTAGCGATGCAGCGCCGCGGTCGTTCGTCCGATGATGCTCTGCGCCAGCGATTCGTCTTGTTCTGTGGGCAGATTTCGCAGCGCCAGATCGATGTATTCGCGAGGGTCCATCTCCGCTTCGCGCACAGAGTCCCACAGCGAACCCCACAGCAAGGTCCGGTCGAAAACCGATGCCATCCGGTCGAGGTCTTGTTTCACTGCTTCGCGACTCGCCGAATCCAACAGAAAACGCCCGTAGGCAAAATCGCCTTTGTTGGCGAAAATGAATTTCGGACAAGGCTGGCCGATGGCGCTGCGCACCTCGGTTTCTTTGCTGCTGAAATCGCTCTTCAGCTCCACACTCCTGGCGCCCAGCCGGACAACAACATTCGTGGGTTCGCCTTCAGCGGTAACGTCGGTTCCCTTGAAGCCGAAGTTGAGAATGATTTGCGTCGCGATGGGCCACGTTCCGCCTTCGTTCAGGACGCTATGCTGCCGAATGACGAATCGATTGATTTGCTTCGCGTGATCGAACTGTTTGGTCTCCGCACAACTCCACTCCACATCCACCTGCGGCATGCCTCTCCGTTTGATCCACGCGTCAGCCCACTCACCCAGCGGCTTCTTTGAGGTTTGCTCAAGCGCCCGCACCAGATCATTCCACTCCGCGTTGGAGTAAGCGTGTTCCTTCAAATACAGACGCAGCCCGTCGCGGAACTGGTTCTCGCCCACTACAAATGCCAGCTGCTTGATCACTCCGGGCGCTTTCGAATAGACAATGGCTCCATACGCCGACTTCGCGTCCTTAAGGTTGGGAATATCCTGATAGATCGGCGTGGTTCCTTGCGTGGAATCGATGGCATACGCTGCCGGTTTGATCGCCTGATAAAAGCGCTTCCATACGTTTTCATCCGGCTTGAGAGCGTTCAGCGCGTGGTATGCCATGTACTGCGCAAAGCCTTCTTTGAGCCACAGATCGTAAAACCATCGCATGGTTACCAGGTCGCCGAACCACTGGTGCGTAAGTTCGTGCAGCAGCAGGATGTCGCGGTTCAGCCGGTCGCTGTGCGTCGGCGCGGTGCGGAAGAGGATCGACTCTTCCCGCAGAAACGTTGCCCCGGCATGCTCCATGCCGCCATAGGCAAAGCCCGGAATCATCACCATGTCGTACTTGCGGAAGGGAAATGGCTGAGCAAAGTAGTCGGAAAGATACTTGATGCCGTCCGCCGTGATCTGTTGCACCGCCGCGGCCTCTGCTTCGGCTTTCTGCAATTTCGATTTGCGCACGTAAAGCCCCGGCAATCCCGGCACATTGTGGACTTGCTGGAACGGCCCCGCGGCGAAGGCAAACAGATATGTGCTGATGGGCTTGGCTTCAGCGAACGAGAACCGTTGCATACCGATCTCTGTGGAACCAACATGAAGGGCCGTCTGCTCGACCGGCCCGTATGCAACACTGTTTGAAATCACGGTCCAGTCGTCCGGCACCGTCAAATCAAGGCTGAATATCGCCTTCAGGTCTGGCTGATCGAAGCACGGAAACGCCATGTCGGCGTCCATCGGAACAAACAGCGTGTAGACATACTCGCTGCCATCGTCCTTATCTTCAAAGCGCGTGATGGCCTTGCCTGCCGGCGCGATGGGCGCGGTGAAGTCGATCCTCACCAAGTTCTTGCCGGGCTTGAGCAGTGCCGCCGGCAATTCGACGTGGCCGGTACGGTTGGTTTCCGGCGCGGGCTGGCCATTGACGACCAGCTTGCTGATAGATCCATCGCGAAAATCCAGCCACTCCGGTTGACTGCTGCTCTTGTCAGGTGTCCAGACGAAGCGCAGCAACTCCCATCCCTGGATCGCATCCGCTTTTGGCACAATGGTGTATCTGAGTTGATAGCGGACATCCGTGATTCGCTGCGCGCGCTGCCGCGCCAGGTCGCGCGGAATGCCTTCAGGTGCCTGTACGAAAGGGCTGGTCGAAGCTGTCTGTGCCACGGCCAGGCTGAGTCCCCAAGAAAGGGAAATCGCAAAGCAGAGAATCTTGAAGGTCTTCAATGAGATCGCCTCACGCGGAAATGTTGCCGCTGGACTTGGCCCTGGCCATCAGATTACAGTCTTGCATCACCGGGCCGGACACGGAGCGCCAGCGGCCGCCCAGGCTTTCACCTTGGCCGCGAACTCGGCTTGCGGCATGGACACCGGGCTGCGTCCTTCGCCGGGGCTCCAGCCCCAGAGCACCAGCTTGTCAGCGGTCATGTGTTCCACAATCTTTTGCAGTGATCTTCCGCCATTTTGTTTCGGGTCTTTCAATTCTTCGCAGACTTCCTTGTCGCTGCGGTCGCGCCAGATCATGGGCGTCCGCGCCGAAGGAAGCCGCCAGTTGGGCGCTCCCGGAGGCAAATGTGCTCCCGCAAGGTTGTGGTCCTGATGGCAAGTCACGCATTTTTGTGAGGTCACACCCATTCCGCCTGCGCCGCGCCGCACGTTCATGGCGTGGGGATGGCCGTCATCGCCCTGGCGAGGATAGTCGCCCGTGGAATGGCAGTTGAGGCAGCGCGGATGGCGCAGCACCGGGACGAGCGCCGTGAACGTCGCCGCATCGCCAGACTTGGCGTCGCCGACGCTTGCGTTGGAATTGTTGGCGGTGGCGTTGTTCTTCGCAGCAGGCGCGGCCGCTCCGCTAGCCAGCATGAGGGCCACAATGAGAACGGCCAGACTCACAAGGACTGCCTTGGGATTCCTGATCATGATTCGTCTCCGCATTTTAGACGGCCTCGTTGAGCCGGATGGGCAGTTTGCGAATGCGTTTGCCGGTGGCGGCAAAAATCGCGTTGGCGATGGCCGGCGCCGTGCACGGCACTCCCGGCTCGCCGATTCCGCCGGACTTCTCCTTGTTCTTGACGATGTGCACCTCAATTTCCGGACACTCATTGATGCGCACCATGGGATAGTCGTGAAAGTTGGATTGGTCGAGACGTCCTTTGGAGAACGTGAGTTCGTTATACATCGCCGCGGACATGCCAAACACTACGCCGCTGTGGCCCTGGGCCTCAATGATGCCCGGGTTCACATAAGCGCCGCAGTCGATGGCGCAGACCACGCGGTGGACGCGCACCTGGCCGCCTTCAATGGAGACTTCCGCAACCTGCGCGGAGAAGCTTCCGAAAGCTTCATGTACGGCGATGCCGCGGTGGCGACCGGAGGGCAACGGCTTGGTCCAGCCGGCCTTTTCCGCCGCCAGTTCAAGCACGCCAAGATGGCGCGGATGTTTCGCCAGCAGCCGGCGACGGTATTGATACGGGTCCTGATGCGTGAGCGCGGCCAGTTCGTCAAGGAAGCACTCGGTAACAAACGCCGTGTGCGAGTGTCCCACGGAACGCCACCACAGCACGGGCACCCCCACGGTCGCGGTGTGATTTTCGACCAGCAGGTTGGGAATCGCGTAAGGCAGATCGGCAGCGCCTTCCACTGAGGTGCCGTCAATCCCGTCTTTCACAATGACCTTTTCAAACGGCGTGCCGGCGACGATGGACTGGCCAACGATGCGATGCCGCCACGCGATTGGATTCCCGTCCGCATCCACGGCGCCCTTAATCGCATGCAGGTACGCCGGACGGTAGAAGCCACCGCGCATGTCATCTTCGCGCGTCCAGATCACCTTCACCGGAGCTTTGGCGGCTTTGGCCACGTGGACGGCTTCCGTCACAAAGTCCGACGCGGGATTGGCGCGCCGGCCAAAGCCTCCGCCCAGCAGCGTAGTGTGAATCTGTACCTGCTCGGGCTTAAGCCCGGCGGTTTGCGCCGCCGCGGCGCGGTCCACGGTCTGGAACTGCGTGCCCGTCCAGATTTCACAGCGATCAGCTTTCAAGTCCACCACGCAGTTGAGCGGCTCCATCATGGCGTGTGATAGATAAGGAACTTCGTACTCGGCTTCAATCACTTTCGATTGCTTGCCGAGTTCGGCCTCTGCGTCGCCCTCTTTGCGCGCGACCAGACCGGGCTTCTGCGCCAGCGCGCGGTACTGTTCGCGCTGAGCGGCCGAGCTGAAGTCCGCCATGGGGCCAAGGTCCCATTCAATCTTGAGCGCGTCTCGGCCCTTCTTGGCGTGCCAGAAAGAATCCGCAATCACGGCCACT
>DASSXL010000134.1:0-84552 GCA_035703825.1 Candidatus Angelobacter sp.
GCAGCCAAAAAATGCCGCCACATATTCCGGCGAGTTCGTGGCAAAGATGGCTACCGAATCGCCCTTGGCCACGCCGCTTGCCATCAGCCTGCGCGCCATGCGGTTGGCCAGAGCGTCCAACTCGGCATAGGTCAGCTCGCGCCCCATAAAGTGGATGGCCCTCTGCTGCGGCGTGCGCGCAGCGCTGCGGCGCAACGCATCGCCTACGTTGAAGCGGTGAATCAGGTTGTACTCGACATCGGTCATCGTATTTTTTTCTAAAATCCCGAGCGTAGCGAGGGATCCCTATAGCATAAAAACGCACAGGGGTTACCAATACAGCTTTAAGCCCGTAGTGATCCCTCCCCTTCGCAAAGAGCGCTCAGGGTCGGGATTTCAGAACCTCACAACTTCTCTTCCTTCGCAATGATCTCTTTCATAATCTCTGAAGCGCCCGCGCCAATCGTGTTCAAGCGCAGGTCGCGCCACATGCGCCCAATGGGATACTCCGTTGTGTAAGCAAATCCGCCAAAGATCTGCATGCAGTCATAGGAAATCTTCTGTGACAGCTCCGTGGTGTAAAGTTTGGCCATGGTTATTTCGCGTACGGCGCGCTTGCCGTGATTCACCAGGTCAAGAGCGCGATACGTCAGCCAGCGGCCCGCTTCCACGGCCGTAAGGTGTTCGGCAAAGCGGTGCCGCCAGATCTGGAATTTCCCAATCGGCTGGCCGAAAGCGCTGCGATCATGGCCATATTCAATCGCCCAGCGCAGGGCTTTGTCCATCGCCGCCAGCGCGCCCAGTGACGCCACCAGCCGCTCGCCCTGGAAATTTTCCATGATGTAGTAAAAGCCCTTGTCGCGTTCGCCCAGGATGTAACGCAGAGACAGGCGGCATTCGTCAAAGAACAGCTCCGCCGTGTCGGAGGCCAAGTTGCCGATCTTCTTCAGCTTCTTGCCCACGGAGAAACCTTTTGTCTCGGTCGGGAACAGCACCAGCGAAATGCCTTTGTGCCCTTCACCGCCTGTGCGCACAGCCAGCACAATGTAGTCGGCGCGCGTGCCGTTGGTGATCCACAGTTTCTGTCCGGAGATAATCAGGTCGCCGCCTTCAATTCGCGCGCGAGTCTTGATAGCAGCCACATCAGACCCGCCGCCCGGCTCGCTGATGCCCAGCGATCCAATCCATTCACCCGTCACCGCGCGGGGAATGAATTCGGCTTTCTGCTCCTCGGTGCCCAGCTCCTGGATCACCGGCAGCGCCATGTCAGACTGCACTAGGAACGCCATGTTGATGCTGCCACTGTCGGAGTGCGCCATGGCTTCAACATAGGCCGCCGTTGCCCACCAGTCCTGTCCGCTGCCGCCCCACTTGGGATCAATGCGGATGCCGAACATCCCGAGCCCGCCGGCCTTGGTGAACAGCTCGCGCGGAAAAATGCCTTCCTCGTCCCACTCCGCCGCAAACGGAGCGATCTCTTCCCGGCAAAATCGCGAGACCGTCTGCCTTATGAGTTCGTGCTCTTCAGTGAAATAAGGATATTCAGTGCTTTGCTGCTGTACTGCTTGCGTGCTCATTGGCATCCTCCAAGGCTTCAATTTCCACGAGCATCTGTCCCGGCGCCACAACCTCGGCGGGCTTTACCAGCACCGCCCGCACCACGCCCTGAATTGTGGCCTTTATAGTTTGCTCCATTTTCATGGCTTCCAGCACGATTAATCCATCCCCCGGCTTTACCTGCTGCCCCTCCGCCACCAGAATACGCAGCACCTGCCCCGGCATGGGCGAATTCGCGCTCTGGTGCTGGCCTCCGGCCGTCTTTTCCGGGAAGCGCGGCAGCCGCGTGACTCGTTGCTGTCCCAGGCTTGAGCGCACGTAATAGTCCGCGCCATGTTGCCGGATGTTAAATCGATAGCGCACGCCCCCGCCCTTTGAATGAAAGACCAGCGCATCTACGTGGGACTCGCCGACGGAAATAACTTCAATTGCGTTTCGGGCGTCGCCAACCAGGTAATCCCTTCCCCCGACTGTAAACTTCATCGCCGGCACAGCCATCGGATTATTGCAAAACCTCGGTGGTATCGATGGAAGAATCTTTCGGCGCGCGTGCTCTGTTCGCTCAATGTAAGCGCGCGTGACCGCACAATAAATTCGCTCCAGCTCTTCATCGGTCTTTGCAGAAATCGGCAGCTGAAAACCGGTATGCGCCCTGCCGCCCTTGAATTCTTCCGACTCCAGAACGGCAATCAGAAATTCGCGGTTGGTCTGCAAACCTTGCGCAGCAAAGCTCCGCAGCGCATGCGTCAGCTTTCTGATTGCCGAGTCGCGGTCCCCGGCGTGCGCAATCACCTTGGCCAGCAGCGGATCGTAATAAACGCCAATCTCGCTGCCCTCTTCCACGCCGCTATCGATCCTCAAACCCTCGGACAACTGCGGTGGATTCCATACATGCAGTGTTCCTGTCGAAGGCAAAAAGTCATTCGCGGGATCTTCGGCGTAGAGGCGCACTTCAATCGCATGGCCCTTCTGCTGCGGCTGCGCGCCGGGCAATTTCGCGTCCTGCGCAATCTCAATCTGGAGCCGAATCAAGTCCAGCCCCGTCACCATCTCCGTAACCGGATGCTCCACCTGAATCCGCGTGTTGACCTCGATGAAATAGAAATCGCCGGAAGGCGCCAGCAGGAACTCAACCGTTCCGGCATTGGTATAGCCGACCTTCCTTGCCAACGCCATCGCCGCATCCGTCATGCGGCGGCGGATTTCTGACGTAACCGCCGGCGAAGGGCTTTCCTCGATGATCTTCTGATGCCGCCTCTGGACTGAGCAATCGCGCTCGAACAGATGCATCACCCCGCCGTGATGGTCCCCAAATATCTGGACTTCGACGTGCCGCGCACCCTCAATATATTTCTCTACCAGTAATTCGCCGTCGCCAAAAGCGCGTTCAGCTTCTCCGCGCGCAGATGCGTAAGCCTCCTTGAATTCGCCCGCATTGCGCACAATGCGCATGCCGCGCCCGCCGCCGCCGAGCGATGCTTTGATAAGTTTGGGAAACTCGTTCTCCGCTGGCGTAGGGACTACCGGCACGCCCGCTTCCTGCGCCAGCTTGCGCGCCTCGCTCTTTGACCCCAGCGCCGCAATCACACTGGCGCGCGGCCCAATGAAAGCGATATCGGCATCTTCACAGGCCGAAGCGAATGTAGCGTTCTCCGCCAGAAATCCATATCCGGGATGGATTGCTTGAGCGCCGGTCAGCCGCGCCGCCGCAATGATCTTTTCAATATTGAGATACGACTCGCGCGCCTGCGCGCTGCCGATCGGAACAGCCTCATCCGCCAGCCGGACGTGCAGAGCATCGCGGTCGAAGTCCGAATACACTGCCACGGTTGCAATACCCATCTCGCGGCATGTGCGAATAATGCGCACGGCGATCTCGCCACGATTGGCGATAAGTATTGTCTTAAAAGTCTTCATGTCTTCAATAACTTCGCGTTCCCCGCAGCATTGCTGCTGTGAGCAGTTGGCAATTAGCAGCTAGCTCTTGGCTCTTGGCCTTTACCCATCTCTGCATCGCGCTGCTTTAGCTGGGCTAATTGCCAACGGGATTATATACTTCACAAACCCAATTAAGAATTGGGCCCTAAATTTCTAACTTCTCGCCTTCCAATCGCGCCTTTGATTCCGGTATGAAATGAGCGGGCCACGCCCGTGTTCTCGCACGGACGCAGCCCTAACCAAAATCACCTACTGAGAGGCGACAATGGCTATTGATGATTTTAACCGGGAGCGGAGCAGCATCCACCGCATGATGACGCTTCTGAACAGTTCTCTCCAGTCCGTAGTGCTCAAGCTGGAGCAGCTAGCCGCGAGTGAAGTTCTCAATCCGCAATATCTGGAGAAGCTGAAAAAGCGATCACGGGAGATTGAAGCGGAACTCAAGGCTATGTTCAATTTCTGAACCGAGACACGATCAGTCCAACAGACCCGCCGAAAGGCGGGTTTTTATTCTTCGTGATAGCTTCTATTCATGCGTTCTATTTCTTCCTCAGTCGGAGCGCAATCCCTGTGATAATTCTTGTTACGGAACACTACAAGGTCGTCGGGAGTTTCAATCGGGTTACCGCAATCTCTTTTTTCGCAGAGCGGTGGAACTGTTCTTACGTTTGACATTGCTTTTATCCTTCTTTGGCGGCTTTACTTTCAGCAGATCAGACACGGCCTCATCAAATTTCATTGGAAGGCGCAATGGCTTCATCCGTTCACTCTTCTTTTTTGCGGCCATGAATGTTCCCATTCTTATCCATTAACAAATTGATCTTGCCCCCAACTGTGATTGTAGCAACGAATGGCCGCTCATGATCTCTGCAAAACTGGCGTATCTCATTCTTGATTTTCACCAAAAGTCTTGCTAACGGTATTCCGCCAAGATTTCCCGAAAAAACAAACTGCCTGACTTTGTAGTAAAGCACTGCTGCGCGCTCCACGTCCCGATAGCGGTTTTTGCTATCACATGTCAGCAGTCCGTACCCTTTTTCTCCAGCCAGACGGAGAATCCGAGTGTCATCTTCATTTCTTTTGAATTTTTCGGAATATATTTTGTACTTGATTGAGGCAGCATCAAGCATGGTTTTCACTTCCCCACAATCAAAACTTGCATCAAGGTAGAGAGTGAAATTCTTAAGCGGTTTTCTTTTGCCCGATCTCCCACCTGATCGCGCTTTCGATTTCTGCCTCGGATCGACCATAGCTCCTTGCAATTACAGGAACCGAGTCTCCACCTAAGAATCTGCTTGCGAGCATCGAGGTAGTAATTCTGCTCCCGGCGAGAACGGGCATACCGAAGCACACTCTGGGGTTGATAGAAACCACCTTTTGGTGCTCCTTGCCCCTGCGCATTTCTTCCATCTCCTCAATGTGCAAAAAGGGATGGAGTACACGCGCAATGCCTTCCTCATCACGATCAATGCGCTTTAAATAAGAATCCAAGATAGGCCCAAGGCCAACCTGGCCGCGCAAAGATACATTGAGATACCTCTCGCCGTGCCAAAAAAATATGTACCTTCCATCTGTCTTTAGTTCGTAGTCGGCGAGAGGATGCCTCGACTCCCAATTTTCTAGCAGATAATCTACGGCATTTCTGATCTGGGGCAATTTCACACCATGAATTTCGTGCATGCCTTTTATGACATATAACTCGACAAGGTTCATGAACGAAAACACACGGCGGCTCCGCGAAGGAAAATGCACGAGAGCATTTTCTCCCTTTAGCCAATGATTCATGCTTGAGCGAGGGATGTGAAGATAGCGCACGGCCTCTTGCGCTCCATAGTTAGGGATCGCAAAAGGATTGAACTCGGATTTGAGCCTTGCGCCCACTAGGCCCTCGCCTTGCTTGGTTCCCGGAACGTAAGCCTTTTGCCCTCGGTTCCTTTAAGCGCCAACATTGTACGCTCTCCGTCCTTGAGTTTGCGAGAGTTATATCTGAAGTCAAACTCACTAAGGTAACGATGGAGATGCCCCTTGCCAACGTGGTGATAAACGCCAGTGATTCCGCGCTTAAGAAGTCCAAAGAAACCCTCTATCGTGTTTGTGTGGATGATTCCACGCGCATACTCGCCAGCGCTGTGATTCACAACACTATGATTGGGAAACTCTGTACGAATGCCACGATAGAGCAAAAAATCATCAGTCATGATGTGCGAACCTGATTCACAATTTTCGCGGATTGCCTGTTTTAAATTCTCAGCCGTGACTCTCTCTACAGCTTGTGACCGCACACGACCGCCGCGCTCTAATACGGCAATCACGGGAGCCTTGTGGCTGTTAACACCGGGACGCCCACGCTTCGCTCCTCTCTTGCGCTTTGCGCCCACATAAGTTTCATCTGCTTCGATGATGCCTTTAAGTTTTTCCACTAATGGAGGCTGGCTCATCGCGTACCGAATTCGATGAGCCATAAACCACGCAGACTTGTACGTCACGCCCAACATCCGATGAAGTTGATGAGCGCTCATTCCTTTTTTTGACGCACACAGAAGATGAATAGCCAGCAGCCATTTGTTTAGGGGAATGTGGCTATCCTCAAAAATTGTTCCAACTGTAACGGTGAACTGCTCATAACACCCGCCGCACTTGTACACGCCCTTACGAACGGGCTTCTTGGAATCTGCCTTGCCCTCTAGCTTGTAGGCATTGCCGATGACTCCGCAATGGGGGCAAACAGGGCCTTCGGGCCAGCGTGAGCGCTCAAGGAATTCACGGGCTGATTCTGCATCGTGGAAATGCTGCGCCAGATCATTTAAATTGAATGTTTCACCGTTCTTCATGAGAACAGTTTACGTTATTTATTCGGGTTTGTCAAGTATATAATTACGATTGCCAATTGCTAGCTAATTGCTTTTTCAATGCCTGAACACTCCCCACTCCATCGTGCCTTTCACCGGGGCGTTGTACGCTGCTGACAACGCAATCGCCACCACAGTCCTCGTGTCTCGCGGATCGATAATGCCGTCATCCCACAGGCGCGCGGTGGCGAAATAGCAATCGGATTCCTTTGCGATCTGGTCTTCCAGCATCTTCCGCCCCATCGCCATTCTGTCTTCGTCGATGGGCTGGCCTGTCTTGGCGGCCGCCTCGCGTTTGATAATGTCCATCACGCCGGATAGCTGCTTCTCTCCCATCACGGCTATGCGATGGTTGGGCCAGGTAAAGAGAAAGCGCGGTGCGTAAGCCCTGCCGCACATCGCGTAGTTGCCCGCGCCGTATGAGCCACCGACCATGATAGTGATCGCCGGTACAGTGGAGTTGGACACAGCGTTGATCAGCTTAGCGCCGTTGCGGATGATTCCATCTTCCTCATAGCTGCGGCCTACCATAAAGCCGGTAATGTTCTGCAGGAAGAGAAGAGGAATATCCTGCTGGTTGCATAGCTGTATGAACTGCGCTCCTTTGCCGGACGACTCCGACATCAACACACCGTTATTCCCCAGAATGCCCACCGGGAAGCCGTGAATGCGCGCGAAGCCCGTGACCAATGTTGGTCCATACTCTGGTTTGAATTCGGCAAACTCGCTGCCATCAACGATCCGGGCAATCACGTCGCGTATTTCAAATGGCACGCGAACATCGGCCGAGGCGATCCCCAGCAACTCGTCGGGATCAAATACCGGGTCTTTGACTTCCGCCATCTGCGGAAGGCCCGGCTTCTTCATATTGAAGTGGCTCACAATCTCGCGCGCAATGCGAATAGCGTCGAGTTCATCTTCCGCCAGGTAATCGGAGAGCCCGGAAATCCGCGAGTGCATCTCCGCGCCTCCCAAAGATTCCTCGTCGCTGATCTCGCCTGTCGCCATCTTTACCAATGGCGGCCCGGCGAGAAAGACCTGCGCCTGCTTCTTCACCATCACCACATAATCAGACATGCCCGGCAGATAAGCTCCGCCTGCCGTTGAACTGCCGAACACAACGGAGATGGTGGGAATGCGTTCCTTGGAGCGGCGCGTAATCTCGCGGAAGCCGCGCCCTCCCGCCACAAAAATCTTGCTCTGCACCGGCAAATCAGCGCCCGCCGATTCAACTAGGAGGATGCTGGGCAGATGATTTTCCCGCGCAATGTCCGCCAGCCGCGCATTCTTCCACAGGCCGGCTTCACCAGTCGCGCCGCCTTTTACCGTAGCTTCATTCGCGGTGACCAGGCATTCGCGCCCGCAGACCAGCCCCACTCCGCCAACGACTCCCGCGCCCGGAGACTCATTCTCCATGCCATGGCCGGCCAGCGGCGCAATCTCTAGAAAGTACGACCCCTCATCCAGCAGCATCTCCACGCGATCACGCGGCAGCAGCTTGCCTCGCTCCAAATGGCGCTTCACATATTTTTCGCCGCCGCCCTCGGTGGAACGCTTCAGCTCGGCGCGCAGGCGTTCCACCGCGGCTTGCATGGCGGCATAGTTCGTCTTGTAGCCGCCTGATTGGCGATCGACAGTGGAGCGCAAAGGATTCACGGGCGATAAATATATCAGGCGGAGAGGCCGCCAGGCAGCAATTCACCTCGTCCCAGCCAATCGGGTCCGCGCGTCAGAGGAAGGGAAAATGCCCCACTCTCAGGCCCTCTCAGGGAAATTCAGCAGCTCTCGAATCCTCCCCTGGTGGGCCAACTCGCCCTTGAGAGGGGCATCTAATTCTTCTGTAACGCCATAACTGGCCCCGATTACGCGAGCTTCGTCGCTCATCCTTGGTATACGCGTATCTCTTGCCGAGGGGCCCGAATCTAGAAAACGGAAAACGGAGGATACTAGTGAGAAATTTCAATAAGCTTGCATTGATCGTGGTACTGGGTAGCGGATTTGCCGTTGCACAAAGCACGCCGGCTTCGCCGAGCACAGCTCCAAGCACAGCACCGAGCTCGACCTCGCAGCCATCGTCTATGCCGGATCAGCAGCCTTCCACCACGGCTCCTGACCAGGGCAAGAACCCTGCAAACTCGCCGGAGCAACTGCCCAACACGGACCAGAAGAAGACCGATCAGCAAACGCCTGACCAGAACAAACTGCCGCAGAGTGATGCTGCTCCTGCCGCCGCCCCCACGGGTGACGTCCAGAGCACCATTCAGTCCGCCATCCAGAAGGACCCGAGCCTGGCCAGCGCCAACGTCACGGTTGACGTAAAGAATGGCAAGTCTGTTGAACTGAGCGGCACGGTGCCCAGCAAGGACGCAAAAGAAGCGGCCGAGCGCATCGCCAAGGAAAACTCCGGCGGCCTGAAAGTTAAGAATCACCTGAAGGTTGCCTCTGCTTCCATGCCGGACAAGTCCGACAAGTCGAAGCCTGACACTATGAGCAACCCGAAATAACTGATCCTCAACTCCAGGGGTGCAACCGCACCCAAAGAATGAAGTGAGGGCGGTCCGCAAGGGCCGCCTTTTTTTCTTTCTGCAGAAGCCGGTTTTTCAAGCCTCGTCGTCGCGATGTACGGTTTGAGGCGAAAACGCCGGCAGGCAGATGGCAATGTATTCCGTGGCCTCGTCGGGAGTCGAATACTGGATCCACTCGCCCGGATGAGCGACCACAGCCTGCCCCGGTGAAACGTCAAAGCTGCCTCCCTTGTGGCGCACGCGCAGCTTGCCGCGAATCACAATCGTGTACTCCTCGAACTCCGGCGTCTGCCCTGGCTCCTGCCAGCCGGCGGGGCTGCGCATATGCGCAATGCTGACTGAGTCGTTTTTTGAATTCACGCGGCCAAAGAACTCGTCAATGATCTTGGGCATGTTGCCCGCGGCCTGGATTCGTGTGGGACGTTCAATGTGTGTCGGCAAAACTTGTCTCCTCTTTATTGGGCTGCCTGCCGGGGTTTGAGCCGAAAATATGCGATGGTGAAAAGCGTGCCAAGGATGAAATCGCCGGCGCCGCCCAGGGCCGCGATACCGGGAATGCGGCCCAGCGCAAACAGAACCGCGCAAGCCACGCAATAGGTAAGTTTTTCTAGAATGGCCGCAGGGATGATCGGTCTGAACCTCACCGGGTCCGCCGCGATGATCAGAAAAGCCACCTGCCACGCCAGGCCCACTCCAAAGAATCCGTAATAGAACTCAGGATGCGTGATGGCGGGCGGCATCTTTTCCGCCAGCATCTTCTCGCCAAAGAAACCCGGCGCCAGCACCACGATGCCATAGATGCCCGCAACCATAAAAACCATCCGGGAAAAGCGGTCTTTTGTCATGTTGGCCTTATCGCTCCGCAAAATGGCCTCGCCAAGCGCCTGTGCAAAAAGGTAACATATCGGGTTTTCTGGTTCAGCACTAACAGATGGTTCAGCGCTACAAAATGGTCCAGCACTCCAACCGTCTTTCTATTTACACAGGAGCAATCATGACCAAGACCAGGTCCTTACTGGCAGCCGCTTTTCTTTTCTTTGGCCTTCTGGCCTGCGGGCAATCGAACATCGTGGAGCGTCTCAACGTAGATGCCACTGACGCGCCGCGCAACATCCTGCACGCCACGCTTACCATTCCTGTTGCCCCTGGCCCGGCAACCATTGTCTATCCCAAGTGGATTCCCGGAAACCACCGGCCCACGGGCCCAATCCAGAATTTTACCGGCCTTCATTTCAAGGCAGGCGGAAAAGAACTGGAATGGCAGCGCGACCTGGAAGATATGTATGCCTTCCACTTGCAAATTCCGGCGGGCGTCAGCGAGCTCCAGGCCTCGTATGACACCATCACTTACAACGGCAAAAGTTCCCTGGCCTCAAGCAAGGTGCTTGATCTGCTGTGGAACCAGGTCGTGTTATATCCAAAAGGCGCCGCCACTGACGCCGTCCAGGTAACAGCTTCAGTGCGCTTGCCGGAAGGATGGAAGTTTGGCACCGCGCTCACTCCCGCGCAGCAAACCGGCAGCTCCGTCGAATTTCAAACGGTTTCGCTCACGCGATTGGTCGATTCGCCCTTGATCGCCGGAGCAATCTATCGCCAAGTGCAGATCAATCCGCCGGGTGAACAGCTCACCCACGTCGTTGACATGGTGGGCGAAAGCGATGAAGCCATTCAGATCACGGACAAGGACATCGCCAGCCTGAAGCAGTTGGTGGCAGAAACCGGCAAGCTTTTTGGCGCACGCCACTACGGCAGATACACATTTCTTTTGACGCTGGGCGATCAGACGGCGCATCACGGCCTGGAGCACCATGAATCCAGCGACAACGGCGCCGCCGAAGATATGTTCCATGATTCCGGCTCGCACGATCTGGAGGCTGATCTTCTGCCGCACGAATTCGTTCATTCCTGGAATGGCAAGTACAGGCGTCCCGCGGGGCTGGCCACGCCGGACTACCAGCAGCCAATGCACGGCGACCTGCTATGGGTCTACGAGGGGCTGACTGATTATCTCGGCAACCTGCTTGCCGCGCGCGCCGGCCTGCGCTCGCCAGACCAGTTCCGCGAGAACCTGGCTTACACCGCCGCCATGCTCGACCATCGCGCCGGAAGGACGTGGCGTCCGCTGCAGGATACCGCCACCAGCGTGCAAAGCCTGTTTGCCGCGCCGCAGGAATGGACTAACTGGCGCCGCACCGCCGATTACTACCCCGAAGGCTACCTGCTTTGGCTTGAGGTGGACTCTCTTCTCCGGCAGAAGAGCAGCGGGCAAAAGTCTCTCAACGATTTCTGCCGCGTCTTTTATGGCGGCCAGAGCGGTCCGCCAACAGTAGTTCCATACAAGTTTGAGGACGTCGTCTCCGCGCTCAATCAGGTTATGCCAGATGACTGGGCCAAACTTCTACGCGACCGGCTGGACTCAAAGTCGCCTCACGCCCCCATGGGAGGCATTACCAACGGCGGATGGAAACTCGTGTATACCGATAAGAAAAACTCGACCATGGACGCACGCGAGAAAAGCAGTGAAAGCATCGACCTGAGCTTTTCGCTCGGCTTCATTGCCGCCAAACAAGGCGAGGTCCGCGACGTGATCCCGGGATCGCCGGCCTATGCCGCGGGACTTGGACCGGGAATGAAAATCATCGCCGTCAATGGGCGCAAATGGTCGAAAGACGTAGTGCGCGCGGCGCTGCGAGCCTCACTCCAAAGCCAGCAACCATTGTCACTGCTGGCGGAAAACGGCGAATACTACAGCACCTACCAGGTGAACTATCACGAGGGCGAACGCTATCCGCACCTGGTGCGTGAAGAAGGCCAGCCCAACATGCTGGATGAAATGATCAAGCCGCTTGCTGGTGTACAGTAAGCTCCTCGCATGACGACCCCTCCGGCAGGTAATGTTTGGGACGATCAGGTCGCGGTGTGCTCGTTTGTGAGTACAACGTCTGTTTGCGCCAGCTACGAAATCCAAGTGTTGTGCTTGTCTACAATACGCCAAACGCCATCCACCTTCCGCATAAGGATGTAACGTCCACCACATAACCCGGCACAGGAGCGGTCAAAATACAAGATCGCTTCTGTTTTGCTGAGATTGAATCCGAGCTGAGAGATGGAGATTTTTTCAAGGTTTTGGTTGTCGGGGAAACGTTTTAGAAAGTCGCTGCGAGTCATATGATCCAACTCGCTGTTGCTCAAAACAACAGCCCCCGCGCTTCTCAGCAAGTGCGAGTCAACTCGGATATCTGTGGGGACTGCATTGGTCAAAAGGAAGCTGCAACGGGTTATGAGTGACGCTTGTGGAAATCTCAGGTTTTTATCAAACAGCAGACTCCATCGCGCTCTAGCCTCGCCACCCGGACGCCTCCCCGGCGCCTGCGCTTCGCGCATGAGGATCATCTGAATGCGGCGTCCTGAACCCACGTCTGGCACACTGTGCTGGGGCACGTTAAAGATATCTGAAAGGACCGCGTCCATTTCGGCCTGCGTTCGCCGCAACTCGCAGAAAAAGAGCAGAGCGATCAGCGTAAGCAGAAGGCCAACTCCAGCGGCCGTGCGAACAGCGATTCTCCTATAGCGATTTCTGGCCATGCCTGATTAGACAACAATTTGGAGTGGAATGGTTACGGTAATGGCTCACGTTGGCGAGAAATCGCGATTAACTTCACCGCTATACGTTGCCGTGTACGCCCGGCGCATGGCTCTGCGCGACTGCGGCGGTGCGCTCGAGCTTGTCCCAGGCAAAGGGCTTGCCGTCAATGGCGCGCTTCACGGTCTTGGCCAGCACTGCGGAAAAGAGCTGGCGGTAAGAGAACCTCTGCAGCCAAAGATGAAGAAGAAGCTGCGCGTCCTCGCCTGTGCCTTCCACGCGGCGCTCCAGCAGAAAAGCCAGGGCTGACGCAATGAAATCAATGGCCAGAAAGATCACAAAGTAAAACGCCAGGCGCTCAAAGCTGCTGGCGTCGGTGCTTTCCGGATGGAAGTACCGCGCGGCTAGGTATTCCAGCATGCCAAAGAGAAACATGATGTCGATAAACGGTGACACCAGCGGCAGCATGATCTGAAAGATGATAATGTTCGGCAGGGCGATCCAGCCTAAGCGGCTGCGCCGGCGGATCGCGGCGCCGTGCTTCCACACGGCCTGGAGAATGCCAAATGACCAGCGAAAGCGCTGGCGCATCAGCCCGCGGGCATTCGTGGGCGCTTCAGTAAATGCCAGTGCGCGGTCTTCATTTACCACTCGCCAGCCATTTTCCAGCAATGACATGGTCAGGTCCGCGTCTTCAGCCACGGTATCGGTATGGTACCCGCCGGCCTGGCGGACGGCCGTTACTCGCCACGCGCCAATGGCCCCCGGCACCACGCTCACCGCGCCGAACACGTTGAGCGCGCGGCGTTCAAAGTTCTGACTGGTGATGTATTCCAGCGCCTGCCAGCGGGTCCAGAGATTTACCCGGTTGCCCACCTTGGCATTGCCAGCTACCGCTCCCACATTCGGGTTGGCAAAGTGCGGCACCAGGATGGAAATTGCGTTGGCGGCGATCACCGTATCGGCATCGATGCCAACATAGATTTCGTCCTGCGTGTACTTCAGGGCGTGGTTGAGCGCTTCGGCTTTCCCGGCATTGCTCTTGGTCAGCAGCAGCACTCGGCCTTCAGTGATCTCTTTGGCAAATTTTTCCCGGACCACGGCGGAAGTCGCGTCCTTGGACCCGTCATCCACCACAATCGTCCGCAGGTTGGGATAGTCTGAGGCAAGCACCGAGCGTACCGTGTTCTCAATGACCTTCTCTTCATTGAACGCCGGGATGATGACAGTGACCTTGGGTTTGTAGTCTGGCCCGCCCACCGGCGCTGGTTTTCTTAGTCGATCAAACGTTGCCAGCGCGCCAATACCCAGCAGCCGCGCGCTCATCAAAACGTCACCAATGAAGAACACAAAGACGATGAACTGCGCCAGCCACCGCCCCAGCAGGAAGACGTATCCATCCAGCCGCGCGCCGAGTACCTCATTGGGAGACAATTGCGGCATCACGTCTGCCCGGGTCTTCCCCAGGAGTTCTTCAACGCTCACAATCTTGAAACCGCGCGCCCTCAACCCGTCGATCATTGCCGGAAGGGCCTGCAGAGTGGCGGCGCGGTCACCGCCGCCATCGTGCAACAAAATTATGTTGCCGCAATAAAGCGGAGCACGCATCTCGCAGCCCTTGGTCGCTTCGCGCTCCGCCTGGTCCATCACCGCTGTCACGATCTCCACCGCGGTTTGCCCTTTTTTCCAGTCATTCGGGTCGATCTTGGAGCCGACGGTGATGTAGCCTTCGCCCTGGACCAGTTCCAGCGGCCGAACTTGGTCAGCCACGTCAGGCTCCTGGTCAATGGAATACGGCGGGCGGAAATACAGCGGCTTGACGCCCATCTTGCTGGCAAAGAGTTTTTCCGTCAACTGCAGCTCCACCCGCTTCATGTACCACTGGGAAACATCGCTGATATCGGGATGGGTAAACGTGTGATTGCCAATAGCATGGCCTTCTTCATAAATGCGTTGCGCCAGGCCGGGAAACTTCTGCGTCTGCAGGCCGATCAGAAAGAACGTTGCCTTGGCATTTTTTTCCTTCAGAATGTCGAGGATCTTCGGCGTGTATGAAGGGTCAGGCCCATCGTCAAACGTGATGGCGACGCGCTTTTCCTTCCAACCGTATTGCCTGATCTGATAGGGCTGGGGCAGCACGGTCATTTTTTCTGAGACAACAAATTTCTTGTCCGAATCAAGCGTGACCTCGCGCTGCCCTGGGCTGGGCTGGCGCTGGATAATCAGGATCTCGCCATCGCCTTCACGGTCCACGTCTTCGCCGGAAGGCACTGTCTTGAACTTCTGCTCGGCATTGGCCTCGGTGGGATTGTCCCAGATTTTCCATAAAGAGCGGTCTTCCGACCCCAACCGCCACAAGGCAAATGTTCGGATGCCCAGGTCGCGCGCCGCCCGCATCTGGTTGAGCGCCGTCACCGCATCCAGAAACCACACTTCGTGCTCCCCGTTGTCTTCCATGTAACCGAAGTGGGGATTGAGTGAATCGGAGTCGAGTTCAATTTCCGCGCTGGACTCGCTGGCGTGCAGCCACGCCTCCTGCACGTTGTTGGTGTCCACGTTGACCACGCGCTTGCTTTTGGCGGAAAGCTTCCAATCATACCCATAGCTGCCGATGGCGCAAATGATCTTGGTCTTGGGTATGTCTTGTATGGCGCGCCTGAGGTTGGAAATGAACCAATCCTGCGCCGCCACCGGGCCGGGAGAGCTGGTCACCTGGTGCTGATCATAATTCATTATCACCAGGCCGTCGGCTGCGGCCGCCAGCTTTGGATAATCGTAGTCCCTGTCGTTAACGGGAACGTTCACATACAGCCGGAGCCCGCGCGCATGCAGGTCCTGGCTAAGTTCCTGGATCAGCGCCAGGAAACCGGGCTGCGCTTTTAGCGGGATCTCCTCAAAATCCAGCGCCGCGCCCTTGAAGCGATCGCTGGCCAGGAACAGCAGGAGCTGCTTGCGGAAAGTCTGCCGCGCCGCAGGGTCCATCAGGAAATCGCCAATGTTGGGGAGCCATTGCTTGCTGACGGTTTCATAGTTATTGATCAGGGGAAAGACTTCCACATCGGACTTTTCGGCCCGCAGGAACGGCATTACGCGGTCGTCAACGGTGTGCACTGTCCCGTTCTCGACCACGGGAAAAGGATGGTTCACGCTGTCGAAGCTCTGCAAGTGCCCATCCTGCGTGAGCACGTGAAGCCACTCAGGAAAGAGGATATCGATCTGCGGGTAATATTCCTTCAGCGAGACAAAGCTGGCGGCGTCCCACGTAACGTAATAGGCCGCCCGGATGCCTTCATCCGTATTCAGCACAACCTGTGACGGTGGGGCTTTGGTCTTGCGATGGGTATTTTTTGTGCTCGGCCTGCGCCGATGCTCGCGCTCCTTCAGTGCGCGCAGATTGCGCTTTTGTTCCGGCATCAACACATGCGGCAACGGGTCCGATTGCAGGAAGACCGTTACGATAAAGAAGAGCACCAGGGCGCTGATGACGGCGCCAAGCACGCTCAACAGGATGCGCAAACGCCCCCATCGCTTCCGGTCAGGATCATAAAAAATGGATTTTGCCATTGCTGGATGTGTACCAACTATCGTAAGCGGCACAGGGGGGCAGGTCAATCAGGCATTGCCTTGTGCGCGCTCAGTAGTTGTACGACCTGGGAATACGCCTTTACACTAGGCTTTCTTCTTCATGATCAAACTTATTGAACTGGTGCGGCGCAACTGGCTCTTCTTCCTTCTGCTGACAATCGCCGGCCTGGCCCTGCGGCTCTTATTTGTCTTCCGCTTTCCCCACGTTGCCGGGGACACCTGGATCTATGGCGACATCGCTAAAAATTGGCTCGATCACGGGATCTTCGGCGTGACAGACAACGGCGCGGTCCGTCCCACGCTCATCCGCCTTCCCGGATATCCCGGATTTCTGGCGGCCGTCTTCGCCGTCTTTGGCCGCGAGCACTACACCGCGGTAATGATTGTCCAGGCGCTCATCGATACCAATACTTGCCTGGTGATCGCCGGCCTGGCCCTGGAATTGATCAATGACCGCGCGGCAAAGGCCGCGTATCTGCTGGCCGCGCTCTGCCCTTTCACCGCGAGTTACGTTGCCGCTCCGCTCTCTGAAACCCTGGCCATCTGCTGTGTGGCACACGCGCTTTATTACGGCGCGCGCGGCCTGAAGGCGCTGGAGCGTGACGAGCTATCTCCGGCTCTCTGGACTTTGGCAGGCTTGTGGAGCGCCGCCGCCATCTTCATGCGCCCCGATAACGGGCTCTTATTGCCCGCCCTTGGCCTGCCGCTGCTGGTGCTGCTTCTGCGCAAAGAAGGTAAGAGGAGAGCGATCATCGCAGGCGCGCTCCTCGCGGTAATCAGTCTCGCCCCGCTTGTCCCATGGACGATACGCAACTGGCGCGTCTTCCACGTATGGCAGCCGCTGGCTTCCCGGTACGCCAACGACCCAGAAGAATTTCTTCCCCGCGGCTTCAACCACTGGGTAAAGACATGGATGGTGGACTATGTTTCAGTGGAAGAGGTTTATTGGAAGGTCTCCGGGGAGCCTATCGACCCCCAGCAGCTTCCCGAGCGCGCTTTTGACACTCGCCCTGAATACGAGAAAACGCTGGATGTGATCTCGCGTTACAACCAACAGCTTTATATCGACCCGCAGATGGACGTTGAATTTGAAGAGATTGCCCGGCTGCGCGAAGAACACAACCCCCTGCGCTATGCACTCTGGCTGCCCTTCTTGCGGACATCGGACATGTGGTTGCGCCCCCGCACTGAACTGCTGGAGATCGAGACCCGCTGGTGGGAGTTCTCACGCCATCAAGAAGAGAGTTGGTTCGCCTTGCTTTGGGCCGGGCTCAATCTTTTTTACCTGGTGGCGGCGTGGCGGGGATGGCTGCGCCAGCGTCCCGGGCTTGCAGGCCTGTTTGTGATCGGCTTTGTGCTGCTCCGCTCCATCTTTCTCAGCTCGCTGGAAAATCCTGAACCGCGCTACATGCTGGAATGCTTCCCAGTGGTGCTGGCTCTGGCCGGGGCCGCATTTGCCGGAAGCATAGACGACAAGAACGCCTTGAAACGCCCCGCCTGAATTTCTTCCCTCAAAAAGTAAAGCCCGCCGGTTTATGAGGCCGGCGGGCCGGATTAAAGAGCAATCCTGGGTTAGAAGGTGAAACGTCCGCTGATGCTGAGCACGCGGCCGGTGGCGCTCGTCTGGGACGGCAGGCCGAAGCCTATGCCAAACAGCCTGATATCACCTGACGACAGACCGGCATCTTCCACCGTGGGATCGATGCTGTTGAAGTTGAAGTGATTCAGGGCGTTCGTAGCCGTCATACGCATCTCGAAGTTGGAACGCTCGCCAAGTCTGATGTTCTTGTAGATGGAGGCGTCCAATCTGTTCGACGGTGCGTCCTCCAACAGATTGCGTGCCGTGTTCCCGAACGGAGTGCCGAAGACACCCTGCGCGGTGCGGCCGTTCATGATGAAATGAACGTCGTTGGTTGTGACGGGTGTAGGAACCGATACCACTGGGCACGTGGCTGTTCCGGTACCACGGATGAATCCGCGAGCATCGCATGGTTGTGGAGCGTTGAACGCATTCATGCTCAGCAGAGTGGTGGGGCCAAGAGCAGTCAACTGAGCGGCGCTGATCAGGCCCAGTGTCCGGGCATCACCAGCGAAGATGCCGACGCTCGTTGTCGGAGCGCTGGCGCTGCCGAGGAACATGCGAGCCGGATCGCCCACAAACGCGTTGGAGAAGCCGGAATCAAAGTAGTTCCCGCCCGCGCCCGCGAAGGAGAGCGAACCCAGCAAGCCCTGGATGGGCGTGTAGGGTTGTCCGGAACCGTACACATAAGCCGCGGACAATTCCCAGCCGCCCAGAACATGACCGATCCAACCATGCTGCTCCTTAAAGAACGGAATGGCTTCGGTGCCGGACACGGTAAAGGCGTGCGTAATGTTCAGGCCGGAGATGGAGCGTTCCGCATCCCCTGTCTGGAACGGGTTCTGCGAGGCAAACTGCGTGTTGCCCGCGGTACCGGTGGCGAAGATCTCGCTCACGTTGTCCAGGTTTTTGCTGAACGTGTACGTCGCGCGCATGGTCAGTTGCTTGAACAGGTTGGTTGTCCTGAATTCGGTCTGTAACGCGTGGTAGTCAGAGAATCCGCCGTTGTTGCGCGAGCGAGCGACTCCCAAACCGCAATTCACGCGGCCCACATCGGTACCGGCGCCCGGTCCCACCTGTTGCGTGGTGAGGCAGGGAGAGATAGCCGACGCGTTCGGGATGAGGTTCGGGAAGTCCTGTAGCAGCCCATGGCTGGTAGGCGTCCCGGCGAAGGGGTTGCCGTCCACGGTCTGGAACAGGTTTACCGCATGGTTGCCGGCGTAGCGCGCTTCCCAAACGGAGTTCTTGGTCAGCTCACGCTCAAAGCCGAGGCTCCAGGTATGTACCTTGTCCGGACCAAAGTTGGGATCAAGAATGGTCTCGTTCTGCGTGCGCGGATCAAAGGTATTGGGTGTAATTGAAGCAGCCAGTGAGGCACGAACGTTCGGTCCGGTAGGCAGGGCCGGTGGATTGGTCAAGCCAGCGCCGGTAAGCGTTTGCAGGAACCCGAACGGCGATGCGGTGGAAACGTTCAGGAAGATGTTGTAGAACGGCGGGTCATAAATCAGGCGATAACCGCCGCGAATTGTCGTCTTGCCATGACCGGTGACGGCTCCGCCCCACTGTGGCTGATAGGCGAATCCAACCATGGGACCATAGCTGTTCTTCACCGTTGGAATGGCCGGATTGGTCCTCACGGAAAGCGGCAAGGTCTGCAGCCAGAGAGCGGTGGCAGGATTGCTTTCGCGCTTGGTCGTGGCATCAGTGAACAACTGTGCCGGGTTTCCGTAATAGGTCCACGTCAAACCGAGGTTCACCGTCAGGTTCTGGCTGACCTTCCAGTCGTCGCCACCATAGAGGAAGGTGTCATACTCGCGGAAGTCCAGGACCGGGTTGCCCGCGGCGATCTGGATGCGGTTTGGTATGCCGTTGACGAAGTTCGTCAGATTGCTATAGCGGTACGCGCCATTCACGTTGGGCAGGAACGTGTTGGGAGAGCGCTGGTAGGTCCAGTTGACGCCGGACTTAAACGAGTGCTTGCCCCAAACGTAGTTGAAGTTGTCCTGCGCCTGCCATGTGTTCACCAGCCGGCCCTGTGGGAAGTTGGTCGCGGGACCAAAGCCCAGGAATCCGCCCTGGAGAGTGACGTTGGTCAGGGCGCCCAGAATGCCCTGCTGCGTGGGCTCAAACGGGTTGCCCATGTTGTTGCCGCCGAAATTCACGTTCAAACGGTCAAAACCGACGCGGAATTCATTGACAATGTGAGAGGTGAAATTGTGGGTTTCGCTCAACAGGGCAGCCTGGCTCAGAGCGGTTACGTTTGCTCCGTAGCCGGTGACCGGGTTGTCGCTGCCGTTGAAGTTATTGCCGCGATTGAAGAGGTAGCGGCCCATAATGCTGTCATTGCCGAACTGGCTGTCGACACGGTTCACAAAATCGAAGCCGTGGAACGGAGTCGGAACGAAGCGGATCACGCCGGAGGATTGCACGTTGGGGCATCCGGCCACATTGAGCAAACCGGGACTGCCATTCACGTTGGGATTTCCAGCGCTGATTCCATAGGGGCCAAACTTCTGCAGCAAAGCAACCTGCTGCGCCTGAATGCCTGTGGGGAAGCAGCCAGCCAGAGTTGCCAGGCCGGCCGGCGTCGGAGTCTGGTTCGCCGTGGAGAAGATGCTGGTTCCGGAGAACAGGTCGCTGTCAAATCCGCTGAACAGGAACAACTTGTTCTTCATTACCGGACCGCCGATGGTGCCGCCGCTGAACTCTTCATTGCTGCGCAGCGGACCGCTCAGCGGATTGCACTGCACCGCTGAGCCAGAAGCTCCCGGAGGCACTAGGCAGGTTACCGTTCCCGGCAAGCTGCTGTTGGTGCCCGGCTTATTCTGGTGCTTTTGCGTGTTGGACATCGCGTTCAGGAAGTTGCTGTACTCGGTCCCGAACACCGAACCATGCCACGCGTTGGTGCCGGATTTCGTGATGATGTTCACGACGGAGCCGGCGTTGCGGCCGTATTCCGGACCAAAATTGTTCGAAACAACCACATACTGCTGCACGAAGTTCGTGTCGCTCACGAAAAGTGACGGGCCACCGACGCTGTTGTCGTTGTTGTTCTGTCCGTCAATTTCCTGGTCATTATTGCGGCCACGGAGACCATTGCTGGAAAATCCGCCGCCGTTGGTGTTGGAAAAGTTGTCGCTGCGCGTGGCTACTACGCCGGGAACAAACAGCGCCAGGCGGTCCAGCCCCTGGTTCTCCTGGATGCCGGCGAATGTGCTCAGCGTCTGGCCGGAGAACGTGCTGGTGATCTGCGACTGGGTGGTTTCGATCAGTGGCGCTTCGCCGCTGACTTCAATCGTGGTTGAAGCCTCGCCCACGGAAAGACGAATGGCCCCCAAACCCGTATCGCGTCCAGCGCCTACCTGCACATTGGACTGCGTGGTTGTTTTGAAACCTTGAGAGGCGATTTCTACCGTATATGTTCCCACAGGAATCAGGTTGAAACGGTAAAGACCAGCACTGTCAGATGTAGTGGTAAACACCACTCCTGTTTCCACGGATTTTGCTTTTACCTGAGCACCGGATACAACCGCGCCCTGCGGATCGGTCACTGAGCCGGAAATCGAGCCCTTGACCACCTGACCCACAGAGGGGATGCACAATACCAGTGCCAACGTAACCGCGAAAAACATCGCGATGTAGCGCAGTTTTGTATTCATTCCTCTTCTCTCCATTTTTGGTTGGTGAAAATGACAACAGAAAGGGCTTCGTCCCCTATACAGACCTCAGTGCCCCCACCGCTGTCCCTGCGATTTGTGAGCGCAATCAGAGTTCCACCTTAAATGCCGTAAAGAATCAATAAGATACGTTGATTTAGTCCTAATTAAATACTCAATTATGGATTTTTAAAGATTCCTTGCTTCCAAATTTGGAATTTTCATGCAACCCAAACCTACTTAAGGGCATCGTGCCCCATTTAACGCGGTTTTTAAGGCATTACCTTGATTGTCTTTCCCGACTCTCCCCCTATGCTCAAGAGCACATGCTTTCCTGTCGGAAATCGGCGAGATTCATAGTGTTTTTGCTAAGCGTGCTGTTCGCGCAGTGCGCTTTTGCCGGAGATGCGGGCACTGACCGTGGCGATCTCCGCCCGCCTGCGCCCGTCCGGCAGCCCACGTCGCCCTATAAAATCCAGGCCGGCATCGATGGAGAGATCTATCCGGTATTCGCCAATTACGCTTCCCTGCAGCGCCAGGGCGATCGCACTTTCGGCGTTGTCTCCGTGACTGTCTCGAACACCTCCACGGAGCCTATGCAGCGCCGGGTCAGCGTCAGCATTCCCGGCTGGAGTGACAACGAGATCCAGACCGTGGAACTGGCTCCCGAAACCACGCGCACTATGGTTTTTGCTCCAGCATTTCTCCCGCGCCTCTATCAAAACCACGAGATCACCGCCGCCACGGCTCATGTCACCATCACTGACACGATCTCCAATAATTCGTATGAGACCACCGTTCCGGTCCGGCTTCGCTCCGCCGAAGATATGTTCTGGGGCAACGGATTTAAGTACGCTTCGTTCATTGCCTCCTGGGTAACACCACATGACCGCCAGGTGGAAAACGTGCTTACGCGCGCCAAGTCCTACATGGCCGACCATCGGCTGCCGGGCTACGAAAATTGGAAGACCGCTGCGCAGCAGGAACAGGAAACCTATCGCGAAGCCAGGGCCATTTTCACCGCCTTGCAGCGCATGGGCCTCTCGTATGTAAAGAGTTCAGCCACCTTGGGCGACCACAAGGGAGTTAGCGAGCGGGTCCGTATGCCCCGCATCAGCCTTAGCCAGAGCAGCGCCAATTGCATTGACGCCGCCGTGATGTACGCTTCTCTTTTTGAAAATCTGGGCATGGACGCCAGCATCGTGATCGTTCCCGGACATGCCTATGCCGGCGTTCGGGTCGCGGAAGGCTCGCCCCGGTTCCTTCTGATCGACGTGGCGCTCACTGGGCGCAGCACGTTTGAGGCTGCCGTGGCCTCGGCCCAGAAGGGAGTGGCCAGCCACGCTCCCTCGGCGATTACCCAGGTAATGGTGGAAACGGCCCGATCCTCCGGCATCTATCCCATGCCTTGATTTTTCAGCAACCTTGGCCACATTTTCCTCATCCATTTGTCTGCTATGGCCACACAGCAGCCGCGAGAAACACTTGACATCCGCCACGACAGGCTTAAAATACCCGCAATTCGTGAACAGGCATCGGCAGAAGCACGCCTTGATCCGAAAATGAACTCGAGCCAGAATTTACCTATCTCGAAACGGCCTTCCGAACCCATACCTATGGAGAAACCCTGCAAGCATCCCCGCGTGCGCGTGGTCGCGCGCGAAGAAGACGCTGAGTTTGTTGAATGCCAGGAATGCGGCGATGTTTTTGAATCCAGCGAGTTCAAAGACATGGCCATTGAAGAAAACATCAAGCCAGAAGAGGCTTAAGTTTCCTTCCCCAAGCGCTGGCGACGCAGTGTGCTTGTATATATGCGCGCGATCCTCTGCCTCTTGATCGCCATGCCGCCCGAACGTGTACGTTGCTAGCGTTGTCCGCACGAAAAATCTGACAGCAGTAGTTAGGACCATTGAATGTCTCTGATTGCACTGCTCATCGATGATTCCATGCTCGTTCGCCACACTGTGGGCCGTTTCCTGGAAGCGCGCGGATTTTCGGTTGAAGTTGCAACCGATGGTGTCGCGGCCCTGGAAGCGCTCAAAAACATCCGCCCAGACATCATTGTTACCGATCTCCAAATGCCCAGGCTCGATGGCTACGCGCTTATTGACGCCCTTAAAGCCAACCCGGAAACCGAGGGAATACCCGTGCTGGTTCTGGCCGCAAAGCCGGTATCCGGAGACGTGAAGGAAACAGGCGCGCATTCGATCATTTACAAAGATCTGAACGTTGAAGAGCAGTTAGTCCGGGCGCTCGGAAGCCTCTTTCCCTCGAGTTTGCCGTGAGACTGTTTACCGCAAAGCCAATGAAGCTTCCGCGGAAAACTCCGCTCCGGCAAAGTCTCCCGCATGCAGCTTGGGAAACGCCGCGGCCGCGATCATGGCGGCATTATCGGTAGAAAGTTTTCTCGAAGGGAAATAAACCGGGATTCCTGCCTGGCCGGCCTGCAGCGTGAATGTCTCCCGAAGCTCGCTGTTTGCAGCCACTCCGCCGGTCACAAACAGGGTACGCACGTCGCACTCTTCCGCCGCCTGCAACGTCTTGCCCACCAGGTCCTCAACCACGGCCCGCTGGAAGGATGCCGCCAGATCCAGCGTTTTCTTGTCGCAAAGCGCGAGTATGTCGTCCGCCTTGGGCTTTGCGATTCCCGCCAGCGCCTGCTGTCGCGCCATGATCGATTCGCGCATCCCTTCCAGCTCAACGTATCGCAGCACCGCCGTCTTGATCCCGCTGAAAGAAAAATCATACGGCGTCTGCTCTGCCTTGGGCGTGCCCCGATTGCGGTGCTTGATCTGCGAAGCCCCAAATTTTACCGCCTTCGGATTGCCGTGCCGCGCCAGTGCATCAATCACCGGCCCGCCCGGATAGCCGAGGCCCAGCAACTTGGCCACTTTGTCATAGGCTTCGCCCGCGGCATCGTCGCGCGTCCGTCCGATATTGGTGTAGCTCCAGACGCGCTCGCGCTGTTCCGCCAGAAACAGGTGTGTGTGCCCGCCGGAAACCACCAGCGCCAGCAAGGGAAACTCCGCCTGGAAATTTCCCTTCTGCTTCTCCTCCAGCAGCACCGCGTGAATGTGTCCTTCCAGATGGTTCACGGTAATCAATGGCTTGCCCAGCGCGAATGCCAGCGCCTTGGCATAACTGATCCCCACCAGCAAAGCCCCGGCAAGCCCTGGCCCCTGCGTCACCGCAATCGCATCAATTGACTCATAACTCTTCCCCGCTTCCGCCAGCGCTTGACGGACCACCGGAACAATCGCCCGCAGATGCTCGCGCGACGCCAATTCCGGCACCACGCCTCCATAAGGCTGGTGCGTGGCGATCTGCGACGACACCACGTTTGAGAGCAGGCGCTCGCCATCGCCCACCACTGCGGCCGCTGTCTCGTCGCACGAACTTTCAATCCCCAGAATGTAACTCTCAGACATATATCTAATATTATTGGATTTGGTTGTTCACCGCAGAGAACGCAAAGGGCGCAAAGGAACAAAAATCAGCACGGTTCCTCAGCGTGCTCTCTTCACTCTCTGCTCCGAAATTGCTGTTTACGCAAAGATCGGGGAGATCGCAGAGAATGCGCCTGATTTATTCCTTGCGATCTTTGCGCCCTTTGCGGTGAAAAAAGAAATGAATCTCTCCTCTGACAAAGCGATTGAAGCCGCCCGCATCGCGCGCGCTCTGCGCGAACACGGATACTCAGCCTATCTCGTCGGCGGCTGTGTCCGCGACCTGCTGCTCAACCGCGAACCCGCCGACTATGACGTTGCCACCTCCGCCACGCCGCATGAAGTCATCCGCCTCTTTCCGCAAACTTTTGCCGTGGGCGCGCAATTTGGCGTCGTGCTCGTTCCCGTGCGCCGCAACAACCAGGATGGCGAACGCGACAACTTTGCCACCGAGGTCGCCACCTTCCGCAGCGACGGCGCTTACTCTGACGGCCGCCATCCCGATGAAGTCCGGTTCTCCAACGACGCGCGCCTTGACGTGCAGCGCCGCGACTTCACCATCAACGGCCTGCTGCTCGATCCTGATACCCGCGAAGTGCTCGATTACGTCGGCGGCCGCGACGATCTGCAGCGCGGCATCGTCCGCACCATCGGCGAAGCCCACCAGCGCTTTTGCGAAGACAAGCTGCGCATGCTCCGCGCCGTGCGCTTTGCCGCGCGCTTCAGCTACGCCATCGACGAACAGACTTTTGCTGCGATCCGAGAACTCGCTCCACAAATCCATCAGGTCAGTCACGAACGTGTCCGCGACGAGATCCTGAAAATGCTTACTGAAGGCCGCGCGCGCCGCGCCTTTGAACTGCTGGACCAGACCAACCTGCTGGAGCAGGTGCTGCCCGAAATCAAGAAAATGCAGGGCGTGGAGCAGCCGCCGCAATACCACCCTGAAGGCGATGTCTGGATCCACACGCTCATGCTGCTGGAAGGCCTGCCCCCGGGCTGCTCAAAAACTCTGGCTCTGGGCGCGCTGCTGCACGATGTTGGTAAGCCGCCCACGTTTCGCGTTGCCCCGGACCGTATCCGCTTTGACGGCCATGCCGAGATTGGCACCAAAATGGCGGAAGGGATCTGCCACCGCTTCCGCCTCTCCAATGACGACACTGGCCAGGTGCTCTCTCTGGTTGCCAACCACATGCGCTTTGCCGACGTTACGCGCATGAAAGATTCGACGCTCAAACGCTTCTTCCGTCTCCCTGGCTTTGAGCAGCACCTGGAGCTGCATCGCCTCGACTGCATGAGCAGCCATCGCGACCTCAGCCTGTATGACTTCGCTCGCGAGAAATTCCACGAATTGCCGCCAGAACAGATCCGCCCCGCGCCACTGATCACCGGTAATGACCTGATCGCCGCCGGCTACAAGCCCGGACCGCAATTCAAAGAGCTGCTGACGGCTGTGGAAGACGCGCAGCTGGACGGTTCCATCAGCACGAAAGAAGAAGCGCTGGCGTTGGTGAAGAAACTAGCTGTGCAATCACCCAGTCTTGAAGGCTGAAGTTGGTCGCAGCGGATGTTCTTGTTCTCGCTGTCACTTTTGTGTGTCTCAATCATCAGATATACCAGAAATAAGGACAGTACGGCAGGAGGTTGCGATGGCACGCTTGATCGAGTTTCATGTTCCGACGGATTTTCAAAAACCGAAGTCGCCATGGGTGCCCGCGGAGCAGCGGGGACGAGTCATCGAGATGAAGCGCACGGCGCAGAGTACGGACGATATCGCCGGACAGCCTCAGGTTGCCTATTTCGCCGCAGCCGCTCCTTCTCCCATCTTCCCGCGGTAATTGAAGTACCCCCACACCTGCTCGCTCATGCGCCCAATCGCATCTTCCAGCTCCTGGTAATATCCCCGATGGTGCGCGGAGAAAAACACCACCACCACGCGCGCTGAAGGCGTCTCAATCAGTCCCACGTCATTGGCGATATACGGAGGAAAGTCGCCGGTCTTGTGCGGCGTGTTCGCGTCATCCAGCATAAAGCGCGGGATGCGCGTGCGCATCTGCTGCTGCCCCATCATGCGCAGCATCTCTTTGCTCGATTTCTCGCTGGCGGCCTTGTTCGTCGCCATCATCTCCAGCAGGCGGCCCATGTCGCGCGCGCTGGCCAGCCCAAAAGGATGCTTGCCTACAAAGTGGAAGCGCTCCACGTCGGCATCGGTCAGCTTGTCCGGAAAGCCCTTGGTGAAAAGTTCTTCCGGACTAAACTTCGCGTAGCTGGGATCGCCGGCCTCAGCCAGCGCGCGAAACCAGTCGAATGAAGTTCCCGTCGCGGTAATCGACTGCAGCCCCAGTTCGCGCATGGTTTGTGTCACGTGCGCCGGGCCGCCCACGCGTGCAAACGCCATGTCGGTTCCCGAGTTGTCGCTCTGGATAATCATCAGCTCCAGCGCATCGCGGAAGCTCAGGTTCAACCCCGCGTCCAGCGTCCGCAGCACGCCGGTGCCAAAGCGCTTGTCCGCGGTCTTCATCGCGAATCGATCGGCTGTATTGATCTTGCCCGCGTCCACCTGCCGGTACACATCCACCAGCAGCGGAATCTTAATAGCCGACATCGTGTCCATGACCTTATCGGCGTTGATGGCAATCTCTTCCCCTGTATCGAGCGACTTGATGTAAATGCCCCAGTCCGCGCTAACGCCGGCAGAGATCTGCTCCAGCTTTTGTTTGAGCAGGTCAATAGGCTTGGGAACTGGTGGGATTTGAGAAGAAGCGGGCAGAACGAACACCAGCAACGCAAGAGCAGCACAGACAAATCTCTGTCGCATCAGGTTTCACCACAAGGATGTTGAATATTTGATTAAGGTAGGCATTCTACTACTGGATCTCGCCCCTTGTGAGATCAGGAGCCACTTACGGGGAAGTTAAAAAAGACTCTCCAGATCGCGAGCACCGTGAACAATCCGAAGAACAATCAATTCCTGGCTGCGGACACGATAGAACACGAGATGTTTGGGAAAACGCGGCACAGGCACACGGCGTACGCCTTTCAGATCGGCCGCTTTGAAAGTACATGGCGCGCCTGATGCGGGAGTTGCCACGATGCGGAGAAGTACGGATGTTACCGCTTGCTCCCAGCGGCGAGCGAGTTTTAGTCCTGATTGTTCCTGATACCAGGCAGCTTGCTCAAGAATGTCGTTGACTGCCGCATCGGTTAGAACGATATGGCGTGGCTTCACCTGCGGCGCGTCCGTTCACGCAAAACGGTGAGCAACCCTTTTTTTCGAATATCGGCAACCGAAAGCTCCACCTTAGCCCCACGCGCCGCCGCGACCAGCTCTTGTTCCAGATTTCCCAGGCGGCGTTCTTTGTCCTGGCGAATCAGCTCGCGGATGAACTCGCTGGGCGTCCCCCAGTCTCCGGATGCAACCTGCCCCTCCACATAGTTCTTGAGCGCTTCAGGCAGGGATATGTTCAGCGATGTCATTGCCATGCCTTCATTTTATGACATTTTATGAAGACACTCAAGTTCAATGAGATTGCTTTTCCAGAGAGGCTACGAAGAAGAACCGGTTTCTTAAAGGCGGACCTTTACCGCCTTCATGTCCTTGTGGTTAAAGCTCGGTGTTTCGTGCCGTTTGTGGTTAGAAAGCCTTCCGATTACCCGATCACGCGCGATCTCCCGATCACCCGATTCCTAGAACCCCTGTCCCCGGATCAAGCTCACCGCATCGGGCACGCCGCTACCGCCGCCACGGGGACCGCCGTTCTTGTCTTCCACTTTGTCGCCTTCGCCGGGAGCCAGAAACAGGTTTTCTTCCAGGCCATGCTGCCGCGTATAGAGCTCGTAATAGCGGCCCTGAAGCGCCAGCAGATCGGCATGCTTGCCGCGCTCCACGATCTTGCCGGACTCAACCACCAAGATCTGGTCGGCCTGGCGGATCGTTGATAGCCGGTGCGCGATCACAAAAGTCGTGCGGCCCTGCATCAGGTATTTCAGGCCCTGCTGGATGTAAGCCTCTGACTCTGAATCCAGGCTTGACGTGGCTTCGTCCAGGATCAGGATTCTGGGGTCCGCCAGCACGGCACGCGCAATGGAGACTCGCTGCCGCTGTCCGCCGGAAAGCTTTACGCCGCGCTCGCCAATGATCGTGTCATATTTCAAGGCAAAGCGCTCCGTGAACTCGTCCACGTGGGCGATGCGGCAGGCTTCCAGAATCTGCTCCTCGGTGGCATCAGGGCGCGAGAACGCAATATTCTCGCGGATCGATCCGTCAAACAGGAACGAATCCTGCAACACCACGCCCAGCGCGGGACGATAGGAGTCCAGGCGCACCCGGCTCAGGTCCCTGCCATCAACCGTAACGCGACCCGAGGTCGGTTTATAGAAAGCGGCGGCCAGTCCAATGATGGTTGACTTGCCTGACCCTGACGACCCGACCAGGGCGGTCACGGTGCCCGGTTGGGCTTCAAAGCTCACGTCGTCCAGCACGGGCTTGCCTGGCTCGTAGGAAAAATCCACCTTCTCAAAATTGATCGCTCCGTTGATCTCGCGCAGCACAATCGTGCGTTCCGGGTCCTGGTCTTCACGTCGCTCCCCCAGCACCTCGCGCGTGCGGTCAAGCCCGGCCAGCGCTTCGGTAATTTGCGTGCCGATGCTGGCCATCTGCGCCACCGGCGCAATCAGAAAGCCCATGAACATGGTGTAGCTGAAGAGTTCGCCCGGCGTCATGTAACCAGCAAGAATCTGGCGCGCGCCGATAAACATGATGATGGCGCTCACCACTCCCAGCACCACCGTGGAGGTCAGCCCCATAAGCGAAGTAGCGGTCAGCGACTTCAAGACGTTATCCAGCAGGCGCTGCACGCCGCGGCTGAAGACATTGGATTCGCGCTCCTCGGCATGATAGCCCTTTACCACGCGCACGCCGCCCAGCGACTCCGTAAGCCTGCCCGTGACCTCGGCGTTGATCTTCGCTCGCTCGCGGAATATCGGACGAATCGTTTTGAACGCCCGGCTGAGCGCCACCATCAGGACCACCAGAAAGCCAATGGCGATCCCAGTCATCTGGGCGTTGTATTTCAGCAGGAATCCCAGAGAGAGCACGGCGGTAAGCACGCCACCAAAGAATTCAACCAGCCCGGTGCCGATCAGGTTGCGTATGCCTTCCACGTCGCTCATGATCCGCGAGACCAGCGCGCCGGTCTTGTTCGCATCGTAATAGTTCAGAGAAAGCCGTCCCACATGTGTCTGCACTCGTTTCCGGAGTTCAGAAATCAATCGCTGTCCTTCTTTCGAAAGAAGCTGCGTGAGTGAAAACGATGTCAATCCCTGAATCAACGTCGCGCCCAGCACTACCAGAACCAGCGGCAACAGCAGACCTGCGCGATGCTTGCCGATAACGTCGTCTAACAAATATTTGGGCGCGGCCGGCAATACCAGGCCGCAAAGCCGGCCGACCAGCAGAAGCAGAAAGCTTAAAGCCAACAGTCCGCGCCGGGGACGGACCAACTCCCAGATCATCGGCCACACTGATTTCAATTGCGCCGTGGCAGATTTCTTCTTCTTAAGATCCACAGCCTGTGCATCCACTGGCTTTTGATCAGCTATCTTTGCATCGACTTTTTTCGACTCAACTTCAACGGCCAAGGGTCACTCCGATCCTTACAAACGTCACTCTCTAGATTACAGGCTCTTGCCGGGAGTTTCGGGAATTTTGTTGCTACCTGCCCATATGGCTAGTCGTGGGTCAGTTTGGGAAAGGCTTGGCTGCTTGTCTCAGCGTCAGGCGATTTGCTCTCCCCCAACCAGGCTGCCCATAAACCCGAACAGCGGTCTTCCTATGCAATGCCATTGACTCCGCCGCCTTCCCGTAGCAGCATGGTGACAAAAACCACGGAGGCATTTATGGCGAAGAAGCTGCTTGCGGCAGTGCTCGGAGGTCTGGCATTTTTCTTGTGGTCGTATGTGGCCCACGATCTTCTGCCTTTAGGTAAGACCGGCGTAAAAGAAGTCCCCAACGAGCAAACGGTGCTGGATTCCATGAAAGCCAACATGCCTGAACATGGCCTTTATCTCCTGCCCGGCATCGGCCTGCCGGAAAACGCCACGCGGGCGCAACAGAGCGCGGCCATGGAAGCGCGCATGCACAAGGTTGAAACCGGGCCGTCTGGTCTCCTGGTGTATCACCCGTCGCTCAATTTCTCGTTCGGAAAAGCGCTCATGGTCGAGCTTGGAACCAATATGTTTCAGGTGCTGCTCGCCGTCCTCCTGCTGGGACAGACCAGGATCATCAACTTCGTGGGGCGCTGGCGTTTCATTACGATTGCGGGCTTCTTGTCCGCGATCAGCACCAACATCTCCTACTGGAACTGGTATGGCTTCCCCGGCAATTACACGCTGGCATACATCTGCACAGTGGCCATGGGATTTGTTTTCGCCGGTTTGGTCGCCGCGGCAATCGTTAAGCCGGTGCAGGAGGCGCTCGCCGCAAAGGCGTAAGATATTCATGATCAAGCGAGGGCCACGCACATGCCCATGCAATATGAGTACACGGCTATTCCTGAAGCGCAGGTGCCTCGGGCCGCGGACCCTGTTTTCCAGCATCTGCTCGATACCTATGCCAGCGAAACCAGCAAGGTCGTGAGCCTGTGGCGCCAGTTCGCGCCGGAAGACATGTCATTTAAGGCGGCGGAGCGCTCATCCACGGTGCTGGATATCATGAAGCACCAGCTTCTTTCTGAGCGGCGTTTCTTTGCTGAATTCATCGGCCTGGGCGGCGAGCCGGAAGCGGCGGCGCTGTTGCCGCCGGAGCTCACACCAGCCGCATTTTGCCGTCGCCACGAAGAATTGTGCCGGCCCCGCCTGGAGCGCATGGCAGGCCGCGATCAGAAATGGTGGCTGGAAGTTGTGCCGTTCTTTGACGTCCAACGCCAGCGCATCTGGGTCTTCTGGCGACGTGTGCTCCATACCACGCATCACCGCACTCAGCTCAGCGTGTTCCTGCGGCTTCTGGGCAAGCCCGTGCCCTCAAGTTACGGGCCCACAGCGGATGTTACCTGGAAAGGCGCGGACCCAACACGCAGCGTGGAAGCGGCAGGAAGGAAATAGCCGATCTAGCGGGCCACGGCGTTATCGGCCAGCAGCACAATAATCGACGTGACGAAAACCGCGACAAAAACCATTGCGCCCCAGAACGATTTGTCCCGTACCGTCTCCATAAGGCCATCCATCCAAAATCGGCGGCTACGCTAGATTCGATGCGCCAAAACAGCTTTCGGTTCAGCCTGTCCCGCAGACTTTTCGAGGCCCCTAGCCCGGCAGTGCCATATTGAAACGTGAAGTTGGCGATGCCCCGTGGCGCTACTGTTGTGTTGCCTGTTCTTTTTTCCGATCAGTGGCGTCAGTGTTGATCACCGGTAAGACTTGCTCTTCATTTTCTTCGATATCGATTGAACTGATGGTCGCCTACGCGCCGGCAGCTCATCCATCGCCACCAGGGGGCCGTCTCTGGGGTAAATCCGGGATACATGAATGTCGTGGGGCGCACGTTGAGTGGATTGCCCGACGCAGCCGTCGCCCCGCCCTGCTCGGGCGGGACGAGCAATCCAATTTCAACCGGCGAGACGGTCACAAACTTCTCGTCTATCAGTCCCGCACGCGACATGCTTCCATAAAGCATTGGGCCGCCTTCGCAAAGCAGATGCTCAACACCCATCTCCTGCCGCAGCGCGCGCAGGGCCCACGGCAGGTCGAGTGTCTGCTCCTCCCCGGCAATGATCAGGCGGGCCTGGTCAATCCGTCCTTGCAGCCGGGCCGCTCCCGCCTTCGTGGTCAAAATGAGCGCATCCAGCAGGTCGCCGTCAAACACGCGGTAGGCCCGTGGATCCACGCTGCCGGAAGCGGTAACGAAAATCAGCTTCTCCCGCTTGTGCCCAAGTTTCACGCGCAGCTCCCGCAGGGTCTCTTCTTCAATGCGATAGACCGGCCCGCGTCCGCCATTCAATTGCGGCGCGCTCCGCGCTTCTTCCATCAGCGTATTGATGCCAGTGATAATGGCGTCGGCATGGGCGCGCAGCAGGTCCATGAGCCAGCGGTCTTCCGCCGACTGGGAAATATCAGAACCCGCGGCATGAGGCCCTTTAAAAGAAGCTACCCCGTCGATGGACTGGACAAAGTTCGCGAATGTCCACGGACGCACGGCGTGCGCCGGCGGGAAAGCCAGCTTTCCGTATGGAGCATAACCGGCGTGTTCAACGCCGGAGACTTCAGCATCGTCAAATAAAACCTGAAAAGTGCGCACCCTTGAAATGCTACGCGTAGCGGACCGGAATCCGCTACTGGATCGGCGGAGATATAAGCTTAGTTGTCCTTTTGCGCGAAGGTGTGCAGGTGGGAAAGGAAGGCCTGCTGCACGCGGCTGAGATAGCGGCCTTTGAGCGTGACCACGCCAATGGTCCTGGAAGCGCGATCGTCGGCCACGGGGACAAAGGCACAGTCGGGCCTCTGCTCCATCGCCATTTCCGGCACAATGGAAATCCCCAGGCCCGCGCCCACCATCGCCAATATGCTGCTGAACTGCCCGCTCTCAAACACCACTCGCGGCACGACGCGGGCGCGTTTGCAAACCTCAATCGCCGTATCGCGAAAGCAATGGTCTTCACGCAGCAGAAGAAACGGCTGGTCCCGCAATTCCTTGAGCACGATCTTGCGCTTTTTTGCCAGGCGATGCGCCCGCGGCAGGATGGCAAACAGCCGTTCGGTGCGCAGGTTGAAAGTTTCCAGATCATGACCGCGCAGCGGCATGGCCAGGATCGCCAGGTCGATCTGCCCGGCGCGGAGCCGGTCCATCAATCGCGCGGTTACGTCTTCCGTCACCGTGATGGAAGCCTGCGGGTATTTGCGGGAGAACAAAGCCAGCGGCAGCGGAAGAAAATAGGGCGCAATGGTCGGAATCACCCCGATGCTCACCGGCCCTGAAACCGAAGATTGCCTTTCCGCCACCTCGTCTTTGGCTGCCTTCAACTCTCCCAAAATGGCACGTGCGCGAGGCAGGAACACCTGGCCAAAGCCCGTAAGCCTCACGGTGCGCCCCAGCCGGTCAAACAGGCGGACCCCCAGTTCTTCCTCCAATTTCATGATTTGCTGGGACAACGAGGGCTGGGCCACCTGCTCTCTTTCGGCGGCGCGCGTAAAACTCCCGGTCTCTGATACTGCGCAGAAATATCGCAGTTGATGGACTTCCATAGTCAAATCCTATTAAAGACAGTTTAATTATATATTGGACTTATGGCAGATGCAGCACTATTTTGATGCACGTTGGTCGCATGCCTTTCTTGAGGTTCCGGCATAGGGGCGCCGGCGCCGCGGCATTGGCTGAGTCATGTCAGTAATCAACGTTCAGGAATCGTTTCTCAACGTAGCTCTTGCGGGCGGGAAGCAGATTACCGTTCATCTGTTGAACGGCGCGAAAGTTTCTGGAAACGTGCGCTCGTTTGATAAGTACTCCATCGTGCTCGAAAACAACACGCAGGCCCAGCTTATCTTTAAGCACTCGGTTTCCGCCCTGCTCGTCTGCTGCAAAAACAAGCGCTGCACGGAAACCTGCCAGAGCGGCCCGCCGGCCATAAAATCCCTCGGCTAGCGGCACCCATCGTTCCATCTGCCCAAAGGGAAAATCCTGCTTTTGCGAATGTCGGCGAAGACGCGCGATCACGGGGATGTCCGGGCGCGTGGTGATGGCTAGTCCTGAAGATGCAGTACCGTCTTCCCCTGAGCAAATCCTTATTTACCGGTTTGGGCGGTGGCGGCATGCCCGACGCCCATTTCCGCGTTGAGCCAGCGGTCCACCAGCTTCTGCAGGCACGCCTGGCCGCAAAGATGCTTCGCCGTGGCATCATGCGCCAGCATGTTTTCCCAGGGATAGATCTTGAACATGTGCCGTTCCGGGGCCTGGGCATGGGGGCTGAAAGGCTCGGTCCAGGCCAGCCACCAATGGTCGACGGACCCCTTTTGCTTGCCGCAGATATCGCAATTGAAAGTTTCGGTCCAGGTCAAGGAAGACACCCCGTCCTTAGGTTGGGCTTTCTTCATGAAGGTAGCGTACATCAGGGCGATGACGCAACACGCGCCATTTTCTGTCATTTTGACGCGCGGAAACAACTGAAAATTACCAAATTCCATAGGCGATGCAGTGACTGTGGGCTTTTACACAGACGTCCACAGCAGTCCACAAAATTTTTCTTGTTTCATTCATGCGAAAGCAACAAAGGTCGGCTACGATGAAGCAGCAATCACGCGGGGAAGGCCAATTTCTAGGTTGCATTTCCACCATTGACGGCTATTATGGGTGCCCTAGGTTTCCCGGGATCCTGCCACGTGAAGTCCCTCACAGGAGAGAGAGCAATGAAGTCACGCTTTTGGAGTTCAATTCAACGGCTAGTCACAGTCGCGCTGCTCGTAGCGAGCTGCGGCGCGCTGCTCTACGCACAGTCCACCACCGATGGCGCCATTGGTGGAACGGTGTATGACACCAACGGTGCTGTCGTCGCAAATGCGAAAGTCGTCGTTCGCAATAACGGCACCAACGCCGAAACCACGATTACTACGGACAGCTCAGGCTACTTCCGCGTCAACAAGCTGCAGCCCGGGGCCTATACGGTCGCGATCACCGAACAGGGATTCGCACCGTTCAAGTCCGAACAAGTCATTGTGCAGGTTGGAAGCGTGACCGAACTCTCGCCCCACTTGGCGGTCGGCGGCAGCACGGAGACCGTAGAGGTGAGCGCTGAAGCCCCGCAGATCAACTCCTCGACTCCGGAATTTGCTCCCACGCTGAACCAGGTTGCCATTTCCAATCTTCCCATCAACGGCGGACGCTGGTCCAGCTTTGCCGTACTTACACCCGGCGTGGTGGCCAACTCCAGCGGATTCGGACTGCTCAGCTTCCGCGGCATCAGCACGCTCCTGAACAACAACACCGTGGACGGCGCTGACAACAACCAGGCCTTCTTTTCAGAAGAACGCGGGCGCACCCGCGCAGGCTACTCAACGCCTAAGACCGCCATCGAAGAATTTCAGGTCAACACGTCGAACTACTCGGCTGAATACGGGCGCTCGGCCGGCGGAGTGGTCAACACCGTGACCAAGAGCGGCACCAACTCTATTCACGGCGAAGCATTTTTCTATGACCGTGACAATGTCTGGGGCGCAATCAACCCATTTACCAAGCTGAGTGTCCCGGTTACTCCTACTACTTTCACTCAGGTTCCTTACAAACCGACCGACTGGCGCAAGATGTCCGGTTTCGGCGTGGGCGGTCCTGCCATCAAGGACAAGCTCTTCTGGAACCTGACTTTCGATTGGTACAAGCGCAACTTCCCCGGTACCGCGATTCCCAACAACTCAAACATCTTTTTTGGACAGGCGACCTCAGCTTCGGCCACGTCGACCATTGCAACCAGACTCGGAGTGAGCACCGCGCAAGCCCAGACCCTTTATAGCAATGAGTTCAATGGGTTGGTAAGCATGCTTGGTCCTACGCCGCGCGAAGGTGAGCAGTTCATCATCTTCCCCAAGGTGGATTGGAACATCAACCAGAAGAACCGCGCATCGTTCACGTTTAACCGCATGCGCTGGGCTTCGCCAGCCGGCATTCAGACGCAGGCCACCAATACGTTCGGGACCAACAGCTTCGGCGACGACTTTGTGAAGGACACCTGGGGCATTGCCAAGCTGAACACGTTCTTTACTCCTTCGCTGGGCAACGAACTGCGGTACCAGTATGGCCGCGATTTTGAATACGAGTTCGCGCAGCAACCAAGCCCGTATGAAAACGCGCGGCTGGTGCACACGCCCACGTTTACCAATCCGCTCGGGCTGCCGCCGCAAATCTCCATCACCAACGCTTTCACTTTCGGCGTGCCCACATTCCTGCAGCGGCCTTCCTTCCCCGACGAGAGCCAGAGCCAGATTGCCGACACCGTCAACTGGACGGTGGGAAAACACAACTTGAAATTCGGCACAGACTACCGCCGCGTGCATGACAATTCACAGAACCTGCGTACACAGTTCGGCAGCTACAGCTACGGCAGCGTAACCAGCTACATCCTGGATGCCGTGCTCGGCAAGGGCTGCGGAACCGCTGCTACTCCCCTTCCCTGCTACAACAGCAACGGATTCAGCCAGGCCTTTGGCCCCGTCGGCTTCGAGTTCGATACGACGGATGTTTCGTTCTTCGCCTCCGATGACTGGAAGATCCTGCCCCGCCTCAGCCTCTCGCTGGGCATAAGGTATGAGCGCGAAGTGTTGCCGGACCCATTCAGCGCGCTCATCAATCCTGCCGTGCCGCAGACTGCCCACATGCCGCAGGACAAGAACAACTTTGGCCCGCGGCTCGGCTTTGCCTATGACCTCTCCGGCAACGGCAAGACCGTGGTCCGTGCCGGATACGGGATCTACTATGGCCGCATCATCAATTCCACGATTTTCAACGCACTGACCAATACGGGTATGCCGGGAGCGCAGAGGACCTTCAGCTTCAGCCCGTCGACCACTTCTCCGGCCTTCCCGACCATTCTGGCTTCTGCCCCCACCACCGCCGCGGCGCCCGCCGTCACCTACTTCACCCCCAACTTCCAGAATCCGCAGATTCACCAGATGGACCTGACGGTGGAGCGTGACCTGGGCTGGGGCACGGTGGTTTCGGTCAGCTACCTCGGTAGCCTCGGTCGCGAGCTGCCGAACTTTGTGGATACCAACATCGCCGCCTCCACCAAGAACATCACTTATTCGGTGCTCAATGGCGGTCCGCTGGCCAATCTGGGGCCCACCTATACCACCGCGCTGTTCACTTCCCGGCTTACCAGCGCATGTGCTCCAACGTGCCCGCAATTTGGTGCGGAAACCGCAATCTTTAGCGGCGCCAACAGTAACTATCAGGCGCTCTCCGTGCAGCTCAACCACCGCATGAGCCATAACATTCAGTTCGGCGCCAATTACACCTGGTCGCACGCGCTGGACTTTGGCCAGAACGAGAGCACTTTCTCTGACACCAATGACCTCTTCTCACCCGTGAACCTGCAGGCCGACTACGGCAACTCCATTTATGACGTGCGCCATCGTTTCGTCATCAATGCCGTTGCCAACTCGCCCTGGAAGAAAACGGGCTGGCTGGGTTACGTGACCAATGACTGGACGCTGGCCCCGATCTTCCAGTTCCAGACTGGCTTGCCCTTCTCACTTAGCACCAGCGGGAGCGCTCCCAGCAGCTTGGGCGGCGTGAACGGTTCCAACGGCGCCTTCCGCATCGATGCCATTGGACGCAACACCTTCCGCTTCCCCAGCACCTACGTGCAGGACCTGCGACTCTCCAAAACCATCAAGGTCAGGGAGCGGTACAGCGTGGAAATGCTGGCGGACGCCTTCAACCTGGCCAATCACACCAACGTGACCGGTGTGACAACGTTGGGCTATAGCGTGGTAGCAAATACAGGTGCGAACCCGACGATAGTCCCGCTGGCGACCGGCGGCACGGCCACCTGCTCCAATGCGGCGCCTTGCCTCAACTTCAATACCAGCGGTGCAACGCCTGCTACCGGCGCTCCGTTTGTTCAGCAGTTTGGCGTTCCCAACAGCGCAAACAGCAACTTCTCCTACTCGCCCCGCCAGCTTCAGCTGGGCGTTCGGATCAAGTTCTAAAATCGGCGATCTAAACTGCGCGGCAGCTTCGGCTGCCGCGTTTTTTTGTCGTCGCATGTGCGTTCGTTTGCATCATTCATTTCTGCAAAAAATTGCCCTTATTTCACCGTTAAGTCGATTGCGTCACGCTTAACGGCTGGCTACAATCATCGGGAATTTTTCTTCCGCTGCGTGCCGGCTTGCCCCGGGCGGAAATGTTTTTACCTTCGTAATCCGAGGCTTCGTGAAGAAAATCATCGCACTTCTGCTTCTGTCGGCCTTCATTCCCGGCCAGCTTTTCGCCTGGGGCCCAAAGGGCCATGCCATCGTGGCAGACATCGCTTCATCACGGCTCACGCCCGCGGCCCGCAAGAACCTCCAGCTTCTGCTCGGCGAAAACAGCCTGGCATCTATCGCGAGCTGGGCGGACGCCGTGAGAAAAGAGCGCGACGAAAGCTACGATTGGCACTTCGTCGATATTCCGAAAGACGCTGCCGGTTTTTCTGAAGAGCGCGACTGCTTCCGTCCCCAGGACAAGCACAAGAACGCAGACGTGGACCACCACAACTGCATTGTGGACCGGATCGAAATATTTCAGAAGGTCCTGGGTGACGAAACCGCCTCCACCGCCGACCGTCTGGAAGCGCTCAAATGGCTCGTGCATTTCGTGGGCGATCTGCAACAGCCCCTGCATGCGGTTGAAGAGGCCCGCGGCGGCAATGACATTAAGCTGCCGGTCTTTGGCTCACCCAAATGCGGCGATTACGACTGCAACCTGCACTGGGCCTGGGACACACTGCTCCTTGAACACACTGGCTGGTCTGAAGAAGATTATGTTGCGCGGCTGAATGAGCTGATCGCGGAAAAGCATCTGGAGAAACAGTCTGGTGGGACCGCGGTGGAGTGGGCCAACGAATCTCATCTCCAGGCCCGGCGCATTCTCGATCAAAAAGCCGCATCGGTCGATGAAGCCTATTATCAGGCCAATATCGATCTGGTGAATGAAAAGCTCGCGCTCGGGGGACTCCGCCTGGCTGCGCTGCTCAATAGCGCGCTGGGGAAAGAAGCCACGCCGCTGCGCAGCGGCGTCTCGCCCAAAGCGGCAACGGAGCTTTAAATGAACCCCGTGCATCGCGCAGCTTCGGCCAGTCGCATCGTGCTTGTTGCTTGCATCCTGGCATTCGTCGGGCTCTCGGGTTCTGCCATCGGCCAGCAGAAAAAAAGCCTCGCTACGGCCCAGGAATTGCCGACCGGCATGAGCATTACTCCCACGGCCGCCCGGGGATCGACGTTTCAGCCGTTGAATCCCGATCTGCCTGACCTTCCGCAATTCACCGTAGATCATCCGATCTCAACGGCGGTAAGCCCCGACGGCAACACGCTTCTTATTCTCACCAGCGGCTACAACCGCAATAATGACGTCAAAGCTAAAGCAATTCCCTCTCAAACCAGCGAATACGTTTTTGTCTTCGATCTTCGCGGCGCGGCGCCAGTCAAGCAACAAGTGCTGCGAGTGCCCAATACCTATGTGGGCCTGGCGTGGGCGCCGGATGGGCGGCAGTTCTACGTAAGCGGCGGGCAGGACGACAACGTCCACATTTTTGCTCAGGAAAGCGGACGCTGGGCTGAGTCCTCCCCTCCTGTCTCCCTGGGACACAAAACCGGCTTGGGAATCGCCGAACGGATGGAATCAAAAATCTCACCTCTCCATCCGATGGCGGCCGGCGTAGCCGTAAGCCCTGATGGGAAATTCCTGCTCGTGGCCAACTATCAAAATGATTCGGTCTCTCTTGTCGATCTGGACAAGAGACTCGTCATCGCCGAACTTGATCTGCGTCCCGGAAAAATCAATCCAGCGCAGAAGGGTGTTCCCGGCGGCGAATATCCCTACGGAATTGTCTTTGCCGGCAACGAGAAAGCCTACGTCTCCAGCCTGCGCGACCGCGAGATCGTCGTCCTCACTCTGAAGCCCGCGCTCGCAATCGCCAGCCGGATCAAGACGCATGGCCAGCCGGGAAAGCTCATCGTCAACCGGGCAGGCACATTGCTTTTTGCCGCCGCCGACAACAGTGACTCAGTCGTCATCGCGGATACAGCCAAGGACAAAATCGCGGCGGAAATCAAGACCACGGCGCCCGCCAGTCTCTTGGCGAACCCTACCCGCTTCAAAGGCAGCAATCCCAATAGCATGGCTCTCTCTCCTGACGAGAAAACGCTCTATGTGACCAACGGCGGCACAAACTCCGTGGCCGTGGTCGCCTTGGACAAAGACCCGGATGACAGCCGCGTGGTTGGCCTGGTTCCCACCGGCTGGTATCCAACTTCTGTCAGCGTGAGCAGAAGCGGCGCGATGCTTTACGTCGTCAATGGCAAGTCCATGCCGGGACCGAATCCGGAGGCGTGTCGAAAAACTTTCACCACTAATGCCGATGACCGTCCGTGCGCCGCCACCGGACAATATATTCTGCAACTGGAAAAAGGCGGCTTCGCCGTAATCCCGCGGCCTGACGCGGGGGAGTTGCGCGAACTCACGCAACAAGTGGCCCGCAACAATCATTTCTCCGCGCCCGTGGAAGGCCCAAAGGGCCGCCAGCTTTTCAGCTTCCTGCGCCAGCACATCAAGCATGTGATTTACATCGTGAAAGAAAACCGATCTTACGATCAGGTGCTGGGCGATCTGGAAAAAGGCAATGGCGATCCTTCTCTCACGCTGTTTCCTGAAGCCATCACGCCCAATCATCACGATCTGGCGCGGCGTTTTGTCACCCTCGATAATTTTTATGACAGCGGCGAAGTCAGCGGTGTGGGCTGGAACTGGAGCACCGCCGCGCGCACCACGGACGAAGTGGAACGCACCATCCCCATTTATTACGCTGCCCGCGGCTTGACGTATGACGTGGAAGGACTGAACCGCAATATCAACGTCGGCCTGGATTCGCCCCACGACCGCAACACCGAAAAACTGGACGATGCTGAAAACCAGTTGCCCGGTCATGCCGACGTGGCAGCGCCGGACGGCCCCGATGACGAAAGCGGCGCGGGCTATCTCTGGGACGCGGCTCTGCGCTCCGGGCTCACCGTCCGCAACTACGGTTTCTTCATCGACCTCAGTCATTACAGCATCATTCCTAAATCTGATCCTCCCATTCCTCTCTTGCATGATCCCGCTGCCAGCGGCACGAGCGTGGCCACCGCCACTAAGGCCAACCTGCAGCAGGTGACCGATCCCTATTTCCGCGGCTTTGACCAACGCTTCGCGGACTATTGGCGCTTCAAGGAATGGGAACGTGAGTTCGATGCCTATGTGGCGCACGACAACCTGCCCAGCCTGGAACTGGTGCGGCTGGAGCATGATCACCTTGGGCTCTTCGATGAAGCGGTGGACGGCGTGAACACGGTTGAAACCCAGATAGCGGACAATGACTATGCCGTGGGTTTGCTGGTGGAAAAAGTTGCTCACAGTAAGTTCGCCAGGGACACGCTGATTTTCGTCATCGAAGATGACGCGCAAAACGGGCCTGATCACGTGGATGCCCACCGCAGCCTCGCATTCATTGCAGGCCCGTATGTAAAACAACGCGCTGTGATTTCAAAGCGCTTCAATACCGTTACCATGCTGCGGACGATGGAAGAAGTCCTGGGCATCAAGCCGCTGGGATTAAATGACGCGTTGCAGCCGCCCATGGCCGAAGTCTTTTCTACAAAACAAGCCGCATGGACCTACAAAGCGCGAGTGCCCTCGATTTTACGCACTACGAAGCTTCCCCTTGTCGCTCCGATGGCCGCAGAAACGCCCGTGGTCGAACCCATCCACGACGCCGCCTATTGGACGGAGAAGACCAGAAACTTCGACTTCACCGCTGAAGACAAACTGGATTCTGAAAGTTTCAACATAGTCCTTTGGAAAGGCCTCAAGGGAGAATCGCAGCCGTATCCCTCTGAGCGCGATGGACGAAACCTGCGCAAGCACAGGGCGGCCCTTCTGCGCGATGGCAATAAAAGCAAGGCCCCAGAAGCTCCCCACGGCATGAATTAAGTTATCATTGAAGAATAGAGACAAGTGGCAGCTTTATCGCCGCAATGAAATGCGGTGGACCTTTCTGCACCTGACGTGAGCCCGCTCACGTAGCAGCGAGTCGGCTTTCCACTTCCGGGCCCAAACGCCGCCAGAATGCGGCAACATCAGCAAGAAGGATTCATACTTCCTCTATGAGTACCTCAATGCCTCCGCGGCACGACCTGAGTTCACTGCGCATTGACGACCGCTCCCGCGGCGCATCGAAGACAGGCAAGCGTCTGGGATTGTTCGCCGCCGCGCTGGGCGCTCTGTTCCTGCTGGGCAGTTTGGCGCTTGTGGCGTTTCGGTCACAGAAGCCGTTGGTGGAAGTTGCCGCGGCGCGCCCCGCCAGCGAAGCGGGCGTTGAGGCCCTTCTGAATGCCAGCGGATACGTCACTCCCCGCCGCCGTGCCACGGTGGCCGCCAAGGTAACAGGGCGTGTGGAGCAGATTTATGCCGAAGAAGGTCTGCGCGTGAAATCGGGCCAGGTGCTGGCGACGCTTGACTGCTCGCAGCCCAATGCCGCGCTGACCTCGGCCCGCTCAGACCGCAACGCCACCGCCGCGGCCCTGGCTGATCTTGAAGTGCAGTCCGCCAATGCCGATCGCGAATCTGTGCGCGCGCATGGCTTGCACACAGCCGGCGTGATCAGCCCGCAGGCGCTTGACGCGGCCAAGACCACCGCGGATAGCCTGCATTCCAAGATTGCACTCACCAAAGAACAGGTCCGCGCCGCGGATGCCCGCATTGGCGTGGCCCAGCAGGATGCGGACAACTGCATTGTGCATGCGCCGTTTGACGGAATCGTGGTTTCAAAAGACGCGCAGCGCGGTGAGATCGTCTCTCCCATCTCGGCGGGCGGCGGCTTTACCCGGACGGGAATCGCCACGCTCGTAGACATGAATTCGCTTGAGATTGAAGTGGACGTCAATGAGTCGTATATCGCGCGCGTGCAGCCGGGACAGCGAGTGAACGCAACTCTGGATGCTTACCCTGATCGCACCCTTCCCGCCAAAGTGCGGACGGTGATTCCCACGGCAGACCGGCAAAAAGCGACGGTGAAAGTGCGTATCGCCTTTGACAAGCTTGACGACACAATTTTGCCAGACATGGGCGTGAAAGTGGCGTTCCTGAGCGCCGCTCCGCCGCCCGGAAAGGACACGGGCAGTCAGGCCCGTGCGATCGTCCCGAAATCAGCCGTGCACAGCGATGGCGGAAAGCAAATCGTGTATCTTGTCCGCGATCAGAAACTGGAGCGCCGTGCTGTGAGCGTGGGCGCGGAGCGCGGCAATGACATTGAAATTCTGGCCGGCCTGGCGCCCGGTGACAAGCTGGTGGTAAGCGGCGCGGAAAAGTTGCATGAAGGGCAGACGGTTGAAGTAAAGCAGTAAGAGAAATTTCATTGCACAAAATCAAATCTCACCACTGATAAACACTGATGACACTGATAAGAAGACTATTTTGTCGGCAGATTGATGCGCAAAAGTAACGGTTTGATCAGTGTTATCAGTGTTCATCAGTGGTAAATGCAGTTTTTGTGCACAGGAGGGATTTGCGATGGTTCGTGTGGATGGAAGCGGCGGTTCAAATAGCCTGATACAGGCGCGCGGTCTGGGCAAAACGTTCTCCCGTGGCGGCGAGCAGATACAGGTATTGCAGGCGTTGAACCTTGACGTGGAAGAGGGCGAGTTCATCGCTTTCATGGGCCCCAGCGGCTCCGGCAAAACCACGCTGCTGAATCTGCTCGGCGGCCTGGACGTGCCCTCCGCCGGCAGCATCACCGTGGCCGGCGATGAGATCACGCACATGTCCCGCAGCCGCCTGACGCAATGGCGGGCCCGGCACGTGGGATTTGTCTTCCAGATGTATAACCTCATCCCGGTGCTCACGGCTTTTCAGAATGTCGAGTTGCCGCTGCTGCTCACCAGTCTCTCAAAGGCGCAGCGTCGCCAGCACGTGGAGACTGCGTTGGGGGTTGTCGGCCTGAGCGACCGCATGCACCATTTTCCCCGCCAGCTTTCCGGTGGGCAGGAGCAGCGCGTGACCATCGCGCGCGCCATCGTTTCCGATCCCACCTTTCTGCTGTGCGACGAACCCACCGGCGATCTTGACCGCAGGAGCGCCGACGAAATCATGGAACTGATCCTGCGGCTGGTGAAGGAATACAAAAAAACGGTCCTGATGGTGACGCATGATCCCGTGGTGGCCGCGCGGGCGAACACGACATTGCATCTGGAAAAAGGCGTTCTGGTGGAAGCTGATCGGTTGCAAACGGTTTCCAGCGGAGGTGTGCGATGAAGTTCCTGGGGCTGATCCGGGCGAATTTGTTCCGTAAAAAGATCCGACTGTTGCTGACGATTGGATCGTTCGCCGTGGCCATGTGCCTCTTCGGTTTGCTGGTCGTGATCCGGGACGCCTTCAACCAGGGTGTAGACATTGCGGGAGCGGACCGGCTCATCGTGCAGAACCGCACAGGCTTGATCAATCCGCTGCCGCTGGCGTATCGCGACCGCATACTGCAGATTCCCGGCGTGAAAGAGGTGACGCACACCAACTGGTTCGGCGGCGTTTACCAGGACCCCAAGAATTTCTTCCCGCAATACGTGATCAACGTGGAAACGCATCGCAAGGTTTATCCAGAGTTCAACATTCCTGACGACCAGTGGCAGACGTTTGTGAAAGACCGCCAGGGAGCCATCGTGGGCGCGTTCACGGCCAACCGTTTTCACTGGAAAGTAGGCGACAAGGTCCCGCTCCAGGGGACATTCACGCCGGGCACGTGGGAGTTCAACATTGACGGTATTTACCACGGCACGCGGGCCAAGGACGACGAAACGCAATTCTGGTTTCACTGGGACAATTTTGAAAATTACCTGGAAACCAGCCCGATGAAGCGCTACCTGGGCATGGTGGGCTGGTACACCATACGCGTGGACAGCCCTGACAATGCTCTTCGCGTCTCCAGGGCCGTGGATTCGCTGTTTTCCAATTCCGACGTTGAAACAAGGACGGACAGTGAAAGCGTCTTCATGGCCGGCTTCGCCAAGCAGATGGGGAACATTGAATTTCTCCTGCGCATGATCGGGGGTATCGTATTCTTCACGCTCTTGCTGGTGACGGGCAACACTATGGCTATTTCCGTGAGAGAGCGGACCGCCGAACTGGCTGTGCTCAAGGCCCTGGGCTATTCAGACCGCTTTGTTCTCTTCCTGGTACTGGTTGAATCCCTTGTGATTGCCTTGATTGGGGGCGTGATCGGCCTCGCTCTGGCCAAGGGATTCACGTTGATCCCGGCGAATGTAAATCCGATACGCGCATTCCTGCCGCTGCTTTATCTTTCCGGCATTACGTTTGCCGTGGGTGTGGCTGTGGCCTTGCTAGTGGCCATGGTCAGCGGCTTTCTACCGGCGCTGGCGGCCATGCGCCTGCGCGTGGTGGACGCCCTGAGGAGAGTGTGAGATGGCAATCCCTGTTGTGTACAACTTTCGCAGCGTGAAGGAACGCTGGACTTCGGCGATTGTCGCCGTGCTGGGTATCGCCGGAACAGTCTTCGTGTTTGTGGCGGTGTTGTCACTCGCCAAAGGTTTCAAGGCCACGCTGGTTTCATCGGGGTCGTATGACAACGCCATTGTGCGGCGCGCGGGCTCAACCTCTGAAATGGACAGCAACGTCCCGCTGGACCAGGTGAAAATCCTGCAAGACGCCACAGGGGTGGCGCGCGCGGAAGGCCAGCCGCTGTTAAGTCCGGAAGTGGTGCTGATTGCGCCTTTTCCGCTGGTGACCACCGGGACTGATGCCAACGTTCAGGTGCGCGGCATTTCGCCCAAGGCGCTGGAGGTTCGCGATCAGATTAAGATTGCCCAGGGCCGCATGATCCAGCCCGGGATTTACGAGCTGATCATTGGCCGCAATGTGAGTCACACGTACAGCGGGCTCTCGCTTGGCAGCTCTGTAAAGTTCGGCGGCGCCACCTGGCAGGTGGTCGGGGTTTTTGACGCTGGCGGGAGCTCCTTTGATTCCGAGTTGTGGTGCGATGCCAAGCTCCTGAAACAGGCGTATCACCGTCCGGAGGACTTCAACAACTCGGTGACCGTGCGGTTGACGTCGCCCGGCGCAATCCAATCTTTCAAGGATGAGATCAGCGCGAACCCGCAGATGAGCGTGGACATAGCCCGCGAGGTTGAATACTACGAAAAACAGTCTACCCAGCTCAGCACCATGATCAAGTGGCTGGGGTCGATTGTGGCGGGCATCATGGCCATTGGCGCCATCTTCGGCGCGCTCAATACCATGTATTCCGCCGTAGCCGAACGCTCCCGCGAAATTGCCACTCTGCGCGCGCTGGGCTTTGGCGCAGGCAGCGTGGTCTTCTCCTTCATGATTGAAGCGCTGCTTATTTCTCTCTTCGGCGGCTTGCTTGGCTGCCTTGCCGTGCTTCCACTCAATGGACTCACCACCGGCGCGATGAACTGGCAGACCTTCTCGCACCTGGCATTCGCTTTCCGCATTACGCCATTCCTGCTGGGCCTGGGGCTAATTTTTGCTCTGGTGATGGGGATTCTCGGCGGCTTCTTTCCCGCGCTGCGCGCTGCGCGACGCCCAGTGGCATCGGCACTGCGGGCCATGTAGCAGTTGAGACGCACCCAGGGCCGCATGGTTCACGGCGAGAAAGCGCGGAGATTCCCGAAACAAAAACTGCCGCATCCACAAAGGATGCGGCAGCCAGTTTATTGGTGAATTGTCTTACCAGACGTGGCAGGCGTTTTCGCTGACCATTTTCTGGCCGGCCTTGCAGCCGAACGCCTTGGCAAAGTCCGCGCTGTTTTGCAGGGTGCCATTGGTGCGGTATTGGCCCGGCGAATGCGGATCAGTCCTGGCCAGCAGCCGTGAGCTTTCAGGCGTGGCGTTCTGGCACCACACCTGGGCAAAGCCGATAAAGAAGCGCTGCTCCGGCGTGAAACCATCCTTGGTCTCTCCTGCTTGTGGGTTCTTTGCGATGTCGGCGTGCAGCGCTGCCAGCGCGATGCGCAATCCGCCATTGTCGGCCGTGTTCTCACCCAGCGTCAGGCGTCCATTGAGGTGGACGTCATCGACAGCCACAAACGAGCTGTACTCATCGGCAATACAGCCGGTGCGCTTGTCGAATTCGTCGCGGTCAGCCTGCGTCCACCAGTTTTTCAGGTTTCCATCGGCATCGAATTTGCTGCCCTGGTCGTCAAAGCCGTGCGTAAGCTCATGCCCGATGACCACGCCGATGCCGCCAAAATTCACGGCATCGTCCGCGTCTTTTTCGAAGAAGGGCGGCTGCAAGATGCCTGCCGGGAAGTTGATGTCATTGTTGGCGGCGTTGTAATAGGCATTCACCGTGGGCGGAGTCATGCCCCATTCTTTTTTGTCCAGCGGCTTGCCGATCTTGTTGAGGTTGCGCTTGATTTCAAAGCCGCGGGCTCTCTGGGCATTGCCCAGGAAGTCGCCGCGCACGATCTTCACCGAGCTGTAATCGCGCCATGTGTCCGGGTATCCGATCTTATTGGTGATCGCATGCAGTTTGACCAGCGCCTGTTTCTTGGTCTCAGGCGTCATCCAATCCAGGCCCTCGATGTCCTGCCCCAATGATTCTTCCAGCGCGTTCACCATCTTGAGCATGCGCTGTTTCCCGTCAGGGCCGAAGGTTTCAGCCACGTACGGCTGGCCCAACGCTTCGCCCAGCAGGCCATCTGTGGTCTGCACGCAACGCTTCCAGCGGGGCTGCAATTCCTTTTGTCCGTTGAGGTATTGGCCATAGAAGCTGAAGTTCTCGCGAACGAACGGGTCAGACAGAGTTGGCGCGGCCGCCCTTACCGCATGCCAGCGCAGGTAAGTCTTCCAGTCTTCAACCGATATCGATTCCACAGCGCTATTGACCTTCTGAAAGAAGTCCGGCGGGACCACATTAATTTCGGTAAAGCCCGGGGCCCCGGTCGAGGTGAAGAAACGATTGAACTTGAAGTTGGGAGCGAGCGCTTCCAATTCCGTGACCTTCATTTTATGGTCGCGGTTCTTGGGATCGCGCATCTGCACGCGCTTGAAAGCGGCGTCTGCCAGCTTGGTCTCAATGTCCATCACAGCCTGCGCCTCTTTCTGGGCTTTGGCCTCTTCATCGCCAAGCAGGACAAACATTTTGGTCACGTGCTCCACATATTTCTGCCGGGTTTCCTTGGACTTGTCATCCGTATCGGAGTAGTAGTCGCGATCAGGAAGACCCAGGCCGCCTTGCGAAATATTGGCAATCTGCATGCTGGCGTTGTGGAGGTCCGGCGAGGCGCCAAAGCCGAACAATGCCGGCACGCCGAGGGCGTGCAGAGACGCAATCGTCTCCATCAACTGGTCTTTATTGGTGATGGCGGCAATCCGGTCCATTTCAGGCTTTAACGGCGTGCTGCCCTTCTTGTTCACCGTTGCCTCGTCCATGCAGGACTCGTACATATCGCCAATTTTCTGCATCACGGGAGTGCGCTTGGGATCGTTGGCGGACGCCTTTTCCAGAATGTTGTGGAGAAACTGGCGGTTGTACTCGGCCAGCTCATTAAAGCGGCCCCAGCGCGCCTGGTCAGAAGGGATGGGATTCTTCTTGCGCCACGTGCCGCAGGCGTATTGATAAAAATCTGTGCATGGATCCACGCTCTTGTCCATGGCGTCCAGATCGTAGGATTTCGGGCGAGGCGCGGTCTTTTCGTCCGCGGCGGCCGCGCTGCCTGCCGTTTTGGGGGTCGCGGCAGGAGGTTCCTTGGCAGACTTCTTTCCCTGAGCGACGCCGTTCTGTCCCGCGGCGGTCAACACTCCCAGGGCGGTGCAAAGTAAAGCTCGTTTCCAAAACATAGGTTCCCTCGATGGATGGAATTCGCAAAACTGGAAAGTTTATTCCGATTTGAGAAGACTGTACAGGGCCACGATTGAGGCTTGTTTTGCGGCTTTGCAGGCCATTGGGAGAGGCAAATCTCTTATTGCCTTGCGCGGCCCAGTTGCTACACTATAAGCCCCAGCCACAAAATGCATTACCCGCCTAAAACCGGCCCGTCCACCAGCGTGCCTGACGACGAAGTTTTGCCCGGCAGCAGCGCCGCGCAAGGCGAAAGCGACCTGGTCATCCGCAGCGCGTCTTTGCAGCGCGTGATGAAACTTGCAGAGAAAGTGGCGCGGCATCCGGCGGCTGTGTTGATCGTGGGCGAGACCGGCACGGGCAAGGAGATGATTGCGCGCACCATCCACAACTATTCTCTCCGCTGCAATGGCCCTTTGATTGACGTGAACTGCGCGGCAATCCCTGAGCACCTGGTGGAAAGCGAGCTCTTTGGATATGAGAAAGGGGCCTTCAGCGGGGCCGACTCCCAGAAGCCGGGCCTGTTTGAAATGGCCCACAAGGGCACGCTCTTCCTGGATGAAATCGGCGATCTCGACTTGAAGATACAGGTAAAGCTGCTGCGCGTGTTGGATGGCGTGCCGTATTACCGGCTGGGCGGGAGCAAAAAGGTCAGCGTTGATGTCCGCGTTGTGGCCGCCACGAACCATGATTTGCAGGACCTGGTACAGAAGGGCCGCTTTCGCAGCGATCTCTACCATCGCCTGGCTCAATTCAAGCTTGAGGTCCCGCCGTTGCGTGAACGTCCAGAGGACGTTCTGGGAATCGCCGAACAAGTGTTGCACCAGCACTATCCTGAATCGCGCTTCAGCAGTGACGCCGTGGAAGCCCTGCTGGAGTATGGCTGGCCCGGCAACGTCCGAGAATTGAAAAATGTGGTCTTCGGCGCGGTGTTGCAGGCCAAAGACGCACACCTGGAAATTACCTCTGAAGACCTGCGCTTCCCTGATTCCGTGAGCGGCAGCCGGCGCGCGCCCGCGGCCGCGGACCTTGATCAGGTAGAAAAAAGGGCCATTCTTCAGGCCCTGGAGAAGAGCGGCGGCAACCAGGGCAAGGCCGCGGAAGCGCTGGGCATTTCCCGCCGCACCTTGATTCGCAAGCTCAAGATTTACCGCGAGGCCGGATTGGAAGATTTCTCCGGCAGCCTGAGCTTAAGCCAGCAACGTTATTACCGCGCCCAACTCGAACTTCCTATCAAAATGAAATATGCCGGCGAACTGTTTGACGGCGTGCTCCTCAACATCAGCGCCGGCGGCGCGGGAGCCACGACCGAAAGGCCGCTCAAGTCCGGCGCTCCGGTTGCCCTGGTCTTTTCCATTCCCGGCGCGGCCAGCGAAACTCCGGCTGAGCTTGCCGGGCGAGTCACCTGGACCAATAAAGGCGGGCAATACGGCATCCAGTTTGGCGACCTTCCCGCAGCGCTGCGGACCAGCCTGCAACGCTGGCTGCGCACTGAGATGAAAAAAGACGGCTGGGACGTGGAGAGCCAGGAATAGGGCACGGCATCGATCTTTCCCGGCGTCACGTTACGGAGAAAAAATAGCCTTCCTTCTATGAACTACCTATCAGCACGCCCGCTACAAAGACCAGCGTCCCGCCCAGGACCACCTGCAACGTGGCGGAGACCCACGGTGATTCCATGTACCGGTGGCGTACCCACGCGATTGCGCCCAGTTCGGCGATCACCACAATTACCGCCACTACTGTCGCAACGCGGAAATTAGGGATAAGAAATGGAAGCGTATGTCCGATTCCGCCCAGCGTCGTCATCAGTCCGCAGACCAGGCCGCGCACCCACGGATGCCCGCGGCCGGTAAGGCTGCCATCGTCAGAAAGCGCTTCCGCGAATCCCATGCTGATGCCCGCGCCGAGCGAAGCCGCAAGACCGACCAGGAAAGCAAAGTGCGATTCATGCCGCGCGAACGCCGCGGCAAAGACCGGCGCCAGGGTTGACACAGACCCATCCATCAATCCGGCGAGTCCGGGCTGCACGATCTGGAGAACGAAAAGGCGGCGGCTGGCCTCGTCTTCCGCTCCGCGCGCCCCGGCATCAAGCTTGTCGCGCCCAAGTTCTTCCGCAAGATGCTCATGGGTGCGCTCTTCCTGGGCAAGATCATTCAGCAGTTGGCGGATGCTTGCGTCCCGCGTGCGCGAAGCTGCTTTTTCATAAAACAGGCGCGTCTCCACTTCCAGCGTCGCCGCCTGGCGGCGGGCCGCTTCCGGACGCAGAGGCTGCGTCAGCCAGATAGGGCGGCGGCTGACCAGACCTTTTACATCGCCACGGCGGATCAGCGGTATGTGCTCGCCGAACTTTTCACGATAGAGCTCTATCAACTTGCGCCGATGGGATGATTCCTCTTCCCGCATGCCGTCAAACATGGAGGCGGTGGCGGGAAAATCTTTACGAAAATTCTCGACAAAATCGCTGTACACCCGTTCGTCCTCTTCTTCCAGCGAGATTGCCAGGGCGAGTACTTCCTGTTCTGAAAGGCTCTCAAAGCTGCGCATAAGTTTAAGGTTGCAGCATCGCGCACTGTGCCGATGCAACAGGGCATTTTACTGTATAGAGGTGTGGGCATCCCAAAGTAACCCACTGATTCACACGGATGACACGGACAGGAACAAGGAAATTGCTGTAACCGCCGGAACCCCACCCGGGAAAGCCAAAACCAAGCTTTCTAGGACTTCGGACATCGTTTTAAAGAGGCATCAGCTTCCGCCCGCAAGGCAAATTTCCAATATGGAACTTTTCTTGTCAATAAGACCAATATAAACATGGACTTACGGACCCTTGCGCCTCGCTGTGCTCTTTTTCCCTGGATGTGATGAAACGCTCGCGCCGCGTTTATCACTAGGTCTTCAGTAGGGCCTCCGGCAGCGTCCGGATAAGGCTAGGGTTCCCCACTGGAGTGAGCGGTGACTGATCAACAGTCAGAATTGGACCAACAGGCCTATAGGTCTGGCGAGCGGCACGCAAAGGCCGCGGAGACTGCTAACGGCGAGCAACGGCCCAGTGGCAGTTCAGATCCGATCGCTATGGGTCTGAACTTCCTGTTTTCCCGGCGTCACGAGCAGAGTTGGGGACTAAACAACCTGCATGGCCAGGAATCTGCGTGGGTCACGGCATATGTGCTTGCGCGGTTGGCGGAAATTCCCTCTCACCGAATCAGCTATTCGCTGGGGCTGAAGATCGAAAAATCCCTGGATTGGCTGCAGGAGACCCGGACGCCAAGCGGCGGGTGGGGTTTCAGCAGCGGTGCGCCGGATGATGCCGACTCGACCTCATGGGCTGTCATCGCTCTGCGCCATCACGGCCGGCTGGCGCCCAATGAGTCTTTGGATCTGATCCGCAGTTGCCGTCGCAGGGACGGAGGATTTTCCATCCTGCCAGGCATCGATGCCGACGGGGTTTCCAGACCAAGCGCGCCGGACGTTACTGCCATCGCTGTCAGGGCCCTGGCGTCGATTGACGCGGCTTCTTCGGAGTACCTTGCCGCTCATCTCCGCACGGATTTACCCGCAACGCCTTGCCGTCTGGCATCGGCCTTTTTTGTCTCTTCCACTCTGCTGGATTGGGAGCCGGGCATGGCTCCGTGGTTCGTGGTGAATGCCGTCCACCAGTTGACCTGCCAGCAGGCCGGTGAAGGCGCGTGGGAGCAGGCCTTGCGGCTCCGCTGCATGATGCGCTTAGGAATGCAAAGCGCGTGGACCGTGGCAGCCGGCTTGCGTCGCTTGCAGCAGGCGGACGGGTCATGGCTTGGATCGGCCCAACTCGCAACTAGTTCTCAGCACGGCGCCACGCCCCTGGTTGACGATCAAGGTGTCCTTGCGACTGTGACCGCGCTCGCCGCTCTGGCGATGGGCGATTTGCAGCCGGGTTTGTATTTTGGTTCTGATTTGCCGTTTCGCAGGCTTTGATGCGAAAGAGTGTGCTTAGGGAGAGTTTTCTGGAGTGAGCAACGCGTTGCAATCCCGGGCAGGCGGAAAGAAAGGGAATGTCGCCTTGCGACGTTTGTCCGCCGGGGCCGCCGTGGCCAGAAAACCAAAGGCAGCAGCAAAGGCTGAAGTATACTGGTTAGAAAGAACGCCAGTGGACTTCTATTCCTTCGATGAAGAGTACCTACGCCGCCTCGGGGCCCATGATCCTGCCACCGAAGCCCATTTTGTTGCTTACTTCAGTGAGCGGCTGAGGATCACCCTGCGCGCGCGGGGGGTGGACATCTCCACCATTGAAGATGTGCGCCAGGAAACTTTCTACCGTGTCTGGATGGCCATCCAGGCGGGCAGCGTCAACAACCCCCAGGGCTTTGGCTCGTACGTGCACTCCGTCTGCAAGAATGTGCTCTCTGAAAACCGCAGAGATGACTATCGCAATAAGCACGATTCTTTGGAATTTAATGACGTGGCCGACGAAAAACTGGGTCTGGAAGAACTGATGCAGCGCCGGGAACATGGAGAGTTGGTACGCACGGTGCTGTCCGAGCTTCCGGAAAGAGACCGCCATCTGCTGCAGGCGCGTTTCTTTGAAGACCGCGACAACGAGGAAGTTTGTGGCGATTTTGGCGTGGACCGCGATTACCTTCGCGTGCTGTTTCATCGGGCCATCAACAGGTTTGGAGAGCTTTACAAGAAGCACAGCAATTAAGGGATTTCAAAAATTAGATAAGGCTGACGTTTGACTCGTCAGAACCAGGGACAGGAATTATGAGTGCACAAATGATTGACCACCAAGACGCGGTAAAAAATCTGATGGCAGAACGCTATCTTCTGGGTGAATTGAACGCCGGCGAACGCGAGGCCTACGAAGAGCACTTGTTTTCCTGTGACGCTTGCTTTGAGCAAGTCAAGGCCGGCACCGAGTTCGTCAGCCATCTGCGGCGGATTGGCACAGAAGAGCCTCGCCCTGCACTGGCTCCGGGTTTCATGGCCCGGGTGATGAGTACCCTCCGCCAGCCGGCGGCTCTTATTTTCGGGCTCTTTCTTTGCGCTTCTGGCATAGCGGCGCATCAGAATGCGGTGATCTCTCGTTTGAAGGAACCTCGGCCCGAATTACGTTCTACATTAACGGGCGTTGCTCATGGTTCCGGTCCGCTCAACTCGATAGAGATCACAAGGAACTCGGGGCTTAGCCTCAATGTTGAATATGTGCGGAAAGGTGAATTCGTCTCTTACCAGGCCCAGCTCTTGTCCGACTCAGGGAAGGTTATGCATACAATCGCGTTGCCCGAAAAGCAGCTCGGCACCATGGCCTCAATCGCCATGCCGGCCGAAGCGTTGGAGCCCGGGCAATACGCCGTGGTAGTACTTGGACGCAGGAGTGATGGCACTTTGGAAGAAACAGGCCGCGGCGCATTTGAACTCCGGTTCATTGATAACTAGTTTGAGTCTTTTAAAGTAAGGTTTGCATCACAGGGCCTGTTGCTTTGCCTTCAATGGCCACCCTCCGCAACAATACCGTAGTACAATCGGGGCATTCGTTCTGAACGGCTCTTCGAGTTGTTTGCCAAGGCATGCCCATAGAGAATTGTTTTTCCCAGGTAAAGTCCGTGGAGATAAACTATGACGTGTTCGCGCCACCATTCTCAATATATGTACAGCGCTTCCGCTTATGCGGTAGCAGCTGAATTTGAAAGACCCAAAAAGCATAGCCTGTCGCCTCAGGCGTCGGTTGTGTTGGCTGGCCATGGAGGCCATGGGTCACAACGTATTCCCGGCCATAAAGTTGACGGCCTCATTTCCTTCAAGGAGGCCTACTCCGAAGTAGGCGGCAGCTATGACGACTGTCACGATATACATACCACCCATGCCTGGTCGGTAGTTGAAGGGCTAAACATCGCTGATATGCTGACGGCGGACCGGGTCGTTTCACGCATGGCCGTTTATTGCTCCGCCGACGACAAGAGCGAAGCCAGTTATGACATTACCGGAAGCTACTTTGAAAACCTTCGTATCGCCGGGCACCCAATCGAGGTAAAATTGGCCACCCACGTTTTCCACGAGCACGATACTTATTCCAAGATGGCCAGGGCCCACCAGAACGCCAAGACTGACGACTGGATGGTGGGAAGCAAGCTTGACCATCTTACGAGTGAAGACTTGAAAGACCTGGAAAGCACGTATCACGCTCTGCACGGCATATCCGGGGTGGTCAAGGAATGCAAGAACAAAACGAAGCGATCTGCAGACCGCGGAAGCTATTGGCTCTCGGCGGCCAATCATCTCGACCTAAAAAAGCAAATCGGCTCGTCAGAACTTCAGGGATTCGGCTCGATTATCTGTATTCCCAAGTTCGGCGTGATCCGTCTTGCCGAAATGATTGTGCACCGCCATTCGCGAACGCTGAGGATGTTTCGTGTGCAGATGTGCTCGTCCGGTCATGGAGGCTCCGACGGAGGGACCACAAGTGGAGGCTCTCTTCCGCCGCTCTAGCCTCAAGCCTGGTCTTGCTGGCTCTTCTTACCATCTCTGGATGCCAGGGAAATAGGCGGGCCTCACTGGAAAAGAAGTACTCCGAGGCCCGCCTTCAATTTCAGCAAGGCTTTGTTGACCAGCCCCTCCAACTCGCTGAAGCGGGTTACAAAGATTCCGCTCCTTATCCGGACCTGAACTGGAAATTTCGCGTCTTGACAGCCGAGGCCCGCGCCCGCAAGGGACGTTCTACCGAGGCGCTTGAGCTTCTGGAGCCCGATCCGCCTGCAGACGCACCCTCTGAAGTATTTGCGCGTAGAAGGCTGTCCCAGGCGGTGGCGCTTTGCCAGCGAGGCGACTATGCACAAGCAGAAACCCGCCTTGCACAGGCAAATGCACTAGCAGAAGAGCACGGCGACAAAAAGGCCGCAGTGAACTACGCTCGCGGACGATGTGAGATGTCCAGGCATGAATGGAGGAAGGCCGAAGACTATTTGCGATCGGTCGCAGAATCGGATGCCACGTCGGACCCATATCTTAAGGCTTACGCTTTAGCCAGCCTCGGCGGATCGATGGCGCAGGAGTTTCGGTATGAAGAAGCCATTGACTGGTACAGCCAATGCTTGCCGGTTGCCCGTTCCTTGCATGCTCCTCCTCTCGAACAATTGGCGTTGGGAAACCTGGGCTTTCTCTATGCTGAATTGCGGGACTTTCCCAATGCGCGGAAGAACTCGGAGGAGGCGGAAAAGATAGCATCGCAGTGGAAGATTCTGCGCGACGAGCAAAAATGGCTTCTCGATATTGGGTTTGTCCAATCGGCGCAGGGCTTGTCAGGTCCGGCGGAAGAATCCTACAAACACGCACTCGCAATTGCCACCCATCTTGGGGATACTAATGTCATCGCAAAATGCCTGCATAATCTCACCGGCCTCAAACTCGACCAGGGCCAGATCGAGCTGGCAGAGAAATACCATCACGACGGCGCCAACCTTGGTTTGAAATCAGATAATCTGATGTTCTGGCGGCTGGACCAGGCATTGATTGTGGCCGCCCACGCCGATTACGCCAACGCAATCCTAGAGCTGCGAACTTTGCTGCAAGACCTGGAGCGCGAGGACCAGCAGAGCGGCAGATTCCGCTACCTGCTCAAGTGGGTCGTTCAGTCACGCTTAGCCCGCGGTTATGCTGCCCAGGGTAACGCCGGCGAGGCCGAGAAATGGTTTCAGCAGAGCATCGCAACGGTGGATGAAGCCACGAAAAAGATGAAGCGCGAAGAGTTCAGGACGGCCATACGAGACAACATGCCGGTCTACGACGCCTACGTGGCTTTTCTTATCGCCCAGAAACACCCTGAGAGAGCATTGCAGGTTGCTCAGTTGGGGCGGGCGAGGACCCTGCTGGGTGCCGCGCCAGATCGCAGCCCGGAGAATGCCAAGACGTGGCGGGCTAAAATCCAGGGCTATCTGGGCCGAAGCAAATCAGTGCTCTTCTCTTATTTCGCGACGGAAAAAGAATGTTATTTGTGGGCCATTACTCCCACGCAATTTCAGCAGTATCCGCTGGGGATGCCGGGACCGAATCTCGACAACCTCATCGACTCGTATCAGCAGGAAATCCGGCAGCACCTGCCTCCTGGTGCCAGCCCCGCCGCTAAAAGGCTCTTTCAGATTCTGGTGCAACCAGCTATCGATCTGGCCCCGCCAGGATCGCACGTTGTCATAGTTGCCGACAGCAAAATCTACAGCATCAATTTTGAGACCCTTATTGCATCCAAGGGCGCCGAGCATTACTGGATTGAGGACGTGGATATTCAGAACACAAGTTCAATCGATCTACTGGTAAAGGACAGACAGAGACGTGCCGCAGCCAAAGGCCTGCTCTTGATCGGCGCTCCGGCGCAAGCCGATCCTCATTTCGCCGAGTTGCCCCATGCTCCGCAGGAAATGGAAAGCGTGCGAAAACATTTTTTGCCTGGCGAAATAAAGAAGTTTTCCGGCCTCAGCGCAACTCCTGATTCCTACATGAATAGCTCGCCTGGGTCATTCAGATTTATCCACCTTGCCACCCACGGCACCCCAAACGCGCTCGAACCGCTGCAGTCTGCAATCATTCTGTCGGCTGGCGCTGGAGGCAAATTCAAACTGCTGGGCCAGGACATTATCAATAGCAGCGTGCACCTCAATGCTGATCTGGTAACGATTTCAGCCTGCGAAGGAGTTGGAACCAACGTCCAGTCCCTGGAAGGCCTGCTGGGCTTGGAGTGGGCATTCATGCGCGCAGGCGCCCATCAGGTTGTTGCCGCGCTTTGGGATGTGGACGATGCGATTACGCCCGGGCTCATGGATGATTTTTATGGCCAGATGGAAAAAGGCCAGAGCACCGCTAACGCTCTGCGTCATGCCAAGCTTGCCCTGCTTCACGCCGGCGGCATCCACGCTGCTCCTTATTATTGGGGTGCCCTCCAGCTATACACCGGCTCCTGAATCACGACATTCGATTGGCCTTTCCTGCTCCTCGCCTTATTCCACGCTCACCGAGCCATGTTCCACGTTCACCGGAATCGTTCTCTGCCGCGAATTTCGCAGACCGGCGTCTGTCACCTGCAATGTTGCCGGTTCGCTCGTAAGGTGCCGCACAATCAGGTTGAGCAACACTCCTTTGCCGTTGACGCCCGCGGTGTTCGGCTGCCGGGTGGTGAAGATCGTCGCCAGGCCGTTCTCCTTGTCGATCCGTTGAATGATCGCAACTTCCTGTGTCCCTCCGGAAAGAAAATCGCCGTTGCGGACGTCTTCCACCGCAAGCGCTTTCGGGTCGTACTTGAGGATGAACGACGCCGAAAACAGATCGTCAACATTTTCCAGCCGTACCTGCTCCACAATCGGCTCGCCGGGCCTGGTCTTCACGCTTTCCGGATCAAGTTTCAACGTGGCCTGCGCGCTGTCAGACTGGTTGGCAGTAGTCGCCGCCACGGTTACGACAGAAGCCTCGTCATTCTGGGCTTTCTTGCCCGGACCCGCGGGGACTTGCGGCGGGGCCAGAATCGCTTCTTTTTGCCGCAACTGCATTTCCATGTCGGTGCCCACGCTCAGGGCCCTCAGGCTCTCGCTGGTTATCTCGCGCATGCGGACGAGCCGCGGGTGAACGACAATCAACACTTCATTCTCCGCGTTGGTGAGATCTTCCCCGGAAAAGAGATAGCGCAGCAACGGAAGCCGCGACAGGCCAGGCCAGCCGGTTACGGATTTGGTCTGCGACCGCTCGGCCAGGCCGCCCAGAATGCTGACTTCCCCTTCCTGCAAGCGGATTTCATGGTCGATGCGCCGCTGACTGATGATCGGCTGCAACACTCCTCCGATGTTGACTTGGCCGTTGAGAGAAGACACTTCCACTCCCAGCTTCATGCTGATGGAGTGGTCGGGATGGACATGAGGAACAAGATCGATATTCACGCCAACATCAACATATTGGAATTGCGTGTTGACGATTGGGCTGGAGCCGCTGGCCACGGCAAACGAACCTGTGGCGATGGGAATGCGGTCCCCAACGCGAAGCCTCGCCGATTCGCCATCGCTGACGCGGACCTCAGGGTTCTGGATGATCTTGGTGCCGCTATCGCTCATCAAGGCCGCAACGGCTGTGTTGGGTATGGCCAGGTTGAAATCACCGGCGGATATCTTGCTCAGATTATCCAGGGCCACACTGCCGGCGGGGCCCAGCGGGACGAGCGGGTTAAACGCCAGGGTTGTCTGGCCGGCCGGCTGGATGCCCAGGCTGCGGGCGCGATCGCGGCGCACTTGCAGCACTGAAATCTGAATCACCATCTCAGCTTTGCCGCGATCGCTATCCTGGATCAACTTTGAGGCCAGCAGGATTTTTGCCGGCGTATCGCGAATCAAAATTGCGTTGTCCCGGGGCACTGCCTGCACATGCCGCAATTCCAGCATCTGCTGCAGGCCGGTAGTAATGTCCGCTATTTCCTGGGCGCTTTGCGTGTGCTGCAGGTAAATCTTCTTGAGTACCTGCTCCTCCTGCTCCTTGCGCTTTCCCGGCGTATCCGGCAGCACAAGAATGATGTTGCTGGAAACCGGCTTCCAGAACGCCTTGCCTTCCACGCATGCCACGTTCAACGCCTGCTGGATGGTCACGTTAATCAGGTCAACGCTGATCTTCTTGTCCTGGAAATCGGGGTCGAAGATTACGTTCACTCCTGCCAACTTGCCGATGGTCTTGAACGCCATGCGGGCATCCGCTGTCATCTTCAGGCTCACTGGTTCTTTTGAGAGTGGAGCCAGGGCCGGAGGTTCTTCCAGCAGCCCGCCATCTTCCGCGGTCGCGCTCGCCGCCGCCGCAGAATTTTCCTGCTTTGCCGGCTGTCCTGCCGGCGCCGGTGTCTGCGATGGCTGGGCGGGCAGAACCGGCTGCCCCTGGGGCCGCGCGGCTGCTATGAGGCGCTGTGTATATTCCACCTCCTGCCTGGCCACTGTACTGGAAGGATCGATGGCCAGCGCAGTCTGGAATTCCGCCAGGGCCTGCTCATTCTGCTGCTGCTCCAGAAATGCGATGCCTCTCTTTACATGTTGCTGAGAAGCCTCAAAACGCATCTGGTAGTCCTTGAGTTTGTAGCGGGCATCATTCGGATGTTGCTTCAGCGCCTCGTTGTAGCCCTTCAGGGCATCATCGTAGTTCTCCGCGGACTCGGCCCTCGCCCCATCATGGAATGCTTGCGGCCCCTTGTGACATCCCGCCAGGAGAAACGCCACGCCTAAGACCCATGCGCCTGACCGCTTCCTTATTTTTTGATCTCTCATGCAGATACGCCTCAAATGTTTTTGCCCGGTCATATTCGTGCCGATCATCTTTGCGCCGGTCATCTGTTTACGGAGCAATCCAGGAGTCGACGGGAGCAAACGTTTTGTTCTTCAGGTCCAGCTTCACGACGTAAGCGCCCAGCGCGCCGATGCGGCGCGTCGGGCTGTAGCTGATGGGCGGCGTCAAGCCCGTTTGAAAGCCATACATTGAAGACAGCGCGACGACAAATCGCTCGCGCCCAAGCTGCTGCCCCGCGCGGCGCAGGCCTTCCGTCAAGACCTTGGCGGAGGCCATCACAGCCAGCAGGCGCGCAGGCTGGGCGGAATCCAGATTGTATTTTGCCGCCAGACGCCTGTACTCTCCGATTGCGCCCACCTCAAGATCGGTAGGCAGAGTCGGAAAAGACAAGAACACATGATCGGCAAATGGCGCCCCAATTTTTAATACTTCTTCACCGGCCAGAGGACCGGGCTGGAAGACAGTTGGAGTCCAATGCAGGTCAGGCGCAGCGGCCAGCAGATCCGCCAACTCACTGCCTCGTCCCAGAAAAAATACTTGAGTCACATTCTGGCCGGAAAGTGCCGATGCCATTTTCGCGCCGTCAAGCTCTGAATATTTGAGTGACACAACATTCGCCATTCCGAGTGAGTGGCATTGCTCCGTCACCTGAGAGGCCAGGCCGGCCATGTTCTCAGGGAAAACAACAGCAATTTTCCCCGCGGAACCCCCAGTGTGTTCGCCTGCGAACTTGACCAGCACCCTGGCTTCCTGTGACAGGCCGGAAAGAAGATAAAACGTCTTCAAGCGGCTGCTCGAGTCCGCCTCAGTATTTGAAGCAAACGCGCCGAGCGTGGGCACGCCAAGCCGCTCCATTGCATCCGTCAGGCCGGTCTCATCTTCAGGCGCCAGGATTCCAGAGATGGCAAAGATGTTGTTCTTGCGCACAAATTCTTCGGCTTGCCGCTCGACTTCCGCGGAGTTTCCCGAAGCACGCATCACAAACAGCTCAAGCCGCCGGCCGTAGATGCCGCCTTGATAGTTCAGCTCAGCAAAGTAGGCTTTGAGCAGCGCAATGGAGCGCTGCCCCACCACGGCCAGTGGGCCGCTGGCTGGGACGATTGTGCCCAGCCGAATGCTGGTGGAGGTGAGGCCGGGCTCATATTCATTGCCCAGCACTTTCAAATATTCCACCAGTCTGTTGAAGTCTTTGGGCGAGAGTTCATAGCGGGGCATGGTAACGCCGAGGCTCTTTCCCAAGGGATCCACGCCGCGTATAATGGCCCGCCGCAAAGAAGCGAGAGTGTAGGCTGGGCGACGGCGCCCCAACGCATCCTTGCTCCGCAACGCACTGGTAAGCGCACTCCAGGTGATGATTGAAGGTGTAACTCCGCCTTCGGGCCGGCCTTTGCCGTCAAACCCATGGCAGCTTGAGCAAAGCATTAGGTTTCCCGGCACTCGGGTGGAGCCTTCGCCCAGAATCGCTTCTATTGGCTTTCCCGATGGACTGGTTCCCTCAGTAAATATTTTCTTTCCCGCGGCCTGGGCAGGCGTCAACTGCGCCATCGCAGGTGCGCTCAGCAGAAGGCAGACGAGCGCCGTCCCCACAAACACGGTGATGTTGCGGTCGTACGATCTCGACATAAAGGCCAACCTTATATTTCCTGCTCACATTGTTCTGTGACGTTAGTCACGAGAGTTCGCCCTGCGGAGAGGGCATGTAAGCCAGCCTATGGCTGGGCCTGTTGTTGATTCTTTTCCGCCGCCTTGGCGCTTTTGCCATCGGAAACCGATCGAATGACCGTCACCAGCTTGTCAGCCGACGTAAGGCCCGAGCCGTAAGTCCAACGGCGCAGAGGATCGTTGCCAATCACGACCGTCGCCGTGTGGTCCTCCCTGGCTCCCATGGGCACGCCGAACGCGCGCCAGATGGGCTCCAATTGCGCCCTTGTCCCGGTCACGAATGTCCATCCCGGCTGCACGTGGAACATGGCGGAGTAGCTTTTCATCTTTTCCGGCGTGTCACCTTCAGGATCAACGCTGACTGAGATGAAATGAACGTCTTTTTCTCCCATCGCCAGAAGCTTTTTCTGCACTCTAGCGATGTTGGCCGTCATGGGCGAGCAAATAGTAGTGCAGGTGGTGAAGATGAAATTCACAGCGACGATTTTTCCTTTTACCAGGTCGCTGTAAAAATGCACTTCCCGCTTGTCCTGGTCCAGCACCACCACGTCAGGTATTGGCACCTTGGTGGGGCTGGAAGGCGTTGCCGCGACAGCGGGCTGCGCCTGCTGTCCCTGCTGGAATGCCCTGGCCGAACCCATGAGCAAACACGCCGCTACGGCCAGCGAGAATCCTTTGCGCGCAATCTTTGACTTCTGCATGGCGCGCTCCTCACTGTGCCTTGGGAAGCTGCTTGTCCGCTGGTTCTGGCAGCTTGACTTCAGCAGCGGCTCCATTGCTGGCCCGGATCATCAGATACGGCAGCTGATTGGGCCTGATGCGCAGCGACGGAATCTGGACGGTAACGTAATACACACCTTCCTTCGGCGGCGTAAAGGTAAATTGGTACAAACCATTGCCTGCCGGTTCCGCGGAGAAGCGCATCTGGCGAAGCCCTTCCGCCAGCAACACAGTGATTTCCACGTCCTGCAGGCCATTGCGCGGCTTGCCCGTGGCGGGGTCCACAAGCTCGAACAAAAGAGTGGCCGGATCGCCAGGACGCACCTGCAAGTTATTTTTCAACGCGCGCAGCGCCACTTGAAGATCGGCAGTTTTCTTGAGCAACGGGTTGACGTGCACAGTGAATTCAAAGCAGTGCGACATGGATGGCGCGTCAGTGTAAACCGGCACATCGTAAAATCCCGGCTTGGGCAGACGCAAGCCGACCGAGTAAACGCCGGGTGAAGTTTCATGGATGCTGCGGTCCAGCACCATGGCAGCCTTGGGCGTGCGCCCGTATCCTTCAATGCTGAACATGGGCGCGGCCATGCCTTCCTGGTAGTAATAAATCCGGCGGTCGGCGGCATTGGCAACAAACGCGGCAGCGCCATCCAGTGAGGCGACCATCGGAGCAGCCAGCGTGTCGGCAGGCGCTCCCGGGGCCAACTGTCCGGCGGGAAATTCGGCGGAGCTGCTATTGCTGCCTAGATTGGCAAGCGGTATCAACCTGACGTCCGCAGTCTCGCGCGAGCGCACATACAGGTAAGAATCGGTGAAGGCCAGGGAATCAGGCGAATGCCCGACCTCATACTCCTTCACAAACTTATTGACCGAAGTATCGAACAAGAGTACCTTGCCTTCGGCGCCATTGGCCACAAATCCCCAGCGGCCGTCGCGAGTGATTTGCAGCGCGGTAAAGCCAGGCTTGCCCGTCAGAGCAGCCACCACGCTTTGGTTGCCGGCGGAAATCGCCGTGACTTTACCATCGCGGCTGGCCACGTAAATCTGGCGGGCTTGCGACGAATAGGCCATGGCAAAAGGAGTCTTGCCCACGGCCATATCTTTCACCTTGGCCAATTTCTGTATGCTGATGACGGAAAGCGTGCCATCCGCTTCATTGGTCACATAGACATTCTTGTTTTCATCGAAAGCGATTTCATGGTGTCCTTTGCCGGTGGCAATGTGCGCGACCACATCCAGCGAGGTTGCATCCATCACGGTCACGCCGCTCTCAGCGCCGGTGGAGTCGTTGCCAATCCACACATATTTGCCATCGGCCTGCATCACCACGCGCCCTGGTTTTACTCCTGCATCCACGTCCGAAATGTGCCGGAACGTTAATGAATCCACGGCGGCAACGCGGTTAATCGATGGCATGCTGACGAACAGCCGGTCACCGCTCGGGGAGAGAACCCAATCACTTCCGGCAGCCGGCAGGTCCACCACAGCATAAAGCTTGCTGCTGCTGAAGCCCACGCGCGGATCGATGATCTGTATGCCGGGCTCTTCAGTAAGCGCCAGGACGTAATACGTATTCAGGTCGACTTCCGGCCGCGCCGACATCTGCATCTGGAGGAAGGACTGGATCTTGTCATGGCAGGTCTTGGCGTCCGCTGCCTTTTCAGACGGGTTGCCGTCAATCCATGAGGCAACCCGCATGCCACGCATCAGGTTGCCGGTGGCATCGGTAAATTTGAATTGGACAACCGCCTGCTGGCCTTCCACCATCTCGGCCGAACTAACTTCATTCAGGCTCACGTCCATGGGACCGTGCTTGATGACAATGTCTTTCAACGACGGCACCACGCGGAAATCAACCTTCACGCCGGAGATGGTGGCGCGCTGGTTCCAGAAATCAGAGACGTTGGAAGTTGCCGCAGCCCCTGAAGCCGCAGTTGCGGGTGCTTCCTGCGGCCTTGGCTCAGGGGCTGCAACCTTGGGATGGGCCGGATCGTCGTCCGGCAGAGGGACTGTGTGTTGCTGCATGCCCGCCCATGCACCCAGTCCGGAAAATAGAAGTACGGAATAAATAATTCTGGCGAAAAGCTTTTGTCTAAACATGATTGCACCCGCATCTCGTTAGATTTTTTTCAATTTTGAAAGTGTGGGAGCAGCCCGGTTAGGCCGCTCCCACAGGTTAATTACGGCACCAGTTGCACCAGGGTCGGATCTGGTGCAGGTTGGACCACCGGAGGCGGCTGTACCCGCAGAATGCCCCAGACACCCTTATCGAACTGGGCATCCTGGTGCGTGCGATACAGGAAGTCACCTGTCACCTTGAACGGCCCGCCGGCTCCGCCGGAGGGAATTATGTCAAAGTGGCTGGAGGGACCTACGCCCATCTGCGCGCCTTCCCACTCTGAGAACCGGTTGTTCACAAAATCACTGGTGGACGTTGGTTGGTCCGCAATGATCGTGGAGCCCAGCACCGGCGTACCCAGAACGGTACGGCCGCTGTATGTGGCGCCTGTGAACGTGACTGGCGTGGTATAAGGCTCTTCCTCCCACACGTGACCGTGGAGTTGGAAGATGTTGTTACGCGGATGGCCGACCGGCTGCACCAGGCGCAGGCGGATAGCCTGGCCAGGAGTGGCCGTGAAGATCGGGGTTTGCGGCTGGGCGGTGGTCGCCGCACCGGTAAACACGTTGGTGAAAGTGTTGTTCAGCACATCACTGAAATCAACGTCCTTCGTGCAGATTGGATCGCACTGGCCAAGGGGGTTATCCATGGGAGTAAACGGAGCTTCCGCCGCATATCCCTTGCGGAACCAATGCGGTTCAGAGCGGTAGTTGAAGCCCGCTGCTCCCGTGTCTTCCGGGTCCTCCTGGTGGCCAAGAGTCTTCACCGGATGGCCGCTGGCGTAACGCATATTCACGTTGTTTTGCAGTAACAACACGAATTCGCGGAACGTTGTGATGCCATCCGACTTGGTAACTTTGGCAGAGGCCCTGGTTCCCAGGTCCACGGTCCAGTTGGAGCCCTGCGGCTCGATGATCAGGGCCCCGATTGCTCCCTTGGACGCCTGTTTGATCGGTTCGGCAGGCATGAGCGCAACCGAGCCGAACTCAACCGGCGTGTGGACAATGGTATTGGTGTTGGGATTCATCCAGGCAACACCCGCGTACCACTGGTAACTTCTCTTGTGACCAGGGCTCACGGTTTGCGGAGGATTCAAGCCAACGTTCCAGCCATCACTGTTAAGCACGTTGAGTGACAGCAGTTCAGGGTGCAATCCAACCAGGTTTGACGGCGCCACCTGGTTCGAGTTGAAGTTGTTCACGATCATGGGCAGGGTGTTGTACCCCGGCAGGTCGGGAACCACATCGGGCAGATGGTTGCGCAGCGTAACGTTGATGCAGTCGCCCGCTGCGGCGCGCAGTATCAACGGCTCAACTGGGACCCCGGCTTTCAGGTTGTGCGTGGTTGAATCCAGGTCAGCAGTGCGGACGTAAACGATCGCGGTTGGATCGGTTAACGGGCCCGCTTCTGTTGTGCCCAATTCACCCTTGAGCGTTGGCGTGCGCGAGTTGTAGGTCACCTTTCCACCCGGCAGTGCGCTGGCAGGAATCGCCGTCACATCAAACGTGCGGACCGGCGCTCCCTTGGGGCAAACGCTGTATGCGCTGCCCGCGGCCGGAACGGAGCTTGCGGTAATTGTGGCTCCCGTAAGATCGGTTGAGACGACGCTCGTATCTACCGTGGTGGTGGAAGTGGTTGTCGCCGACAAACACAAATTACAGGTGGTTGTCGTCGTCAAGGTGTCATCCACGGCTTCATCCGTAGGCACAGTCAACGTGGTTGTGCTGGTGGTTGTGGAACCGGTATCCAATGACGAACTGGTCATGGATGAGACCAGAGCCGTGTCGGTGGTTGTTGTTGAGGTGTTGAAATCCTCAACATTGAGCGCGGTGTTCTGCTTTCCTCCATTGGGATTGTTGGGCACCACCTGGAGGTCCGTCCGTAGCCCGTTGTAAGCGCGGATCAGTCCCCACAGGCCGTTCCACTGGTCGTCTTCTGAAGCACCGGGCTCGTAGAGGAAGTCCGCCACTCCATTGACCTTTACAAAGTTGGACAATGGCGGCAGATCGAACTCCATGTGCTCGGAGATGCCCGTCATCTGGCTATCGCGCCAGCCGGAACGCGCATCGCTTGGCTCACGCAGCCACCTGGTGCCATGCACGTGGAAGTTGTGCCCTTCCTCGTGCGCTCCCACCAGCATGCGCACCTCAAGTGCGTCGTCCTGATACGTGCGGAAGACCGGGGTATAAGGATCGCCGCCACGCAGGTCATTGGTAAGCGGGGGATAGATTGTCGGCTGCGAGTTGAATTTGGCATCTGCACGGGTCACGTTCGAACGATAGACCTGCGCGAGATCGCCGGCTGCTCCGGCAGCCTGCTTGCCTGTTAACGGGTCAATGATGCGCAACGGGATTGGCTCGTTGCGGTAGTTGACGGCAAACGTGCCCACGTCGGCCGAAGAAAGCGCTTCCGGACACGGCGGCAGGATGGTGTTGTTGGTCTGCGGGCAGAACGCCGCCGGTTGCAGAAGAACAGTGCCATTGGCCTTCGTCGTATCAATCGGCACTTCGTCGCGGGCCGGTGGGTTCACTGGAGTATTGTCTGGCCGGTAAGCCAGTTGGTAATCCTGGAACTCCATCATGAACTCGCGATAGCTCAGGTTGGAATGGACCGTGTCAGAGATAACGGCTTCCCATCCGGTAGGTCCACCATCGGCGCGAGTGCCAAAAGCCACGCCCGATTCCGAGTCTTTCCACGTTGATTTCTCCGGCTCAATCAGCAACCCGGCGTACAGCCCGGCCTGCTGGTGACTGGAAGGACCAAAGTGGTCATGGGTGAAGACCGTGCGCAACGTGCGGTCCTGAGTGTTGGGTGCGGGAACGTTATTGATCGTCCGGTCCGCGTACCAGCGTTCGACTACCGTCTGCGCTCCCAGGCCATCCGGTCCGGTGAAGAACGGATGCTGCTTGACAGCCACGCTCGCCGGTCCTCCGGGTATCGGAGTCCACGATCCCCCAACTTTGTTGATGGCGTTGATGCGCTCAATCACTTCTCCCGGACTGAACGCGCCTTCTTCATAGTTCCAGCCATTGCCCGCGCCGTCAGAAGCAGTTACGTCGAACTTCACCAGGTGAATGTGCTGGCCGATAACATCGGTCGGCGTGCGCACCTGGAAGTCGTCCTGCTGCATCTCGTTCGGCACCAGGTTGGTGAACTTGAACGTGATGCAGTCGTTACTGTTGGCACGGAAGAACAGCGGCTGGGGTGGACGCGTGTGAGCGCGAGTAGGCGCTACGTCTTCCCACAGGGCTGCCATGCGGTGCTGCTTGAAATACCAGCCTGCTTTGTTGTAAGTGACGGGCAGCTCGATGTCCGCGCTCTTATATGTGCGCGGCACGCCGGTAGCTAATCCGTTGTCATCCACGCACGGGTCAGCATACGGAGCTCCCATCTGCGGGGGCAGACCGTTGGTGACGAATGACTTGGCAACGCCTTCCGGAGTGACGCTGGCATGATTGCGGACCGCGTGGTAATTCATGGCCACGATCTCCGCTGCCGTCCCAAGTTCAGGGATTTGCTGCGCTTTGGCCGTGATAAGCGTCTTGTGAAAATCAAGACGGTTATGAGCTTCGTTGAATGTTCCGCCCGTGATGATGTGCCGCGGCAGGCCGCCATCGAATTCCGTGAAGTACGGCGGATGCGATGGGCGATGTCCGGCAACGGCGGCCACGTAGAACGGGTAACCGGGATTGACCGCGACTGGATTTGGCAACTGCACCTGTCCCGTTGTGTTGTCGATCTGGGCCGGCCCAGGCATCGGCGCCATGGCGATCGTCGGTATGGGAATCAGCGCGGGAATGGGCGTGCCCGCTTTGATTTCTCCATCAGGCAATGCGCGCGAACCAACGGCTGGACGGCCATTGGCATCCAGCTTGGTCCCCGCTTCAAACACGTCATGCGTGCGCCACAAACTCCACATGCCCTGGGCAAAGTGCGGATAGAAGTGGCAGTGGAAGATCGAATCGCCCACAACCTGGTTGCGATTGCCGCCGCCGTTGTAGGTCATTTCCAGCGTGAAGGCAGCGCCGGGGCCAATGGCCTGACTGTCATCGTAGCTGGAATTGTCACTGTTGGGCGTGTGCACCCACTGGTGAGCGTGCTGGTGATGGATATGGTGTTCCTTCACGCCGCCATGGAGAATGCGGAATTTCGTATGGTCTCCAATGTAGCTGTGATAGACGTTGGAAGGATCGTCGGGATAAAGCGCTTTGGTTGCCTTGGGTCCTTTGATTACGTTGTTCAGGGCGTCGCGCGTGTTCGCGGGAATATCCACGACCATCGCCGGTTCGCCCACGGCCCATGAACTCAGGAAGGCCTCTTCATACTTGCACTCGGCGCAGTTCCACTGCGGTCCCACTCCGAGCCGGTTGGCGATCACTTCAGATCCAATGCCGCCCGTCCCGTAGTTGATGGCAAAGCCATCCACCGCGCTGTGCAGCGTGAAGCCGATGCCAGTGGCGATTGGGGCCTCTGCCGGAGGTGCGGGAAAATGCAGCGGATCGAAGAACTCTGGGAATGCCTGCACCGCCCCGATCTCGTCGTGGTAAATGATCGTGAATTCGCGGAACGGCTGTTCCCGGTCCGGGAGCTGAGGATTGACGAAGAACGTGCCCGCGGAGAAACGTCCTGGCGTGACCTTCCCGTTGATCGTGGCCAGCGGACCGGTAATCAGAGCGGTCAGGTCTGACTTGACGATTTCATTGTTGAACAGCATGTTCAGGATCGGCTGCCCCGCCTGAGGCCCCGAAGGATAAACGGCTTCATAATTGATGTTGGGATGGATTCCGTCCGACGACAGGCCGGTGGTAGCCAGTTGCATATCGTTCTGCGTCACCTGGCTGCGATACCAGCGCGCGTTCGGCGGCTCCACGTTGATGGCGCCTAACAAGCCGGCGCTCTGCTGGCCGCCATCGCCTTCGCCGCCAATCGTGTCGGTGCTATACATCACGTACCCGCCTTCGTGCTGGGCAAACAGGTGATAAATCGCCGTTCCACCAGGGGCCACGAATGGCGTATTGTTTGTGCCCACGTTGGACCCGTCATCGGCGATGCTGGTGGTCAGCTCCATGCCGATCACGTGCAGCGACGCGTTGCGGGTGTTCACTTGGTCATTGTCTTTGCGTGGCTTGGCCAGCAGGTTGGTGAATGTGATGGTCAGGCAGTCGCCCACGTTCATGCGCAGCACCAGCGGACGCGGCCGCTTGTCTGAACGCAACTGAACGTTGCCGGCTGTTAGGGTGGTACCACTGATGGGGACAACGTCGCGCTTAAGCGCAAACATCATTCCCGTGGCCTCAAATGCTCCCAGCCGGTTGAGGAAGAACGGCTGGTCCAGGGCCACTACTTGTGCGGTAGTCTGACGTTGACACGTCGTCGGCGGTGGGGCTTGCGCGGTTGCCAGCAGCGGCAACATCATCGCGATCAGCAATACGCTAAGCCAAAGCCGAAGAGTGTGTCGCGAGCCAATGAGCGACATAGCTCCTCCGGTACTTGCAGCAAGGCAAGTCTTAGTTGTGGTTGTTATTGTTTTGCGGATCCTAGGAAGTCGCTACGCAACTGGCCCGTTGGGCCGGGCCAAAAACTAATTCTCAGTTGTTAGCAGGAGGCGTCTGGTGTAAGTCTGCGCCTTTATCTTCCCTGGCGAATAACCAACAGCTTTTTGAAGAGAGAGCAAAAGCAGAGTAGCACGTTTGAAAGTTATGTCAACATTTTTTTATTGCGGAAAAATTTTTTCTTGGATTTGCAGTTTCAACTTGGGAAAATCTGCTCTCGCTGCAAACCAGAGCGCCGCGCTCTTCCAACGCCGAATCAACAAACTGTAATCGCGTCTTGTCGCGTGTCCGGTCCGTTCTCAAGGGGGAGCACGGATTGGCTCGAAGGAGAGCAAGAGCCCAATCTCACTTTCCTTCACCGCAACTCCCCTAACTGATTTTATTGGCACTAGGGCGATTAATTGAAGATTTATTCAGCAATTTGGTTTTTGTGAAATGCCAACTGAGATTCACCGTGTGAGCTGAATCACATCCAAAATGTGATCGACGCAAATTGCAGAGGCGTGCGATCAGCATGCGGCGAAGCCGCCGGCAGAAAACGCTGATCGCGCCAATACTGGACACAATGTGCAAGAAAAAAAGTTCCGGGACCCGCCATCGCCGATTGCCGGGATCCGCTTTCCACGGTAACAGGTCTTGGCTTCTAAACCGGAACTCAGGAGTTTTGCTCTCATCTATTTGGTGGCAGCCTTGAGTTAAAAAAATATAGGAATTCACTAATACGTATTACGGAAGGCCAGCCTTGCGCTTGGCGCCCAGATGAGTGATGTTTGGCTTCGTGGGAAAGTGGCTAAAGAATACATGCTGACAATCATGCGGCGTGGACCAGATTAGCTTTGAGTTCAGCAACGATGTTTCGTATTCGTTTTTTCTTGTTCCGTCGCCGGCGAAAAATGTGTCCTACAAATCGAGTACCGCAAGAAGTGTATCTTTCCTTGTGGGAGGGGGCCGGGTTTGGCTCAAGGGAAACGGCCGTTTCAACCGGTCGATTCTCTTCCTGGCCCCCGTATCTCATTTTGGCCGGGTAGGCGATTGCATTGCCGCCTTGCTCTTTCTTGAAACGGCCTCTTCACGCCTTTTTCGAGTGCAACACTTTCCGCCGGCCGGCGCGCGGTAAGCTAGCCGCGGGTGGCTCCAGAATGTAACTCTCTGCCGGCCCCCCGCGATCATCACGCCACTCCACGTAATCATGGCTGTATTCCTGTGATGCCTTGCGCGTAAAACGCACGAATGGGAACAGTACCTGCCCTGCCAGATCAGGACGGTCGTCCGGCCAAACGGGAATCCATGTGCCTGTGTTGAGGTAAAGCGTTGTTCCGCCATTGAGACCGGGCAGGCTCTGGATGTCCTGGTCATGCGTATGTCCCATCACGGCGTACATACGGCTAAAAGCAGGAAAGTTCAGCTCCTTCATGGAAGCAAATACGCCGCGCGACAGTGCATCTTCTCCCACCTCTTTGGCATTCCGCTTTTTCCGGCCCAGCCATCTCACAAACTCCCGGAAAGCCGCCGTCAAGTAAGGAGCAAGAATTCCCGACGCGCCCAGCGCCATTGAACTCATTGGATGCCTAATAACAAAGAAATCGCGCAACCGGGCAAAAGCAAAGATGCCAGCGATTGCCAACACAGTAAGAAGAGGAATAGCCAACGAACCAAGATATACCGCATACCAGAAAAAATCGCGCACGCGGGAGGTTTGAAAGGCGCGCCGGATGAATCGCAGCGAGCGAAACAACATCGCAATGGCCGAGAGCGGATGGGTCCGCAGAAGCATCCACAGGATTTTCTCAGTCGGCCGCACCGCGCCGAGGAACGGCTCAAGCTTTTCCAGTTGGTTGATCAGATATCGGTTTACAAATATCCCCAACGGCAGTTTTAGCTGGCCGGGCTTGCCGGGCAGGACCGCGCTCTTGTCGCTGTCGTCAATACGTTGCTGCGGATCATATTTGTGCCCGTGCTCGAAATAGACGTTGGCGATGCAGACCCAATCGTCGCAATACAACATCCGGCTGCTCACGGCCTGCCTGTCCGCCTCCTCTCTTATTAGAAGCTCCTCCAGAGCTTTCCGCACCAGCGGCCAATAAAGTTCCAGATCGTGGTTGCCTTTGGAAAACAGGAGTGTTCCTCCGCCGTTGAGCCATGTCGCCAGCGCGCGAAAGAATTCGCGATGCCCGTTGGCGATTTGCAGCAGCTTCCATGCGCTCTTGTAGTCATCTGTCTCCAGCCCGAATCTTCGTTCCACGCTGGAGATTGCCCGGCACAGTTCCGGCCGCTCCTTTTCCACCCCAAGGCGCTTCAAAAATTCAATCCACTCTCTAAATTCTTCGTCCGTACGCGGGTGGTGGCAGATACGGACAAAATCAAACGCGTCGCCATTGATAACGAGCAGCTTTGCCGGCCCGGCTGCGGCATAAGCGAGGAACCGGGAAAATGCCTGGTCGGAAAGAAAGTTCTCCGTGCGCGAAAATCGCCCTGTCTCCGGGTTGCGGCCGCGGCCCAGGTGAAGATCGCTGACGACGAAAATCTCCTGGGGGGGATTCTCGCTCAGCCGCTGCAACCGCTCCTGTTCCAGCTTCAGCGCATCTGCCGGGCTGGCGACGCTTGCGAAATTGTGGATAAGATTTGATGAAGGCATGCTAGCTGACTTTGTGGACACGTTCGTCGGAGCTGGACTTTCTGGCGCTTCCATGACTGCCGGACAACGCCATGCGCTGTTTTGATGGCAAGGTGCCATTCCACTCGAAAAGTTGCGGTTTGTAAAGGCCATCTTCTCGCGTATCGCATAACAGCGGACGCTTTGCCCCTGTCGTGTCTCCCAGGGCTTTTAATTTACCTTCGCCGGAGCGGAACGGCTTGAGATACACTTGTGCCGGCAATTCCACTGCACCTGTATCGGCCGGCGTGGTTCGGCAACGGGCCCGGTTCTGCCGATGCATGCTGGAGAAAGACAATGTTGCAAAAGATCCTCATTGGACTGGCATGGTTCTATTGGCACATTAACCGGCCGTTTGTCGCCGTGTTTACTGAGGCGTTATTCGGCTTCGGTGAAGGCGATCTTAAAGTCAACGGACGCGTAATCGTCCGTAAAATGACACGTTACCTGCACGAACTTCAGCCGCCGGTCTTTCTCAAGCTGGTCGCCACGGTCGCTCTGCTGCCTCTCTATGGACCGCCTTCCTTTCCCCGCTCGGCATTCTGGCGCGCTCTGGTCAAACTATGGTTCGGAATAAAGAGCTTCTTCGGCCATGGCCACTTCCTCTTATCCAGCAGGCGCAAACGCGCGGCATGGATTGACGACATGTTCCATGAGCTGATTAAAAATCAGGCCAATGAGGAAGAGGACCTGGTCAAGACGATCGTCACCTTCACGCTTTTCAAGTCTGTGCTGGGAATTGCCTACCTTGACGAGCCCAAGGTGTGGAGAGCGATTGGTTACGAACCCTTCCAGCCGCGCAGTTGGAACCCGCCCAGCGGGCCGGATTTCGCGCACCCGCCGGAAACCGAGAACTGGAAGCTGCTTCAGGCCATGCGCAAGACGCCGCGCGAGGTCGCGCGCAAGCCCGCGGGCCAGCGGACTTATTGTGTGATCGGCTCAGGCGCGGGTGGGGGCGTGGCCGCGCGCACTCTTCAGGAGCAGGACCCCAAAGCCCGCGTGATTCTCCTTGAATCCGGGCCGATATTCCCAAATCAGCAATTTCCTCAGCAGTTCCTCGATGCCACGGCGCTCTTGTATATGAATGCCGCGGCCACGCTCTCTCTTGATCAGCAATTTTTGTTTCAGCAGGGATGCTGTGTCGGCGGCTCAACCGTCGTCAATAATTCGGTGGCATTCAAGCCCGAGGGCTTCTGGTGGGAAAATCTGAAAGGCCGCTGGCAGGACCTTGGCATCAACCTGGATTATGCCGACCTCCTTCACCAATATGACGTTCTCAGCCCGCTCTTGCACGTTCACCCTCTGGAAGACCGCGTCATCACCATTGGCGCGCACACGCTGCGTGAAGGATTTGAGCGGCTGAGCAAGAAGGAGATCAATTTTGACGGCTTCCACGCGCGCTTGCGTGAACCCATCACGGTCGCCAGCAACACGCTCGATTGCATTGGCTGCGGCCGCTGCAATCTGGGCTGTCAGTATGACGCCAAGCGCTCTCTGGCCGTCACGCTCATTCCTGATTTCGTAAAGGCTGGCGGCCTGCTGGTTCCCGATGCCAAGGTAACCAAGCTCCAATTTCAGACGCAGGCTTCCGATCCTGACAATCCCTATGCCATCTCCGCCGTTGAAGTGGAAGATGCCAGGGGCAACAAGGTCTGTGTAGAAGCAGACCGCTTCATCCTCGCCAGCGGCGCTTATGCTTCCAGCAAGATTCTGTGGCGGAGCGATTTTCAGGGCGCCATTCCTGGAGTCCGCACCGTCGGCAAGAAATTCAGCGTAAACGCCGGCGCGCCTCTGGTGGGTATTTTCCCAACTCCTCAGGACCCGTTTCTCGGCCAGCAAATCGGATATGCGGTTGAGATTCCGGAAGAACGCATGATCATTGAAACCGCCTTCGTTCCTCCCGGCATCATGTCGCTCGGATTGCCGGCGTGGGGCCCTGAATTTCAGCGCAAGGTGAAGAAGTCCCGCCACATGATGGTAGGTGTGCCGGTCTTTGCCACGCTCGCCTACGGAGAGATCAAGAAGAGCGTGTTGGGGGATAGCGGCTTTGGCATTGATTTCACCCTGATCGATGAAGACTGGCGCCGCCTGCAAAAGGGACTTGAAATCACCGCGCGCGCCATGTTTGAGATGGGAGCGGAAGAGGTTTTCACCAATCGGTTTGACGCGAAGTCCATCACCCGTCCCGACCTTATCAGTGAACATTTTGCCGGCATCGGCCCCAGTGATTTCATCACCGTGCAGTCCGCGCACATGCAGGGCGGTAACGTGATCGCGCCCAAGCCTTATTACGGTGTCGTGGATGAGAACATGAAAGTCCACGGCGTCCAGAACCTCTGGATATGCGACGCCAGCGTCATTCCGTCGCCGATCACCATCAACATAGCCTTCACGGTAATGGCGCTCTCGCGTTATGCCGCCGTAAGGATTGCGGCCAGCTAAGAAACGGGCTGCGAAGATGAAGTCCCGTTCGCTTCCAGTTTGCGATAAATCCGCGGCGCCACGGCAATCACCGCGATTGCCAGCGCCATTCCCGCGATCACGTCAATCACATAGTGATAGCGCAGATAGATGGTGGAAAATGCGATGCACGCGGCAAACGCTGCGAACGTCAAGAAAACCGGCGTGGAAATCTTTCGCGCTACCCAGCAGCCCACCAGCACAACCGCTACGTGCCCGCTGGGGAAGCAATCATATTGCGCGCCTTCCAGCGTATCCAGGGCTCGCTGAAAGTAATGGAACGCCCACAACCCCTGCAATGGCGGATAATGTGAAGCGTAGTCCATAAAGCGCGGCCCGCGCGCCGGTAGCAGTAAATAGCCCAGGTAGGAAACCAGAAATGTCAGCGCGATGGCGAACGTTCCGAGACGAAATTCTTCCCTCGGTCTGCGGAACCATAGCACAAGGCCCAGCGCAACCGAGCCGGGCAGGAACATCGTATAGACAGCCTGAAGAAACTCTACGGCAAGGCGGCTCTGCATCGAGCTCAGCCACAAGACCGGGTCCACCTTCCACATTGCCAGGTCCCAGTGCGCCAGCGTGTTGTCCGCCGCGTGAAGGTGCAGGGCAGTAACAAGATAAGGGACCTGCTTATAGCAGAACGGCACATAAAGCAGGAGATACCAGTGGTGGAGAAATACCGCGACCGGCGACGAATTGCGGGCGATCGCCATGAGCACGCCAATCGCCGCAATGTGGCCAAGGATCAAGAGCAGGGCAAATGAATCATGCAGCGCGGCCAGCGCGAGCAGCCCAACCGCCACCGCAGCATAAGCAATAAACAGCTTGTCAATGGGCCACAGCCGCGATGATGGTCGAGAAGTCACCAATTTCAGCGCCGGAAACTAGGCAAGCTTGTAGTGCTTCATAAACAGATATTCGTACAGCTTGTAAGGAAGAATGCTTTTCAGCTTGGGGCCCAGTCTTTCACCGAACGGCCCCACCGTGTAGCGCAGTCGCGGAGAAGGATCGTTGATAATTCGTTCCACCAGCCGCGCTACCGGATACGGCGTCTTGCCGTGCTTCTCCTCTTCCCGCATCACTCCAACGCAACGCTCCATCAGCTCGCTGTAAACGTCGCTCTTCGCCGAACCCGCCGTGTTCACGCGATTGGCGGGAAACTCGGATTTGAAATCTCCGGGCTCAATCAGCGCCACGCGAATTCCAAATGGCCGAACTTCCATCCTGAGCGCCTCGGTCATCCCTTCAATGGCAAATTTGCTGGCGCTGTAAAAAGCCTGAAAGGGCACGGCCAGCAGCCCGGCCAGCGAACTTATGTTGATGATCACGCCATCTTTTTGCTTCCGCATGATCGGCAGCGCCGCCCGGCAGACGCGATGAACGCCAAAAAAATTCGTATCCAGTTGCCCCATCGCCTCTTGCGGACTGGTCTCTTCCACCGCCCCGGCGATCCCATACCCGGCGCAGTTGATCACCACATCCAACCGACCATGCTGTTCGTGAATTTGCTTTATGCCATCGCTTACTGAGGCATCGCTGGTTACGTCCATGCGCAACGCCTGGAACCGAACGCCCTGCGGCACGCTCCGGCTTGCTCCGTAAACCGTCATACCCTGCCCGGCAAGATGTTCGGCGCATATCCGGCCGATTCCAGTCGACGCCCCGGTAATCAGGACCACCTTTGTGCCGGTGCTCTTTCCGGCTTGGGTTGGCTGCGCTGTTTCCGCGGATTGGGTTGAGCTCGGCAAGGGTCAGTCCGCTCCGTTGTCTGAATTGGATGTGTGGTTGCCGTTCACATGGTTTTCAGACAGGTAGCGCGCCAGTTGCTCCACCGTGGGATAGTCCCACACAACCGTAGGCGAAATCTCCCGGCTCAGCCATGTTTCCAGATCGCCGGAAAGCGAGACAGCCTGCAACGAGTCCAGCCCGTAGTTGTCGAACGTCTGCTGAACGTCGATCTTCGATGGGTCCATGTTTACGACGCTGGCGATATTCGTAATCAGCCAGTTGCGGATGGCCTCCTCGGTAGGAGGTTCGGTGCTCGGTGCAACTTTCCGCTTCTTTAACATTCAGGATCCTTCAGTCCTTTTTTATGCCGGCTTCTGGTTGAGATCGACTTCAGGTTGTTTTTTCCGCGCGATCTTCACCGAGGAAGCCAGTCCCAGCATTGCGCACAGCTTGATCATGGAACCGGTGATGTCCACCTGCCACCACTCCAACCCGTGGACCGCGGAACTGGGGAATGCGTGGTGGTTGTTGTGCCACGATTCGCCAAACGTGGGAATCGCCAGAATCACGTTGTTGGTGCTGTGGTCTTTTACCTGGTAAGGCTGGCTGCCGAAAACGTGGCAGACTGAATTGATGCTCCACGTTGTGTGGTGCACCACCAGGACCCGGATCAGGCCGCCCCACAGGAATCCGCGCGCAAATCCCTGCCAGCTCATGGTAATCAGGCCTTCAGCAGCGGCAGGCAGTAACAGGCCCAGCACGATCCAGAGAAAATACAGGCGGTTCAGCTTGAAAATCAGCCGGTCATGCAACAGATCGCGAACGTAGGTTCCCCAGTCTGTAAGCTCATGGTTGAAGAGCCAACCCATGTGCGAATGCCACAGGCCTTTCAAAATTTCCACCGCGCCCTCGCCATGCAGGTGCGGCGAATGGGGATCGCCTTCTCGGTCACTATAAGAATGGTGGCGGCGGTGTACGGCTGTCCAGAAAATTACCGGCCCTTGCGCTGCCATGGAACCCGCGATCACGATGGCCGTTTTTAGAAATGTGGTCGCCTGGTAGGCGCGGTGCGCCATCAGGCGATGAAATCCCATACCGATGCCCAGCACGGTGACGCAATACATCACGCCGAACACAGCAAGATCGAGCCGGTTGACGCCCCGGTTCCAGAATAGCAAGATGCCGCCCACAAGCCCCGCATACGGAAGCAGCACAGTAGCCAGAGTAACGCGGCGCTCCAACCGGCGCGCGCGTTCGTTCAACGGACGCACTCCGCGCGACGGAGAATTTTCTTTGGCCGGCCTTGGCAGCGGATTTTCCTTTACCTGCGTCTGCATATTACGTCCGCATCCTAACTCCAGAAAGCGCTTTCCAAACTCGGGTGGACGCCAACGGTTTCAAGCTCCCGCGACATCAACGATGTCCGGCACAGCGACCGCCGAACTTTTCCGCTCGACGTCCTGGGTATCTGGCCGGGCTTCAGCAGCACGATGGCATGCGCCTGCACATCGTAGTCGCGCACAATCGCCTGCCGGATTGCGGCGATCATCTCCGCTGAGTCTGTCCGCAGGAACTCGCGCTGCACTTCCTGCGCAATCACCAGCCGCTCCTGGCCATTATGCTCCACGGCGAAGGCCGCGCCGCCAAAAGGCTGCAACCCGGGATGGCTCAGGTGCGCCGTGACTTCCAGGTCCTGGGGATACAGATTCCGGCCATTAATAATGATGACATCTTTAATTCTGCCGGTAATAAATAATTCGCCTTTCATCAGGAACCCCAGATCGCCGGTGCGAAGAAACGGCCCTTCCTCGCTGTCAGCCATGTAGGCGCTGAATACCGCCGCGCTTTCTTCCGGACGGTTCCAGTATCCTGCCGCCACACTCGGCCCGGAAACCCACACCTCGCCCACCTTGCCATCGGGACATGGCAACTTACTTTCAGGGTCGACGATCATGACTCGATGATCGGCCGGTGCGCGCCCGCATCCCACAACAGCTTTTGCATCTTCCTGCTTCCCCTTGGCCGGCACGGCACTGCCTGATTCCAGCTTGGCCCGATCCAGACACTCCACCTGGAAACCAGACAGAGCCTTGACCCCGGTAACGTATAGGGTCGATTCGGCCAGGCCATAACAAGGATGAAACGCTTTCGGATTGAACCCGCACGGCTCAAACATCGCGCAAAAGCGCTCCATGGTTTCCGGGTGGATCGGTTCTGCTCCGTTGAACGCGATTTTCCAGCTGCTCAGATCCAGCCGCTCCCGCTGCTCAGGTGTGACCTTGCGAACACAGAGGTCATAGGCAAAGTTGGGGCCGCCGGTAACCGTGGCCCGAACCTTGGTGATGGTTTGCAGCCAGCGGAATGGCTGCTGCAAAAATGTATATGGCGAAAGAATCACCACGGGGAACCCGACATAGGCCGGTTTGACCACACCGCCAATCAGGCCCATATCATGGTAAGGCGGCAGCCATGATATTCCCATGCTGTTGCTGTCGCTTTCAAAGCCGCGCGCAATCACCTCAGAGTTGTGGAGCATGTTGCCATGTGTCACGGCAACGCCGCGCGGCCGGCTGGTGGAGCCGGACGTGTATTGCAGAAAGGCCACCGTATCGCGCGCCGCCGCGGGGTTTCTCCACTTGTCCGCCTCCGCGGAAGAAATTCCTTCGCTTGCGATCACCAGCGGCGCCGTGCCGCCCACCACTTCCTTCCATGCTGCATTGAAAACGGGGGCGATATCGGCCGTGGTCAGGATAGTGTTGCACTGGGCGTCTTTGAGCAACTCGCAGATCTTGGGAAGTGATTGCTTCAATCGTCCGCGATGCGCCGGATAGGTAGTCACGGCGATAGCTCCGGCATAGAGGCAGCCATAAAATGCGGTGACAAAATCCATGCCTGGCTGGTGCAGCAGAAGCACTCTCTGGCCGGGTTCACCGCTATGTTGCAGCACCGCGGCAATGGCGCGCGCTTTTTCATCCAGTTGTGAATAAGAAAGCGTGTCAAGATCGTTTTCAGGATTGTTGTCGCGCAGGAAGAGAAATCCCGTCTGTCGCGGCTGCGCCGTGGCGCGATGGCGGAGCAACGCGACAAAACTCTGAAACTCCGCGCGTGCTTGAGGCTCGCGCGAGTCGCCAAGCGCTGCTTGCAGCCGTTCAGGCATGTGCGACCTTCAAGTCCTTGGTGCCGTTTGCCCGTGGTCCCACCCGCTCAAACTTGCCCAGGGCAAAGCCGTGCTTCTTCGCTGCCTGCAATGCCCAGTTCACGCCTTCAGCCCTGATCGGTCCAAAAGAAACGGATTCGTTCACTCCCTCAAGTCCCATCAGAAGCGTTTCCGCCATGCAGGCAAAAGCAAATCCCGGTTCCAGGTCAAGCCCGGCGATTACAAAGTCTTCGTTGCGCGGCAGGCGCACCAGCCCTCCGCGCATCACTGTGGTAAGCGGCCGCTCGAATGCGACCTCCGCGCTTACGTCCGCCGGCACGGCAACGTCACACACAATCACCGGTTCGTCCGCCAGATGCTCGGCATAGATCAGCGGCTCCGGGCTGTTTGAAGCGGTTGCAATCAGGTTGCATTTACGCAAGGCATGCAGGTCATTCGAGACTTCGAGCCGCGGGGTCACGCGGCCAATCTCTTCAACCATGCTTTTGACTCGCGGCGATTGCTCGTCCCGGACAATCAAAAGCGTGCTTTCAACCAGTGGCGCCATCATTAATGCCAGGGTCGCGCCAATATTGCCGGTGGCGCCCAGAACGGCAAGCCGCGATTTTCGCAACTCAATGCCGTTATCCTGAGCGGCCTGCTTCATCGCTTCCATGGCCATCCCGACGGTGAGAGAGTTCCCGGAAGTTAAAATCGTTCCCGGCGTCTTAATGCGCTTGCAGTTGCCAGAGAGAATCGACGTGTAAGCTCCCAGCCCGACCACGCGGCAGCCATGATCACGCGCCTGCTCAACCGCATTTTCGATCTTGTCCATCATCCACTGCGTTTCGCGCGCGTAAATGCCTTCCATGATCTGCTTCGGCGTCAGATCCAGCCCAATGTAGCTGAGGTGTACTTCTTCTCCGGTGGTTGACTGCACGTGAAGTTGATCATAAATACTGCCCTGCAGGATTGCGGATGGCTTTTCCATGAATTCAAGCAGGTGCGGCGCCAGCGCAATCAATGAGGCGTCCCACAGGATTGCGTGTTCCGGCTGCAAAAGGTGTCCGATGAATGCCACGCGGTTGTCCGTTCGCGGCAGTTCGCGCCGGCTCAGCCGCCGCGCGCTGTAGTCCACAATCGGCTTGGCCTGGCAGCCTACCTGGTAACCCGTAAGATGCGGCACGTCCGCCGCCTGCAATGCCTGGCAAAACATCTGCAACGCGTCGATAAAGCGGTCCAGCTCTTTCCGCTCGACATACGCTGATGGCTGCAGCCGGAGCGTAAATGGTTCGCTCAAAGTCGGGGCCACGCGGATACAGTGGACATTCAGAAAATAGGCTGCCGCCAGATAGCCAAGATATTCCTGCTGGCACAGCATCCGGATTGCGTTCGAAGGAGAGTCGGAAAGGTCGTGCAGTTCAAAGCCCAGCATCAGGCCTCGGCCACGCACGTCCTTGATAATCGCCGGGAAGCGGTCTTGGACCTCCTTAAGCCGCGCGGTAAGATATCTGCCGGTTTCTTCCGCGCGCACGCCCAGCCCATCCCGCTCGGCGATTTCGATAGCTTTGATTGCCAGGTAGCAGCCACGGTCGTCCTCAGCAAACGTGGAGCTGTGCTTGATAGAAAACTCCTCCACAAAGCGCTCACGGCTGACCAGGAGAGCGCCAATCTTCGCCAGTCCGCCGCCCAGGGCCTTTGACATGCAGATATAGTCGGGAACGATCCCCATCTGCTGGGACGCCAGAAAAGTCCCGGTGCGGTAGAAACCAGTCTGTATTTCATCGGCTACGATTGGGATTTCAGTTTCAGACTGGACTTTCTTCAGCCAATCGACAAAAGCCGCCGGGAGCGGCCTTACGCCGCCTTCACCCAGAATCGGCTCGATGAAAATTGCGGCAACATCTTCCAACACGGCTTCAGCATTCTGCCAGTCTGCGGGATCGTCCATATCAAGAAATCGAACGTTCGGTCCCAGATGCTGATACGGCTCGCGATAAGAGTAGGTAAGCTGGATGGCGCCCGTCGTCTTGCCGTGAAATGCGCCACGCACCGCAAGGAAGAGCGGTTTCTGCCGCTCCAGAGTTACGTGTTTCAGCGCGGCTTCCACCGTTTCCGTGCCGCTATTGGTAAAGATCACAAGGTAGTCGCCGGCTCGCTCGCACAGAGCTTTGGCCAGGCTGGCGGCCCCAGGCCGGCACGATCCCTGCGCCAAAAATGGAACACGCTCATCGGTAAGCCGGCGTTCTTCGGCAACCAGTTCCGCATGATAGTGTCCGAACAGGTTGGTCCCAAAGCCGCCAACCAGGTCCAGCACCTTGACCAGATCTTCTCCGCGGCGTTGCCAGAGATAGTTCCCTTCAGCACGTTCGTATACCGCGTCCAGACTGAGCGACTGCAGCATCTGTGCCAGTTCCGGACGGCAGTAATGCGCGTAGTCGGCGACGACATTCGGCGCCGTGCCCAAAGGAACAGTTGCTGAACCATTCTTCGAAGATTGCATCCAGTCGTTCTCCCCAGACGAGCCCAGTTAGCTACGACGCCTTTGTCTGCAGGCGCAGCTCCGCTTGATTCCTGCCATAACGAATCGAGAATTGCACCGCAATCGCCGAGATCACGATCAACCCGGACGCAATTGCCAGCACCTGAATGGTCTTGCCCGGCAACGCGAACAGCGCAAGCACCCCAAAGGCCGGCATGATCACGATCAAGGCCCAATGGACCCAAACGGGCAAAGGGCTGCGGAATGTGCGGCGCGCATTGGGTTGCGTCTTGCGCAAATGCAGGATGGCCCACATGAAAGCGGCATACACGCAGCAGACAATGGCCGATCCCACAACCGCCGCCACCTCCTGAAGTTCAAACTTCACAATAATGATGGATCCGAGGGAGGCCAGCGTTCCCAGCACCAGCACGCCGCCAATGGGAGCCCCCGTGCGTATAGAGAGCGTCCCCCACGACTTGGGAAAATTTCCTTCGCGGGCCAGCGAGTAAATCAATCTTGACCCGCCCATCACGCCGGCATTGAAGCAGGAAATAATCGCCAGGATGGAGAGCGCCAGCGCCACGGTAGTGCCTCGTGGACCAAACATCTGCACGAAGTATGGCAGCTGTGGAATGGAGCTGGCCGTGATCTTGCTTACCGGTATCGTCGCGGCCAGACCGAGAGAAAAAATGCAATAGGCAACTATGTTGGTCAGGATCGCCAGCGGCATGGACATGGGAATGCGATGCTCGTAAGACTTGGCGCTGAAGCCCATCATCGTTACCCATTCAAATCCAATGAACAGGTAGACCGCCGATCCCAATGCTCCGCCAATCTGCGAAAGAGGACTGTTGGAGAATATCTGCGGGTTCCAGTGCAGATGCGCCAGCATTGGACCTGCCCCAATGACGCCCAGGACCAGCACACTCGCTATCAGCGCGGTCGTGGTGAACATCTGGACGCCGCGCGGCAACTCCAGCCCGAGCAGATTCACAATGACGGTACAGGCCAACAGGGCCAGAACCAGACCCAGAGCCGGAAGCTGCGGGAACAGCGCCCGCACCACCTGGGCGAAGAGATAACTTTCAATGCCCGCCACCATGATCATGAAGATCAGATAAAGATAGACAAGAAACAGCGAGGTGCGGGGCGGCAGGGCAACTTTCAGATAAGTGCGCACGCCGGGGGCCGAGGGGTACATGCTGGCCAGCTCCGCGATGGAACTGGAAATCAGCATGCAAAACAGACCGGCAAGGCAAATGGAAACGACGAGCCAGAAGCTACTGGCCACCTTGAACAGCTCGGACATGATGGTAAACGAGCTGATGCCGAAAGCAATGCCCGCACCGAATGTCACATAAAAGCCAAGCTCAAATGCCTTTTTCATTGCGCCCCCTGGTCCCAATTCCGCTTACAGGCCCCAGATGATCATTGCGATGGCTTCCAGCTTCACCTTGTCACGCTCGCCGGAGAAGACCGCCA
>DASSXL010000174.1:0-3838 GCA_035703825.1 Candidatus Angelobacter sp.
CTCCAGAACGCCGCCAATCTGCGCCGCCGCGCTCAGGTGCACGCGCTTCCCAATCTGCGCGCAGGAGCCGACCAGCGCGTGGGAATCGATCAGCGTGCCTTCGTCCACATATGCGCCCACGTTCACGTACATCGGCGGCATGCAGATCACGCCGGGCGCGATATACGCGCCGCTGCGGATCGAAGATCCACCCGGCACCACGCGAACACGGTCTGAGACGCTGAAGCGCCGGGTCGGGAAGGTGTCTTTATCCACAAAAGTAAAAGCGCCGCTTGGAATCTCTTCCAGGTCGCCCAGGCGGAAGCCCAGCAGGATTCCCTGCTTCACCCAGGCGTTCACGCGCCAATGGCCATCGTGCTTTTCCGCGGCGCGGACCTGGCCGTGCGTGAGAGCATGATGAAATTCCTGGAAAACCTGGCGTGCCTGCCCTGCCACTTCCACGGGAAGCGAGCCTTTGGCATAGAGCCGTTCGATCTCAGCGCGAAGTTTGTGCATGCAAGTGCGGAGTATAAATGCGCCAGGTTTCGCCAGCAAACCTTTCCTTTGCATCTGATATGGAGTGGCGATGATTCGCATCCTTTATGTCGCATATCCGCTGCTGACCGTGTCGGACGAGTCGGCAGGCGGCGCGGAGCAGGTCCTATGGACGCTGGAGCGCGAGATGGCGCGCAGGGGCGCGCTTACCACGGTCGCGGCTTCAGCGGGCTCCCGCGCGAGCGGAGATCTATTTTCTACGGGCGATCCCTGCACGCGGCCCGACGACTATGAGCGGCGGCGCATTGAACATGAAGACCGCGTGGTGGATTTTGTGCGGCTCAGAGAGCGAGAAGGCAAGGCATTCGACTTGGTTCATGACCAGTCCGGCAGTTTTTGGAAGCGGGCCGCGGAGATTGACAGTCCCGTGCTGGCCACGCTGCACCTGCCGCGCAGTTTCTATCCCGCGGGAAGCTTTGACGAGATTCCGGAGAACGTGAGCTTCAACTGCGTTTCCGCGTCGCAGGCGCGCAGCTTTGCCGATCTCGAGCCGCTGCTTGGCGTCGCGCAGAACGGGATCGCGCTGGATTGTTTTGGCGGCAACGATGGCGCAGATGCGCGGAGCAGGCCTGGCGATCGAAAAGGGCTGCTCTGGCTGGGACGCATCTGTGAAGAGAAGGCGCCGCACCTAGCGCTGGAAATCGCCGCCCGCGCGGGATTGCCGATTACGATTGCCGGGCAAGTCTATCCATTTTCTTATCACCAGCAGTATTTTGAGAGGGAAGTGGTCCCGCGCTTGCAAGAGACGCCGAATGCCGAATTTGTTTCTGCGCCGCCAGCAGAGTTGAAGCGTTGCCTGCTGCGCGAGGCGCAGGCATTGTTGATTACCAGCCTGGCGGACGAGACCAGCTCTCTGGTGGCGATGGAAGCCGCGGCTGCGGGCGCTCCGGTGATCGCCTTCCGTCGGGGAGCGCTGCCGGAAGTGGTGAAAGACGGAGTGACGGGCTTCCTGGTGGAAGATGCGGCCCAGGCTGTAGCGGCCCTGCAGAATGTTTCCGGCATCAGGCAGGAAGTCTGCGTGCAATACGCTCAGGAAAATTTCAGCGCTGGAAAGATGGCTGAGAGATACTCCGCTCTCTATGAGCAGCTTGCCTGTCTTGAGAGGGCTTGGCGGTTCGCCTGAAGGGCCGCCGAATCAGCGTGCATTTCGTCCCAACGGAGAAAAAATCTTTGCAAGAAACTTTGCCTGTCCCGATCTTCAGGAGAGGGATGTTCTCCTAGGTGGGTACCTTGGAACACGGCCGCTGCCAGAAACCTGAACTCCTTCCGTCGGCGGCCGCGTTCGGAGGTGGTGCATGAGCGGCTGCGCTAACCGGCGTGGTCGCTCGATTTTTTTGCATGCGCGGGCTGCGGCGCTACGGAGTCTTTACAGGTCTGACACCGAGGCGTGCACTTGCAGCAGGCCGACTTCGGCGGCAATCTTTTCCAGTTTGGCGCGGGTCTCGGCTTTGACCGGCAGCATGGGCAGGCGCAGCACTTCTTCAACACGGCCCATCATGGCCAGCACGGCCTTCACCGGCATGGGGTTCGATTCCATGAAGTTGGCCTGCATCAGGCGGAGGAACTGGCGCTGGAGGCTGCGGGCCTTGTCCCAATCGTTGTTCAAGGCGGCCGCCGTCAGCTCTGACATTTCTTTGGGGATTTCATTCGAGCAAACGGAAATAATGCCCACGCCGCCCAGGGCGATCACGGGAATCGTGATGGCGTCGTCGCCGGAGAAGACGAGGAAGGTTTCCGGCACATGGTTGAAGACCTCTGCAATCTGCGAGATGTTGCCGCTGGCTTCTTTCACGGCGATGATGTTGGGAATTTTGGCCAGGCGGCCGAGCGTTGCCGGCTCGATGTTGGCGGCGGTGCGGCCCGGGACGTTGTAGAGCACCAGGGGTTTTTCCACGGCTTCCGCAATGGCCTTGAAGTGCTGGTACTGACCTTCCTGGGTCGGCTTGTTGTAATAAGGCGACGCGGTCAGGATGGCGTCGACGCCCTTGCGGCGGTTGAGCTCGCGCGCTTTTTCCACGGCGTCAGCAGTGCAATTCGACGTGGCTCCGGCAACGATGGGCACACGACCGCCCGCAACTTCAATGGTGATATCGATCACGCGCAACCATTCGTCCTTGTTCTGGGTGGCCGCCTCTCCCGTGCTGCCGCACGGCACAAGGAAATGGATGCCGGAGGCGATTTGCCACTCGACCAGGGAGCGAAGAGCCTTCTCGTCGATGCTCTGGTCCTGCTTGAAAGGGGTGATGAGCGCGGTGCCGCAGCCTTGGAGATTCATGGTCGAACTAGGATAACAAAAACTTAACCACAAAGGACACGAAGGAGCGGAAGATCGGGTGATCCGGTGATCCGGTGATCGGAAAACCTGAGGATCAACAAGGGCAGAACGTTTACCGCAGAAGGCCCGGAGAAACACATTTGACGACGTGTCCACCTTCAGATTGAGATCACCCGATGAACCGATCACCAGATCACCCGATCTTCAAAGTTGTTCGACGATTTCGGGGAACTCATAGAACCCCGTCTTGCCCTTGATCCATTCGGCGGCGCGGACGGCGCCCTCGGCAAAGCCGACGCGCGACTTGGCATCGTGAGTAAATAGGATCGTGTCATTGGCGGAGTCGAGCATGACAAGGTGCATGCCCACGGTTTCGCCTTCGCGGACGGAGGCGATCTCAACTTTTTCTCCGGAGCCGGACTCGAGCAGCTTCTGGATGGTTACGGCAGTGCCGGAAGGCTTGTCTTTTTTGTGGACGTGGTGGCGTTCCACGATGCTGCCGCGATAGTCGTGCCTGAGGACAGGAGCGATGGCCTGCACGGCCTTGAAGAAGAAATTCATCCCGATGGAAAAATTGGAGCCATAGAGCAGCGCGCCTTTGCGCTCAGCCACCAGCTCGCGGACTTTTTCCATGTGCTGGTACCAGCCGGTGGTGCCCACCACGATGGGCATTCCGGCCTCGATGCAGCGAATAATGTTGGGGATGACGGCGTGCGGCGTGGTGAAATCGATGACCGCATCGATTCCCTGCAAGGTGGCGGCGGTAAGGGCGCGGCCATCCTGATTTTCTGCGCTGGCCAGCGAGCGGACTTCGTGGCCGCGCTCCCGCGCTATTTCGGCCACCAGCGCGCCGGTCTTGCCGCGTCCGAGCAATAAGAGTTTCATGCGACGGCTTTCATGCGAAAACCTCGGGATCCACCTGCGAAAAGAAAGTGCGATGCAGGCGCGAGACTACATCAGGCACGGCATCCTCATCAATCACAAAACTGATATTAATCTCCGATGCGCCCTGCGAGATCATGTGAATGT
>DASSXL010000057.1:0-6677 GCA_035703825.1 Candidatus Angelobacter sp.
AATCTGCAGGTGGTCCAGCCCGGCTTGATTCAACTGCTGGATGCGCTGCGGCGTGAGCAGGTAACCATTGGTGATCAGGCCGGCAATAATTCCGTGCGAGCGAATGCGGGCAATAATGTCATCGAGCTGCGGATGCAGCAAGGTTTCACCGCCACTGATGGTGATAAGCGTGGTGCCCAGGGCCGCAAGCTTGTCAATGCGGCGGTACATCTCCTCCAACGGCACAGGATCAGAGAAATCGTCGTATTCGTTGCAGTAGGCGCAGGCAAGGTTGCAACGCCGCATGGGAATGATGTGGACCTGGATTGGGTGGTCGGTAGAAAGCAAACCCTTCGCGATCATTTTGAGTTCGCGAAAAGTGCGGTGCGCGGCATTCAGCCGGCGCCTGATTCTGAGTTTCAAGTCTGCCATGTATAAACTAGTTATTAGATCATACACCGGCGGCAGCAGGCAGCGGCAACCAGTAAATGGTTGATTTTTATCGGCAAATGGATGATTTCTCGGTTTTCAAACCTCAACTAAATATCACTTTAAAGCCGATCCCAATCAAGACAACAATGCCATAGCAGACGAATGCTGCTGTGATCGAGGTGGCGACATTGGGTTTCTTGTTTGAAGACGCCGCTGAAAATCCCAGCCCTATTAAACACACCCACCAAATCTTGAAAATGTCGATGGCTGAAGCAAGCCCATACAGGACCTTGTTTCCCTCAGGGTCCATAAAGAACGCGGGATTTGTGGGCATGGGGTTTCGGGTTATATCAATGGTGTTGGGATCGGAACTGGCCAGGAAGCTGATGATGAGAAGAATTGTGCCGAGTATTCCTGGAATGCCCGCGTAAAAAACAACTGCCATAGCACGCGGGAAAGGAACTTCAGCTCCCAGAATGAAGTTATATACAAACATCAAGACAGCGGCAACGATGAGCCCTCCAAGCAGCGTGAGAATCGGCGCCGCGTAGAAGCCCACTTTTGTGAATGTCGCCTGAATGGCCATGCCCTGAGCGCGCTGCTCAGGCGTCAGATTTTCCAGGCGTTTTTGCGCGCGGGGAGACCGGTCAATCTGTTCCTGCACAAAGCGCGCCATGTCAATCTTCTGGACGGCAATGACTGAGAAAATGAGGGTAAAAACGGCCGAGATCAACCACGGCACCCACCAACTCGGGTTTCGCTTCAAGTCCGCAAACGTTTTGCTGGGAGCAATGAAAACATTTACCAGCCGTTGCGGCTCAGAAAGACCCGGCCCTGTGGGCTCAGGAGCAGTTGGAGGCACTGGGGCTGCGTACATGGGCGGTGGTGGCGGAGTTGGACCAGTTGGTGAGCTCATAAACCATCCTACGTTTCAGTTGGTGGAAAGTTACTTCGTCTCTGATTCCTGGATTCGCAGATATTGGGCCTTGTTGCAGTCAGGATCGCCTGGCGAAATGTTCCCATCCCCGCTGAGGCAATGGCCTTACCTTGCCATTGTCCCCCAGAATCCCTATCGCTGACGAGTAATCTCTGCGGTTCCTGATCTCGCCGATTTCGGTCACGGCGACGTCGGCAATCCGGGTTGGGACCTTCGCGCGCGCGGGCGCGGTGAAAAGCAGTTCATAGTCTTCACCGCCGTGGAGGGCCAGCTTGAGATCAGCCCCGTTGCCAAGGGGAACCTTATTCGCTTCTATGATTGCGGCGACACGGCTTTCTTCGCAGATATGCGCCAGGTCAACGGATAGGCCATCGCTCAGGTCGATCATGGCCGTAGCCAACGAGCGCTCTCTGAGCCATGCTCCGGCAGTGATGCGGGGCGTGGGATAGAAGTGGGCGTTTGATCTGGTTGGCTTGATCTTCTTACCGACGAAAAGCTGCTTCAGTGTAGCGGCTGATCCGCCGAGCGAGCCGGTGACGTAAATGCGATCTCCTGGGCGGGCCCCTGAGCGAAGGACGGCCTTGCCTGCTGGAACCTGACCGGTAACGATGATGTCCGCGGTGATCTGGCGGGCAGATGAAATGTCGCCGCCGGCGAGCGGAATTTTGAAGTGGCGGGCCTGGGCCAGCAAACCACGCAGAAAGCCATTTACCCACGATTGCGGCAAATCGTCGGGGAGCCCAAGAGACAGGAAACAAGCCATGGGATGGCCGCCCATGGCGGCAATGTCACTCAGGCCGCGCGTGATGCAGCGATGTCCGACGGCAGCGGCCGGGTGCCAGGCCCGGCGAAAATGCACGTTTTCGATACAGAGATCGGTGGTGACCAGTAATTCAGAGCCGGACGAAAGTCGAAGGATGGCGCAGTCGTCGCCTATGCCGCGAGCCAAACCTTTGCGTTGATCCAGGCTGCCGATTGCGGACGAGCCAGCCATACGGCGGATCGACTTGATCAGATTTCTTTCTTGAATCACAAGTTTTACCCAACTATATAAAAATCAAGTACTTAGATAGAGAATAGCACTCGGCCTGGGCAGCGAAAAAAGCGTTTCGCCCATCTGGCCAGGGACATGGCGAACGAACGGCCAATGTCCTAGGTTGGCTCCACTGCTGCGCCGGTCAGCCAACCTTCGTTACTACGGCTGGCTGTTCCGGCGTTGACAGCAGGAAAGACAGCTTGTTAAGGTTATCCAACATTTCATATTCCTTTAACCGCTCCATGCTCCCCTGATCAGCGGTGCAAAAGGGATTCAGCCATTAGAGGCCTGTAAGGATTGCGGCCCTGAAGTAGAGCGTACCAGCCGGACAACCTTGAGTGACGTCTGGATCGGAAAGAAACCGCTGACCTGGAGTGATCATTTTGCGCAAGCGTTTTTACATCATGTTAGTTGCAAGAAACGCGGACGGAGAGCTGTTGAAGATTCCCGTTCCGATGCATTACCTGTACGTATTTGTGGCCGGCGCGCTCATTGGCATGCTTACCATTACCGGCATGCTGGGCTCTTATACCCGCATGGTGGTCAAGACGCAGAAATTCAACCAGCTTCGCGACGAACAAAAAGCCCTGAAATCACAGTACTCTCAGCTTGAGCAGATCGCCCAGGAAAATGAGCTGCAAGCACAGTCCCTCAGCTCCCTGGCGGGTGAAGTCTCTTCACTGTACGGCCTCAAGCCTGATCCAGCGTTTGAAGATGACGATCCGGCTTCCGCATCGTTACAGCAGTTTTACGCGCTGCGGAATACGGCAATGACCGGCGCGGCATCGGTCGGCATTGGCATGGGTGACGTGCGCGACACCAGCACGCGCGATTGGATGCGGCTGGCGCAGGCGCCAACACTCTGGCCGGTCCAGGGAAGATTAACCGGATCTTTTGGCGAGCGCATTGATCCGTTCAGCGGCGAGGGAGCGTTCCATCGCGGCGTGGACATTTCCAGCGATTATGGCACTCGCATCATAGCTCCGGCGGATGGCATTGTCCGCTTCTCTGATTTCATGAACGGTTACGGCCGGGTGGTGATGATTGATCATGGCAACGGGATCAGCACTCTGTACGGCCATCTTTCAGGGTTTGCGGTAAGCGTGGGGCAGTTGATTCGCAGGGGTGATTCCGTGGGCTATGTGGGGCAGAGCGGACGCAGCACCGGCCCGCACCTGCACTATGAAGTCCGCATCTTCAATACTCCGGTGAACCCGCATAAATACCTGCGTTTCAGCTTCAACCAGCAAGTGGCTTCCGGAGCCATGTGATTTAGCGGGGCGCGCCAGTTACGCCCTGCGATTGCGCTTCTGACCAGACCTTTTTGAGAATCGATTGCGGGATTGTGGCGGTGAAAACCGCCACATTTTCTTTTTGCTCGGCCTGGATACTGTCAAACGCATCCTTCACATCCTGATCTGGCCCTTTGGTCTTGATCATGCGGCCAATGCTCCGCACCAGTGCCAGGTGAGAGTTGGCGGAATCGACAATCTGTTTGGCCTGGGCTTCACTCTGCGAGAAGATATCGGCGCGCAAGAGCAGTGAGCCGGTATATCGCAGAGAGCCAACGGCAATGGCGTCCGCGGGAAGAGTAAGCGCAAATCCTCCTGGAAGCTCAATGTTGTCCGGCTTGTTGGGAATGCGATCGATAAGCCACGCAAGGCTGCCAAAGGGAACGTCATTGTAGTGAGCAAGCAGCGAGGGGCCGGCGGAGGGCTTGAAGGTGCGATCAATAATTCCGTGCATCGGCTCAGCGGAAACCATGTTCGTGGCCGCCACTCTGCCGCCATCGAGCACGGCCACACGCACCAGATGCCCCTCATGCGAGATCGAGTAGATGGTGTAATTGCGGTAGGTCTCCCTGCTGGATGAGAGCAACTGCAGATAATCCTTGAGCCGCACGGGATCAAAGTGTCCGATAAAGATTTCTGAAGATTCAACGTCACGGCCATCAGGCGTGTCACGGCGGGACATGGCGACTTCGTTGAGATCGCGCTCAAACTGGATTCCGGTGCGATCAACAAAGTCTTTGTAGTCGCCTTCAGGCTGTACGGCGCCGGATTTGTTCAGATCAAATAAATGGACCGGCTTCAGATTGGCGTAAAGGATCAGATCGCCTTCCGGCAAAAGCCGGGCCGCTTCCGGCACCTGGGTGGTGCGGTGATAGAGCACATAAGCGCCCCCGGCGATGGCCAGCAGTAAGATGGCTAAAATCAGCAATTTGCGATGCTTAAGCATGAAGGAATCAGTATAGATGAACCTGACTTTTTTTCATTGCGCGATGGCCGCAGGGGCCAAAGTCTTGCTAAAATATTTATTGGAGCGGTACCACGCAGGTTACGTTTCCCCATGACAAGGCTTCAGGGTACGGTATTGCACGCGGATTGCCGTTGTGCTAACTTATTAACTTTGTGCCCGGTTACGGGAGGTTTGTGCTGGCGTAGCTCAGCTGGTAGAGCATCTGATTTGTAATCAGAGGGTCGGGGGTTCAAGTCCCTTCGCCAGCTCCAGATAGCAAAACGGGATTTTCCGAAGCGCGTAGCTGGACGCGATTTCGGACACAGCAGGCACTGCGCACACATAAGTAGTTTTTTTCTACCGGAAGGCAAACCCACGAAGACTTCCCCCAACGTCAGATTTTGACGGTTAATGCGGAAGTATGTTCGCGCGTCCCTTAATCGCTTTTGTCCATTGGAAAAAGCGCCCGTTTGTGAGCCAGCAAAAAAAGAACCGGGTTAAGCAGCGGAGCATGGCGGAGCCATTGAGTGAGAGGGTCCCGCGGGTGATTTGAGCGCACGCGAAGCAGGCTCGGTACAAGGCACAGGTGACCGAGTGGTTAATGGTAGCAGACTGTAAATCTGCCGCTCTCCGGAGCTACGGAGGTTCGAATCCTCCCCTGTGCACCAGATTTTTTTAGCGCGAGTTGTAGATGCAAAAGAGCAAGCGTTTTTATGTGGCACTCGCGATTTACGCGGTTCTGGCCGTGTTGGTCTGGGTAACGATGGAAGATGTTCCGTTACCTGTTGGAAATGGCCAGGTCGGTATTCGGTCCCTGACGTTGATTGTGTTGGCTGTATTTGCAGTGAGGACTGTCCTGCATTTTCGAGCTGAGCAGATTCGTGACGAGCGGGATGAAGAAGAAGCGTCGAGCTGATGTTGAGGCGCTTTGAAGGCGTGAGCGAGGCATGGCCGAGCGGGAGCCTTCAGCCGAAATCCCGAGCGCAGCGAGGGATCTCAGTTCAGCATGGAGTTTCGAGCTGATGTAGCTCAGTTGGTAGAGCACTCCCTTGGTAAGGGAGAGGTCACCAGTTCAATCCTGGTCATCAGCTCCAGAGATCGAGAAGGGTGATTTGCGAATTGTGATTGGTGATTTGAAGATCAAGAATCGGCAATCACAAAATCAACAATCACAAGTCAGTGAGGCGGGAGTAACTCAGTGGTAGAGTCACAGCCTTCCAAGCTGTTGGTCGCGGGTTCGATTCCCGTCTCCCGCTCCAGAGTTTACGTGGGACAAAGAGGGTTGAGACGAGGAAGAGGGTGAAATGCGGAGCGAGCGCAGTTGAGCGCAAGCAAAGCATGAGGGCGAAGCGCAGCGGAGCCCTTGAAATGAAGCCCGCGGGTTCGATTCCCGTTTCCCGCTCCAGAGTTTGAATCGATAGCAGAAGGGCGCAGAAAAGGGATTGAAGAAAACCGATGGCGTACCAGCAGGCGCAGATTGCGGTAACAAAGACAGAAGATTTCGAGCAGCTTAAGTCAGCGCTGGAGAGGGTCTTCAGCTCGGCCGGGCTGGAAAAATTTTACAGCAAGCTGCAGAGCCGCACGGTCTACGCGCGTGAGTTTGAAAAGATTGTTGACCTGGGAATTCTGGAATCGGTCGATAGCGGCCTGGCCAAGTCAGGAAAGACGGCCAAGCAGTTGTATGGATCGCTCACGGTTTCCGATCAGGCGCTGATGCGCGAATTTTATCTGGAGCGCATCGAAAAGGTGGATGCGAAGGTCCGCCGGAAGTATCAGAAGGTTTATCGGTATTACTGACGCCGTGAAAGTTTGGCAACTGCACGGAGCGTCTTGAGGAGAGGCAATGGCAAAGGAAAAATTTGACCGCAGCAAGCCGCACGTAAACGTAGGGACGATTGGTCACATTGACCACGGAAAGACCACGTTGACGGCGGCGATCACCAAGGTGTTGTCCAAGAACAACCCCAAGATCAAGTTCCGCTCGTTTGATTCGATCGACAACGCGCCGGAAGAGCGCGAGCGCGGCATTACCATCGCCACGGCGCACGTTGAATA
>DASSXL010000176.1:0-17183 GCA_035703825.1 Candidatus Angelobacter sp.
TAGAAGGTTCAGAGCATGAGCATCAACAAGACTATTGGCGGCAAACTCTATTTGGGTTTTGGCCTGATCATGGCAATCGTGGTTGGCTCGTTCCTGTTCAACTGGCTGGCGGTGCGGCATGAGCAGGCGACCAGGGCGCTCTATAAGAAGTCCATCGCGATGGTGGAAATCCTGTCCCGGCTGGACAGAGCGCGAAATGAGAACCGTCTCTTTCTGCGCAACTTTCTTCTGAACGGCGACCGGCGCGAGGCCGACGCGCTAGCTAAGGGCGAGAGCGACGTGGAGAGCATGGTCGCAGAGATCAAGAATGGCCTGGCCATGGACGATTCATCTCGGGCACGGCAGCTGTTGGACCAGTTGGCCGACTCTGAAAGAGACTGGGCCCGGACCTTTGCCGCGCCGCTGATGGAAAAGCGCCGGCAGGTGGACACGGGAAGCGCGACGGTGGCGGAATTGCAAATCGCCTACTTGCAAGCCACGCCCACGCCGGAACAGAAGCAAAAAGAAGAGCAGCCGCTGCTGCAGCTTGGCGGCATGGTGAAGGCCGCCAACCTGGCCGCTGAAGAGTCAGATAGCAACGCGGCAATGATGATTACGGTTGTGACGCTGGGCGGATTGCTGATCGTTATCCTCCTGTCAGGCTCCATCGCATGGCGCGTGGCAAAATCGATTACCTCGCCCCTTTCGCAACTGATTGCCGTGGCGGGACAGATCGGCAACGCCGGAGATCTGGAACAGCAGGTCAACATTACGGGTGAAGATGAAGTCGCCCAATTGGCGCGGACCTTCAACAATATGGTGCAGTACCTGCGCGAGATGGCAGGCATTTCCGAGTCGATTGCCGGAGGCGATCTCTCGGTGGAAATCAATCCGCGCTCTTCGCGCGACACTCTGGGCAAGGCCTTCCGTGAGATGACGCTAGGCTTGCGCAACCTGGTAAAGAACGTGCGTGACAGCGCCGCGCAGGTGGCCAGCGGCTCCAACCAGGTGGCTTCAGCTTCAGACGAGTCGGCAAAAATCAGCGTGCAGGCGGCCTCGGCCATTGATGAGGTCACCAGCACCATGCATGAAATGAGCATCAACGTGCAGAACATGGTGAAGAGCACGCAGATGCAGGCCTCCAACGTGAGCGAAACATCCGCCTCCATCGACGAGATGGTGGCCTCGATCCAGCGGGTTGCGGATACGGCCAAGGTGCTTCTCGATATCTCTCAGCGCTCGCGTGACGAGGTCCACAACGGCATCAACACCATGGAGAAAGCCACAGACGGGTTGAGCCGCATTAACGCCTCCATCGGTTCGTCGGCGGAAATCATTTCCGCGCTGGGGCAGCGCGCTGACGATATTGGAAAGATCATTGAAGTCATCGACGACCTGGCCGAGCAGACCAACCTGCTGGCCCTGAACGCCGCCATTGAGGCCGCGCGCGCCGGCGAGCACGGCCTGGGATTTGCCGTGGTGGCCGACGAAGTGCGCAAGCTGGCGGAAAAGTCCGCGCAATCCACCCGCGAGATTTCCGAGCTGATCCAGAGCATCCAGAAGGAAGCCCGCAAGGCGGTGGACAACATGGAAAGGTCGACCAGCATTGTGAACGAAGGCATCTCGCTGGGCGGCGACCTGAGCGGAGCGCTGAAGAAAATCTCCAGCGTGGTGTCAGAGGTGTATAAGTTCGCGCAGGAAATTGGCGCGGCGACCAACGAGCAGTCGCATGGCTCCTCGCAGATTGCCAAGGCCACCACGCGGCTCAACGAGATCACACATGAGATCAACTCCTCAGTGGAAGAGCAGGCATCTGGCGCGCAGGCGGTGGTCCGGGCGATGGAAAAGATGCGCGAGCTGGTGCAACGGTCTTCTTCCGGATCAACAGAGCTGGCGGCCTCAGCCGAGCAGATGTCGAAAATGTCGCGCTCGATGCTGGAAGCCATGGACCGGTTTGTCCTGGAGAACATGCAGGCGGCGCGCGATGGGCGCAACGGACAGCGCCGTGGCGAAGAGCAAACAGGCCGCGGCATGCCGGCGGCGCAATATGCCACCGCGGGGGCGCAGTACAACTAAGCAGCAGGAGACCCAATGGCCAAGGAACTGCACATTGTCGGCTTTCGCGTAGGGCGAGAAGTGTTTGGCGTCCCAATCTCGCTGGTGCATGAGATTGTCCGCGTGCCGGAAATCACCTCTGTGCCGGATTCTCCCGGCTGCGTCCAGGGAGTGATCAACCTGCGGGGCAAAATCGTTTCCGTGGTAGACCTGCGGCGGCGCTTTGGCGAGAGAGAGATCAAGCCCACCAAGAAGAACCGCATCCTGGTGACCGAGGTGCACGGCAAGCTCGTGGGGCTGATCGTGGACAGCGCTTCTGAGGTGTTGAAGATCCCGGAGAGCGATGTGGAACTACCGCCCGTATTTGACCAGGGCGAGCTCAACTACGTGACCGGCGTAGGCAAGCTGAGTGGCCGGTTGATCATCTTGATTGACTTGAACAGGATCCTGCAGAAAGGCGAGCTGCGCAGGGTAGGCGATGTCCCAGAGCCCCGCGCGGCGGCCGCTGTTTCCGCGGGATTGTGAGCGGCACCAAGGAAGAAAACGGATACCCATGGCCACATCGAGCGTTCCAATCCAAATCAGCGAACCCGAATATAAGCTGTTACAGACCCTGGTCTACCAGGAATGCGGCATGTACTTTGACGAGCGGCGCGCGCATTTCCTCCAGGACCGGCTGCAACGCAGGCTGAAAATCTGCGGGCTGGACACGTTTTATGCCTATTATCGCCTGCTGACGAGCCACCAGGGAAAGTCCGAGTTGAGCGCGCTGGTGGAAAATCTCACGGTCAACGAAACCAGTTTTTTTCGCAACAAACCGCAACTGGAGTTGTTCCAGAAAACCATTCTGGAAGACCTGCTCAAGCGCAAACAGGAGCGGCGCGACTGGAGCCTGCGCCTGTGGTGCGCGGGATGTTCCACCGGGCAGGAGCCATACACCATGGCCATGCAGGTGTGCGATGCTCTGGCCTACTATTACCTGCGTAATCCTCTTCCCTTTGAGATGCCCAGCCCCAAACCGCTCATTCCACCGCCGTGGAAGGTGGAAATCCTGGCATCGGACATCAACTATTCCGTTCTGCGCGCGGCCCAGGAAGGCCTCTATCCGGAAAGCCAGATGGACACCGTGGATTATGCGTACCGCCTGCGCTATTTCGACAAGGTTGGCGACCGTTACGCGGTGAAACGCGGATTGAAGGACCTGGTCCATTTTGACTTCCATAACCTGAAGACGGAATTTTTGCCGCAGCGCAATGACGTGATCTTCTGCCGCAACGTGATGATCTATTTTGACGAAGCCGAGCAGAAGCGGCTGGTGGAAAAGCTTTACCGCTGCCTGAACGCGGAAGGTTATTTATTTATCGGCCATGCCGAGAGTCTTTTTGGACTCTCCGATAAGTACAAGATGGTCCACCAGAACAACGGCACAGCGTACCAGCGAATCGAGGTGGCGGGGTGAACTTCTTCTCCGACGATCACGCTGCCGAGCTCCGCGAACTCTTCTTTGAGAGCGCAACCGAACTGTTGCAGACCCTCAATGAAGAAGGGCTGGAGCTGGAGAAGCGGCCGGAAGACGAAGAGGTTCTGCGCCGGGTGCGCCGCACCGTGCATACGCTGAAGGGAGATTCGGCGGCCTGCGGCTATACGGAGCTGAGTGAAACGGCGCACGCCCTGGAAGAAGTATTGCGGCCGGAGATCGCGGCGGTGAGCAAGCAGGCGCTGGCGGAAGTGGTGCTGATCGCCGCCGACACCTTCAGTTCGATGCTCTCCGCGTACCGTGGCAGCCTGCAGCCGCCGGCGGGAGAAGAACTCAAACAACACATTCTCTCGCTCACGCGCAAGCCCGCCAGCCATGTCCCTTACAAATTGCAGGCGCGCTTTGTGTGGAGCGAATACGAGCAGATTGTGGTGGCCGACGCGCTTGGGCGCGGAGAGAGCGTCTACCACGTAGCGTTCTCCATTGAGCCGCAGTGCCCCATGCGCAGCGCGGCCATGCAGCTTATCAGAAATGTGCTGCAGGATTGCGGACGCTTGCTGGCGGTGGCCCCGGACCAGAGCACGCTGAGCAACGACCTGGACGTGGTGGAAGCAGCCATCTCCAGCGAGAATTCTGAAGAGTGGATCGCCAAGAAATGCCGCATTCCTTCCGTGGTGGCAGAGGTCCTGGTACAGAGGGCCGGCCGCGAAGAACAGCAGGCGGAGGACGTGCTGGACATTGTGAAGCACGTGACCACACCTACGGAAGATGAAACTGAAGTCGCGATCCAGGCGGAAGAGACAACTGCAACGCCTGCGGTCCCGGCGAAGGCCGAGAGCGCCACGGCAGAGGCCAGCATTGCCAATACGCCGGTGGACACGCAGTCCACAAGCTTTGCCAACATGCAGGAAACGCTGTTGCGCGTGGACGCGGAAAAAATTGATTCGGTCCTGAACCTGGTGGGCGAACTGATTATCGCCAAGAGCATGCTGCACCAGGCCATTAACGAATTCGATAAGCGCCATCCTAAAGATCCCCTGAAGATGCGCTTCTCTGACGCCATGGCATTCCAGGCGCGGATCATGAATGACCTGCAAAAATCGGTGATGAAGATCCGCATGGTGCCGGTGGAGCATCTTTTCCGCAGATTTCCGCGGGTTGTGCGCGACGTGGCCAAATCGTGCGGCAAGGAAGTGAACCTTGTGGTCACGGGACAGGACACCGACCTGGACAAGAGCATTCTGGATATGCTGGCGGAGCCGCTGGCGCACCTGGTGCGCAATGCCGTGGACCACGGCATTGAATCGCCCACGGAGCGGATCAACGATGGCAAGCCGGCGCAGGGCACAGTAACGCTGGACGCCTATCACCAGGGCAACCAGATCGTGATTGAAGTGGCCGACGACGGGCGCGGACTTGACCGCGAGCGGCTGATCGCGAAAGCCGTGGACCGCGGGCTAATCAAGCCGGGTGACGCAGCGGCGCTGGGCGAGGCCGACATCAACAATCTCATCTTCCATCCAGGGTTGAGCACCGCGGAGCAGGTGACCGCGATTTCCGGCCGCGGCGTGGGGATGGACGTGGTAAAGACGGTCCTGGAGAAGCTGAAAGGCTCGGTCGGCATCAGAACCACCGCAAGCAAAGGGACAACGTTTTATCTGAAAGTGCCGCTCACGCTGGCCATCATTAAGGCCTTGCTGTTCCGCGTGGGCGACCGTTTGTATGCGGTGCCGCTGGCATCAGTGGTTGAGATCACGCGGACGACGCAGGGCGCGCTGCATCGGGTGGACAGCCATGACGTAATGCAACTGCGCAGCGAGGTATTGATGCTGCTGCACCTTCATCGCCTGGAAAAAGAGCAGGCGGAGACGGACAAGATGTTTGTGGTGGTGATTTCCACCGGCGAGCGCAAGTTCGGCCTGGTGGTGGACCAACTGGTAGGCGAAGAAGAATTAGTCATCAAGGCCATGGACGACCATCTGGTGGCCACGGACCTGGTCAGCGGCGCGTCCATCCTGGGCGATGGCACGGTGGTGCTGATCCTGAATCTTTCAAGTGTAGTTGCAAAGCTCGGCAGGTTGCAGATGGTGGGGGCCACAGCATGAGTAACAAATTGCGAGTCCTGGTGGTGGACGATTCCGCGCTGATGCGCAAATTGATTCCACAGATCCTCGCGCGGGACAGCGAAATTGAGGTTGTTGGAACGGCGATGGACGGCGCGTTCGGGCTGAAGAAGATCGAAGACCTACGCCCTGACGTGGTAACGCTGGACCTGGAGATGCCGCGCATGGACGGCCTGGAAACGCTGCGCCAGATTACGCGCAGGTTTCGCGTGCCGGTGATCGTGGTGAGCGCGCTCACCACGGACGGCGCCAGCGCCACATTCAAGGCGCTGGCCCTGGGCGCGTTCGATTTTGTGGCCAAGCCGCGGGATGCGGCGTCCGCGCACATGGACGAAATTGCGCTGGACCTGATCGACAAAATCAAGGTCGCCGCCAAGAGCAAGCTGCGCAACACCACGGCGCCGGTTTTGCTGGATCGCCCCAGGCCGAACAAAATGGCCCTGCGTCCGCGGCGGGAGCCGACGAAGGTGATTGCGATTGGGATTTCCACGGGAGGGCCGAACGCGCTGCAGTACCTGTTGCAGCAACTTCCTGGCGACTTCCCCGGAAGTATTGTTGTAGTACAGCATATGCCTGAGGGATTTACAGACATGTTTTCCCGCAGGCTGGATGAATCGTGCGCCATCGACGTGAAGGAGGCGCAGTCCGGAGACCTGTTGATCGCCGGGCGGGCGCTGATCTGTCCCGGAGACCGGCACATGAAGGTCCGGCGCATGCCGCTGGGAAACACCGTGGTGCTTTCCGACGAAGCGCGCATGAATGGGCACCGGCCTTCGGTAGACATCCTGTTTCGCTCAGTGGCGGGAGAGTTTGGGAGCAGGGCAGTTGGAGTATTGATGACCGGCATGGGCGATGACGGAGCTGAAGGCCTGGGAATGATGAAAGACGCGGGCGCGCTGACCATCGCGCAAAGCGAAGATTCCTGCACGGTCTTCGGCATGCCCAAGGCCGCGATTGAGCGTGGGCACGCCATGCGCGTGGTCCCGCTGGACATGCTGGCCAACACGCTGGCCATGCAGTGCAATCCTGAAAGGATTGGACGAGCAACAGTAAAAGTTTAGCTGGAGCAGCAAGGAGAAACAGTCATGGAGACATATCCAATGTTGATACGCAAAGACGGCAAGCCGATCCGGTACCTGGTGGTGGACGATTCGGTCTTCGCGCGCAAGAACGTGGCCAAGATGGTAGAGGCCTTTGGCGGCGAGATTGTGGGCGAAGCCGGCGATGGCTGCACGGCCATCACGGAATACGATCGCACCACGCCTGACATGGTGTTGATGGACATCACCATGCCGCAGATGGAAGGCATTGAGGCGGCGGAGCGCATCGTGCGCTCGCATCCCAATGCCCGCATCGTGATGGTTTCCTCGGTGGGATACCAGGAAAACATTGTCGCGGCACTGCAAAAGGGCGCGCGCCACTTTGTCCAGAAACCGGTCAAGTCGGAGATCCTGTACGAAGTGATCAAGTACGTGATGGGCGATGACGCGGCAGTGGCCACGCCCGCAGCCCAGGGAAACTAAGACCATGAAGATCGAGCTGATTCAGCCGTTCATCAACGCGGCGGACGCGGTGCTGGCGGAGACGCTGCAATGTCCCACACGCATGGGCGACGTGACCATGGACGAGGAAGCGTATCGCCGCAAAGGCGTCGCTTCGCTGGTAACGATCAAGGGCGACATCGAAGGCCGGATTATCTTCGATATCGACACGCCGACCGCGGCCAAGGTGGCAAGTTACCTTACGGGATCGCCGGTGCCGGAAAGCGAAGAAGTGGCGCGCGAAACCGTCTGCGAGCTGGCCAACATGGTGATTGGCAGCGCCGTCACCGCCCTCAACGACCAGGGATTCAAGTTCAAGATTTATCCGCCGGTGGTCCACGCCGATGAACTGGGCGAGAAGAGCAGCGAAGAGCAGGAGGCGCTGGTGATGTGCTTTGACACCGACAACGGAAACATCTTCATGAACATCGCCATGCGCTACAACCGCAGGCGAAGAATGGATACGCGGCCAAGCTGACGGCTTTTTTCCACGGCTCAACTCCAGCGATGGGCGGCTCTCCGGCCGCCCTTTTTTATTGAGCTTGCTTGCAGAATCTTATGGGAAGGTGCGAACCATGAACGGCGTTTGCACGGGGCAGAAAACCGTGGAGCTTACCGGGCATTTGGGGTCCTGTTGAGGCGCCAGCTTGACCATCACCACCGAGTCAGTGATGGTGCTGATATCAGAAATGGTCCCGGCGGTGTGCGTTCCTGAGCTACCCGTAACCGTATCGTGAGAGTTGACAACATAGACGCGCGAAGCATTGCGGGAAGCATCAATTGAAACGGGCCCAACGCCAACGGTGATGGTCTTTTTTTCCGTGAGCGCGACGGCATCAATCATGCTTACGAGGTTGCCGGTGCAGCTTGGCGCCTGGGCCACAATGGTGATGTGATTCACGCCCGCAGGGCAATTTCCCAACGCCGCGTATGCGCGGGTTCCATCGGAAAGGGCCGTGACTGAAACCGGAGTGCCGGAAACCGGAACATCTTTGAGCTTTTCCGGCAGCACCTGGGGAACAGAACCCAGGTCGATGGCGTTGGCCTTGATCACGCTAACGGTGTTCTCTCCCGTATTGCTCACATAAACGCGCTTCAGTTTGGGCTCATAGAAAGCGAAGTTCGGCGATGAAGACGCCGACGATCCGACCCGGATGGCATTGCCGCCGACACAGAAAACGCCGGAGCAAGGCAGAACGATCTCCAGCGAGGTGTCGATCACGCTGACGGTGCCATCGCCCTGGTTGACCACAAAGACAAACAGCCCGTCCGTGCTCATTACGGCCCAAACCGGCGAAGCCCCGACCTTAATGTCCTTGATCACCGTATTGTCAATGGTGGAGATTTCGGTGACGTTGCCGCTGCCCTGGTTGACGACAAAAATCTTGTTGTTGGCCCCGTTGCCGGCGATCATCACCGGCTGCGAGTCGCCCACGGGCAGGGGAATTGTCGCGGTAACCGCAAACACCCCAGTGGAGATTACGCTCACGTTATTGCTATCACGATTGGCGACAAAAATATTGTTGGCGCTGCTGGTGGATCCGGCAACCGGCGTCTTCACCGCATCGGGGCCGCTGGTAGGAAGGGTAACGGTATTTACCGTTGCCACCTGAGGATTGAGCGCGATATAAACCGAAACCGTGGGCGGCGTGGTGGCGTCGCCGCTATTGATCACAAACGCCTGGTTGGAAGTTGTCCCCAGAAAAACCGGGTTCGGGCCCACCGTCACAATACCCACATTGGTGTCCCCGGAAACGTCGATATGCAGGTCACTGCCATCGGAAGACGGGACCGGGTTGGTGGATAAAGTTATGGCATGCGCCAGTGTTCCGGGATCGCCGGTTGGCGGGGGGACAGGGACGATGAATTGCCGTAGCGTATCATTACAGCCGGCCGCCAGAAGCATAAGAACACCCAGGCCGGCCAGCAGCCACATTGCCTTGAAACTTGCCTTCATCAAAACTCCACCGGTGCTACCGGTTTGAACGACGAAACTCTGAATTATTGCGAGGATTTTATTGTAAACCATTGATCTTGTCGCTTCGCTCCAACCCGCCAGAGAGGATGGCCCAGCAGACAGCCCTTCTGCGCCTGAACAGCCCGCCCGGCGCGCAAGTCGGCCTCGCGGGCTGGGCCCCACGGACCCGATCACGCGCGATCACGGCGATGACCGGGCCCCCGGAAAGCCCGGTTTTGGCTTTCTGGGTGGGATGACGCGCGATTCGGGCGATTTTCGCTCACGCGGCCCGCTTCGGCGGCTTCCTCTTTCCAGCCACCGACTTCTGCTTGCCTCTCACCTCAACCCTGGATTCGCGCTGGGCGGCTTCCACGCGCTGCGGGCCCTTCTTCTTTCCTTCCATCTGGGCCAGGCTCTGCTTCAGGGCGGCCATCAAGTCAGTGGGCGGCGCGGCAGGCCGCGGCTTGTCGATCGCCACCACTTCTTTACCTTCCATGTGGGCCTTGATCAGCTTTTTCAGGTTTTCTTCAAACGTGTCGTAATACTTCGCGGGGTCCCATTTGGCGGCCAGTGCTTCAATTAACTGGTGCGCCACTTTCACTTCGCCTTCTTTCAGGCTGGCGTGGTCCGCGCCAAAATCAGGCGCTTCACGGACCTCGTCCTGGTAATACATGGTGTGCAGCATCAAGCCTTTCTCATACGGACGAAGAAACGCCGTGTATTCACGGTTGTGCATGGCCAGCTTGGCGATCGCCACATAACCGCTGTCTTTCATGGCGCGCACCAGCAAGGCGTAAGGCTTTTTGGCAGCGTCGTCCGGGGCCAGGTAGTAAGAGGACTCAAAATAAACCGGGTCAATTTCTTCCTGCTTCACAAATTCCAGGATCTCCATGGCCTTGGCGGTCTTGGGCTCGATCTTCTTGATCTCTTCCGGCTCCACTACCACGTATTCTCCCTTGCGAAACTCGTAGCCTTTCACGATCTCGCTGCGGTCGACCACCTTGTCGTCCTGCGGGCAGTAGAGTTGTTGCTTGATCCGGGCGTTGTCCTTGCGATGCAGCATGTGGAAGGAAACGCGCGTGCCGCGTGCGCCGGAAAACAGCCGTACAGGCATGGAAATAAGTCCAAACGTCAGATATCCGGTCCAGACAGATGCAGCCATTCTAGTACCTCGTCAGATCCGCATAAATGCGGATAACCCTATGCTGAGATGCGCTAGAGCCACTTTCATGTCGCCAAAGCTCAGGTATTGGAAGTGTCTGCTCTCTGCGGCTTACTGGCCTTGCATTTCAAAAATGCCGGACGCAACCATGTTTGAATCGGCCGAGACAAAAAACACAGGTCCAAAGCCGCCGGTAGCGTGCAATCGAAAATGCTGAACCCCGTTCGAAGTTTGCATGGTGATTGTCCCGAAGGCGGTCTTATCCATGGTAAAGCTGCCGCTGACGCCTAACCCGGGGATTGGAACTCCCGCATTATTGATGTCAACTGCGCCAGTCACAGCGCCGGCGCCGCTGTTGTTGGTATCGTGAGTCGCGATCTGCCCGATCTCATCCGCCTGGGTATTGAACGTGGCGCCGACAAAGTTAAATCCGTAGGAGCCGTCAAAGGAGAGATCCAGATGGGGAGACCCAGCCAATGGCTGGGTGAAGGCAAGACCGGTGACTACCTTGCCGGGATCAATTTGCAGCGTCAGCCAGCCTCCTCCGCTTATCGCATAAACAGCAAAGGTAGCTGGAACTCCCGCAACCGAGCTAAAAGAAGCGGTCCCGCGAAATTGTGGCGCAAATGAATATGCGCCGCTCAATGCGGATGTTGAAACGCTTCCGCCAAGGTTGATGTCCGCCGTTCCCGCGGGAATGCCATTGTTGTCATCGATGAAATATATCCCCGCCGCGGCGAAGGGAGTGGCGCCGGAGAAACCATTCCAGGCGAAGACACAGGGGCCGCATCCTGCAACCGAGGTGGTGGCGTTGAAGCCGCCAAGGGCTTCGCCGGCCAGCGCGGGAGTCCGCTCCGTTTCCACCAGCTTGAGGCGGTTCGCGGCCACAATATAGAAAGCAAAATGCAGAGTTCCCAGCGAGGTATTGAGCGCCAAGGTTCCGCGGCCATTCGCGCTTCCGGACACGGTATAAGTCCCGGTAAGAGGCTGGTTGACGATGGGCGTACCATTGTCACTCACATCATGCAGGCCAGCCGGAACGGCGCCAGTGCCATCAGTCGTGAAGCCACCCACCGTCGCCAGCGGATTGGCCCCACCATCTATACCTGTCAACTGATAGGAGAACTGTGCCTGGATGCCGGCGGTCGAAAATGCCGACGGATTCTGGAGGTCGATAGCGCCACGGCCAACCGAGTTGTTGTCAAACCGCGTGAGCAAGGCTCGGCCTGGGGAGATGATCACAAAACGGATATTGAATATCTGGACAGCGGAGGTGAGCGTGGCGCTTCCTTGTCCGTTGGGAATTACGCTGTAGGTGCCGGTGAATGGAACATTTGTGGAAACGCCGCTGCTGTTGTTGATATCCATGGTCCCGCTGACCAGATTGCCGCTTCCGTTCGCCTGAAAGCTCCCGGCCACGGCGAAGAATCCTGAGACGCCAGTCCCGGAAAAAACAAACGCATATGGCCCGCTGAGGCTTGCATTGCTAAAGGGTCCGGTAATAGGAGCCGGCGCAGGATTGACGACTTGTAGTTTCCCTCCACCACATCCAATAGCTATTAGAGAAACTAAACTAGCAATAACTATCACCAACCTATAGCGCATGACTATTTTCTCCGCGACACGCCATGACCTGGCCAGCAAATCTATTGTAAACCATCGCAAACAACTCCACTGACCGGAAAAACGGCCCGAACAGGGACGCCAAGGTAAGATATTCTGACCGCTCAAAGTGCGCAGGCTGACCGCTGCGAACAGCTTTTGGGCGAGGGCATCTGACAAAAGCAATTTGGCATGGAGGCTGACGGCTGAATAATTCTCGCCCATTCAAGATCGCCGACGTGCTGGCGCTCAGCTTCGCCGCGGCGATACTGGCTGTTTTTGAATGGCTGCATCACGCCGAATTCCCGCCTGCCGGCCCGCGTTTTCTTACGGCGCTGGCGCTTACCGTCGGCTTCGCGCTGTTGGCATGGTTTGCCGGAGGCGTAAACCTGAGCGGAGCGCTGGCCGGATCGGCCGTGGCGTTCATCATGGCGGTCCGCGACCTGCGCATGTTCCTGGCGTTGCTGGTGGTCTTTGCCGTCACTCTGGTCGCCACGCGCGTGGGCCATGCGCGCAAGCAACAGCTCCGCGCCGCGGAGCCCCCTGGCGGACGCACCGCCGCGCAAGCCATAGCGAATCTGGGAATCGCGGCGCTGGTTGTTGCCGTTGCCGGTAAAGCATGGCCGGTGCTGGCGCTGGCAGCGCTGGCTGAAGCGGCCGGTGATACCTCCTCCAGCGAGATCGGCATGGCCTTTCCCGGCAAGACGTGGATGATCACCACTTTCAAACCTGTTCCCGCGGGGACGGACGGAGGCATCAGCCTGTTTGGGACGATCGCCGCGTTGCTCGGCGCAGCTAGTGTGACCGTGGCCGCCGTAGCTACAAGTCTTGTGCCGCTTAGCCAGACTGCGGCGATCATTCTGTCCGGGTTCTTCGGCACTATCGTCGATAGCCTGCTGGGCGCGATTTTTGAGCGCCGTGGCTGGCTCAACAACGATCTTGTAAATCTGCTCAGCACCGCGGCAGCGGTGGGAATGGCGTGGTGGTTGGGATAAAGGCCGATAGAAACCCTAAAGCTGGCCTCCGGCCGGGTACCTCTCCAATCGCTTGCCGCTCGGGGACGAAATGCATGGAAAAATTGCACGTTCAGCCCGCCTTTGGCATCTAAACCAAGTGGCTGCTAAATAGGTTGAAAATTCGCGCAAATTAGCGAATCATGGAAGTGAACAGCAGCCACAGGTGTTCCCATGTTATCCCGTGCCGGACTTCCATTTTCCCTGGTATTAACTGCCTGCGGCCTGGCTGCGGGGCAAGTCAACCAAAGTCCCACTCAGCCTCCTCCTCCAACGAGTCAGGCCCCTGTCCCTGTTATTGTTAGCCCGGGCAGCCGGTCAGTGGGTTCGCTCCCCGCCCCTAAGTTCCCTGACGCCCAGACTCAACCCGTGCCGGACAACACGCCCCATCTGAAGCCGGCGGACCTTGATGGCAGGCAAAGCTTGAATGACGGCACCAAGATGCAGCTTATTCGCGTGATGGATGCCGAGTTCGTTCATGTGCGCAAGTATTTTCCCGTGGGCGATAAGAGCATGGTCATTGGGATTGATGGCTTGGTCAAGCCGGGCGATGCGCAACTCTACCGCATGGCGCAAACCTACGGCGCTGCCGCCCGTATCGGCGACCGCGTGCAGATCACCAACATCGTTTTCCATGAGAAGTCCATCTATCTGGAAATCAACGGCGGTCCCAAGAAAAAGACCAAGTGGTATCAGCACATACAGATTTCCGGCATGGGCGGCAGCACTGGGGGTGTAGACCCTAATCAGGCGCAGCCCACGGGCGCGGCCCTCACGCTGGAATTCAAAAAGCATGTGCCGGAGATGACGGGACCGGAGCTGAAGGAGCTGCTGCAGCCGGTGCTCGATTTTTCCGTAAAAACTGCGGCAGAAGTCTTTGTGGATACGCTTCCGCCCAAGATCAGGGAGGCAGTGAAGCGGCATGAAGTTTTGGTGGGCATGAATCATGACATGGTGGTCATGGCCAAAGATCGTCCGCCGCAGAAGGTGCGCGAAAAAGATGATAAGGGTAAAGAGTACGAGGAATGGATTTACGGTACTCCGCCGCAGGATGTGGTGTTTGTGCGTTTTTCTGGCGACGAAGTCGTCCAGGTAAAGACCGCTAAGGTCGGCGGCCAGCTCATCGTCAAGACGGAAAAGGAAGTCGACGTAAAGGATGGCGTGCCCACGCTGGCGGCGCTGAAGTCAAGCAGTTCGCCGCAAGACGTGAGCGGCGCTCCGCAGCCTGACCAGCCTGCGCACAAGCCTACTTTGAAGCGCCCGGACGAGCAACCTGACTCCATGGCTCAGCAGGGCACAGTCCAGCAGGGCTCAGGCGCTTCCGCCACGAAACAACTGCCTCCACCGCAGCAGGAAGAGCCGCAATGGGGCACCCATGGCAAGGAACCTGCTTCAGGAGCGGACCAGCAGCCTTCTGAGAGCCAGCAACCGCCCTCGACAGAGCCACCGAAGCAACCGCCGCTCTAGAAATGACGTACAAGGGAACTGCGGTTTAAACTAGAGAGGTGAAGATTGCTCTCGGGCAGATCAACCCAACAATTGGCGATTTCAGCGGCAACTCAAAAAAGATCATAGAATCTGCGCGGCAGGCGCTTGATCTGGGCGCGCAGATGGTCCTCTTTCCCGAACTGGCTGTCTGCGGCTACCCCCCGCGCGACCTGCTGGAGAAACCCGCATTCGTTGAGCGCAGCCAGCAGGTTGTGAATGAAATTGCGCGCGCCGTGCCACAGATCACCATCGTCTGCGGGTTTGTCTCGCCCGCCAAGGTGGAAACCGGTAAGTCTGTCATGAATTCGGCCGCGGTGCTGCGCGAGGGCTCGGTGCAGTTTGTGCAATCCAAGATGCTGCTGCCCACCTACGATGTCTTTGACGAGTCGCGTTATTTCGATCCCGCCGAATCGCAAAAGCTCTTTCCGTTTTGCAGCAAACAGTTTGCGCTCACCATCTGTGAAGACGCCTGGAACGACAAGCATTTCTGGCATCGCCGCCTGTACCGCGTGGACCCGGTGGACGAACTGCTGCGCGCCGGCGGAAACATGGTGCTCAACATTTCCGCATCGCCGTTCCACCTGGGCAAGCGCGAGCTGCGCCGCCAGATGCTTGAGACCGTGGCCCGTGACAATAAAGTCCCTGTGCTCTTCGTGAACCAGGTGGGCGGGAATGACAGCCTGATCTTCGATGGATCAAGCATGGTAATCGCCCCCGACGGCAACATTGTGGCCCAGGGAAAATCGTTTGCGGAGGACCTGGTCCTTTTCGATTCGGAGACCATGCGGGGCGATATGCGCGACCAAGTCAGCCCTGGAGTTCCCAGCGCTTACGCCGCTCTGGTGCTGGGCACGCGCGACTACGTGCGCAAATGCGGCTTCAGCCGGGTGGTGATTGGGCTGAGCGGAGGCATTGATTCCGCGCTTACGGCGGCCATTGCCGTGGACGCGCTGGGCAAGGAGAACGTGACCGGCATAGCCATGCCCAGCCAGTATTCCTCCGAGCACAGCATCAAGGACGCGCGCGAGCTCGCCTGCAAACTGGGGATACGTTTTGAGGTCGTCTCCATCGGCCCCATTTTTGATGGTTACCGCAAGGCGCTAGACCCGCTGTTTGCGGGAGCGCCGGAAAATGTGGCGGAAGAAAATATCCAGTCGCGCATTCGCGGGAACATCCTGATGGCTTTCTCCAACAAGTTTGGCGAGTTGGTGCTCACCACCGGCAACAAATCAGAGGTGGGAGTGGGTTATTGCACGCTCTATGGCGACATGGTGGGTGGGTTAGGCGTGATTTCTGACGTTCCCAAGACTATGGTGTATAGCATGAGCCATTACGTGAATTCGCTCAAGCCGGTGATCCCACAATCCACCATTGACAAGCCGCCTTCGGCGGAGTTGCGTCCCGGCCAGAAGGACTCTGATACACTGCCGCCGTATGAAGTGCTGGACAATATCCTGGAAGATTATGTTGAAGACTACCGCACCGCCGAACAGATTGCCGCCGATCGCGGCTATGACGTGCGCCTGGTCCGCGACGTGGTCCGCATGATTGAGCGCAGCGAATACAAGCGCCAGCAGGCGGCCCCCGGACTAAAGATTACGCCCAAGGCCTTTGGTTTCGGCCGCCGTTTTCCCATCGCCCAAAAATCGGAAGTCTAAAAAATCCAATGATCAAACTGAAAAACCTTGCTCTCATGATTTCCCTTGCTGTTTCGTTTGCGATGTCCTCCGCTCAGAGCGCCGCGCCCAAAAAGACCGCGGCCACTCCGGCCGCCTCAACACCGGCGGCCGCCAAAGCAGCCACTGCCAAGCCTTCAACCGCTCTGCCTTCCAAAGAGGATGTTGACGCGGCCCTGAAACGCACTCTGGGTTACGATCCCGGCGTTGCCTGGCAAATTTATGAAATCACGCCCTCCGCAGTTCCGGGGCTTGCGGATGTTTTGTTTTCGATCAACAAACAAGCGGCGCAGCATCTTTATCTTTCGCCCGATGCGCAGAATGCCGTTATCGGCGAGATGATTCCATTCGGGACAAATCCATTTGCGCCGGCGCGCGCCAAATTGAAAGGCGCATTTGGGCCCAGCCGCGGCGGCCCGAATCCGCCGATTGACATTGTGGAATTCAGCGACCTGGAGTGTCCGCACTGCAAGAAGGCGCAGCCGATCCTGGAAAAACTGTTTGCGGATTTTCCCCAGGTGCGTTTCACCTTCCAGCAGTTCCCTTTGCCCGCGAGCCTGCATCCCTGGGCGATGAAGGCGGCCCAATATGCTGACTGTGCCGGACAGATCAATAAAGACGCATTCTGGAAATATGTTGATGCCATTTTTGAAAACCAGGGCGGAATTGCGCTGGCCACGGCAGATGACAAATTGAAGGAATTGGCGATCGTCAATGGGCTGGATGCAATGAAGGTGGCGGCCTGCGCGGATTCGCCGGAAACCGCCGCGCGCATCAAGAAATCAATGGACCTGGGAGCCGCCCTGGAAGTGAACGAGACCCCAACGGTTTTTATGAACGGGCGCCGGGTGCGGGGCGTTGCCGACATCCCCTATGACAAGTTGAAGGGGCTGGTGCAGTTCGAAATCGACCACGCGGGAAAGTAAGAGCGCTAACCGCCAAGGTTGCCAAGGAACCAAAGCGCCTAATCGGGATCGCCAAATTTGCGAAGAGATTCTTTGCGTCCTTAGCGCCCTTTGCGGTGATTGATGTGTCTACGGAGTTACGGTCCAGAAAACGCTGCTGCCTTTATCGTGGAATGGTTTGCGCACGACGTGCGGCGTAATTACC
>DASSXL010000033.1:0-18386 GCA_035703825.1 Candidatus Angelobacter sp.
CCCAATTCTGATCAGCGTTTATCCGCGTCAATCCGCGGTAAAACCTGTTCTGCTTTTATCCGTGTCTCCGTTCCTCTGTGGTAGATTTTGCCCTTCCGATTTCGGCGATTCCGGCGCTCTGCTCCTGAGACAATATCTTCCATGGCCAACTCCAACTCCTCCCGCCTTCAGCGCTGTGAAACCCAGCTCCAGGATTTTCTGGCCGTGGCCCTCGACGGCGTTTCCCTTGAGTCTCTCAGCGCTCGTGTCACGCCCGGCAAATGGTCGGCGCACGAAAACCTCGCCCATCTTGCGCGGTACCACCAGATATTTCTCCAGCGCATTGATCGCATGCTCGCCGAGCAGACGCCCGAGTTTCCCCGCTATCGCGCGGAAGACGATCCTGAATGGCCCGCCTGGTCAGGCCTGCCCACTCCACAATTGTTGGTGCGAATTTCTTCCATGCGAGCCAAGCTGATGGCACGCCTGCGTTCATTGAGCGAAGAGGATTTCGAGCGCAGCGGTGTGCATCCCAAATTCGGCGCGATGAGCTTGTCACTCTGGCTGGAATTTTTTCTGGTGCATGAAGCGCATCATTTGTATGGTGTGTTGCAGTTGGTGAGAAGAAAGTAGCTGAGCACTTCGCTGAAATGCCGACACTGGGCTTGGCGAAGGGGAGGGATCCCTACAGCAGCGAACAATCAACAGACGACAAATCCTGGTTGACAGTTCCGTAACTCTCGGCCTCCGACCCATGGATGCGATAGGGCTCCCTCGCTGGCGCTCGGGATGGGGAACATCACCACGCCAGCAGCACCCGTAAATCCCTCACGTTGTTCCCCGTCGGCCCGGTCTGGACCGCGTCGCCCAGCTTTTCAAACAGTGGAAATGAATTGAATCCGCTGAAGTGCGCAGCCACGTCCAATCCCGCTTTCTGGGCGCGCTCAAGCGTTGTGCCGTCAGCGACAGCGCCAGCCGCCGGACTGACGCCATCAATCCCGTCAGTCCCGGCGCTCAGCACCGCAATGTTTTCCCCGACGATCTTCTGCGCGCAGTAGAGCGCAAAATGCTGGTTGCGTCCGCCCACGCCCGCGCTGGCCGGGACTTTCACCGTGACCTCGCCGCCGGAGACAATGCAGGCTTTTGCCACGCCGCGCCGCAGTGTGCGCAGCCGCTCAAGGAGATAGTCTGCCGCGCGAGCATAATCCCAATCGTCGCAGCTATGATCGATCTCAACGGCGAATCCATGTCTTGCCGCAGCCGCGGCGGCGGCCTTTTCCGCGGTTTCGTTCGAAAGCACCTTCCACCAGCGTGAACGGACAAACGCCGCGTCATCCTGCTTGGGAGTTTCACCCAGCGCGCGCCGCTCAAACAGCTCACGCACCAACGGAGGAAAATCCCGCAGCATGTTGTGCTCATGAGCGATGCGGTAGCAATCTTCCACCGTGCTGGCATCGGGCATGGTTGGCCCCGACGAAAGCGAGCCCAGAGCGTCTTCCGGCACGTCGGAAACCATGATGGAAACCTGCTGCGCCCCGTTCGCGGCCTGCGCCATGCGTCCGCCTTTCACGGCGGAGAGGTGCTTGCGCACGGCGTTGATCTGCGCGATCGGAGCGCCTGAATTTACCAGCGCTTTGTACGTTGCAACCAGATCGGGCAGCGTGATCTCCGGGTCCGCCGGCTTTTCCACCGCAGCCGAGCCGCCGCCGCTTATCAGGAAGATGGCCAGCGCCTGCGGGTTCAGAGAGCCCAGCGTTTTCAGGATCGCATCGGCTGCGCGCATGGATTCTTCGTTCGGCAGCGGATGTCCGCCGGCAAAATAGCGATAACCGGGAAGCTGGTACGGATGCCGGTTCGGGTCAACGACGATTCCTTCAATGGTTGATCCAACCTGGCGCGCCAGGATCTCCGCCATGCGATGCGCCGCCTTGCCAAAGGAAATGCAAACCACGCGGCTGTGCGACTTCAGGTCGTAAAGGTCATCGCACACGCGCAATACGCCGCGCTGGTATTGCACGTGGCGGTCAAATGCCTTCTCGATGCTGGCTTCAGACAGGGCGTGGAGAAAAATTTCCCGCGCTGTGGAGCGCATGCTGTGAGCAATCGACATTAGCTGGCTTCCGCCTGCCTGCCCGGCGCGAAGATCCTGCTCACCCACGACTGGATCGCCGCCTGCATCTCCGGCAAATGGCCCTCAAAAAAATGGTCGCCGCCTTCCACAATCACCATCTCTTTTGGCTCCGGCGCGGCGTCTACAATTTTTTTCAGGCTCTCCGGCGGACCATATTGATCGCGCGAGCCGCTGACAAAAAGTTTTGGCTGGGTACAGTCTGTCAGGTACTTGTAAACGTAAGCGCGGCCTTCCACTCCCACCGGCGTGCCCAGCGATATCAGACCCACCACGCGCTGGTCATCGCAGCCGACGCGCAGCCCTGTTGCCGCGCCAAAAGAAAATCCGCAGAAGATGATCGGCAGAGTAAAGGCGGATTCAATCCAGTTGAGCGCCGCGCGCACGTCTTCCTGCTCGCCCTGTCCGCGATCATGCTCGCCTTCGCTCATTCCCGCGCCGCGAAAGTTGAAGCGCAGCACCGGAAAGCCAAACCCGCTCAGGGTCTTCATGGCGTGATAAACAACTTTGTTGTGCATGGTGCCGCCAAATAAAGGATGCGGATGGCACACCAGCGCGGCATGCGTCGCATCCGGCTGGCCTTCGTTCAGCAGGGCCTCCAGCCGCCCGGCGGGCCCATCGAGAAAGAAGGATTTGATTCCGTTGGCCACATTTCTTTTTATCACAGCACTCACCCGTCAGCACTCAGCCATTAGCCAAAACAAAATCAAACCGCAAAGGACGTGAAGGACGCAAAGAAAAGGAACGATTATGCTCCTTGTTCCTTTGCGCACTTTGAGCCCTTTGCGGTAACGTCTTTGGCTGAGTGCTGAATACTAAGCGCTGAGTGCTGACCATGGACCCCATCAACCTAACCCGCAGGCTCATCGACATTGAATCCATCTCCGGCAATGAAGGCGCGGTTGGAGCGGAGTTGTACGAAGTCCTGCTCAACATGGGTTACACAACGCACAAAATGCCCGTGGCCCATGAAAGGTTCAATGTTGTAGCCACCATCGACGGCCAGAAGCCGGAACTGGTCTTCTCCACGCACATGGACACCGTGCCCCCATTCATTCCCTCTTCTGAGGACAGCGACAACATCTACGGCCGTGGATCATGCGATGCCAAGGGCATCATCGCGGCACAGATTGCCGCATGCCAGCGTTTGCGCAAAGAAGGCCGCGCCGTGGGCATGTTGTTTCTGGTGGGTGAGGAGCGCGACAGCCAGGGCGCGAAGGTGGCAAATGAAAGTCCGCTGGGCAGCCGCTATCTCATCAACGGCGAGCCGACGGAAAACAAGATCGCCACGTCGTCCAAGGGTGTGCTTCGTCTTTTGCTGACCGCCAAAGGAAAGATGGCGCACTCAGCGTATCCTGAGCTGGGCGAATCGGCCATCGACAAGCTGCTGACCGCGCTGGAGCGTTTGCGCGCCATGCAGTTGCCGGTTGACCCGGAAGCCGGGCCATGCACGCTGAATATCGGACTCATCGATGGCGGACGGGCTACCAACGTCATCGCCGATCATGCGCGCGCCCAGTTGCTCTACCGGCTGGTGGGACCCAGTGAGGCCCTGCGCGAGCAGATCCTGCAAGCGGTTGGAAGTCTGGCTGAAGCCGAATTTGTGCTGGAAATTCCGTTCATGAAGCTGCGCACGGTGGAAGGAGTTGAGAGCATGGTGGCCAAATTCACCACGGATATTCCCGCGCTCACGAACTGGGGCACTCCGGTTCTGCTGGGGCCAGGCTCGATCCACGTGGCCCACACCGAGCGCGAATACATCTCCAAAAAGCAACTGCATGAAGCCGTGGATCTGTATTGCAAGATCGCCCGCCAACTGCTGCACGGAAAGTAATCAGACTTCAGCCATCAGCACTCAGCCCCTAAGCATCCTCCTAGGTCCAACGAACACCTTTGCAATCCAGGGGAGCGGAGGAAGCCTGAACTCAATCACTCGATTCCCCAAACTGACGCAACTACCAACTTTCCTCCCCTTACTCCGTTCCTCCGCGTTTCCAGGGTTTTGCTGAGGTTGTCGAGCGCGTTCAAGGGCTGAATGCTGACGGCTGATTGCTGATTGCTGGGACACGCAGCGGACGCTCTGTCCATTGCACATCCCAATATTTTCCGAACTTGTAGCCGACCTGGGTGAAAACACCAACGTTCTTAAAGCCAAAGAATTCATGCAGCTTTGCTGAACCATCATTCGGCAGCGTGTAACCGCCAACAATGCGATTGATGTTTTCGCCCGCCAGCGCCTCGAATAACCCGGCATAGACTTTTCTGCCAATTCCTTTTCCCACGCTTTCATGGCTGCAATAGACCGTGGTCTCCACCGTTGTGTCATACGCCGCCTTGGGACGGAAGCGCGTTGTGCCGGCATAGCCCTGCACCAGGCCGTCTTCCTCGGCTACCACTAACCTGTATCGACCCGTAAGAGCGAACTGTTCAAACCATGCGGCGCGCCGCTCCACGGTATAGGGCTCCAGGTCAAACGTGACCGGCGTGTGGATGACATAGTGGTTGTAGATTTCCGTGAGGCGAGGAAGGTCGGCGAGGTTCGCCGGGCGGATGCGGATGGTCATAGGCAAGTCGACTCCCTGCGCGAGAATCTCCTCTGGAACAATTTTAAGCTGGCTTGGCAGCCGCCGCGCGCTCCGCTTCTTCTCTCTGCTTGCGCAGCAGGCCTTCGCGGCCGTCATAGCGCACGAACGCCGGATAGGCCAGCGCCAGAAGGCCCGTTCCCAGCACGCAGAGAATGCCGCCGGAAATCACCGAGGTGCGAATGCTGAACAGGCTGGCGACAATGCCGGCTTCGGCGTTGCCCAGCATCGGCCCCGACATGTAGCTGACCATTTCTATTCCCGCCAGCCGTCCGCGCAGATGGTCAGGAATGGTCTGGTTCCATATGGTCATGCGAAACAGGCCGCTCACCATGTCCCCGGCGCCTGCCACGGCCAGCCATAGCAATGCCAGCCAGAGCCGGTCAGCAAACCCAAATGCTACAATCGCCAGCCCCCACACGCCCGCGGCGATGGTTACAGTGAGCCCATGACGGTAAATTCGCGCTGTCCAGCCTGAAGCCACTGAGGCGACGAACGCGCCGACCGAGGGAGCGGCATACAGCAGACCTACCGACGCTCCGCCAAACTTTGTGGCGATGGCCGGGAACAAGGCCATGGGCATCCCAAAAAACATGGCGTTCATGTCGATCAGATACGTCCCCATTAATTCCGGGCGGCTGCGCGCATAGCGCAAGCCTTCAACAAGAGACCTCAGGCTGGGACGGTCGGCATTCAGCGGCGGGGGCGTGGCCCGCATCGTCCAAAGCGCAATGAGTGATACCACAAAGGTGCTGAAATCGATGGAGTACGCGACAGCAGGGCCGGCAGCGGTAGCCAGTACACCGCCAAGCGTCGGCCCAACAATGCCGCCCAGAGTGCCGCCGACCGCGCGCAGCGCTGAAACGGCAGGCATCAGTTCTGGCGAGACAAGGCGGGGCGTCAGCGCCTCCAGCGATGGACGCTTGAGGCCGTTTAACCCGGCAATGGCCGTGGCGAACAGGAAGAGCGCCCAGACCTGCGGATGCGGCAGCAGAGAATTCAGTACCAGCAGGGCGCTGCTCACGGCCATGAGCAACTCTGTGATGAGCACCATGCGGCGGCGGTCAACGTAGTCCGCCAGCGCGCCGCCGACAAAGGCCATGGTGATGGTGGGAACAAACTCGGCAACGCCCAGCAATCCTACAGCGAGCGATGAGCGCGTAAGCTGGTACATCTGCCAGGGTAGAACAACAAAGCTCATCATTGAGCCGAAGAAGGAGATCGTCTGGCTGGAAAAAAGCAGGCGGTAATCTCTCGAGGCCCGCAGCGGCGCAAGGTCAACGGCAAAAGCGCTGAGAAATCCCCGGTCTGAACCGGCGGAAGGTTCCGGTACGGGATCGGGCTTCAGATGCGCCGGGCTGTGGGATTGCTGGCTTTCCACCCTGGAAATATAGCGCAGAACCATCCGCCAGGAGTGCGGGCCGGTTCGCAACGAGCGTTGCCGGCGGCCGGCTGCTCAGGCGGTCCTGGGTTTCTCGAGCCTGGCTTGGGTAGTGATCATCGGCAGGCGTGCGGCGCCAACCAGCCCGGCATCGCCGCCGAGCAGGGCGCGCGTAATGATGGTGCCGCGAATCGGGCGATTTGGAGCAATGCCAGCCTGTATGTTTTCAGCGGGCGCGGTTGCGCGATACACAAAAGAATTCCGGCCCACGGTTTCCAGCATCAATGGCGCAAAAGCGTCCCACGCGCTGGCCACTCCGCCGCCGATCACGTACATGGGGAAATTGAAAATATTAACCATGTCCGCGATCACAGTCCCCAGCGCTTTGCCCACGCGCTCAAAGATTCCCCTCGCCTGCGCATCGCCCTCCATGGCAAGGTCAAAGATCTCTTTGGAAGTAAATTCCACGTCTTGCTTTAAGGCATTCGCCATGTGGGGCGCATTGCCGGTTGCGATCGTCTCCTGGGCCATACGCTTTACCGCTGTGGCGGAAGCATATTGCTCCAGGCAACCCCGGCTGCCGCACTTGCAGGGATGGCCCTCTGGTTCCACGTTGGTGTGGCCAAGCTCGCCGGCCATGCCGGTCATGCCATGCCAGATTTTGCCTTGCATCACCACGCCTCCGCCCACGCCCGTGCCCAGCGTGAACATGCACATGTCATCCACGCCGGCGGCCGCGCCCAGCCACTTTTCTCCCATCGCGGCTGCGTTGGCGTCATTTTCCAGCACAACCGCGGTCTGCAGGCGGCGCTCAATTTCATCGCGCACAGGATAGTTATGCCAGCCGGGAAGGTTGGGCGACTCATGCAGCATGCCTGTCTGCATCTCAATGATTCCGGGCACGCCGATGCCGATTCCCGCCAGCTCGCCCGCGCCGCGTTGCCGGGAAACAATCTGCTGGATCGCCGCGCACATTTCGTCAATCACCTGATCGCGCCCGCGCGCGACTTCAGTGCTGGTCGTGATTTTTTCCAGGGTCTTGCCATTGCTGTCTACAGCCGCAATGCGCAGGTTGGTGCCGCCCAGATCTACTCCGATGGCAAATTTCGTCATTTTGAATTATGACTCCTTCGGAAGCGCAGGTGATGCCTGCATTAGCTTAATTGCTGGCTCGCGCGAATGCGAGTTCCGCATTGCCCCGGTTTGAAGATTTGCGGAGAAGACAGTATCGTTTCCGTCATGCAAATCAAGGGAAAATCGGTGGTAGTCACTGGCGGGGCCAACGGAATCGGCCGGGCGCTCTGCCTCAGGTTCGCCAAAGAGGGCGCTCGCCTGGTGGCATGCGCAGACGTCGACGAGGACAACGGCTTCAAAGTCCTGCAGCAGATTGAAGAAGGCCGGGGCGCATTTTTCGCCTGCGACGTTTCGAAAGAGGACCAGGTGAAATTTCTGGTCGATACCGTCTCAGGCGCGACCGGCGGGATCGATATTTTCTGCTCCAACGCCGGCATTGGCACCACCGGAGGCCCTGAAGCCTCTGACCGCGACTGGAAGCGGAGCTGGAACATCAACGTAATGGCGCATATTTACGCCGCACGAGCCGTGCTGCCGCAGATGCTGAAACGCAGAGAAGGTTACCTGCTGCAAACCATCTCCGCGGCGGGACTGCTGACCCAGGTTGGATCGGCCCCGTATTCCGCGACCAAACATGCTGCGCTCGGCTTTGCCGAATGGCTTTCCATCAATTATGGCGACCAGGGTGTGCGAGTTTCCGCGCTCTGCCCGCAGGGCGTGCGCACCAACATGCTTCTGGGCGAAGAGTTCATCGGCGCCCAATTCCTGAAAGAAGGCGCCATTGACCCAGACCAGGTTGCCGACGACGTGGTGAAAGCCATGGCCGAGGAAAAGTTTCTCATCCTGCCCCATCCGGAGGCAGGCAAGTATTTCCAGAACAAGGCCACCGACTACGACCGCTGGATCCGCAGCATGAGAAAAATGCTGCAAGCGGAGAAGGCCTTTAACAGCAAGGCGACAAGGCAGTAGACAAGCATTCAGCATTCAGCCAAATCATTATCTCGCTGGAACATTCGTCTAGAGATTGGAACGGACTGTCTGCACACGAGACTATGTAAGAAACATCTTCTTCCTTCGCGCCCTTTGCGGTAAATCGATGTTTGCTGAGTGCTACTTCTGGCACTTCGGGCAATAATGCGTTCCCCGTCCGCCGACCACGATTTTCTTGATCGGGGTCTTGCAGGTAAGGCAGGGCCTGCCTTCGCGGCCATAGGCGCGGTGCTGGATCTGGAAAAAGCCGGCTTCGCCGTCGGCGTCCACGTAATCAGAGATTGACGACCCGCCCGCGGCAATTGCGGCCTGAAGGACTTTTTGCAGCGCGGCGTGCAGCTTGCGCAGCTCGGTTTTCGTGAGCGTATTGGCGCGGCGGCGCGGCCTGATGTGAGCGCGAAACAACGCTTCATCCGCATAGATGTTGCCCACGCCGTGCAGCAGCTTTTGATTGAGCAGCGCGGCCTTCACCGGGGCCTTGCTGGCGTGAAAAAGCCGCGCAAATTCTTCCGCCGCAATGCTGAGCGGCTCAGCGCCCGGCCCGCTGAAACTTGACTGCCGTACCTCCAGCCGCCCAAAGCGCCGCGGATCGACGAAACGCAGCTCTCTGCCTGACGCCAGCTTTGCCACCAGGTGAGTGTGCTTGAGGACTTCCGATTCAGGAGTCGCGACCAGCATTTTTCCCGTCATTCCCAGATGCACGATCCATTGGCGCGCGCCTGCGGCCTTGCCGGCGCCTAGATCAAAAACAATGTGTTTGCCCACGCGCCGTACTCGCTCCACTTGCGCGCCTTCCAGTGTGCGGGAGATTTCCGCCGCCGAAGACTTGAGCGGCTCAGGCTTGCTTCCCACCCAGACGGAGTCAATGCGGTCTCCGGCAACGCGCTTGTTGAGCCCGTTGGCTATGGTTTCGACTTCTGGCAGTTCCGGCATACGAATAAATCATCTCACGAATCCAGGGACGCAAATCCGGCGGCACAACTGCTGCTGCCGCCATGAAAAGTTGTGCCGAGTGGCCGCGAAGCTCGCAGCGGTTACAATGGGAACCGCGGGATTCGGGAGGCGTTTGAAACTCTTCGACAAAAAGACCGCGCAAGCCCTGTTGACCGCCCTGGTCTTTGCCCTGGCGCTCATGTTCCTTTATGTCGCGTGGCGCGCGATCATCACTTTCCTCTTCGCGATTTTCTTCGCTTATATCCTGGAAGCTCCGGTCTCAAGACTGCAAGTGTGGCTGAAAGGCTCGCGTCCGGCAGCCATCGCCGTGGTCTATTTGCTGTTCGCCGCGCTGCTGATTGTAACCTTCTCTCTGCTTGGCCCTCCGGTAGCAGACGAAGCGCAGAAATTGATGCAGCAGGCCCCGGAACTGGGAGCAAAGATCAAATCTGGCAGCCTGGTGCAGCAACTTGCCGCCAAGCATGGCTGGAACCAACAGACAGTGAAGTGGGTGACAGATTACCTGAATGAGCACCAGACTGAAATGATTGCGGCCACCCAGAGCCTGACGCTTCGCGCTGCCAGGACGGTCCAGAACATGTGGTGGCTGGTGCTGGTCCCGATTTTTGCCATTTTCTTCCTGAAAGACGGGCACCTGTTAAGCCAGAACGTCATCAACTCGGTGGAAGATCCACGCAACCGCCGGATGGTTGCCGAGACTGTGCGGGAAATGGATTCCATGCTCGGGCACTTTATCCGCGCCCAGTTGACACTTGCGATTCTGGCCATGGTGGTGGTGACCTTTGTGCTCTGGATCATGCGCGTTCCGTACGCGTTTGCTTTAGGCCCGGCGGCCGGCGCGCTGGAATTTATTCCGGTGGTTGGTCCGGCCATAGGCGGCCTGGCGGTGCTGGCAGTTGCTTTGCTTTCAGGCTACAGCCACATGTGGTTGCTACTGATCTTTCTGCTCGTATGGAGATGCATCCAGGACTATGTAACCTCGCCCCGAATCATGGGCACGTCACTGGAACTCCACCCGCTCACCGTTCTGTTTGGCGTGTTTGCCGGGGGAGAAGTGGCCGGCGTCATCGGCGTGTTTCTGTCGATCCCGGTGCTGGCCACTCTGCGGATTCTGTGGCACACGTGGATGCTGCAGCGCAAGACGGGACAGAAGAGCACAGCGTGACACGGGCCTTTCCCAGGTATAAAGGACCTGCGAACTACTTCTCTTTTCTTCCTTAGGTGGTCAGTATTCTTTTAGTTAACAGCAGCAACTTATTGACCTTCTTCTCGAACTAAATCTCTTGCTAAAATGCCTGCCTGCACTTCTTATTCATAAGACATAAGCAATGAGCACGATTACCATCCTCGCTCTTCTGCTGGCGAAGCTAGGGTTGCCCTGGAGGGCTCTGTTGATCTACTCACGGCACTCGCCGGCGCCCAATGCCCTATTACTGCGGCCACGAATCGGGCGCACGACGAATTTATTTTCTTCCTTTAGAGGGAAACTCGGTGGTTTTCCGTTTTAGCTCAAAGGAAAGTCAACATTAGGGGCCTAAATACTCTCAGACTATTTGCGAATTCTAGCACTCACATTGATCGCAGAAAGGAAAGGTTGCTGTCCATGCAAATGCGCAATAACGATGAGCTGGATCTTGCCGGTCAAGATGGCGAAACAATCGCCGTCAAGATCACGAGTGCAAGCTCCGGGACTATCAACAACTTTGTGCTCAACGGCAAACCATGGCCTGGCGGATCATTCGCTCTGGACAAGACACTCACGCCCGTCTTCAAATTGCTGGTCCAAACAATCTATAAAACTGATTCTGGCAACGCCTGTGAAATCACGGTGACTGGGAGTAATGGGGGCGATGTCTCCGTGCATGATGAAATCCAAGCTCCAGGAGAGGCATTCGATGCTGCAATGTACACATTCATCGTCACTTAGAATCAGCCCGGCAATGAGGCACGCGGTATGGCTGCTCCTCTGCATATTTGCCTGTCAAGTAGCAAGCGTCGGGCAGCAGGCCGCAGCCCCGGATCTAGAGGCCCAACTAAAAGCCCAGATAGCTGCGTTGCCAGCCGAATTCCAACGCGAACTAGCCAGGAGAAATCCTGATATTGCTTTACCACCGACGGAAGATAATCGCGCTGCGCTGCAAGATGCAATCAAGTTTGTTCTCAGAGTGAGAAACAAACCTGCCTTGTATGCTCTGGCATTGAACAGTCAGCGGCAGAAGACCGCTGATTCCGCCAGCAAGGATGCCGTCAACAAGTTCAAAGCTGAGGTAGACGAAGCGCGAGTCGATAAACAGGTAGGCTCGGACTCTTCCCAGTCCGGTAGTACATCCTTGACCACAAAAGGAAGCGTTCCTGCAATTCTGGGCTTTGCCGTCGAGAACGGTGCGCTGGAAAGCTCCACGAGCGGGACATCGATCACCTTCCGTGGCAGGCCTGTCCAGATAATCCAGGCGCTGCAGAAGATTGGCTATAACGACAGCTACCAGGTGATTGAGAGGAACAGCAGCCTGGGCCTGCTGAACCGTTTTGCTTTTGGAATAACGTTTGATACGGGCCGCACCAACTCCACCACTTTTACGGGCAACGCAAACCAGATCTCCGCATTTTCAGTGCATGTTGATCTCATCAACCACCGCGATCCACGCGACAAAAGATACAATGATCGCTGGAGTACGTTACGTCTAGGTGCGGCACAGGAGATGGCCAATCGGCTGTACGTGGTGGCCGATCTTCTAACGTCAGACACCTTTACACCCACTTTCAATCCTTGGCTTGAGGAAACGGCTGTACAGGCGGCCACCGCTTGGATAAAGAATGACGGTTCGCTGACGCAGGTGCTGGAAACACAGTTCGCGAAGTTTCCGTCACCGTCCGGTGTGCCCCCCAGCGATGACCCCTCGATTGCTGCTTTTGCCAGCGCGACGCAGACCATGCTGAACGCACGGCAAGACATCCTGAGCTATGTGGGAACAGCTCCGTTGGTTACGTTTGAATACACCGACAACAAGGCTGCGCCGGCAGTAGCTCCCGCCGTGGCGCTGCCCGACACATCCAATTTCAAAGTGATCGCTGAGTTCACCCCAATTAAGGGAGGCTCCTTCACTTCGAACGGCTCGGTTACTATCTTCAATTCCCAGCCGGCAACGGTGGCTGCGAATCGGGTGCGGGACGCGCAGTTTTCGTCTCAAGTAGACGTTCCGGTGGCAACTTCCGTCCCCAAGCTCGGGAATTTTGTGTTGTCGTTCTCAGGAAAATACGAGTTCATTCCTGACGACGTCATCACTGCGGCTTCCGCAACAGGTACGGGAACGGCGTTGAAGGGCAACATCGCCATAGGCCAAGCCAAGCTAACGATACCCGTGAAGGGCAGCGGAGTGAAGATTCCTTTGTCTCTGACCGTTTCGAACCGCACCGAATTGATTAAGGAGACAAACGTTCGCGGAAATATCGGCATCACGTTTGATCTTGATAGCATCGTCAGTCGATTGAAGCCCTAACCAGAATTGAAAGATCTTGTGCCATGCCAGTTCCAGTCTGCGCCGCTTGATTAAAGGCTCGCCAAGCGGCGCGGGCTTTCCTCGCGATGTCTCGCACATCCTGCGACCCTATAGGGTTCGGCAAAATTTCGGTAGCCGTCAGCCATTACTTTCTTGCATTCGCTTGCAGCGGCACCGCCTTTGCCTAATTGCTATAATCGAGCGTTCGCAACTCTTTTTTTGAGGCTTTTGGCAATGGCGATATCAGGAATCGCGGCTATACCCGCATTGAAAGAAGTTTATTCGCAGCTCAAAACGCGCATGGACAAAGCGGTGGAAGACTTCCGCGCCAACCTGGCTGCGGCCCGCACCGGCCGCGCGACGGTCAACATGCTTGACCCTGTCCGCGTGCCGTATTACGGATCTGAGATGCCGCTGAATCAGGTGGCCACGGTGCATTCGCCCGAATCCCAGTTGCTCACCGTTCAGCCTTACGATCCTGGGATCATTGCCGATATTGAAAAGGCCATTCGGTCCGCCGGGCTTGGCCTGAATCCCCAAAATGACGGCAAACTGATCCGCATCCCCGTGCCGCCGCTCACGGAAGAGCGCCGCAAAGACATGGTTAAGCACCTGCACAAAATCCTGGAGGACCACCGCACCGCGATCCGCAATGTCCGCCGCGACGGTAATGAGGCCATCAAGAAGGCCATGAAGGACAAGAAGATTTCCGAGGACGAAGAAAAGAAGGCGCTGGAAGAGGTCCAGAAGCTGACCGATGCCGAGATCAAGAAGATGGAAGAGATGGGCGCGGCCAAGGAAAAAGAGCTGATGACCGTTTAGAACTTGATTCCGCGATCATGGCGAAAGGCCCGGAACGCCGGGCCTTTTGTGTCGTAATGAGCTTCCATGTCCGGTCGCCGGCCGCTCCGCTTTGATCAATGCGGCAGCTTTTTCCAGTCGTCCAGGATTTCAGGTCTCCCGTCGCGGACCACCGTGGTATAGATCTGGTCAAAGCCCTTGTGCCGCGTGGGGCTGTATTTCAGCGTCAGCCTGGGACCAAGGCCAACGTCTTTACTCTGGATGGACTCCAGCGCGGTAATCAGCTTCTCCCGCGTCAGGTCCTTGCCGGCGCGCTTTAAGCCCTCCACCAGCACCATGGCGTCTACAAACCCTTCCAGGCTCACGAAGCTAGGTTGCTCATTCGGGTAATACGTTCTTAAAGCTTCGCGATAGAGAGCAACGGTTGAAAAATCGGTGCGCGTGTAAGGCGGCACAACCTGCGTGATGACGGTGCCTTCCGCATCCTTTCCGGCTTCACTGATGAATTTTTCGGTTCCCACAAACGACACGGTCAGAAAGATTGGATGCCATCCGGTTGCGTGCGCCTTTTTGATGATCTCCGCCACCGGCGCATAGGGGCCCACCACCAATACGGCGCCGGGATTCATGGGGCGCACTGCATTCAGGCCTTTTTCGACGTCAAGTGTGTTGCGCGGGAAGGTCCCCGTGCCGACGGGAGCGGCATTATGTTTTTTCAAGGCCAGTTGCAGGCCGCTGAGCACCGCCTGGCCAAAGGCGTCGTCCTGGTAGATCACGCCGATCTTGTGTATGCCCAGGACGTTCCAGAGATTTTCCACCTGCTCCCGCGTCTCATCGTAGTAAGAAGCGCGGACGTTGAGCACGTAATGCTTCAACGGCGTGTAGAGCAGCTCTGCGCCAGTAAAAAGGCCGACGACGGGCACTTTATTTGCCTCGGCCAGAGGCACATACTTGGCGGCCGTTGGCGTGCCCACAAAAAATCCCGCGCTGAAGATGCCTTCTTTCTGCAGGCGCTTGAAGCAGTTTTCGGCGTTGGCGGGCTCGTAGCCATCGTCAAAGGCCAGGAGCTGGATCTTGCGTCCAAACACGCCGCCATCGGCATTTACATGGTTAAGGTATGCGGTGGCGCCCACGATCGTCTGCATGCCCAGAAACCTGGCCGGGCCGTCAAGGGCCGAGCACGAGCCGACCAAGATCTGGTTATTGGTGATTCCCGGCGTTGATTTTTTTTCCTGAGATTGGGCGATGGACGCCAGGGCAGCAACCGTAAGCACGATTGCAAGTTTGCGCGAACGCGTTTTCATACAACAACTCATTTCTGGGACCGTAAATTCTCCCGGGCCGAGCCCCGTGGAACCAACGGCGTCACGGAATGTAACGGCGCGCGTGGTTCTGTCAGCCCGCGGAGACGATCTTTAATATCTTTGCCTATAGTATTCCTTTGTCTACTGGCGGTTCGCGGCCATTTGTACAAGGGCTGGAGCTGTTTGCCCCGATCCTTGCCGCGCTGTCATTGAGATTGATAAAGCTACCAGGACCGGAAATGGCAGTCCGGTTCCCCGGACAGATTGTTTTGCAAATTTCATTACCTTCTTCTCCGTCGAGCTGGTACCACCTATGAGCGCAGTATCCTTCTTAAGGCCGCTGCTCCTGAAGATCACGAAGGTTCAGGGAAGCGGTTTGATCAATAGGGACGGAAGACCAAAGTAACCTGCCGCTTCCGGGGCATATGAGAGCTTCTGTTTTGCCAATTTACATCCAGCCAAACTGATGCCAGAATGTCCCGGCTTGCTCAATCAACCAGCTCACAAGCCCATGCCTGAAACAGCCACCACGCCCGCCGCGGACCAGCCTTCGACAGAAGCAACTGCATCCTCGCACAGGCCATCTTTCGCTCAGTCGCCGGAAGGGGGCTGGCGGCGCAGTTACTGGGCGTTGAACATCACGCAATTTCAGGGGGCCTTCAGCACCAATGCGTTTCAGAATCTGCTTTCTTACATGGTGCTGAGCATGGGCCTGACGCATGCACAAGAGGAAAGGATGGTCCCGCTCATCCTCTTGTTCTTTTCGGTCCCGCTCATCCTGTTCAGCATGGTGGGCGGCTTTCTTGCCGACCGCTTCAGCAAGCGCCGCGTCATCATCTGGACCAAGCTGATTGAGATAGCCGCGATGGCCGCCGGCATTGTGGCGCTGGGGACCGGTTATTTCCCTCTGCAACTGATTGTGCTGTTTGTGGTGGCAACGCAATCTGCATTGTTTGGCCCGTCGAAATACGGGCTGCTGCCGGAGATCCTGCCGGAAAAATGGCTCTCCTGGGGCAACGGCATTCTGGAGTTGCTGACCTTCCTGGCGATCATCAGCGGAATTGTGGCGGCTGGATTGATGTCACAACGGTTTCACGGGCATGAAGGCTACGCATTCGCGTTGCTGCTGGCGCTGGCCTGCTGCGGGCTGGTTTCAAGCCTGGGGATCGCCCGGGTCCCCGCGGCCGCGCCCCAGAAAAAATTTCGCGCCAATTTTGTTGCCGACCTGTTTGTGCAAGTCCGCCTCATGCGCAAGGACCGCACACTTTTCCTGGCCGTGCTGGGCAATACATATTTCTGGTTTATCGGAATGCTTTTCCTGCAAACGGTGTTTGTTTATGGGAAGGTCGTGTTCCATGCCCAGTCAAAAGACATTGCTCTGCTGCAGGCAGCGCTGGCGGCGGGAATTGGAATCGGCAGTGGAGTGGCGGGTTATCTTTCCGGCAACAAGATCGAGTATGGCCTGATTCCCTTAGGCTCATTTGGGCTCACGATCATGGCCGCGCTGCTCGGAGCGATGCCGCATACGTTCGGGGGCGCGGCGGCGCTGCTGGGGACGCTCGGTTTCTTTGCCGGCTTTTTTGCCGTGCCGGTGAATGCGCTGATCCAGGACCGGCCCTCGCCGGACACAAAGGGCGGAATCATCGCCGCTTCCAACTTGCTTTCATTTATCGGAATCGCTGCCGCTTCAGGAATGTATTTCCTGCTGACCAGCGTGGGACATCTCAATCCGCGCGGCGTGTTCCTTACCGGAGCGCTGATCACCTTCGGCGGCACGGTTTATCTTCTCTATCTGCTGCCGGACTGGTTCCTGCGCCTGCTGCTCTTCTTCCTGACTCATACGCTGTACCGCATCAAGGTGATTGGGCGCGATAACATTCCGGAAAAAGGCGGAGCGCTGTTCGTCTCCAACCACATGTCGTTCGTCGACGTGCTGCTGCTTCTGGCCTCCACGGACCGGCCCATCCGCTTCCTGATGTTCCAGGGAATCTATGAACGGTCCATCATCAAGCCGTTTGCGCGCATGATGAAGGCCATCCCGATTTCTTCAGTGCTGCGGCCGCGCGATATGATCCGCTCCCTGCGCACTGCCAGTGACGCTATCCGCGACGGCGAAATCGTTTGCATCTTCGCCGAAGGGCAGATCACGCGCACCGGCCAACTGCTTCCCTTCCGCCGCGGCATGGAGCGGATCATCAAGGGCATCGACGCGCCAATCGTCCCGGTCAATCTGCATGGCGTGTGGGGCAGCGTTTTCAGTTTTGAGCGGAACCGCTTTCTGTGGAAAGTGCCGCGGCGTGTTCCTTATCCGGTGACGGTTAGCTTTGGCAAAGGCTTGCCGCCCACCAGCGCGCCGGTTGAAGTGCGCCAGGCAGTGCAGGAATTGCAGAGCACGGCTTTTGCCGCCGACCGCAATCGCAAGCTCACGCTGGACCGGACATTCGTACGCAGTGCCCGGCGCTATTTCTGGCGCTTTGCCATGGCCGATGGCCGCGTTCCTAAAATGCGCTTCGGCTCTGCGCTGGTGAAGACCATCTTTGTGGCGCGACGCATGAAGCCGCTGTGGAACAACCAGGAGATGGTCGGGATATTGCTGCCGCCGTCGGTGGGCGGAGCGCTGGTGAATCATGCCGCCACGCTGTTGGGACTCATCCCTGTCAACCTGAATTACACGGCGAACAATGAAGTGATTGCCTCTTGCAGGAAGCAGTGCAATCTGCAGACCACTGTGACATCAAAAGCATTTCTGGAGCGCTTCCCCAAGATTGAAATTCCCGGCCGCGCACTGCTGCTGGAAGACGTGCTGGAAAAGCCGCGGCTCGCGGAGAAACTGATAGCGGCGATCTTTGCATGGCTGCTGCCGTATCGCCTGCTCAAGGCTGTGCTCGGTTCTGTGAAGCGGACAGACGACGACCTGGCCACGGTAATCTTTTCCAGCGGCAGCACGGGCGATCCCAAGGGCGTAATGCTCACGCACAACAACATCATCGCCAATATCCGGCAGGTCACGCAGGTGTTCATGCTGGATGGCTCGGACAAGGTGCTAGGCATCCTGCCGTTCTTTCATTCGTTCGGTTTTACCGTGGGGCTCTGGCTCCCGGCCATGCACGGAATCGGCGTGGTCTTCCATCCCAACCCGCTGGATGCGACCTCGATAAGTGAACTGGTGTCGCGCTATCACGTGACTTTTCTGATTGCGACGCCAACGTTCCTGCAAGCCTACATGCGGCGCTGCTCGCCGGAACATTTTGGCAGCCTGCAATATGTGCTGGTGGGCGCGGAGAAGCTGCCCGAACGCACCGCGCTTCAGTTCGAGGACATTTTTGGAGTCCGTCCCCTTGAAGGTTATGGCTGTACCGAGTGCGCTCCGGTGGTGGCGGTGAATGGACGGGACTTCCGCGCTCCGGGCTTTCGCCAGGTGGCGGCGCGGCGCGGCACCATTGGGCATCCGCTCCCCGGCGTAAGTGTGCGGATTGTCGATCCGGAGACGCAGGAGTTGCTTGGACTCAACAAGCCGGGAATGCTTCTGGTGAAAGGTCCAAACGTAATGAAGGGCTATCTTGGCCGCGAGGACAAGACAGCCGAAGTCCTTAAAGACGGCTGGTATGTCACGGGCGACATCGCAACGATGGAGGAAGACGGGTTCCTGACCATTACCGACCGGTTGAGCCGCTTCAGCAAAATCGGCGGAGAGAT
>DASSXL010000039.1:0-6091 GCA_035703825.1 Candidatus Angelobacter sp.
GACTGCATTCCGTTGTGCCCGGCTGACGATCCTCGCGCCCGGACCCTGATCATTCCCAGCGGCAGGTCAAGCTCGTCATAAATCACCAGCACGTCCCGCTGCGGCTCAACTTCATACTTCCTGGCCAGCTCCAGCAATGACATGCCGCTCAGGTTCATGTATGTTTCCGGCTTGGCCAGCAGGACCTCTTCGTTCCCGATCCTGGTCCTGGCGGTCAGCGCCTTGCAGTGCCGGTTATCGATCATGACTCCGCACTGCTCGGCAATCCGGTCAACCGCAAGGAAGCCGATATTGTGGGGCGTGAACTGGTACTCGATACCAGGATTTCCCAACCCAACGATCAGCCTCACCGCGGCTACTTCTTCGCCGGAGGAGCTTTTTCAGGCTCTGCGCCCTCTTCCGTCTCCTGCTTGCCCTTCTTAATGACTTCAGGCTCAGCCGGACCCGCTGCCGCGGCTTCCGCCGCCGCTTCAGGCGTGGCCACAACTTCTTCCTTCACGGCCGTCACGTGCGCCACGCCCTGGTCTTCAGGGGTGATGAACTTGATCTTGCCGCTGTGCGGCAGGTCTTTCACGCGCAGCACCACGCCAAATTCCAGCGCGGAAACGTCCGCATCAATGTGGCTGGGAATATCGCCGGGCAGGCACTCAATTTCAACTTCGCGGATGATCTGGTCCATGATTCCGCCCTGCTGCTTCACGCCCACGGCCTCGCCCACCAGGTGGATCGGCACCATCACGCGCATTTTTTCGTCCATGGCAATGCGCTTCAGGTCAATGTGCAGGATGCTGCCGCGGATGGGCTCATATTGCCAATCCACGATCATGGCTTTAGTCTTTTCGCTGCCCACTTGGAGGTCAAAAATCGTGTTGTGGCCGCTCTCAGAGGCCAGAATCCGCGAAATCACCTTCGGGTCAAGGCTCACCGCAACGGTATCTTTTTTGGCGCCGTAAACCACGGCCGGCACGCGGCCGCTCACGCGCAACCGGCGCGCCTCATTTTTGCCGCGAGAGCTCTCCGGCCTGGGTTGGGCTTCAACTACTTCTACCTGTGCACTCATTTTGTCTCTTCCTTCTTCTCCGGCTTCCGCAACTCAGGCAAACAGCGAGCTGACGGAAGTCTCTTCGTGTATGGATTGGATCGCCCGGCCCAGCAGGCCGGCAATCGACAGAACTTTTATCTTGGGCTCGGATTTCGCCGCGCCCGTGAGCGGAATGGTGTTGGTAACAATCACCTGTTCCAGTTGCGACTTCGATATGCGCTCAATCGCCGGCCCGCTCAGCACCGGGTGTGAGGCGCAGGCGTATACCTTGGACGCGCCGGCGCTCACCAGGGCGTCGGCGGTCTTCACCAGCGTTCCCGCCGTGTCGATAATGTCATCGATAATCAGGCAGGTCCGCCCGCGCACATCGCCGATCACGTGCATCACCTCGGCAACGTTCATGTCCGTGCGCCGTTTGTCCACAATGGCCAGCGCCGCGTCCACTTTCTTGGCGAAGAAGCGCGCGCGCTCCACGCCGCCCGCGTCCGGCGATACCACGGTCAAGTTCGGAAGCTGCATCTTCTTGAAGTAGTCCACCAGCACCGGGGAAGCGAACAGGTGGTCCACCGGAATGTTGAAGAAGCCCTGAATCTGCGGCGCGTGCAGATCGACGACCAATGCGCGATGCGCGCCCGCCGTCGTCAGCAGGTCGGCAATCAGCTTTGACGACACCGGAACACGCGGCTTGTCCTTGCGGTCCTGGCGCGCGTAGCCGTAGTACGGAATCACCGTCGTAATGCGCCGGGCCGACGCGCGCTTCAACGCGTCCACCAGCAACAGCAGCTCCATCAGGTGCTCATCTACGGGGAAGCAGGTAGGCTGCACCACAAAGACATCGGCGCCGCGCACGTTTTCCATCACCTGGATGTAGACCTCGCCGTCAGAAAAGCGTGTGACCGTGGCCTTGCCGCGCTCCATACCCAGGAAGGCGCAGATCTCATCGGTCAGGGCCTCATTGGCCGTGCCGCAGAAGATCTTGAACTTATCGTCCGCGCGCGACCGTTGAGGCTTATGCTCGCCCTTGGGTTGCATCTGCTGCTGTTTCTTCTCCGGCTTTTCCGTTGCTGTCGCTATCGTTGCCATGGCTTTTCACTCCGTATGAGCTGGTTTGCTACATCGGATTCCACTGCTTTGCTGCTAGCCGCTAGCTTCTGGCTGCTAGCTCTTGACCGCCTCTTAACCGCTCTCAACTGCTTGTGAACTGCTGAAATCTTTCTTGCTCTTCCGATCACCGGATCACCCGATCACCCGATGAATCTGGCTGGGCCGCTAGGATTCGAACCTAGACAAAGTGCTCCAAAGGCACTTGACCTACCATTAGTCGACGGCCCAATGTCTTTCATTCAAGGGCTCCGCCGCAAGCGGCTCTGCCCTCGGCTCGGGTTCGCGCAAGCCGCGCTTACCACTCGCCTCACCCACTGCCCACCTAAAAACTGATCGTTCCCGGTTTTCCGATCACGGCGATCACGCGCGATGACGGCGATCAACAGGTCACCCGATCTTGCCCATCATCTCGTTCCAGTACCGTTCCCTGGGCAACGTCACCGTGGCGTGTGCCGGAATATCGTTGTGCTCCAGCTTTTTCACTGCCTGGCTAGCTGATTCCTGGTCGGCAAACAGACCAAACACCGCGGAACCCGACCCGGAAAGCGACACATACTTCGCCCCGGAGCGTTCAAGCGCACGTTTGACCTCGCGTATTGCGGGATACTTGGGGAAAACGACACTTTCAAAATCGTTTTCAATCCCGGTACGGACAAGGTCGAGAAGCAGTGCCTCGGCCCGGTCCCGGCCTTTGCCTGGGACACCGGTTGGAGTAAAACTTCCGTTCAGCCACTCATAAATCGTTCGGCTGAACGTATTTATTCTATCTGAGCTCTCTTTGTCCGTCAATTTCACGTCGGTGAGCTTGCGGTCAGCCAATATGGCGGCGCATTTTTTGTCCCAATCGGCAAACGCCGCCGGCGTCGAAACACCGATCTCCGGCGTGGCGATCACGCAATCGAAGCTCGGCAGGTCTTCCAGCGGATAAACCTGCTCCCCACGGCCCGTCCCCAGCACCGTGCCTCCTACCAGAAACAGCGGCAGGTCCGAGCCGACCTCCGAGGCAATGCGCAGCCGCTCTTCCGGCGCCAGCGGGCGTTTCAACTCCTTCTCCAGCGCCAGCATGGTGGCCACCGCATTGGACGACGCCGCCCCCAGCCCGCCCTGCACCGGCAGCCGCTTCTCGATCGATATCTTTACCTTGCCGCGTACTTTCAGCGACCGCAGCATGCGGTCAGCCACGCGCCAGCAGGTATTGCTCTCGTCGGCGGGCACGCGCGGATCTTTGCATGCGATCTCAATGCCCAGGCCCTTGCCCACATCCACCCGCACCTGGTCGCTCAATGCGACGGTCTGGTAAATGGTGCGCAGCTCGTGAAACCCGTCGTCACGCAGCGGGCCGATCTTGAGGCCGAGATTGATTTTGGCAAAGGAGCGAACAGAGGTGGCCATACTTCTCCATCATGATAAACGAGAATGCGATTTTAACGGCGAAAGCCGCCCGAGATCGCAAACAGGAAATCAAGGAACAGATCAAGGAGCTCCAGTCTGGCCTTGACCGCCAACACTCCAAACGTCCGCGCGCTAAAAAACGCTCTTGATGCAGCGGGGATTCAAAGGGACGCTCGACCCACTGGATGCCTATCTCTCGAGCGTACGGCAGGAACGCGGGGTCTTGAAGGCGCCGCAAGAACAAAAATCGGCTGGGCTGCTACCTTGTTGCGGAAAGCAACCCAGCCAGTTTGCTTAAGCGCTGCTTAAGCGGACTTGCGACTGGCGTGCGCTGGGAAGCCGATGATCTTGCCCCGCAATTCTTCAGGAGTCCACTGTTTCTTGGGATGGAAGTTTGCCGGAACATAGAACTTAATCAATTTCGCCATGACGTCCTCCTTGCCGGGGACCCAACGCCGCTCCGCGACATATCTGCGGAGCCGCCGCCAGAGTCTGGTCCAGTAAAAGTTCATGTCAGCCTGTTCCTTACTCTTGTATTTAGATCTAGCAAGCTGAATGCCACTCACAAGAACACGAAGATAAAGGAAGAGTTGCTTGCGGGCATGCGTGGAAAGACCCAAGTTTGGTAAAGAAATGTGCGTCTTAGCGCAAGAAGAAGACGAAACTTCTCCGCGCGGTTGTCCGCCCGTGGACACCTGGGGCCTCAATTGGGCACTGCGGATGAGGTGCGGCTGGTTTTGAAAAACGATTTCACTTGTGGGAAGCCAGGCCAGGACCGCCTTGCAGCGCTGGTGGCCAAAGGCTGACTGGGAGTGTAGACTCATCCCGAAAATTTCGACGCACGGAGAAATCCTGTCCCAAGGGTCAAAAGGTGATGTGGTTGGCATTTTGCTGATGTCGCGTTAGAAAATCTCGACGCAATGTAGAAAGGAAAAACGCATGAGAATTGCCGCTTTGATTGCTCGAATTCTACTCGGCCTGATCTTCTTTGTGTTTGGGCTGAACGGTTTTCTGCATTTCATCCCCATGGGGCCTATGCCCACTGGGCTCTCAGGCCAGTACATTACGGTAATGATGCAATCGCATTACCTCTACTTTGTCGCTGCCTTTCAGGTTGCGGGTGGTGCGCTTCTGTTGATCGGCCGCTACATTCCGCTCGCGCTTACTCTGCTTGGCCCGGTCATTGTGAATATCCTTTTGTATCACCTGTTGATGGATCTGAAAGGTATACCTATGGCGATCATTGTCGCAATCTTGTGGGGAATTGTGTTTTATCGCCACCGGCAGTATTTTTCCGGCCTGTTTACGCAACGGACGACGTAGCTCGATTCGGTCCTAGTACCTGAATAGATACGAGAGCTTGATGAAGATCTGGCGCCCGTCATTGATAAAGCTGTTGCGAGTGCGCAGCAGGCCGTCAAAACCCTGTCCTGGGGCGCAGGGCAGGCCTTCGCAAACGCGCAGCAGCCGGTCATCAAGGTTCTGAAGATCGCTGTTGTAACCAGCGTAGATCGCCGTGCCGGGCGTGAGCATGTAGGTGAACAGAACGTCACCATTGAAGCCTTTGGTGTTCTGCAGCGTGGTGAGAAAAGGGTTGGCGATGGTTGCGGAGTATTGCCCAATCAGCCGCAGCGAGAATTCCTTGGTGAACTGGTAATTCCACTTCGACCGCATGATGTGGTTGTTGAAGATATTCAGCTTCGTGTCCTGGTCCAGCAGACGCGTCATCAGATAAGTGTTTTCAATGGTGAGCCCTTTTGTGGGCCGGACAATGGCGCGCACGAAAGCCGTATTCTGGTAGGCCAGCGCCGGCGGTCCTGTCCGTGGGACAAAGTTGGTCGCCGTGCCCCAGTCCATCTCCAGGGCGAGATTAAGCCACTTGAAATATTGCGTGCGGACCTCCGCGGCGCCCAGAAGGTGGTGATAGTCACGGTTTGTGCTTAAAGTAGAAAAATCCTGCGGGCGAAGCTGCTCATGTTCCCACACGGCGGAGATGGAAAAAGCGGTAAAGCGCGGGAAATCCCACTCATAGACCGGGTTGATCAGGTGATCCAGCCGCGTGCCGTTGTGGTCCCACAGGCTCTGCTGAAAAACGTTCGCCGAGTGCGAGACCAGAAATTTCCCTTCAGGGTGGAAGTGCCTGGAGAGGAAGTTACTGAATCGGAGATAGTCGGTCCGGTTGATGAAGCCGGCCTCGGAATCAAAGCCCGCGGAAATGTCCTGGTACATACTGTTGAATTCCCAGGAACGCGAACTACGCTCCAGGAATGCATGGTACGCGGGGCCGGACTGGTGTGAGCCGTCATTGAACTTGGTCTCGCTGGTCACCGCCTGCGCGTTGAACTGCCAGTTTTTGTTGATCCTGATCTGCGTGTCCACGCCGCCCACGCGGTTAAAGCCCACAACGCAGCGCAGGGCGCTGCAAAACGAGTTGGGGTCGGTGTGCAGCTCGCGGTCAGTATAGATAAAGCCAAAGCTGTTGTTCTTGCCGAATTCGCGATTGACGCGCACCACGCCAAAGTAAGCGCTCTGACCGGAAAGCGGGTCAGTATC
>DASSXL010000213.1:0-29470 GCA_035703825.1 Candidatus Angelobacter sp.
GTCCGAGCGGAAAAAGTCAAGCGCTTGTTGTTTGGTCAGGGACATGAACACCTTTATTTTAGCATTCAGCGCTCAGCCGTCAGCAATCAGCCAAATGCCGGAGCCGAACTTCACCGCCAAGGGCGCGAAGAGCGCAAAGGGCAAAAATTCGCCGCAGAGATCGCTGAGGGCGCAGAGGAAAGATAACCCTGCTGATCTGAATTAGGCCCCTTTTTTCTCTGCGATCTCTGCGTTCTCCGCGGTGAAACCATTTTCCTTTGCGTTCTTTGCGTCCTTTGCGGTTGAAAATTCCGATTTCCGGCGATTCGAACTGGTCTACAATGCTCGGCATGAACAAGAAACATCTGGTCTTTTTCGCGCTTCTGGCGTGTCTCACCGGCTGCGTCCCGGTAGATTCTCTCAATCCGCTGTATACCGACAAGGACGTTGTCTTTGACGAGTCGCTGCTGGGCGAATGGGTGGGGATGGACGCCAACGAGAAGGGCGGCATGAAATTCATCAAAGAGGGCAATGACGCCTATGTGATCGTGATGTCTGATACGGACGCAACCGGAGAACAGAAGAACACGTTCTACGATGCCCGCCTGCTAAACATCTCAGGGCAGAAGTTTCTTGACGTGCTGGCGCGGGAGTGGAGCGCTTCTCAGGCCTCGTATCCGTTGCGCGTTGGCGGCGGCAAGGGAGAGCAAAAAATTGAGCCACCCTTGCTGAGGCTCGGTGAATCCGCCTACATGGAATTTGCGGCAGAGGGCAAGGGCCCCGCCGTGGTGGCGCATCTGCGGAACGCGCACCGCTTTTTCAAGGTCAAAATCGAGGCCAAGAAAATGCACTTTGACTGGATCGACGACGACAAACTGAAAGAGGCCGTCCTCAAGGGGACCGTGCATATCGGTAACGCTCTGATCGCTTCCGCGTCATCGAGCCGGCGACACTCAGCTACAGATAACAGGGACATCGTGCTCACGGCGTCCACAGCCGATTTGCAGAAGTTCGTTGCGGAGCAGATGAACAACGACAAGATTTTTACCGAGCATGCGGACATGCAGCGCCGTCCTAACTAAATCTTAGGCCGTCCGGGTTCGCGGCTCTTTTGTGTCCGGGATTACCGGCTTGCCCTCGCGCTTTCGCTTCCACGTCCAGAACAGGGCTGCCGCTCCGCCGATGACGCCCAGCGCGATCACGGTCCACAGCATGGGCCCGTAGTACTGCTGGAAGAACCCGAAGATCTGTTTGCTGTACATTGACCCCAGCCAAGCCAGCAGCCCGTAGCGAATGGCACGCGCCAATCCCACGGCCAGAAGAAAGTACCGTTTGGGATATTTCAGCGCGCCGGCCACCAGCAGGAACGGCGAGAACGGGACTGGAGGCGGCAGCAGGGCCGGCACAAAAAGGCTCCAGAAGCCATATCTTTTAAATAGCTTGTAGATCCGCTCGGCCTTCTTCTTGGAAACTTTCTTCTCCAGGGCTTTTTCACCACCCTTAAAGCCCAGGCCGTAGGTCGTATATCCGCCGATGATCCCGCCCACCGTGGCCATGGCGGCGTAGTAAGGCCACCAGTTTTTCTGGTGCGCGGAAAGCACCACGGTCAGCGCGTCCATGCTGCCCGGCAGAGGGACGACAGAGTTATCGGCCAGGCCAAGCAGGATCAGCCCAAGACCACCCAGGCGTTCCAGCCAAGACCCCAACGAGAGCAGAATGACAAATGGCACAGATCATTGGATGCCAGATTTGCGCTGCCGCTCTGATTGAGAGTTGTTAAGACGGTAAAGTATTTATCAAATCCGCGTGGCCGGATTAACGACAGGCTGCTCCAGAAAAGCCAGCTCTGGCACGCTGGGAAAAACGCCGCATTCCAGCCCATACTTGTAGAAGAGCCGCAGCCCCTCAAGGTTATCGGCGTCGAGCGAATAATCCACGTTTTGCGTCAGATACTCGGCGATGAGAGTGGCGGAGAGGTCGAGTTTTGGCGCCCAGTCCGCGGCAATCTCGGGAATATGTCTCAAGCCGTTGTCGCGCGATTGCTGAAATACCTGTGCGATATTCGGTTCCAGAGTGCGGCCCTGCAAGGCGGCCTTGCGTATGGCCCAGAAAGCAAAAACAAAGGGGCGTCCCGTCCAGCGTTTCCATTCTTCGGCCAGGTCATAAACAAAGTAGCCGTCCGTCCGGGCCTGGAGCGCGGGGTCGCCGATGAGCAGGGCGGCATCATGCCATTGCAACATCTCTTTGAGTGACGGCTTCTGCCGGGTAAAGCCCGGGTCAAGCCCGACAAACTTCCTGAGGTATATTTCCACCAGCGCGGCCGATGTGCGGGAAGAATCGTCGGTGGCCACGCTGCGGATTTTATCGATCGCAACTTTGCTCACCAGCAGGATCGACCGGACTTTATTCTTGGCAGCAATCGCCACGTCGGGGACAATCACCAGGTCCGGAATCGCCGTATACGCAGCGACCGGAATGATGCCAATGTCAGCCGAGCCTTCCTGTAATTGCTCCGCACAGCGTGACGGGATGGTGTAGCCGATTTCAAAGTGCTCTCTCAGCCGCTGCGCGGTCTGGCCATTCTCAAAGTCCCACATGAGCGGAGCGGTGTTCAGGAAGCTGATGGCAGAGATGCGGAGCGGGGGCATGTATCTTTATTCTAGCAAGGTGTGTCCTGGCGGGGAGGCGGCGCGTGAAAAGCATCGGGCGATCGCGGGCTGAAATGGCTGACACGATTGAGCGCTTCGTTGACGGCATTTGCCGGCGATGGGACTGGGATGATTTTTGCTGCGTGCCCATCATTGATCCACACCTCGACTCAATCAGAGTGCGTTGCGCCGGCCTTCCGCAGGAGTATCCGCCCGTCGAAAAGGGGCACTATTGCAGCGAAGCCGGAATCCAGATATTGCGCCAGATTGTCTTTGAGTTACGGCGGCCAAGGACTCCAAGTTGAGAGTTCCCGGAGGCCTCTGAGTCGGCCGGCGGGGTTGACAGCCTTTTCAGAATCCGTGTACAGTCCGCCAAGTTTCATCGGAAGGGCCAAAAGGTCGCAATGTCCACCGCAAGAGCTGTTACTTCGAACTCGGTTTACTGGCTGGCGCTTTCCCTTACGCCGGGTCTCGGCCCAACTCGCGGACGCAAGCTGAGGGAGCGTTTTGGCAACGTTCAGGATATCTTCCACGCATCGCTGACCGAGCTGGAAGCGGAGAATCTGCAGGCGCAATCTGCCCAGCACATCGCCCTGGGTAAATCTCTGGAGCTTGCGCATGATGAGCTAGCCAAAGCAGCCGCCGCAGAGGTCCAGATTCTCTGCCGCGACGATGCGGCATGGCCGGTGCGGCTCAGTGAGATTTACGACCCGCCGCTGGTGCTCTATGTCAGAGGAAACATCGAAGCCGTGTCTCGACCTGGCATTGCGATCGTCGGCACGCGCCACCCAACGCCGTACGGAATTGGCATGGCGGAGCGCCTGAGCTGCGATCTGGCTGCGCGCGGCCTCACGATTTTCAGTGGCATGGCGCGCGGCGTGGATGCAGCCGGACATCGCGGCGCCATCAAGGCCAAAGGGAAGACGGTCGCGGTCTTCGGCACCGGAGTGGACGTGATCTACCCGCGCGAAAACAAAAAGATCGCCGAGGGCATTCTTGAATGCGAGGGCGCGCTGATCAGCGAATTTCCCCTTGAAAGCTTTGCCGCTCCACAGCATTTCCCCATTCGCAACCGCGTGATCAGCGGACTGGCGTTAGGCGTCCTGGTGGTGGAGGCCGGCGAGTATAGCGGCACCCGGATTACCGCTCGCTGTGCACTGGAGCAGAGCCGCGAAATCTTTGCCGTGCCGGGCAACGTGACCTCACGGAACGCCTGGGGTCCGAACACGCTAATCAAGCAGGGAGCCAAGCTAACTGCAACATGGGAGGACATTTGGGAGGAATTGCCGGCGGACGTGAAACGCCAGCTTGAATCCGAACGGGGGCCGGAAGCATCAGAGGAGAGGCCCGCCAACAGCCTGTTTGGTGACGAATTGAGTCCGGCGGAGAAGAAACTGCTCTCCATCTTGCGCCAGGACGAGTCCACACACATTGACGAAATCATGGAGAAGCTGGAAGGCCAGGTCTCGTCGTCGGAGGTCTTTACGGCGCTGTTTGAGCTGGAGATGAGCGGGAAGGTGAAGCAGATGGCAGGGAAGAATTATGTGAAGAGCTTCTAGCTGCAGGAGTTGGGGTATTTGGTACTTGGTATTTGGTACTTGGCCGGAGGGCTGCAATGCGCAATTATCGGGACTTGGAAGTCTGGAAAATCTCACACAAATTGACTCTTGTGCTTTATGAAGCCAGCAGGAAATTTCCTAAAGAGGAAATGTTCGGCTTAACGTCTCAATTGCGGCGTGCTGCTATTTCGATCGGTGCGAATCTGGCTGAGGGCTGTGGGCGCAGGACTACTCCCGAATTCGCCCGTTTCATACGGATCGCGATGGGCTCTGCGAGCGAACTTGATTACCACCTGCTACTCTGTCGTGATTTCGATTTTATGTCTCACGAGTTTTACGAGCGGAGTTCCAAGGAATTAGTGAGGGTGCGCAAAATGCTTTCTGCATTGTTGTCGAGCGTAGAGGCTCAAATCCAGGAGAAAGCGCTGACAGCGCACGGCTAAGTACCAAATACCAAGTACCGTCGGCACTCCGTATTTGTCCGCACAACCAGTTCCGTGGTAGCTTCAACTTGAATTCAAGGGAAAAGAGTAACATTGCCAAAATCACTCGTCATTGTCGAATCGCCCACCAAGGCGAAGACCATCAATAAATACCTGGGCAAGGACTACGACGTCGAGGCCTCGCTGGGCCACATCAAGGACCTGCCCAAGAGCCAGCTCGGCGTGGACCTGGAAGGCGACTTCTCCACAGAATACGTGGTGATTCCGGGAAAAGAAAAAGTTGTGGCCAGGCTCAAGAAGATGGCCAAGGGCGCGCTAGCAATTTATCTGGCGCCTGACCCGGACCGCGAAGGCGAAGCCATTGCCGCGCATCTGGAAGAAGAGCTCAGCGAAAATGGCGGCAAGAAAAAGAAAAAAGGCGGCACGCCCTTCCATCGCGTGACCTTCAATGAGATCACCAAGAAGGCCGTGCAGGAAGCGTTTAAGCATCCGCGCGATATTGACCGCAACCTGGTGGACGCGCAGCAGACTCGCCGCGTGCTCGACCGCATTGTGGGTTACCAGGTCTCCCCGTTGCTGTGGGACAAAGTGCGCCGAGGCCTTTCCGCCGGACGCGTGCAGACCGTGGCCCTGCGGCTGATTGTGGAACGCGAGCGCGAGGTCAAGGCTTTCGAGAAGAAAGAATACTGGACCATCGACGCGCATCTTTTTGGCGGCAAGCCGCCGGCCTTCGATGCCCGCTTTGTGGGCCGCGGAGACGAAAAGACCGAGGTCCCGAACGAAGAAGAATCCAAAAAGATCACCAGCGCGTTGGAGCACGCCCAGTGGTCGGTCCGCAATATTGAGAAGAAGGAGCGCCGCCGCAGCCCCGCGCCTCCGTTTACCACCAGCAAGCTGCAGCAGGATGGATCGCGCAAGCTGCGCTTCAGCGTGAAGCGAGTCATGATGATCGCGCAACGGCTCTATGAAGGCGTGGAGCTGGGCGACGAAGGCTCGGTCGGTCTCATTACTTATATGCGAACTGATTCGGTGCAGGTTTCGCCCGACGCGCTGACTGAAGTGCGGGAATTGGTTGGGGCGACGTACGGCAAAGACTTCCTGCCCGATCAGCCGAACGTGTACAAATCCAGAAAAGCGGCGCAGGAGGCGCACGAAGCCATCCGGCCGTCATCGGTGGCGCGCCACCCGGATGAGATCAAGAAATATCTTCAGGAAGACGAGTACAAGGTTTACAAGTTGATCTGGCAGCGCTTTGTGGCATCGCAGATGACCCCGGCGGTCTTCGACCAGACCAGCATCGATATTGAAGCCAAAGCCGCGAGCGAATCGTTCACCTTCCGCGTGACCGGATCGGTGCTGAAGTTTGAAGGCTTCCTGAAAGTCTATGAAGAGTCCAAGGACTCCAAGGACGAAGAGGATGAGGCGCTCAAGCACAAGCTGCCTCTGCTGGAAGTGGGCCAGAAGCTTACGCTGCGCGAACTGAAGCCGGAGCAGCACTTCACCGAGCCGCCGCCGCGGTTCAACGAAGCGTCGCTGGTGAAGGAACTGGAAGAGCGCGGCATCGGACGCCCCTCGACGTACTCAACAATTATCTCGACCATTCAGGAACGGCAGTACGTGCAGAAGATCGGCGGCAAGTTCATACCCACGGAGACGGGGCTTGTGGTAACCGATCTGCTGGTCAAGAACTTTGAAGAAATTTTTGATCCCGCATACACCGCGCGGCTGGAAGAAGAGCTCGACGAGATCGAGGAGGGCAAGGAGAAATGGACTGACGCGCTGGGCGAGTTCTACAAAAAGTTTGAGAAAGACCTCCGCTACGCGGAAAAGCATATGGAGAACGTGAAGCGGATGGAAAAGCCCACGGACGAGAAGTGCGAGCGATGCGGCTCTCCGCTGGTGCTTAAGTGGGGCAAGCACGGGTCGTTTTACGCATGCAGTTCGTATAAAAAGGACGATCCGGAGAGCTGTACGTTCACCAAGGAAAATCCGGTCAATCTTCCTGAGTTCGATACGGCGGAAATGCCGGAGACCGGCCAGGACGAATATTGCGAGAACTGTGGCCGTGTGATGGTGCTGAAGCGCGGACGTTTCGGCCAGTTCATGGCCTGCACCGGTTATCCGGATTGCAAGACCACACGGCGGCTCGACCAGGGCAAGCGCGTGCCGGACGTCCCGCTGGAAGAGCTCTGCCCCAAGTGTGGACGGAACATGGTGCTGCGCCACGGACGCTACGGCGAATTTATCTCTTGCAGCGGCTATCCGGAGTGCAAATACATTAAGCAGAATTTCATCGGCGTAAAGTGCCCGCAGTGCGCGGACGGAGAGCTGGTGGAAAAGAAGGCGCGCCGGCGGGGCAATACGTTCTATGGCTGCTCAAATTATCCCAACTGCGAGTTTACCTCGGCATACAAGCCAGTGCCGGAGTCTTGCCCGCAGTGCGGCAGCCCGTACCTGCTGGAAAAGCATTTGAAGTCAGGCTCGCTGCTGATCTGCCCCAACAACAGCAAGAAATCGGCGGATGAAGAAGAACAGCCCAAACCGAGAAAGCGGGCCAAGAAAGGGGCCGCCGCTGCGGCGGAGGAAGCCAAGCCCGCGGCTGTGGCCGTAAAATGCGATTATTTGCGCTCCATCCCCACCCCGGAATGGATGACGCAAGGCAAGAGCGGTGAAGATACGCAGCGAGAAGCTGTATAAATTCGGGAGCAAAAAGTCCTTATGGCAAAAGCAAAAGCTGAAGACGCAAAGCTGATCTTGAAGATTTACGATCTCCGCCGCGAGCCGGTGATGCGGGCCGCGCGCAAGTACGTGATCTCAGAGTTCTGGCCGCAGAATTACGATGAATTTAAGGCCGTGATAACAGGCTATGGCACAGAGCCGAACGCCTTCTTTCGCCAGGTGATGACCTACTGGAACATGGTCGCCGCCATGGTGCTGCGCGGGGCCGTGAATGAAGAATTGTTTTTCGATTGCAACGGCGAGCCCTATTTCCTGTGGGCAAAGTTTGGGGAATATATCGCGCAAGCTCGTAAAGACCAGGTTGACCGCGAGTTTCTCTCGCACTTCGAAAAACTAACGTCAAAGCCGGCGGCGAAGAAGCGCATCAAAGGCCTGCAGGAGCGTCTGGTAGCGCGTCGCGCGCAGGCAGCAGCGGCGGCCAAAGCCGGCAAGTAAATCGAAGCGTAACGATGTTCGAACTTGATCAGTTCGTTTCCGAGTGCCGCGCGGCCCTGCGGCAAGACCGTCCGCAACAGTCGGTGCAAGAAGTCGTTCGGCGAGCTGTATCCACACCCGGAGCGGTGCTCAAGGCCCTGGGCGAACCGCAGCGGGCGGAGATGCAGACTCTTCATCGCTCAGACGATCTCACGATCCTGAACGTGATCTGGGCGCCATGGATGAACCTGCTGCCGCACAATCACCAGATGTGGGCCATTATCGGGCTTTACACCGGACGCGAAGATAATATCTTCTGGCGGCGTGTGCCGGGGAGCAATGGCCTGGTGGAGGCTGCGGGAGCGAGGGCGCTTCGCGAAAAAGACGCTGAACCGCTGGGCCGCGACATCATCCATTCCGTAAGCAATCCCATTCCAAGACTGACCGGCGCGCTCCACGTTTATGGCGGCGACTTTTTTGGGGTGCCGCGCAGCGAGTGGGACGCGGAAACGCTGCTGGAACAGCAATGCAGCGGCGAAAAGATGGCACGCCGTTTTGAGGAAGCCAACGCGCTGCTGCGCAAAGCGTGAGATCCGGCCAGGAAGAGCGCCTAAGAAATGGCAATGGTTTGCCGACAGGTTCATCGCTGGCGCGATGACGTCTGCCTAAGAAATATATTCCTTGATATACGGGTCCTGCACCTGTCCAAGTTCGTGGCCGCTGCCCTCAAAGACCGACTTGCCTTCGCGCAGGATCATAAAGCTGGTGCGGATATCGAGAGAAGGCCTGCCATCTGTGGGCTTCATGTGCTTGCTGGCCGGATCGTAATAGTGGCCGGCGAGAGTAAAGCCATCTTGCAGGCGATGCGTGACCATGAGCGCGCTGGTTTTAAAAACGTCGCGCTGTTTCATGATCAACTCGATAATCGTGGTGGAAGTGATCGGGTCCAGGCCACCGGTGGGCGAGTCATAGAGCAATACTTCAGGCTGCGTAATGATGGCGCGCGCAATGCCCACGCGACGGCGCATGCCGCCGGAAAGTTCGGCGGGAAATTTGTCGATCGCGTCTTCCAGTTCCACAAAGCTCAGGGATTCGCGCACGCGCTTCTCCACCTCGGACTCGGGCAGGTGCTCTTCCATCAGGCGAAAAGCCACGTTGTCACGGACGGTGAGCGAATCAAAGAGCGCGCTTTCCTGAAAAACGATGCCTACCTTGCTGCGCAGGTCAAACAGCTCTTCCTCTGACATTGTTGTAATGTCATGTCCCAGCACATAGATGTGGCCGCGGTCGGGCTGCAGCAAACCGAGGCAGAGCTTGAGGATGGTGCTTTTGCCCGAGCCTGCCACGCCCATAATTACCTTGGTTTCACCGCGCCGTAACTCAAAGGAGACGCCATCGAGCACGGGCGAATCTTCAAAGCTGATGGCAACATCCTCAAAGATGATCGCCTTGTGAACCGTGTCGATGGATTGGTCTTCTTCAAGCAGAGGCATGGCGGATCAGCTCAGGGTGATGAAGAGTTGCGTGAGAACGGCGTCAACAAACAGGATGAGAACGGAAGCCACCACCACGGCTTGCGTGGTTGAGCGGCCCACGCCCTGCGTCCCACCTTTGGTGGTCATGCCGTAATAACAACCCACGGTGGCGATGATGAAGCCAAAAACCAGAGGCTTGACCAGGCCGGTGATCACGTCGTTGTATTTCAGCACCTGGTATGCGCTATTCCAGTACTGCGTGCTGTCGAGCCCCAGCATGGAAAAAGAAATAATCCAGCCGCCAACCAGGCCCACCAGGTCAGAAATGATGGTGAGAAAAAACATCATGAAAACGGTGGCTACGACGCGCGGGGTGACCAGTTTCTTGAAAGGATCGGTGCCGAGCGCGCGCATGGCGTCAATCTGCTCCGTCACCTTCATGGAGCCAAGCTCGCTGGCCATTCCAGAGGAGTTGCGTCCCGCCACCATCAAGCTGGTGAGCACAGGGCCGAGTTCCCGCACCATGGAGAACGATACGAGCCGGCCGGTGAGAGAGAGCGAGCCAAACTGCTCGAGGGTCTTGGAGGTGTTTAGCGCCAGCACGATTCCGGTGAACATGCCAGTCAGCACCACGATTGGCAGCGAGCCGACGCCGATCAAATCGGCCTGCTGAATCGCATCTGCCATGTAAAAGGGCTTGCGGAACAGGTTGACGAGTGAGCGCATGGAAAGATGCGTATAGTCCTGTACGGCAAGGACACTGCGCTTCACGAAGTCAAACGGCGAGATCAGTTCCATCCAAGATGAAATATAGCAGAGCGCATGGCTGGGCCCAAGGGGAAGGGCTGCGAAGCCCTGATTGTGCCGGCGGATGGTGTGCTTTACAATCGCAGCCCAATGAGCACCCGGCCCGCCTCTCCAAAAAATCTGCTGCACAGCATTCTGCTGTCCAAAGGGCGCATGGAAGCCCTTACAGACGGCATCTTTGCCATCGCCATGACTCTGCTTGTGCTGGAGTTGAAGGTCCCTGACCTGCCCAAGTCGGCGAGCGCCAGCGAACTGCTGCACAAGATCGGCGAGGAAGCGCCGGCCCTTGTGAGTTTTCTGATTTCATTCATGTATTGCGGGTTGTTGTGGGTGCTGCACCATCTGGCGATGCATTTTGTCCGGCATCTTCAGATCGTTCTGGTCTGGCTGAACCTGGTGTTTTTGATGTCCATTTCGACCATGCCGTTTTCCTGCGGATTGCTGGGACATTTTCTGCGTAATCGCACCGCGCAGGAAATCTATTTTGGCAACATGTTTGTAGCAGCCGCGCTGCTGGCGCTGCAATGGCTGGTGGCCAGGAAGAAGAAGCTGATCAATGACGATGATCCGCAGGCGGTGCGGCTGATGGGGCAGCGGCTGCTCTTTTTTCCGGCGGGGCTGGGCGCGGCCATGGCGGCTTCTTACTTCAATCCCCTTGCCGGCTCTTATGCATTTATTGTGGTGCTGCTGGCATTGCGCTTATGGCAGCGGAAGCAGCAACGAAGCCAGATTAACTAATCCCTGGAGCCCTTTTTCCTGATTTCGATATTGAGCCGCTTGATCTTCTGGTTCAGCGTGGAAAGCGGAATGTGGAAGCGCTCCGCCGCGTCAGTCTGGTTCCAATTGCATTTCTCCAACATGCCGACGATCAGACGGCGCTCGCAATCTTCAACGATTTCAAACAACGAAGCGTCCGGACGGTGCTCAAACATCTTGCCCTCAGAGCTGCGGCCTACAATGTGGTCAGGAATCAGTTCGATGCCAACCGCCGGGCCGTTACACAGCACCACAGCGCGTTCAATCACGTTTTCCAACTCGCGGACATTGCCGGGCCAGCCATAATCCATCAGCGGACGCAGCGCCTCAGGCGAAATCTGGATGGGCGGCTTGCCATTCTCGCGGGAAAACTTCTCCAGAAAGTGCCCAACCAGGCGAGGAATGTCTTCACCGCGGCTGCGCAACGGCGGCAGGTCAACGGTGATCACATTCAGGCGATAGTAAAGGTCTTCACGGAACTTGCCTTCGCGCACCAGCACATTCAAATCAATGTTGGTGGCCGCGATTACGCGAACATCCACCTGCAATTCATGAATGCCGCCCAGATGCATGAACTTGCGGTCCTGCACCACGCGAAGAATCTTGGCCTGCGTCTCCAGGCTCATGGTGCCGATCTCGTCCAGGAAGATGGTGCCGCCGTCGGCCACTTCAAACAGGCCCTTTTTCGAGGAGATTGCGCTGGTGAAAGCGCCTTTCACATGCCCAAACAGCGTGGATTCCAGCAAGTCGGCGGGCATGGAGCCTGTGTTGACGGGCACAAAAGGATGGTTCTTGCGCGGCGAATTGGCGTGGATGGCCTTGGCGATAAGCTCTTTGCCGGTGCCGCTCTCTCCCTGGATCAGCACGGTGGAGCGGCTCGGCGCAACCTGCCCGACCAGGTCAAAGATCTTGAGCATGGAATCAGACTTGCCGACGATCTGCTCAAAGCTATAACGCTGCTTGAGCGCGCGCTTGAGTTGCTCGTTTTCTTCTTCCATACGGCGGCGCACCACAGCGGCGCGCACATCGGCCAGCAGCTTTTCGTTGTCCCAGGGCTTCTGGATGAAGTTGGTGGCGCCCTTCTGCATGGCGCGCACGGCGTTATCCAGAGTGCCATAGGCGGTGATCATGATGACGGCAAGCTGGGAATCACGCGCGCGTATGTCGCCCAGAATCTCCAGCCCATTGCGGTCCGGCAGGGCAAAGTCGAGCAATACCAGGTCAAAGGCGCGCTCGCTCAGGCGGGCCAGGCCGTCTTCACCGGTTTCCGCCGATTCCACGCTGTAGCCTTCGAATTCGAGCAAGGTCTCCAGCGATTCGCGGATGCCGGCTTCATCGTCAATAATCAGGATGGAACCGCCATTGCCGGCGTCGGTCCGGGGGCGAGTTAAGACCGCGGCTTCAGACATTGACTGCCTTTCTCATGGGAAACTCCAGGTGGAACGTGGTCCCCTGGCCAGGTTGCGAGTCCACGCGGATCTTGCCTGCATGTTCTTGAATGATTCCGTACGTGACAGACAGGCCCAGGCCCGTGCCACGCGACTGTCCCTCACGCGGGACGTTCTTGGTGGTGAAGAAGGGATCGTAAATCTTGTTGATGTGTTCCGGCTCGATGCCCGCGCCGCTGTCACTGATATTGACCTGCACGCTGTCACCGTTGACCGTGCTGATGTGCAACTTGCCGCCCTTGCCCGCCATGGCGTCTTTGGCATTGAGGAAGAGGTTCAGGAACACCTGCTGCAATTTGCCTGAATTGCCGTGAATAAGCGGCAAACCGGCATAGAGTTCCGTCTCAACGCTCACCCGCGAAGTCTTGAGCTGGTGCTCCAGGAGGGTGAGGGTTTCCGTGATGATCTTGTTCAGGTCGATGGCGCTGAATTCGGTGGCGCTGGTGCGCGAGAAGTTCAGCAGGTTGTTAACGATTTCAGAAGCGCGGAAGGTCTGCCGCGTGATCTTCTCCAGCAGCGGAGCGATCTTTGCGTCGCCATCCACCTGCTTTGAAGCCATTTGCGCGTAGCTGGAGATCACCGCCAGGGGCGTATTGACCTCATGCGCCACTCCGGCGGCCAGTAGTCCAATGGACGAGAGCTTCTCCGCCTGGCTGAGCTGCGATTCCAGCTCCATGCGCTCAGTGATGTCATCCACGATGATGAGGCGGCCAATCACGTTAAATTTTCTGGTGACCAGCGGCGCAATGGCCACGTTGGCAATGCGGGTATCGCCCGCGCGGGTTTGCAAGCGGAACTTATAGAGATTGTGAATGCCCGGGTTCTGGCGCACGCGGTAAAAGTCTTCCATAAACTCCGCGGGGAAGACTTCGCTCAGCCGCTCGCCCAGCACCTGTGAGCGCGGCATGGCGTACATCACTTCCATCTGGGAGTTCCAGGATTCAATGCGGTCTTCCAGGTCCACAGCCAGCACGCCTACGCTGATGGATTCCACGATGTTTTCGTTGAAGTCCTTCAGCCGTTCATACTCGCTGGCTTTCTGCTCGAGCGAGGCATACAAGCGCGCATTCTGGATGGCGATGCCCATGTAGCCGGCCAGAGTTTCCAGCAGTTCCACGTCTTCGCTCGAAAGAAAGTCGCCTGCCATGGTCTTGCCCAAACCCATCACGGCGATGGTCCTGCCCTGCACGGTGCAGGGAATGTAGTAATTCAGGTTCAGCTTGGCGATGGTCTCGCGCGCCGCCACGCTTTCCTGCAACGCCTTGCGAGTGTTGTCAAAGAAGATGTGGCCGGCATACTGCTCAGGGCGCTCCACCACCAGGAAGCCGAGATCGAGCGAGCCGGCGTAACTGATGCCGAAGGATTTCTCCAGTACAAAGTCGTGGGCTTCGGCGTCCGTGGCCAGGAAGATGGCAATGCGATCGACCAGCAAGGTGCGCGAGAGGCGGTCGATCACCGAGATCAACATGGCGCTGAGGTCTGTTTCTGAGCTGAGCTCGCGGCCAAACTCGATCAGCGTGCGCCGATAGTCATAGCGCTTGCGGTAAAAGAAGCGGTCAACGCGGACCTGGATCCAGTTCTTGAGGGGCTCGAAAATCAGGGCCGTAATCAGCATGGCGGTAGTCAGCCCGGCGAAGCCGGTAAACGGCAGCTTGGCTTGTACAATTCCTGCCAGTCCGCCGACCACCGCGAAGTAACCGCCCACGATGGCAGCCGTGGCCAGCGTATAGGAGACGCCGCGCTTGAAGATGATGTCCACATCCATCAGCCGGTAGCGGACAATGGCGTAGCCCCAGGTCACGGGCAGGAACACCAGCGAGAGGACGGAAATCTTCATTCCAGCCGTGGGCAAGACCCCGGCAATGTAAGGAATAACGTAAAAAAGTGTGTAAGGACCAATCGCCAGAACTGTGCCGCGGGAGATCCACTTGAGCTGCTGCTGTTGCAGAGGCGTGCTGGCCTGCCGGTAGCTGCGCCACAGGACTACGGCCGCCAACAGGAAGTAGAGCGTGGCATACGACATCTGCAGCCGCTCAATGTTCCAGCGAAGCGATTCTGTGGCTTTGAATTGAGTAAACGCCACAATCCGCCAGCCCAGCAGCAAGAGACCCGGCAGATACACCAGCGAGACCAGCAACCGCGAGCCTGCCGGCCCAAGGCGCCTGCTTTCACCGCGCTTTTCCGGGAAAGTGAGCGCAAAATGCAGGAACAATGCGGCTTGCAGCAACTCCGCTACGATGTTGCCCCAGAAGATCGTGGAGTCAAACGCATTGAATTTGCCGGTGTTATGGAACGAGTACAAAACGAACGACACCAGGCAGAAAATGTAAAAGTGAGTGGACTTTGGGGCGGTCCAGCGCCGGAAGAGAACGTAAAGGCCGATAAACAGATAGATCAGTGCGATCAGGCGCAGTCCCTGCTTCATGGAATTATCGGCAGGGACAGGAATGACGGACGTGACTTCTATACTGACGCCCTGGCGATCCAGAAGGTATGTGGCCCGCGAATAGACGCCCGAGCGATCCAGGTAATGCTCTTTTTCGGCATTGCTCTTGATGGTCTGGTCTTTGGGCAGGTTGTTGATCCGCAGCAGCCGGTCGCCTACCTTGATCCCGGCCTTTTCTCCAGGGCCATTGGGAGCCACTCCCTTTGCCACCAGAAAGCCTGCTTGCTCCTTCCACCACACCCCATCCGTAGACGTAACGAATTGAGCCTCTTTTTGCCAGTTGATGTACGCAAAGACGAATGTGGCGAGCGTGAGGAGCGCCAAAATAATGGTGGTGAACCGGACTATGGAATCTTTGCGCATCCGCTGGTTCCCAAATCTGCCCGTCTCCAGCCTGGTGGTTACACCAAGCGGGGCTGGCCTGGATTTAAGCAACTGGGATGCCATGGTTCCTTCTCTCGTGAAAGGAATAAGGTTTTTGTTTACCTATACTTACAAAAGTATAAATGTGATTCGAGAGAAAAGCTATTAAAAATGGTATTTCGCTGTGAGTTTTTGTATTTGGTGCTATTTTGGGACGAATTACACCTAGAAAGTGGATTTTCGACAAAAAATGCGGGACTCTCCTGTGAAAGTCCCGCAATCTAAAAGCGACAGAGGCGATAACATTTACTTTGAATACCTGAATCGGAAAAGTGGTTGTCCTGGAGCACTCAAAGAAAGCGCGAGATGCAGGTTGAGAAAAACACGGCGGAAGTCGATGGCCAGCCGCTCCAATATCTCCGGGCCGGCTCGGGTCCCCCGCTGCTCCTGCTGCATGGACTGCTTGGCGGAGCTTTCTGCTGGCGGATGAACCTCAACGTTTTATCCCGCCGGCATACGATCCTGGCCGTAGAGCTGCCGGGCCTTGGCGGAAGCGACGCGCCTCGCGATCTGGATTGCTCGATGTCCGCGCAGGCGCAGCGCGTTCTCTCTCTCTTGGCGCAACTGAAGATGGGAGAAGTGGATGTGGTCGGCTCCTCCTGGGGTGGCGCCATAGCAATGTTTATCGCGGCCCAGAGCCGGCGCGTCCGTTCCCTGGTGCTGGCAGCGCCGGTCAATCCATGGTCAGATTTTGGCATGGGCCGGATACGCTTCCTCAAGGGGAGATTCGGAGGGGCCCTGCTGCGAATCGCCTGGCCATTTTCGCGTCCACTGCATCGCATGGCCGTGCAGCGGATGTATGGCGATCCCAGGCGTGTGCCGTCAGGCACGATCGAAGGCTATTCTGCGCTGGCGATGCGTCCCGGCAAAGTGCACAGCGTGCTGAGCGCTCTGCGTAGCTGGCAGGACGACGTGAACGCTTTGAGCAATGCAATCCCCCGAATTACTGTCCCTTCGTTGCTGATCTGGGGGACGCGTGACGGCGCCGTGGACCTGCGCTCCGCGGAGCAGTTGCGGCGAGCCCTGCCCGCAAGCGATTTAAAGCTTATCGAAGGCGCCGGACATCTTCCCTTTGAAGAAACGCCGGATGAATTCAACCGGCTGGTGCTCGATTTTGTGGCGCGGGCCCGTGCTGAATCCGGTACGGCATGAGCCTTCAGGCACTTTAGGCACTATCCGGATTTTCCCGGATTATGCCAGACTAGGCCGGTGCCAGACTGAAGCCGTGCCAAAACTAACGCGGGTGCCAGACTAAGGCCGGGCCAGACCCGATGCCAGGAAACAAGCCAGCAAATGCGTGAGTATCTCAAGTCGATGTGGTCCAGCGTTGACCGTGAAGCCTGGCAGCGGTTTTTTATGGCCGTTGCAGGGCTGGGTCTGGCGTTCACCGCGGCGGTTTTTTCGTCGGTGGCGCGGGAGCGCGGCAACTCCATGGCCACCGCCATCTTTGCCGTTACAGCGTTGTTTCTGGCCCTGGTTGTGGGCTTGCTCACGGTGCCTTTCCTGGCGAAGCGCGTAGCTGCCGCGCGCATGAAAGATGCCTTTGACTATGAACTCACGCGCGAAGGCATGGTATACCTGGCCGTATGCCTGGTGATTGCCATAGCCGCGCTGAATACGGCGAACAATCTTTTGTTCATTGTGCTGGCGGCGATGCTCGCGGCGATAGCGGGTTCAGGCGTGGCTTCAGCCGCGGACTTGCGGCGGCTGGAACTGGACGTGATCGTCCCGAAAAATTGTTTCGCCGCCAAGCCTGTGCAACTGCGCGTGAACCTGACCAATCCGCGGCTGTGGATGCCGGCTTTTTCCGTCAAAGTATTCACCCCTGAAGACAAAAAGAAAAAGCGCCGCGGCTGGGAATGGAAAAAGACCGAATTCATATTTCCCAGAAATCGGCAATGGCTCCGCCTGCCGGACTACACCTTGCGCCGCAAGAGCCCGCCGCCGTGGAACAGCCGCATTCTTACCAGGCCGGTGTATTTCACTTTTGTCGGCCCCAGAAGCACGGCCGGCGCTGAACTGGAGCTGGCGTTTCCTCGGCGCGGCCATTACACCCAGCAGGGATTCAGCATCGCCACGCGGTTTCCTTTCTCCTTTCTCATCAAGAGCCGCAAAGTCACGCTCGATCGCGACCTGCTGGTCTATCCCGCACTGCTTGAGCAGGACGATTTTCTTGACGTGCTGCCCATGATCACCGGCGAATTTGTCTCCTTCATGCGCGGGCGCGGCACCGAGCTCTACCGCATCCGCGAGGCCACGCCGCAGGATCCTGGCCGTTTCGTCGACTGGAAAGCAACGGCCAAGACGGGCACGCTCAAGGTGCGCGAATTCACCCGCGAAGACGAGCGCCGCCTGCGCCTGGTGTTCGATAACCCTGAGCCCGGACGCGTCACGCCGGAGGCCTATGAGCGCGCGGTCTCCCTGGCCGCATCGCTGGCTTGCCACTTCAATACGGAAAACGTTGACCTCTCTTATGCCGGCTCCTGCTACGACGGCGGTCTGCATCTGGCGGATTTCCTTCGCTACCTGGCCACGGTCCAGCCCGATAGGCGCGACCCTTCGTTCCTCGACGCGCTGCCCGTATCGCAGGACTACAACGTCATCCTTACCTCGCGCAAACCCGGCAGCCTGCCCAGCGCGCTCTGGCATAGCTCTTACGTCATCTATATGTGAGCTTGGCAGCTAGCAATTGGTAATTAGCCAGACCGTTTCCGTTCACGGGGATGACGGCGATCTACGCTTCTTCTGCACTCAAAAGGTTTTCTCCGTGTCTCCGTGCCTCCGTGGTGAAAATTGCTTTTCCGATCACGCGCGATCACGGCGATTGTTTATTTGTTATTTGCCAGCCGCTTTTCTCCTCTCGCTTCGTTCCTCCGCTTCCTCCGTGTTTCAAGATTTTTGTTCTTCTTTGTTTCTATCGGCGTTTATCCGCGCAAATCCGCGGTAAGAACTTGTTTCCGGTTTGGCTAATTGCCAATTGCTATTTGCCAGATGCTTTATCAGTGGTTGAACTTGCTTTCTTCTCCCCCCGCCACGGCTTCGCCAGGTTCACCAGGTTGCGCGCCACGTCGGCGGCGCCCAGCGGGCCGGAAAATGGGCCTTCGCCCTTGCCGGAGAGCAGCACCATCGTCGTGTTCCGGTGCGTCAGCTCAAAGGGATAGTCCCAGGCGAACGTGTAACTCACTTTCAGGATCACGTCGGCCACGCGGGGATCGTCCACCATCCGCACGTTGAGCTTCCAGAAATCATTGTTCTTGCCCAGCGCCGCTTTCAACTGGCGGCTGCCAAAATACTTGGCGTCGCGGGCGTCCACATACATGGTGCGGAAGTTGCGCAGGATAAACTCGCGGTCCTTGGAATTTTTCAGCAGCTCAGACTGGTCGGGCGCTTCCGGACTGGCCTGAAGGTCCTGTTCTTCGTGCAGCTCGTTGCACCACGTATCACGGCAGCGTATCTCATCTTCCTGCGCGGCCCGTGCCCGCTGCCTCCTTACCAGATCCTGGTAGGTCGCCGATTGGTAGTTGCCCGGCTGCTCTGCTTCGCTCCGAACCTGGTCGAGCAGAGCGTTGAAGTTCGTTTCCGAGGCAAAGGGCGTGAACGCAAACTGCCCTCCGGGATAGTGGCCCTGCGCCGCCATGCCTGGGTCATGCCTGAAGGTGGTAAAGACGGGACGCTGGTCTCCAAGCCGGTACTGCGCCAGAGCCGGGAGAGACAGCCCGAACAGTAAAAAAGTAAATGCCGTTTTTAGAACGATGGTCCTGCTTGTAGCGAGGCTCTTGAAATCCTGCCGCATGGTGGTTCCTCCTGCGGCCATCATGCGGTTCTGGAAAACCGCCCACAATGCACAGCGGGTAAATTGGCCATCAACTGGGAGTCAAGAGAAGGTCAAGTCGTGTCGATTGAATTGGTTGCCCGATATTCATCGCCACGCGAATTGGTTTTTTGCGTCCTTGGTTCCGAACTGGGTGGCCTTTCAGCGGGATCGATGCTAAGCCGAAAAGTAGCGCTAATCGATGCCTAGTTCTTCTCCAGCTCCGCCCGCAGATTCACCTCACCGCCGACCACCTTCAGCTTGCGCTCCCAGCTCTTGTACCCTGACTTCTTGATCACCACATTGTGATCGCCGGGCAGCAGGTCGAGCGACGACGGCGTGTTCCCCACGAAGTTGCCGTCGATTTCAATGTCTGCTGCTTCAGGATTCGACTTGATGTTCAAGCGTGCGCCTGTATTGGCTGCAGGAGCGGAAGCGCCACTGTTGAGCACGGCGGGAACGGCTGCGGCAGCCGGCTGCGGGCGTGCCGGCGGGTCTTCGAGCAGACGCCCGTCGGCGGCAGCGCCTTCAGCGGGTTTGTGATTGGCCCAGTGCGCGGCTATGCCCTTGCAGGCCTCTTCCACCGAGCCGCCCAGGGAGAGCGTTGATTTGCTGATCACGGCGTCGCCGCTCTTGGCGTCAAACACCGCGACTTTATTGCGGTGGGCCAGAAGTGCCTTTCCGCCCTCATGGTCCAGAACGACGATGTAGTTCGCCTTGGACTGGATGTTGTTGACCGTCACATTGGGGCATCTCTCGCCAAAGGTCTTGATGATCTCCGCGGTCTGCGGCCGCGCGCCGCCGCTGGAGGACGCGCCAAAAGCGCCGTTGACGCCGCCTGCGCCACCACCCGTCTCCCATGACTGGCTGTCTGTAATAAAGACGCGAGGCCTGTTCGCGGGCGCCACCGGAGCCGGCGTGGGCGTCGGTGTGGGATCGTCGGTCTGGGCGTAAACGGTTGTGGTAAATATTGTGGCAAATAGAAGAGCGAAGAAGTATCTGGACATGGCCAAACTCCTGTTAACCAAAGAATGAACTAATAGCCGACCTAGTTCCGCGCAATTTTGGGGGAAAAGAGAATTCTATCCTTCGGCGATAGCTTGGACAACAGGTATCGCTACGGGGTAGTGTTTCAGTCTGACCAATCCCTTTTTTGGGCTGTCATACTGAGCGGCGCGCGAGTTCCGCTTGCGGGACGAGCGCAGAGTCGAAGTATCCCGAGGATGTTTCCCTTACCATACTGTTTCAGGGAGTTCTCTCGAAACCCTTTTCTTCTCAAGTGATTTTTGTTCTCCGTAGATTAGAAGAGATGGAATCGGCTTCGGTAGAATTCCCTGGCGCGGCATGGCAAAGGATTCATTCTGGGGATCTTTCGACTCGTCCTTTAGTCGCATTCGCTCCTACGGACTCGCTCAAGATAACAGAGGAAAAGATTTTCTATCAACCGGAGACACTATCGGCCACGTCCAGCAACCTTGCTGAGCCGGCCATTCAGCCCTGGAGTACGCGCAAAGGCTGGGACTAAACCGCTTCCGCTCTCTTTTTGATGGCGCGCAGCCACATTCTACGGATGAGCGCGCTGCCGGGATAGATCACGCGCCAGTAGCGGGCGAAGTCGCGGCGCGATCTCGCATCCGTGGCGTAGATGCGGGTTTCGGTGGTGAGCAGCGCACATGGACCGGCGCCATCGCAATCCTCCAGGCGGAAGTTCATCGCAGCCAGCACAAACCCCGGCTGCTGCGAAGCCAGAAGCGCCTTGAAGGCCTCTGGCGTACGCTCCCCTCGCGCGCGCCAGCCGCGCGGGGCCGCCACCAGAGTGCCAAAAGCAATCTCCCGGTTTGGCTCTTCGGCCAGAAGAATGAACGTCGTCTTGGTTGCCACGTCCAGCAGCGGCATGTTCGGCGGCGGATTGAGAATGCTCTGCGGTCCGGGTCGTCCCAGGCGGCGGAGCCATACCAATGTATGGAATAAAAGAATCTCATCGGCGGTAACCTGCCTGAGCGCGGTATAGATCTTCTCTTTGGGCGCTGCGATGCGGACGGAGTGGAACTCGTTGAACTGGTATGCAGGCACAAACTGGTCAAGCTGCGAGCGCGGCGCTGCAACGTGGGTTTCTTTGGATGGCAGTGATGCGCCGATCACGACAATGACCAGACCTGCAGCCATCATAGCCAGGGCTTGCCATCGCGAGTCGATCGCCAGGAACTTCAATGGCTTAAGCACGGACACGCCACCCACAGAAATGGTGATCAGTCCGAAATAAACAACCATGACAGAGAACATGGAGAAACCAGCAACTAACTAATGGTAATAGGCAAGAGAAGTAGAACGTTGCCACTGATAGAAACAAATTGCCCCGACGGCCAGAGCCTGGAGGCGCTACTTTGATCGCGCAATGGCAAGTTCATGCGTGGAACACTCTCTAAGTCGCGCGGCGCCGCCCCATTGCCTGAATACGCGCATGGCTGAACTCCTGATCTCTCTCTCCGATCTGAGCTTGCCCGGGCCCAGCCCGGATTTCGGAAACACCAGATAGGCAATGCTTGAATCGCCGGTGCCACCATAGCGCGGGTCATCATTGATTCCAAGCGCGCGGGCCAGCGCAACCGACCCTTCCCCGATCTTGCCGTGAGGGCCGACGTCGGCAAATATGGCGAATGATGTTCTCCCATTCCTCTGGTTGGTCACCAGGGCCAGATCTCCCAGCGCCACGTCAAATCGCTTTATGAATTCAGGCGGCAAAACGATGTACGGTATCTTCCGTGCGTCAACATATGTGGCAGGGACTGTTGGGCTGCCGGCAGCGTTGTGTAGTGAGGTGGTGGAGACGTAAAAGCCCTTGAACCGTCCGGACCGCTGGATGACCGGCCTGCCATCCGGATGGAGGGCCACACTCTGGAACCTGCCGTTCCTTAGGGCGTTGGCGGTGAAGTCCAGTCCGCGGTCGTGCGGGCCGTAGGCGTTGGGCGCTCCGTCCGCGTCCACATACATTCCGGCATGAAAGAGTACCGCATCTCCAATCTTCTGCGCCGCAAAAGCGCGTGCCTCGAACTGAACGTCTGCTGTCTCACGGCCGGTGCACGAACTCTGCTGCGCGCGCGTCGGAACCGTGGCGATGGAGCAGAAGAGAACACAAGCGGCGGCCAATACGAATCCGAGCGCTTTCTTCATCGTGGTTGTTCGAGTTTACTGAGTACGCCTTGCGGGAGCAAGAAAAGACAAGCGTGAGGGAACATTCAGGTTCAACAACACCTGCTGCGGTCAACCTCATACCACCGATTTTGTCAGATCGCAATGATCTTCACGCGATTCACTGCCGCCTGTTTGAGATCTGGGCCAACCCGCGTTCATCCGTGGCGAGATTTTCTCCGGCGCTCCGCGCCTCCGCGGTGAAAATGGCCTTGTCCTGCCGTTATTTTCTTGCTCGTATACGATGCATTTACACTAGGAGCGATGGCTACAGCAACCCAGGACACAGCGACGCATCGCCGGCCCGACCTGAGCGTGAACTTTGCCGGCATCAGCTTCAAAAACCCGGTGATCGCCGCCGGCGGCACGTTTGGCTACGGCATCGAGTTTGAAGACATTGTCACGCTGGAAAAGCTGGGCGGCTTTGTTACCAAGGGCCTCTCGCGCGAGCCCATGGTCGGCAACCCACCGCCGCGCCTGTTTGAAACCGCCGCCGGCATGCTCAACTCGATCGGCCTGCAGAACATTGGCGCGCGCGCGTTCATCGAGGAAAAACTGCCCCGCCTGGCGGCAAAGCAAAACGTGGTCGTGATCGCCAATGTGTTTGGCTATACGCGCGAGGAATACGTGGAGACGATCAGGATTTTGAATGAAGCCGAAGGCATTGCCGCTTACGAGCTGAACGTATCATGCCCCAACACGCATCAGGGCGGCATGGTGTTCGGCACGGACCGCGTGTTGCTGGAAGAGCTGGTGGCAAGCTGCAAGTCGGCAGCGCGCAGGCCGCTGATCGTGAAGCTCTCGCCCAACGTTACCAGCATACCGGCCATGGCCATGTCCGCGGAAAATGCCGGCGCAGACGCCATCTCGCTGGTCAACACGTTCGTCGGCATGGCGATTGACGCCAAGACGCGCAAGCCGCGCATCTCCAACGTGACGGCCGGGCTGAGCGGGCCGGCCATCAAGCCGATTGCGCTGCGCATGGTCTATGAAGCCGCGCATACGGTGGAGATCCCGGTGATTGGGATGGGAGGCATTGCCACGGCCGAGGACGCTGTGGAGTTCATGCTGGCCGGCGCCGCGGCGGTGCAAGTGGGCACGGCAAACTTCTGGGACCCCTGCGCCACCGAGAAAATTGTTGACGGCTTGCAGCGCTGGTGTTTTGAAAACCGCGTGAAGCGGATTACGGACATTATCGGGACTCTGGAAGTGTGAAGGCGGCTGTTGGGAAGCGGCTGTTGGCTCTTGGCTATTAGCTTTTGGCCTTTCGCTTTTGGCCCTTTGTCCATGTTGCAGTCCGCTAAGATCATCAGTTCCAATTAAGTAAATCTACGTATAGTTCTCCCAACAAATAAACTCACCTAAGCACTAAAAGCTAAAAGCTAAAAGCCAACAGCCGAAAGCCAACAGCCGCTTCTACTCTGCTTATCCAGCCCTGAAGAGCAACTCGCGCTGACTTACGCCACTCGAACTAAGTGAGGGCTGCGGACGGTGGGGCGTTCCTGCCTGGCCGGGGCAGACGCGGACGTGAGCTGCTTTCTGCGCAAGACTCTCAAAGGCATTTTCCCCATGTATAGGAGACCAAAAATCATGAAACGCACATTCACGCTGTTAAGTTTGTCGCTGATGTTGCTGGCGACCGTGGCATTCGCGCAAAGGCGCATGGACGACGCCAATGAAAAAGCTGTCCACATCGTCGACGGCCCAAGAATCGACAACGTTACCGGGCACTCGGCCGTGATCGACTGGACCACCAGTTCCGCCGGAGCCAACCACGTCCGCTATCGCGTGGCGGGCAGCAATCAACCCTGGAAGTCGGCCTATCATCCCGGCGGCGGCACCCATCATTCCCTGCAGTTGACCGGACTGGAGCCGGGCAGAACGTATCAGTGGCAGATATTGACTCGCGATGGCGATTTGCGCAAGGAAGGACAATTCCAGACGCCAGGCCATGGCGGCCGTGACCATGATCGCGACCGGGACCGCGACCATGACAAAGATCACGACAAAGATCACGACCGGCGTTAGTGCAATTTCGTAATAGGAACCAGAGCCGCCGGAATGGCGGCTTTGATTCTTTTGCGGGCGACAGAGCAAAAGCAGAGCTGCCATCCCGCAGCTCCGCTTATCCAGCTCTGCAAGTGCAACCCGCGCCGGGTTACACCCTTCGAACTAGGTAAGTCCGAAAATCGTGCGCAATCATGCCTTTTCGGCAAGTGCGGGTGAATGCACGAGCAGGGCCGCTTCGTCGTCGCACAAAAATTCTGAATTGTATTTCTGTGGTAGGGAGACGAAAAAATCATGAAACGCACAATCACGCTCTTAGGTTTGTCGCTTATGTTATCGGCGGCGCCAATGTTCGCACAAAAACCCATGGACCAGGCCAATGAGAAAGCGGTCCAGATCACCTCCGGGCCGTCAATCACCAACATTACCGGCAACGCGGCCACCATCAGCTGGTCCACCAACTCACCCGGAGCCAACCACGTGCGTTATCGCGTGGCCGGGAGCAACAGCGCCTGGAAGTCCGCGTATCATGCCGGCGGAGGCACCAGCCACACTCTGCAATTGACGGGACTGGAGCCGGGCAAGACCTACGAGTGGCAGATCCTGACGCGTGATGGCGACCTGCGCACGGCCGGACAATTTCAGTCGGCAGGCACGGCCAACGGCACCGCGCCGGACGTGAACGCTTCAGCCAACACGCCCGCCCAGGGCGGAGGGGATAGCGGCATGGGCGCCAAGGTCCCGTTGTATCGCTCCTCCAACGCAGCCGGCAACCTGCACGCATACACCACGAATGCGTCCGAGCAAAGCGCGAACGGCTTCCATAGTGAAGGCACCACCGGTTTTATCCTCTCTTCGCAGGCCCCAGGCACGGTGCCGCTCTATCGCATGATCGGCGGCAATGGCGACACCCTGCTCACCCTTGACGCCAACGAGCGCGGCAGCATGCAGGCGCACGGCTATCGCGATGCGGGCATCGCCGGATACGTCTCGAGTTCGCAGGCCTCCGGCACGCAGCCGCTCTATCGCCTCTCCAACGCCAATGGCGACGCGCATCTTTACACCACCTCAGCCAGCGAGCGCCAGCAGTTCCTGAGCCAGGGTTTCAAGGATGAAGCCACCGTGGGTTACATCTGGCCGCAGCAGTAAATTCAAGAACGCAAACACTGCTTCAAGCAAAAGCCACCTGGGGAAATCAGGTGGCTTTTTTTGCAGCTATGCAGAATGATCGCCGAAGAGAAGGGGCGGACTATCTTTCCTTGAGAAATTCCTGGGTGATCTCCGGCAGCTTCTCGCGGATCTGGCTGGGCAGGCGATCATGGATGCGTCGCGCCTGGATGCGGGCAACATCGGCCACCACAACGGGCGCGGGCGTGGCCACGGCGACGATCAGCCATACCACGCTGAAGAAAAGAAATCCTGCGAGGGCGATCAGCTCCAGCACCAGGGCGTGCCGCGGAGAAAAATACCGCACCGCCCCAAAGGCCACCAGAAACATCACGGCGGAAACTCCGGCCACAATCATCAATCCAATGTCGATGGTGCGATGCAGCACCTGGCGGGAGCGGCAGTGGGCGCACTCAGCCAGATGCGCTTCATAGTCGCCGCGCATCTCCGGGGCCAGGCCTGAGATATCGTACCGCCAGCCGGCGAGGATATCTCCCACCACGCGATCACTGCACAAATTGCTCATTCGCCTGCCTGACTGCTGTTCAGAAAACCTCTGCTATTCCAAAGCCTCTTTCGCCGCCGGGGAACGGCGGCGGTTGATTAAGCCTATTCTCATCCCAGATTAAGGTCCTGTACAGGTATCTTCTCACCCAAGGCAGAGAGGCTGCAATGGGTGGTCCTGCCGGGCCAGGGTCAGGGCGCAGGACTGAAAAAGGTTCATTTTGCCCCCCAAGGCCCTGTGAGCGGTCTCACGGGCCACCTCAGGATGGTTATTCTGCTCGGAAAGGTGCGCCAGCACCAGGAACGCCGCCTGGCCGTCGTAATCTTTCTCAAAGAACTCGGCCAGCGCCGTGTTGGACAGATGGCCCACGCGGCTCATCACCCGCTGCTTCACCATCCAGGGATAAGGCCCGTTGCGCAGCATTTCCAGGTCGTGGTTCGATTCAATCATCAGGCCGTCACAGCGCCGCAGATGGTCTTTCACGCTGTAAGGCAGGTAGCCCAGGTCGGTGACCACGCCGATCTTTACTCCTGCGGCCTTGAAGGTAAAGCCGCACGGATCGGCCGCGTCATGCGGAATGGTAAAGGCGGTTACGGTGATGTCGGCAATCTCAAAACTGCGGCCTACCTGGAAGTGCTCGCGACGCTCCAGCTTGGCCGGCTTGCCTTCAGGATCTTTGGTGGCGCGCCGCCAGCTATGGTAGGTGGCCTCAGTGATATAAACGGGGATTTCGAGTTTGCGCGCCAGCACTTGCAACCCGGCAACGTGGTCCTGGTGCTCGTGCGAAATCACAATGGCCTTGAGCTTTTGCGGGTCTTCACCTGCGGCCTTCATGCGCTTGAGCGTCTCCTTGCAGGAGATGCCGGCATCCACCAGGATGCTGGCGCGGGAACTGGAGAGCACGGTGGAGTTTCCTCTGCTCCCGCTCGCCAGAACTGTCATGCGCATCGCCACTGAACCCGAGCATAACGGTTATCGGACGCGCAGGGGAGTAGCAAAGTAGTTAACAGGAGGAAAAATTGATGGCAGGGCCAGAAACAGAAGAAGATTTACCGCGGATTTGCGCGGACCGACGCGGATTAAACCAAAACCAATAGACGGTAGAGAACTATCAAAGGGGTTGCTCTTTTTTTGATCCGCGTTTATCCGTGTGATCCGGGGTAAAGTTCTTTTCCACCGCGAAGGGCGCTAAGGACGCGTAGAAAAAGTCCAGGGATGGGAGAACCGTTGTACCTCTGGTTTTCGATTTTTGATTTTGTTCCGATCCGCGTTCATCCGCGTTGATCCGCGGTAGGATCTTTCACCGCATCTGCACGTCCACCAGCGCCGTTTTCTGGTCGTCGCACTCGCGGTAGAGCCAGACCTTCGGCGGGTCTTGCCGGTAGCCGGCGGCGATGCGGTCCAGAATGTCAGCCACCGCGGCATTTTTTATCTCGACGATCATTGGCGGCGAGATGGCTTTTCTTGCGGTGATGGGGCGGCGCAAAAAGTGAATGCGGTTGCGGCGCAGGAATGCCGCGACCTCCGGAGTGCGCCACAGAGCGGCCATCACGGCGTCAGGCTCGCGGTCTTCAATCACGCGAAACTCCCTGAGCTTCAGCCGCAGGAGACGGGCTTTGATGTCGCTGTCCGCCACGCGCACGCCACTGGCCGGCGACTCGCGCCAGTAAATATTCTGGTACTTGGCCGATATCTCCTGCAGGGCCTTGTCCAGAGGCTCCAGGGTGAGCGGCGTTTTGATGCGATAGGATTCGGTCACGCCCAGCACGCCGCATTCGCCGTGCAGCATGATGCCGCCGCTGCGATGCGCGGCGTTCAGGATACGCAGCATGGCCGCGCCGGCTTCCATGTCGTCGCCGGAGGAAGGAGTTGGGCTGGCTTGCGCTGTGGACTTGGCCGGCGACGGGTCTTTTGCCGGTTCAGTCGCGGGCTTGCCGCAACCGATCCCGGCCAGCAGACACACGAGAACAACGCATCGGCTATTGAGAATCAAATGTCTATTCATGGGCACAAGACTGTGACGAGAATAGCGGGCTGAGCGATTCTCGTGGAAGTAGCAATTTAGCTACGAGGAAAAAGACATGTCTCCGTAGTGGTAACGGTTTGCCAAAAAATTACAATTTCCATCTGTCCTGCTGAGCGACTCCGAACGATCCCGCGCAGCGGGCGAGCGAGGGAAGTCGAAGCATCCCGAGAATGCTTCCCGCGCCATGCCGACTCGAGGCGTTCTCTTGAGGGACTGTCCCCGAAACCGCATTTCCCGGCCCTAGTTCTCGGCCAGGTCCATCCATCGTGGATTCACCTTTTCGATCAGGGTTATCTTCTTGTCACGACGCCAGCCTTTCAACTGCTTCTCGCGGCGAATGGCGGTCATCACGTGCTCATAGCTCTCGTAATAGACGAGCCGGTGCACTTTGTACTTTTTGGTGAAACCTTCAATGGAATCTATTTTGTGCTGCATGATGCGAGTGCTCAGGTAGCCGGTCACGCCGACATAAAGCGTACCGGTGTGGCTGGTAAGGATATAAACCCAGAACTCGTAATAAGAACCGTCACGCACGGCCAAAGATGGTAGCACAGGCGTTCTGGAAGAGAACTCCCTGCCGCAGCATGGGCAGGAATAGATTCTCGGGATGCTTCGACTTGCGCTTATCCCGTGCTTCGCCGGGACTCGCGCGCCGCTCAGCATGACAAGTTCGAAAACGTTTTTTGAGGAAATTGGCTTTCCCTGAGCTGTGGAAATCAAACTGTACCGCTATCACAGCCTCGCTCCAGACGAAGATCAAGCAGAGCCCTGCGAGCTACGAAAGCTGGGGAAGGATTACATCGCATACAGATAGATTACTAGAAACTGGAAAAGACCAAAGACCTCACCACTGATTTCCACTGATCGCACTGATCGGAAAATTGCCGCAACAGGAATGCAATACCCTACCGCGGATTACCGCGGATAGATGCGGACCAGGTCCCCTATCCCCAGTTTTCCGCCGTCTCCAGTCGAATCATGTTAGGGCCAACGCCGCTGGATTTTTTTCGGCTGGCGGCAAAGCGGTAGGCTTCATCGTATTTCTGGCCGATAGCGGCGGCGTTGCGGGTTTCATAGATGTACATGCGGCCGGCTGCGGCCAGAGCGGCGCGAAATTCCGGCTTGCGTCCGAGGAAGGCCATGCGGTAGCCGAGTTCGCGCGGGTTGTCCGGCTCAAACCACAGGCAGCCGCAGCCTTCCGGGCTGGCGTCGCGATTGCGCGCGACGTCGGCGGCCAGCAGCGTCTTGCCCTGCCACAGGCTTTTCAGGCAAATCTCGTTGGGCTGGCGTGCGGTCACGGGATTGGCGGGAAGCTCTCCCATGGCCAGCACTACGTGCGCGCTCTGCATGGTTGCCGGGACGTCGAACTGATGGACCAGCGCAACGTGGCCGGAAATTCCCAGGCGCCCCGCATGTTCATTGATAGCGCGGCGCGCGGCCTCCGGGGCTTCCAGCAGCAGGTTGAATTGCGGCAGCTCATTGGAAGCCAGGGCAAAGCCCTCCAGCACGGAGATGGCCGCGGACGAAAGCTGCTCCGCGCCGTCGCCGGCGAACTGCGGCACAAAGAAAGAAACTGATTCGGGAGTGAAGCCGAAGCGCCGCGACAGAAAGTCAATGTCCTGAGACAG
>DASSXL010000219.1:0-108720 GCA_035703825.1 Candidatus Angelobacter sp.
AATCAAGTTTTGGGCGAGGGGCGCCAAGGGGAAGGAATTGGTTGAATTTAAGGCCGGCGGTATAGAGGCACGAAGAAAATTTGGTGATAGCTTTGAGGCAACGCTTGGTCGTGTCTCTCTGAGCAAGGAATGGAGAGAGTATGAGATCCCGTTGAATGGTAAAGATCTTTCGAATGTGATTGGCGCGTTCGCCTGGGTTTCCGCGGCTGATTTCAACCCCGGTGGGGTTGTTTTTTATCTTGCCCACATCTCTTATGAGTGACTCAGGGTGTTTGTCGCACGGAGGACCCAGTTTTTCGACCACATGCCAATCCGGCAGCTCCTCTGCGTTTTTCCGCGGTGAACAATGGCTTATGCGGAGGCTGAGCTTTCATTTGGGTGAAACCACGCGGCCATACTCGGATGCTCGCGCAAGGCGATCAAAATAACTGTAAGCGAGAGCGGAAATCCTGCGGATCGCCGCCGAGCCATCCTTCTCGTCTTTGAGATAGGTCGTCATCACGCAGAGAATGTATGGGCGCCCCTTCAGCAATACAATTCCAGAATCGTTGCGGACTGCTTCCAGTTCGCCAGGTTTGCTGGCGGCAATCACATCGTCCGGCAGTCCCTGCAAGAGCGAGCTCTCCTTGTGCGTGCTCAGCATCTTGATGAAGTCCGCGGTCATTTCCTTGTTGAGCAGCTTGCCGCGGTAGATCGTTTCCAGCAGGGTCATCATCTCGCGCGGCGTGGAGACATTTTCGCGGCCCTCGCCCGCCGCTTTCAGGTCCATCATCTGGCGGCGCAGCCGGGTGGCATGCAGGCCCAGGCTGTCCAGCATGGCGTTCACGTTCGCCATTCCCAGCCGCTGGATCAGAACGTTGGTGGCGCTGTTGTCGCTCACGGCCACCATCATGGTGGCAAGGTCGCGCAGCGTCAGGCGCGTGGCTCCCGGCGTTAGGCCCAGCATGATGTCACTGCCGGAGACCAGGTCTTCCTGGCGCACCATGTATTCTTCCGTGAGCTTGAGCTTGCCCTGCTGCGCCTGAAGGTAGAGATTGGCCAGCACGGCGATCTTGATGGAACTGGCCTGGGGCATGATCTCGTCGCCGTGGATGAAGAAGCTTTCTCCTGAAGTAAGGTCTTTGACCGCTACCGCCATCACGCCGTCCAGGCTTTGATCGGCGGCGCGGAGCTCTTCCTGAAGCTTCTGCCAGAGCGCCTGTTGTTTTTCTGTTGCCGGCTTTTCCGGGCAGCATTGAGCAATCCCGGGGACAGTGGCAAGCGCAATAACGCATGACAGAAGAAGTCTCTTGGTCATCGCGTGAGTGTACACAGACCGCTGCGGAGGGGGCAATGGGCTTTGAGAAGAAAGCGGCCGCACGATTTTACAAATTCAGTACATTCACGCGTGAGTTGCGCCAATGGCCCGGATACCGGCGATGATGGAGTTATGCGAGGCCCAGTCCATGTAATACGGCATCCTGCCCCGGCTGAGGTGGATACTGCTGTTCACCAGACCATCCTGACCGCGATTCACGAGAAGAGTCTGCTGCGGTTTGCCTATCTCGATAAGATTCGAATTGTTGAGCCGCATGATTATGGCATTCAAAAAGGGACCGCGTACCTCTTTGCTTATCAGATTGCAGGCGAGAGCGGCAGCAGCCGCCTGCCGGACTGGCGCAAGTTTGCCGTGCCGCGCATATCGAAGCTTGAATTGCTGGAAAAGGCGTTTCCGGGCAGCCGGGCCATGCCGGAGCAAAGGCATCAGGAGTGGGACGTCCTGTTTGCCAGGGTGGAACGCTCGTCAACCGCATGACTCCTTCACAGGCTGTATACTTTTGTGCCTATGGCAAACATCGATAACCATCCCGCAGGTTCTTTTTGCTGGGTCGAGCTGGCCACGACGGACCAGAATGCAGCCAAGAAGTTTTATACGTCGTTGTTTGGCTGGTCAGTGGTTGACAGCCCCATGGGGCCCGACGATTTTTATTCCATGTTCAACCTCGATGGCCGCAACACCGGCGCGGCCTATACCATGCGCAAAGAGCAGCGCGCGCAGGGCGTGCCTCCAAACTGGATGCTTTATGTTGCGGTGGATAACGCCGACCAGTCAGTGAGCAAGGCGGCGCAGTCCGGCGGCACGGTGCTCTCGCCCGCGTTTGACGTAATGGAAGTGGGCCGCATGGCGGTGCTCCAGGACCCGACGGGCGCGGTCTTTTCCCTGTGGCAGCCCAAGAGCCATCAGGGCGCCGCCATTGCCGGCGATAACACCTTTTGCTGGGCTGATCTCAGCACGCCCAATCCGGAACGCGCGGCAAAATTCTACGGTGAAGTTTTTGGCTGGCAACTCACCAGGGACGAAAAAGATCCTTCCGGCTATCTGCACATCAAGAATGGCGAGCATTTTATCGGCGGGATTCCCCCGGCCACGCACCGCAATCCAAACGCTCCGCCGCACTGGCTGATCTACTTCCAGGTGGCCGACGCCGATGCCGCCACCGCAAAAGCCGCCCAACTGGGAGGAAAAATCCTGATGCCGGCGCGCAAGATGGAAAACGTGGGCACGTGGTCCATCGTGGCCGATCCCCAGGGCGCAGTGTTTGCGTTGTTTAAGTCGGCGAGGTAGTGCTTTCACCACAAAGGACACAAAGGGACACGAAGTAATAAAACATAAGACACAACTTCGTGATCCTTCGTGTCCTTTGTGGTTTTGCTCTTACGCTGCCAGGTCCAAGCCCGTCAATCCGCTTGGGTCTTCATCCTGCTTGATTTTTCCTTTTTTTGTTTCTTTGGCCAGTTGGCAATTCAGCTCCGCGCCCACCAGCATGAAGAAACTTGTCCAATAGAGCCACACCATCAAGGCGATCACAGCGCCCATGGCGCCGTATGTCTTGTTAAAGTGGGCAAAACTGCGGAAGTAGTAACCCAGAATGTAAGAAAGACCGATCCAGCAACCCACGGCCAGCACAGCTCCGGGAAGCGTGGCCCAGAAACGCTGTCTCACGTTCGGCGCAAGAAAATAGAGCGATTCCACGGCAAGCACGGTGAACAGCACCGCGACCGTCCAATGGATATACGGCCAGGCTTGCGCGAATAGCCAGGAAAGGCTTGTCCGTGAAGCCAGCCAGGTTCCAAACTGCGGGCCAACGATCATCACCGCCAACGCGACCAGAAGAAGTATGCCGACCAGAAGCGTGAGGGCGACGGCAAGCGGCCTGGTTACCCAGAACGGACGCGCTTCTTCCACTTCGTAAGCAATGTCCAGAGCTTCAATCGCCGCGGCGAAGCCGCCGGAAGCAGTCCACAGGGTGCCGAGCACGCCGAAAGAGAGCAGCGTGCTTCGATTGGGGGTGACCACGGTGGCCAGCACCTTGCGGAGAAGCTCAATCGATTCGTTGGGCACGAACCCCGACATCAGGGACAATACCTGGTCAAATGGATGCGCTCCGGGCAGGTAGGCAAGGATGGCCGAAACCAGAAGAAAAGCCGGGAACATGGAAATAACAAAATAGTAAGAGAGTGCCGCGGCCATCTGCAGGGTGTGCTTTGCGGGAACGGCCTCAATGGTGCGCCACAGCGCTTCTTTAACCCGGCCAAGAATCCTGCGAGGCCTTTTTGTCTTTGTTCCATTCGCAAAGATGTGGCCGGCGCTACTCACACTGGCTTAGATGCCATTCTCTGCCAGCGCGGCCAGTGTGTTCCAATGAAAGAAAAGGCGGTTGAATGGCGGATAAGACTTATACGTTATCTTTTGCGCAGCAAGTCGCTTGGCCTCTGCCGCAGGTTTTCGAGTTCTTCTCGCAGGCAGAGAACCTGGAAGCCCTCACTCCACCGTGGCTAAATTTCAAAATTCTTGACGTAAAGCCCAAGCCGGTTCAACAGGGAACTCTGATCAAATACAGCCTGCGCGTCCATGGCATTCCGCTGCGCTGGACCAGTGAGATTGTGGAGTGGGAACCGCCGCACCGCTTTGTCGATGTGCAACTGCGCGGGCCATATAAGCTGTGGCGGCATGAGCACCGCTTTGAAGCGCGGGATGGCGGGACCTTAATCTCAGACACAGTCAACCTCGCGCTTCCGCTGGGCGTGCTGGGACAGATTGCCTACAAGATCAAAGTCAAATCGGATGTGCAGAAAATTTTTGCCTTCCGAGAAAACACGATTCGCAGCCTGTTCAATTGAGTCGCGGACGGAGCTTTCCTGACTCAACGGCGATCAGGCGCGGCTTGTCTGCCTAATTTGGGCCTTCAATGCAACCAAAAATCAGCAACTTTCAACCAACAGTTATAGCTTAAAAGCGCTAAATGCTGTAGGCACGGCTTTCTTTGATAACATCGACCGTATTCGGTCAGGATTCAATGGACCCCTCTGAATCCTTGTTCGCTGAACGGCTTTCGATGGAGTTTCGTTTGTCCCGCTTAGGGGGAAAGATTTTTTCTGTTTTGATCGATCTTGCGATTGATGGACCCTGAAAATATCCAAATCCTGCCGCTCCATGCCAGGGTGCGGCGCGTTGGGATTGTGGCCGCGTCCGCTCTGGTTGCGATTGCGTGCATCATCATGGCCGGATGGCAACTGCGCATTCCCATTCTGCGCGGCCAGGTGTTTGGATCATTCGTTGCTCCCAACTCGGCACTGTGTTTTCTGCTTTGCGGAGTTTCTCTCCTGCTGCAAACCTCAAATACCCGCTCTCCCAGGAGTAAATTCCGTTTACGAATTGGCATGGGATTGGGAGCCGCCGTGGGGGTATTTGGGTTATTGACGCTCGGGGAGTATCTGACCGGAATCGATTTGAATATCGACCGCCTGTTTTTTGCGCACCGAATGGGCGACTGGTGGCTGCCGAATCCAGGGCGCATTGCCATTACGTCCTCAATCGCTTTTCTGGTCGGCGGGCTAGGTCTGCTATTCATCCGGCGCCAAGGCAAGACATTTCTTATTTCAGACATTGCCGGTTGCGCCGTGCTGGGCGTGGCCTACATCGGCATCATCGGATACATGTTTGGCTTCCGCCTGTTTTACGGGCGGGTGATGGCCATGCCGACCGCAATCCTGTTTGCCGTGATGGGCGTGGCGATGCTCTGTTGCAGTTCCGCGGGGTGGGTAATCCAATCTCTTGCCAATCCTCGCCTGGGCGGGTTGCTGGTGAGGCGATTAACGGCAGCAATCTTGTTTGTGGTCCCCGCTTTGGGGCTGCTTGAGACCTGGGTGGAACGGAGACGGCTGCTTACGCCAGAAAGCGGCATGGCGCTATTGATGCTCGCGGTGGTCGCCCTGTTCACCACGCTGGTCCTGCGCACGGCGGCGGTGATGAACTCGATCGACGAGAACCGGGACACGGCGCAACAGCGCGCTACCGCGCTCAGCGAGGAACTGAGCGCCTTGATCGAGGCATCTCCGGTCGGCATCATACGGTTCCGGCAGGACCGCACGGTTGCCAGTTGGAGCGCCGCCGCGGAGAGGATGCTGGGATGGAAAGCCGAGGAAATCATTGGCCGCCAGTTGCCGATTGCGCCGAACTCAACGCACGATTGGTCTGAACTTGTGGCCAAACTCGCCGGGGGCGCGTCCCTGGTGCACGTGGAGACCAGGCAGGTGAGGAAAGACGGTTCCATCATGGAAGCGCTGGTTTCCGGGGCGCCGATCCGGAACGCCGCCGGAGTGCAAAAAGAATTCATCGGTGTGATCGCCGATTCCACCGAACTCAAGCTGGCCAAAGAGGCGCTGATCCGGACGGAAAAGCTGAGCGCGGCCGGAAGGCTGGCAGCCAGCATAGCGCATGAGATCAACAATCCACTGGAGGCGGTGACCAACCTGCTATACCTGGCGCGCTCCAGCCGTGACCAGACGCAGGAGTTTCTTGCCCTGGCGGATGAAGAGCTGGCCCGCGTTACCTATCTAACCAAGCAGACGCTCGGCTTTTATCGCGATGACGGGGCCCCAGCGGGAGTGAACATTTCAGCCCTGGCGGAAGGCGTGCTGAATATTTATCAATCAAAGCTCAAAGGCAAACAGATGCGAGTGGTGAAAGACCTGCGCGCGGAAACAAAACTCAGCACCGTGGCGGGCGAGGTGAGGCAGGTGCTTTCGAACCTTATCGCCAATGCCATTGATGCCGCGCCCGCGCAAGGGGTGATTACCATCAGGACTAAATCGGCGCACGCCAACGGAACCGGCGCTCCGGGGATTCAGGTTACGGTTGCCGACAACGGGACAGGCATTGATGCTGCGATCAAGAACAAGATATGGGAGCCTTTCTTTACCACCAAGAAGGACGTTGGCACCGGACTGGGGCTATGGGTGAGCAAGCAGATCATAGAAAAGCACGGCGGCTCCATCCGTTTTCGATCAAGCCGGCATGGCACCCTGTTCATGGTCTTTCTGCCATCGCTGACGGCCACGCAACCCAGCAGGGTGAGCGCCTGAAGCAGGGAAGCCAGGATGGGAACCAACATCTGTCTTACATTGCCATTATCCAAGGCAGGTGGCTCGGTATGCGGAAACCCTGGCGTGCGCTGCCATATAGAATAGACTTTTGCCCTTCAGGCCCATGAACAACAACAAAAACCTGATCGCGAAGCATTTTGGCCTGCGCGGAGTTGCCGTGCTTGAGGCGGGCAAGGGCCTGTTGGGGCTGGCCCTGGGAGTGTGGCTGGTTACCCTGCGGCACAAGGACCTGCAGACCGTGGCCGCGCACCTGCTTTATTTTCTGCACAGGGTCCTGCATCTGAGCCCTGACGGCCATATCGCCCGCACGGTCATGCGCGGAGCGGCCCGCGTGAACCATGAGAATGTTCACCTCTGGGCGCTCTTTGCCTTTGCCTACACCGCGATCCGTTTTACTGAAGGCGTGGGATTGTGGATGGAGAAAAAATGGGCTGAGTGGTTTGCCGTTATAAGCTGCAGCTCATACACGCCTTACCTGGTGCTGGAAGTAAAGCGCCACAACAACCTCTTTACATGGGGCGGGCTGGTGGTCAATACGGTGATCCTGTGTTATCTGGCGTGGCTCTTGTGGGATTCACACAAGAGCAGAAAGCAAGCTGAAGCGGCGGTCAGGGAGTTGGAAGAACCTGCGGCGAAGCTTTAGGGGCATCGAGCAATTAGCAATTGGCAATTGGCTTTGTGTTTTGGCTGCGAACATTCTTCCCATGCAAAAGCGGTTCCTGAATTGCTGTACCCTGTGAGCTGTTTACCTCAGGGGCTAAAGCCTATTCCTTGAATAGGCCATTACCGCAGACATAAATGTCTGCTCCACCCCGTGAGGGTACAGCAAGAGTGGAACCGCTCTAGTCTCTGTGTTTGGCTGCGATCATTCTTCCATGCAAAAAGTGCATTAGGACGAGAGGGCCCGCCTGTTGCGGCGGGTCCTCTGTCCAATGTTTGAGGGTTCATTTATCGGGGTGGGTTTGAAGGTTCATTGGGTGGCTGCGAGAACCGCCCGCGGTCGCGTTCTTCCACGCGGCGCATGGCCCCGAGCAGATGATAATTCGCGCCGGCGCGAAGCTGTTCATGTTGGCGGTTAAGGTTCTGCATCATCAGCGGATCGAAAATGCCGACCGCTTGCAATGCTTCCATATTGCGATGGACGCGAGCGAACGCTGCGTTGAGACGGTTGAGAAGGTCGTAAACAACAGGTTTATAGGCACTGCTAGAATCTGTTTCAGCCATAGGTCGCCTTTCTAGTGAAGGTGATTTGTGGTCAGGGCTGCGTGCGGTGTTCCAGCACCGGCGTGGCCCGTCTTTGTCTTTATAGCCGCGCGGCGAAAGTGGACGCAACAAGAAAGCGAAGCGTCTTGGAGAAACGAATAAAGTTAAGCGGCGGATTTATTTTGTTAAGCGGGATTGTTGCACGGGCCGCAGGGTAGTGTCCTAAATTAGGACACTACCGGCCGCAGATTTCGCTGATCAACGCAGATTAAAAAAGAATTTGACGCGAATGAACGCGAAATACGCGAATCTGTTATTCGTGCTCATTCGCGAGATTCGCGGCAGGCTTTTTTGCTGGAGCCGCAGGAAAATCGATTCTCGTGAGAACTCCCTGAGGCGGCATGGCGCGATACGCATCGTTCGATCCTTCGACTCCTCCTCGGGTCGCGATGCTCCCTCGGAGTCACTCAGGATGACAGACGAGAAAAGTGTCGAGAAGTAAACGCCGTGTTCTTGTGCGGTTCTACTTAGCCTCGTAGACTGTCTTGCCTCCAACTACGGTGCGCAGGACGCGCGTCTTTAAGATCTCCGGCGGCTCGACCTTGGTGATGTCGCGGTCGAGCACCACAAAGTCAGCCAGCATGCCGGACGTGAGCCGGCCTTTTTTGTCTTCGGCGAACTCAGCATAAGCCGCCCCGGTGGTGTAGGCGGCAATGGCATGGTCAATGGTGAGCTTCTGCTCAGGATAATATTCTTTAGTCCCCGCTTCATTCTTGCGCGTGACTGCCGCGTATAGGCCGCGGAACGGCGTGATGGGCTCGACCGGATAGTCTGTTCCGAACGCGAGCGCGATGCCGTTGTCTTCAAATTCCTTCCACGGATACGAATGTTTGGCGCGCGCGGGGCCGATGTGCGCCTCAGCCCAGTTCATGTCAGTTAGCAGATGGTTGGGCTGCACGGAGGCGATCACGCCCAGGTCTTTGTATTCCTTGAAATCTTCAGGGGCGATGACCTGGTCATGCTCGATGCGGAAGCGCATGCCCTTCTTGTTGCTTTTCTGGATGGCATAGGCGAATGCGTCCAGCGCCATGCGCGCGCCGCGGTCGCCGATGGCGTGGAAGCCAAGCTGAAAGCCGGCACTGACGCGTTCGGCGGCTGCTGTGTTGAGTTTGTCTTGTTCGTAACGCGGAATGCCGGTGTTCTTGGGATCATCGTCGTACGGCGCGAGCATGGCGGCGGTGCGCGAGCCCAGCGATCCATCCATGAAGCCTTTCAGCATGGTGGTGTGCAGCATGGGGTCACCGGCGGCGTGGTGAGTGCGACGCTTTTTCAGTTCGTCTACCGGCGCGTCAAAGGGCAGCCATTCAGCGATGCGCAGCGTGAGCTTGCCTTCTTTTTCCATTTGCTCGTAGGTGAGGAAATCTTCCCAATCAGAGTTGTCCTGGGCAGAGGTGATGCCCCAGCGCGCGGCGTCCTCAAGCGCCAATTCAGCGGCTTTGCGGCGCTGCGCCGCGCTGGGTGGCGGGATCTTTTCAAAAACGGCTCCCATGGCGGTTTCGCGCAGAATGCCTGTGGGCTCGCTTTTGTCATCGCGATCGATCTTGCCGCCGTGCGGATCTGGCGACTGCGCGGTGATGCCCGCGGCTTTCAACGCCGCGCTGTTAGCGATGGCAATGTGGCCGTCGATGCGGTTGAAGATTGCGGGATGGTCACCGGTGACGGCGTCAATGTCCGCGCGCGTAGGCGTTTTTTGTTCCGCCCACAGGGTGTGGTCCCAGCCACGGCCTTGAATCCACTCGCCCGGCCCGGCGGTCTTGACGCGCGCAGCGATGCGCTGCTTCATGTCATCGAGTGATTTGCTGCCCACCAGATCAACGTTCAGCTTTTCAAAGCCGCCGGAGCCCAGATGCACGTGGGCATCGTTGAAGCCGGGCATCACGAAGTGGCCGCCGAGATCGATGACCTGGGTTTTGGGGCCTTTGAATTTCTGAATGTCTTCGTTCGAGCCGATGGCAACGATCTTGTCGCCGGTAACGGCGATGGCTTGCGCGCGGTGCCCGGAGAGCGTCGAACTCTCCTGCACAGGCGGCAAATCGCTAACAACAATGCAAGGCTTGTGAGTTGGCACAGAGGACATGCACGTCGCCATGCCGGTGTAAATATCGCCATGGATAAAGATCACGTCAGCGTGAGGTTGCTTTTCCGCAGAAGACAAACTTGCCATGGTCAGCACCATCAGGACAGCTAAAAGAATTTTCATTCCTGCACTCCGGTAAGAGCCAACAAGACTAACAGAATGCGCTTGAGCCCAAGATCGCGATTGGTGCAATCGAACCACTCACGCAGCGTGTGCGCGCCGCCGCCGTCGCCACCCGCGCCGATGGTGGTGGCCTCAATCCCAAGGGCCAGGGGAACGTTGGCGTCAGTGGAGGCGAGCCGGGGAAAAGACTCGATGCGCAGATGCTTGTCCGCGGCGCGGACGATTTGCAGAATGCGCGCGTTCGCTGGCAGCTCAGCCGCCGGGCGGTCACCAATGCTCTCAATGGCCAGCGTGACTTTGAGCTCACCGGAACGGTGCGCGAGCGGGGCCTCTCTCCAGGCTTCAGCCACGCACTCACGCAGGCGGTCTTCCAGCTTTTGCAGCTCTTCCATGGAAGCCGAACGCAGATCAACGCGCGCGGTGGCCGATTCAGGAATCGAGTTGACCGACGTGCCGCCGGAGATCACGCCAATATTGAACGTGGTGCGCGGCGACTCTGGAATGTGGACTTCACTAAACCGGGACAGCGCCCGCGAGAGAAGAACGATTGGGTTGGGAACGCCGAAGTCGCTCCAGGAGTGGCCGCCGGGACCGCGAAAGGTGACCTCAAAGCGGCGGCTTCCCAGCGCCTGGTTCACGAACGTGTCAGTGCCGGCGCCATCGATCACGAGCAGGGAAGTGATGACGTCGCGCCAGGGCGAAGCGGAAAACAGGTGACGCATGCCGCGCAGATTGCCTTCACCTTCTTCACCCACGTTGCCGATGAAAACAATGTTGGTGGCAGGCTGGAGCTGCGCGCGCTTCAACGCCGTGGCCACGGCCAGCAGTGCGATCACGCCGGCGGCATTGTCGCTGATTCCGGGACCAAAGAGGCGGTTGGCTTCTTCACGCGTCTGCAGCGCAGTGCCCTGGGGAAAAACCGTATCAAGGTGCGCGCTGATGCCGATCATCGGGGCAGTACGTTTGCTTTGCAACATGCCCAGGACATTGCCCAGTTCGTCGGCCTGAACATCTTCAAGTCCGAGAGCGGTGAACCTTTGGCGCAGCCACTCGCTGCGCGCCGCTTCGCCAAACGGAGGCGCGGGAATTTCAGCGAGTTCGCGCTGCCAGCGGCGAAATTCCATCTCCTGATTGTGAAGATATGAGAAAGCGGCGTGCACGCTCCGCATCTCCGCAATGCGGGCAATCTCGCGCTGCGTTGAGGTCCGCGAGGCGTCAGGAATCGGGGGGCGGCTGGCCATCTCTTGAACAACTACTATAACGCGATTGCAGACGGGAATCCCAAGCCAAAACCTTTTTCACCGCAGAGGACGCAAAGGAATCGGGAGATCGGGGCATCGGTTTTTCTGCAATCCCGAACCCGCGTTTTTTGCGGGTGAGGGAACCCCTATAGCGGCGAAGGACTTTTGGGTAGGGACGGAAATCTGAATAGAACTTTAAGAGCATAGAAGACAATAGCGATCCCTCATGCGCAAAACCCGCGCATTCGGGATTTCAGAAAATCAGATGGCCCCGATGCACCGATGATCCGATGACTCGATTCACTCTCCTCCCATCTGTTGAAATGAATTTGCTCCCGGCGGCACTACTTGAGAGAGAAATCTCCTAACAAATCAGACCATGAGAGGAATCCGCTATGGACATTATTCTGGTTCGCCATGCTGAGCGTGAGCACAAAAAACCGGAGATGGAAGACTGCCTTTCTGCCAACGGGCAGGAAACGGCAAAAGAAACCCTGAAGCGAATTTTGCGCCAGCGCGAGACTGCTTCTCTGCGGCCTTTTACCGCTGTGTTCAGCAGCCAGTACCAGGCGCCCAGGCAAACGGCGGAAATGCTGGCGGAAGAAACCAGGCAAAAGGTCCGTTGCCTGAAATGCCTGGAACCACAGCGCCATGCTTTGCGGCCGGATACGCTCTTTGCCGAAGCCGGAGATGCAGCCACTACCAGTGAGGCGGTTCTGGCAGTGACGGGGCATGAGCCTTCCATCAGCCGGTTGCTCTGCCAGATGACGGGCAAGGATTCGCGGCGGCTGGACCGCGGCGAGGCGGTTTGGATCCAGGGCAAAAACAAGCAGGCGTTCATCGGCGGAAAAGCCGAGTTGGTCTACGCCACCAGGCGGGAGGACTTCGCGGCGAAACTCAAAGACAAAATCCAAACCAAGATGACGGTGTGCACCTTCCTGGCGGGTTTCACGATTACCGCGTTGATCGAGATCCTCAAAGACCCGGAGGCGATTGTCAAGACGTCGCGGGTTGCCGCCGCTATCAGCTTTACGGCTGCACTGGGCCTGTTTGTGGCCGCAATCTACATCTATGATCAGCTTTCCATGCCGCCGGAGTTCTGGGGATCTGACGCTGGGGAAAAGCCGTCTGGACGGCGGCAGTTCGGCCACGATGCCCGCTTGAACGACAATTTATATGCATGCATGGTAAGGGCATGGCGGGTGCTCTTCACCCCGGCAGTATTCATGAGCATGGTCGGGTTCTTTGCTCTTCTGTTCTTCAATCTCCGCTATCCGCACTTGAGTATGCCTCCGCGGCAGGCAGTGGCCGTGCTCATTGGCGGATGCACTCTGGGCCTGGGGATTTCTGTATTGCTCTATCAGCGCCTGCGGCCCAGGCGGCTGGCGGTGGATTGAGGCTAATTGCCTGAGAGTTGAAAAATTCTTTTGCAGCAAAAGGCGGCCCTTGCGGACCGCCCTTGTGAACGCTACAGAACTTATTTCGGGGGCGGTGTGGTGGTCCCGCCTGAGTTCTTCTTAGACTTCTTGCCGCCTTTGTGGGCCTTTTTCCCGGACTTGGTCGAGGCGGTCTTCTTTCCGCCTTCAGTCGGCTTGTCAGTGGAGCCGCCGCCAGCCTGCGCAAAAGACAGGCTAACGCCGAGCAGCAGGGTAAACGCAATCGTGAGTAGCTTCTTCATTCAGTCTCCTTCAGAGAAAGTGAGTTTTTCGAAACCATTCAATTGGGGAATAATTGATGTGCAACATTCTAAGCAGAGAAGCTGGAAAAAAGAAAGCGGCCATTTGCAGGCCGCTTTGTAAGCAATTTGCCTGCGTTATTTCGGGGGCGGGGTGGTGGATCCGGACGACTTCTTGGACTTTTTACCGCCTTTGTGGTGATGCTTTTTTGCACCCTTCTTTCCGGTTTCAGACTTGCCTGCCGTGGCGGTTTTGTCGCCAGCCGGAGGGGTCTGCCCGCCAGTGCTGCCGCCGGTCTGAGCAAAGCTCAGGGCGCCGCCCAGTACCAGAGTGCACACGATTGTGAATAGCTTCTTCATTCGTTCTCCTTTAAAGGGAAGTTCAGAGTGTTATTACAGCAAACCCGCGCCGCGGAAAATAGTTGCGCCTTGCCGATGGCACTCCGTCCTCTGCCGTTTAGGTTTCGGCCGAAACCTTCTGGCAGCAGGCCAGGATTTCCTCCTCCGTAAGGCAGCGGTCTGAAGCCTTGGCCCGCTGAAAGATGCGGTCCACCAACTCCTCAGAAGCGGTCATACCTTTACGCTCCAGCCAGAAGATCACATTGGACTTACCCGACATGGGGCCGATCTCAATGATTTGTTCCAGGCCGAAGTAGTGTGAGGGTACACCGGAGTAGACGGAATTAGCCAGTTCAATATCGCCCTTGCGGAATGCCTTAATGACAGCCGCGGCATGTACTCCCGTCGCTGTACGAAAGGCATCTTCTCCCATCACCGGATAGTTGCGAGGTATCGGCACGCCCGTTGCCTGCGACACGGTGATGCAGTATTCCTTCAGCCGGGTCAGGTCCTGGTCCACCCAGCGGGCAACGCCCATCAGCTTCAGGTTCACCAGCATCTGGTCTAGCTGCGTATTCCCCACGCGTTCGCCGATCCCCAGCGCCGTACCGTGGACGCAGTCGGCCCCGGCGGCCAGCGCGGCCAGAGAGTTGGCCACTGCCAGCCCGCGATCGGAATGGCCGTGCCAGTCAACGCGCACCTTCTGCCCCGACGGCTTGACGACTTCCTCCAGGACAAAGCGTATCAGCGCCTGCACTCCGCTGGGCGTGGCATGGCCAACGGTATCGCAGATCACGATTGCCGCCGCGCCATAATTAATGGCCGTCGAGTAAAGCCTTTTGACTGTTTCCGGATCGCAGCGCGAAGTGTCTTCCGTTACATACATCACTTCCAGGCCCAGTGACTTGGCGTACGTTAGGGCCTTTTCCGTGGTGCGCAGCAGAAAATCGTCAGTCCAGTTTTCCGTAAAGCGCCGGATGGGGCTCGACCCCAAAAAACATGCGACTTCAACGGGTATGCCGGCCCGCTGTGAAACTTCCGCCACCGGGCGAATGTCGCTTTCATGGGTGCGCGCGGCGCAATTGGGCTTGATCTTCAGGCGGCAGGTGGCAATCTCTCTGGCCAGCATTTCCACGTCGGCCAGGGCTCGCGGCCCCGCGCCGGGCAGGCCGAGATCGGCAAAATCGATCCCCAGGTCCTCCATCAGGTGCAGGATCTTGAGCTTCTCTTCAATGGACGGATCTTTTACTGAAGGGGATTGCAGCCCATCGCGCAGCGATTCGTCGTCGAGCATCACTCGCTGTTTCGGCGCGAATTCAGTCTCCGGGAGCGAGTTCCAGTCGTATATCAGGTGAGAGTGTTTCAACATTACTTTTTAAGCTCCGCCGGATTCCCGGGCCAACCGACTTATGGTTTGTTGGGGTGAAACGGCCTCAAAACCGATTTTACGCTTAAAGAAGTCGCCGGCGAATATAAGATTTTGTGCTTTTCATCCCTCCACGCAGCCGTTTTGTTAATCCATTTGCGAACAGAAGCTCCACGAAGCCGCCCATCTGTTGGGCGAACGCCGGCCCATAGCCATACCACCAGAGCTTTTTCATCCGCGGCAAGCGGTCAGAATCCACATACTTGGGCCAGACCATCTCTTCCAGGCCAAAGCGGCCATGGGTGCGGCCAATCCCGCTGGCCTTCACGCCGCCATGCGGCGCTTCGCTGATGCCAAAGCAGGCCAGGACGTCGTTCACCATCACGGTGCCGGCCACAATGCGCCGCGCCAGCGCTTCGCCGCGTTTGCGGTCGTTAGTGAAAATGCTGGCCGCCAGCCCGTATTCTGAATCGTTGGCCAGCGCCACAGCTTCGTCTTCAGTCTTGAAGCTGCGGACAGGCAGCGTTGGCCCAAAAGTTTCTTCGCGCATGATCGCCATGGAGTGGTCCACGTCGGCCAGGATGGTGGGCGCAAAGAAATTCGGGCCCAACTGCGGCAGCGCCTTGCCTCCAGCCAGCAGCCGCGCGCCGCGCGCGGTCGCGTCTTGCACATGCGATTGCACAATGCCGAGCTGGCGCTCGTGGATCATCGGGCCCACGTCGATGTTTTCTCCGGTCCCTCGGCCGGGTGCCCCATCCTTTGCGCCAGCGTGAGTTTTGTTGTCACCAGATTCAGTGCGGCGCAAAGGGTGGGAAGACGAACCGATCCGAAGCTTCTCGGTCTTTGCCACGCACTTCTCCAGGAATTTTTCGTAGATCCCCTCATGCACGTAACAGCGCTCGACCGATAAACACGTCTGTCCGGCATTCATGAACGCGCCCCACACCGCCGCGCTTGAGGCCACGTCAACATCGGCATCTTCCAGCACGATCATCGGGTCTTTGCCGCCCAGTTCCAGCACCACGGGCAGCAGTCGCGCGGCAGCCGCCTGCGCCACGCGCTTGCCGGTGGCCACGCTGCCGGTAAAAACCACCTTCTGGACGTTGGCCGCGAGCAACGCCGCTCCCGCGCCGCCTTCGCCGGTGATCACCTGGAGCAGCTCGCGGTCCAGCCCCGCTTCGCGCAGCAGGCGTTGCAGCTCGAGCGATGAATAGGGAGTGAATTCAGATGGCTTCAGCGCCACCGCATTCCCCGTTGCAAGGGCCGTGAGCGTCTGCACCGACGGCACGCTGAAGGGATAGTTCCACGGGCTGATGATGCCGACCACTCCGTAGGGCTCGCGCAACAGCGTGCCGCGTTTGAGCTTCATCGCGGGATTGCCGTGAGGGACCGGCTCCGGCCGAAGAAAGCCGGGCAGATTGTTCCTGAGGTACTTCACCGTGTCGAGCACGACGAGGATTTCTGTGGAAAGCGCTTCAGACTCGGGCTTGCCGGCTTCGCGGCTGATCACCGCCGCGACAGCTTCTTTCTGGTCGCACAGCAGGTCGGCAAAACGCGAAAGGACGCGCAGGCGCTCGCGCACCGGCGTGGCCGCCCATTGGACTTGCGCCGCAGCTGCCTTGGACACAGCTTCTGCAATCTGAGCAGCCGTCAGGCTGGGAAGCGTGCCTATGGTTTCCTGCGTGGCCGGATTATGTACGGCAAATTGCGGGCCTGGCTGGGCGTTTGGGTGAGCTGGAGCAATTTGAGGTTGTGGAATCGTGGTCATGGGAGACTCGTAAATATTCTACGCCGAGGAACGAGGCAAACCTACCACGGAGACACTGAGACACGGAGAAGAGCAAGGACTTTGACCACAAAGGACACGAAGGAACACGAAGGGATTGCCAGAATTGCCATGATTGCCAAAAATCGCCGATTACCACTGATCAACACTGATCAGAAGACGTTCGATCGATCTCCCTTTCTGTTCCTTCGTGTCCTTTGTGGTTGAGTCTTTGGGTTTCGATCACGCGCGATCTCCCGATTTCCCGATCACCCGATCTTTCCACAATCCTTCCGCCCGGTATCCGCCACGCTCGCGATGAGCCATTTGCCATCGGCACGAACCAGATTGAACAGGTCCGTTCCGCAGTGGTCCACCTTGCCGTCCACCAGGAATTCGAACGGGGCCCAAACTACGGCAAGGTCGTTATCGATGCGTATGAGCGGATCGTGAATGCGCTCCTCAATCTGCGCTTTGCCGGGTTTGCCTACCGCTTCAGCAAAGGCGTCAAAGGTCATCTGCGTGGGCTTGCCGTCGCGCATCAGCACCATGCCGCCGCCGGGCAGCAACGGTTTTTTGATTGCGGCCGCGTCGCGTTTTGCCATACCGTCAAACATGGCGTTGATAGGGGCCATGACCGCCTGTTCGTCGGGTGTGGCGGCGTGAAGAGAGTTGATGAGAAAGCCGGCGGCTGTTGCTGCGGCAAAAATCAAGATCAAGGGTAAGCGATGAAAGAGTTTCATGGCTTGTGATTGTAATATTTTTTAGCGCGCGCTTCGCTGCATTTAGTCCCATCGAGCTAAAAGCGGCTCGCCGGGAGCAGCTGCGCGCGGGCCTGCGGCGCAAGGAGATGTTTCTTTCCAGCTTTTTATGGCCCGACTTCGCAGCCAAGCGGGGATGGAGCAGGCCTTTAGGCTGTCCCAAAGAATTCCTGCGTCCTTACACGGGGTGGAGCAGGCCTTCAGGCCTGCGGCCAAGCTGCTGAAGAAATCGGCTTCAGCCGCTGAGGTACCGGGTCCAGTTTGAAGCATGGATTTGCCGAGCTGTAAGGATATTCTTCCGGGGTCTTGGCCAGAAACCGCTTTACCGGATTCTGCCAGATGTAATCCTTGTACTTCTGGTACTCGAGCGAGTCTTGGATCCGCCTGTCCATGAAGCTTGGTTGCCATACATCTCTCTTGGCTTTCAGGTTCTTATTCAGTTGAAAAGAGAATCCTCCCTTGATCAACTGCATGGCCCTTTCGAGTGTGATTCCTGTTGGAGTAATGATCAGGTGAAAATGGTCAGGCATGACAACAAATTCATGCAGCAGATACTTTTTTTCCGTTCTGTATTGGAGCATCACTTCAATAAAGAGCCGGGCAATCTTCTCCACGTGGAGGAGGCTCTTTTCTGAAGGACATTGGCAGTAACAAAATAAGTGGATTCAGTTGTTTTTCCTCGATGAGGAATGGTCAAAAAGTCACCTCAGCGGCTGAAGCCGAAAATTTAAATTAGCTTACCGCAGGCATAAATGCCTGCTCCACCCTCTCGAACCAGAAAGCAATTTGAGCTCGGAATTATTGCCCCGGTCAAATCGTTCGATGATATTTGTGTCGGGGACCGAAGCGCGCGGCAGATATTGGGTATGTGTAATATTAACTAGGCTCGGATTCAAGCGCTGCATAGCAAGATTTTAAGGACGGGACTTACAACGACGATGAAAAGAAACACAGGTACGATCTTCAAAGTCTATCTTCTCGACCAGCAACCCTCCCCGCCCAAACAGGAGGGCTTCGTCCAATTGTGGAAGCACAAAGGCAAACTCGTTCCCATCAAAAACATCCCGTTTGATTATCTGGATGAGATACCGCGCAAGATGAGAAAGCTATTGAAAACCGCCAAGATTAAATGGCCGTGAGACCTGCAGCGGTGTGTCTAGCCGAAAAGGTGCATTGATGCTTCCATCACCAACCCGTTGCTGTTTCCCCGGGTGTTCAGGGTTCGGGGGACACCAGCATCACGTCACGTATGATCCCGAGTGCAAGAAGCCGCTCTGTGACATGCACCATAAGGAAATCACTCATCTGAACGGCATACAGTCACGCAAATATAATTATTCGAAACTCACCAACAAATTTCGTTGGTGGATTTGGTTTCAGTGGATCGAGGGAAAGTTAAAACCGAGACGTACCAGGCTGGCCCAAGAGTGGACTAATGAATGGGACAAGAAAGCCACAATCGTTGTATCAACTGATCCTCCACCACTGCCAATCTCTGGGCCGCCCAAACGGAAACGGGCATTCAAGAAACGAGCGGCCAAGAAAGGAACGACCAATGGACGAAGAATTGATAATCGCAAAAAGCGGGGAAGCCGCAGTAAGAATGGCAAGGGAACTGTCAGAAAACTGTCCACCTAATTATTTCATCGTGGAAGACCACAACACCAATACCGTCTATTACAAACACGCAGATCCGCCCCATAACATCATCAAGACTCGATACACAGACGAACACATCAGGATTGCCCATAGGTCATTTCTACCCCAACACGAACGCTACATCAGATGGGATCGCATGAACACCGAAGCATCCGACGGCAAACGTGATTACTACGTGCCGAAAGAGAACACGGCGAATGGCCTCAGCGTAGTGAAGGCGGAACTAGCTAGACAATTTAGGATCACAGATTTTCCCGAGGATCGCAATATGGATGTGGAAACCACAATTCTCAGATTTGATGCTGAAGGAAAACATTATACCGTCGAAGTGGCTGACAATTTCAAAGACGACTATGCATCAGGGCAGATCAGGATTGATTTGAGACAGATTGTTCCCTGTCTACGAGCCTCAGTTGATAACAGAGTATTCGTAACGAGTAAGGGAATTGAATGGAATGAAGCATGAAGGCAACAACGAATAATTTTACGATCTATCATTATGCCAAGCAGCCTAGCTGATCCTTACTTAAAAACAGCGAGAGCAAAAGAACACTTAGACGAACTGCGTGAACGCTTGACCAAGTTCCGCGAGGAACAGCCTATCTCCTTCGATCGTGAAGACAATCTCGTAAATCAGCAACATATTGTCCGTATCAAGATAAAAGGCATTCCTGACAAAATCACGCTGATCGCGGGAGACTTTTTGTATTGTCTTCGTTCTTCTCTGGATCAACTTGTTTGGGCACTCGCTAAGAACGTCGGAGCATATCCGAGTGGAACACAGTTCCCAATTTTGGAGCAACCCGATCAAGGGAAATTCAAACGGAATACGTTTGGAGTGCCACCAGAAGCCGCGAAGCTGATCGAGTCTTATCAACCTTACAATGCCCAGAATACCGCACTAATAAAAGAGCATTTACTTTGGCAACTTAATAAGCTGTGCAACATCGACAAGCATCGAAGAATTCCCACTGACGCGACCATAGTGGATTTTCAATTCCCTGATTTTCCGAAGAAATTCATCTCAAGAGCGAAGTTCGATCCAGATTCGGAGACTGTCACCATGCCATTGGAACTGAAGGAGTACGCAAAACTCAATCCGACGGCTTACTTAAATGTAACGTTTGGTGATTCGCATGAAGGGATCCGGTGCGATGTCGCAAGATTGGTGCAAATGTATGAATTCGTTTCCCACAAAGTAATCCCAGGATTTGCCACCTTTTTCTAAAAGCAAGAACGACTGAGTTCCGCCCGGTGCCTCTCCTCCCCGTCTTTTTTGCGAAGCGTCCGAGAATCAGCAATAAGCACTTCAAATTGGAAGTTAGATAATCGAGCAATTTACCAGGTCTGATAACTTTCAATTTTTTCATCCATCTATTGACTCCAACTTCAGCTTTCGCTTAACATACGCACTGGTTCTCGCCGGTACGCGGCACCGGCGAACCATCGCTAAAAGGTAGTGAGAAACAAACCGGTTAGCGATCCGGGTGGTCCCAGGGAGGCGGGAACCCCAGAAAGGCCAGCAACCATGCGACCGTCGTCGGCCCATCGTTAGGGTCACAGATTGTGTCGATCTAAATCAGCAGTCTGCATTCAGCAATCTGCAATCAGCAAATAATGAAATCCAGGAATTACGTGTGTTTCGGAGCAGGTTCTAGCCGCTAGCTGGTAGCTGCTGGCAAGTCCCGCAGCCCGCGCCTGCGCTCCACACTTTACTCAAATTGAAGGCCACAAGCAGGAGTGCCTTTGCCACAAAATTCAGGACCTGTTCCACAAATTCAGGAGAAGACGCATGACGAAACAGGAGATCTGTGAAGCTATTGTGGGCTGCGCGGAAAAGCTGGGCCGCGCACCAAGCATTTTTGAAGTGATGAAGATGGCGCAGGTGTCGCGCCGGCAGATCAGAGCGGAGTTTGGCTCGTTCACGCAGGCGCTACGCGAGTGCAACCTGGAACGCGAGACCAGCAGCGGACAGAAAGTGCCGCTGGAAAAATTGTTTGTCGACTGGGCGGGCGTAGTGCGGAAGGTGGGAAAAGCGCCGAGCATGAGCGAGTACGAAGCGATGAGCAAATTCAGTTGCAAACCGCTGGTTCGATGTTTTGGAAGCTGGCGGCAGGTGGCGTATGGGTTGACGCAGTTTGCGGAGGGCCGGGGGCTGGCGGAGCAGTGGAAGGCGGAGCTGGCACTGGCGGCGAAGGGCAGCGACCAGGATGCGCAATGGATGTTACCGCGGGAGGCGCCGACCACGAAGTCCGAAATGCTGGCGGCCTTGCGGGAGAGAGCGCTGACGGCGGGGTCAACCGTGGGGCCGACCTATGGGCTGCCGATGTGGCCGGGGCCGCTGGCTTATGCGCCGGTCAACGAGTTGGGCGTGGTGTTTCTGTTTGGATGGATGGCTCCGCAGTTGGGGTACGTGGTGCACCGGATACAGCCCGAATTTCCGGATTGCGAAGCCATGCGCCGTGTCGGTGAAGACAAGTGCCAGCTCGTCAAAATCGAATTTGAACTGGAAAGCCGCAACTTCCTGAAGCACATGCATGACATAAAGGGATGTGACCTGATTATCTGCTGGCGGCATAACTGGCCGGAGTGCCCGCTGGAGGTGCTGGAGCTGAGAAAGGCGCTCAGCCTTCAGCAGGGAGCATTCAGCCAAAACCTTTTGCCGCAAAACCTCACCACTGATTAACACGGATAAACACTGATCGGAATCGGGAAATCGGGAGATCGCACGACATCGGGGAATCGGAGACGCATGAAACACTTGAGCTGTTGTTCTTCCGAGGTCCCGATTACCAGATCCTCCGATGACCCGATCCGTCTCAATACTCCACGCTTACCAGAAACAGTCCGCTGGCGGGGGCGGTGGCCGCGGCGGCGGAGCGGTCACGCAGTTCTAGAATGCGGCGCACGTCGGCCACGGTGAGGCTGCCTTTGCCGACCATGAGAAAAGTCCCGACCAGATTGCGCACCATGTGGTGAAGAAATCCGTTGCCGCGCACGGTGTAGACGAGTTCGTCGCCCTGGCGTTGCCACTGCGAGTGAAAGATGGTGCGGACGTTGTTGATCTCCAGCGAATCTTTGCCGCGCTCAGGATCGACGGCGGCGAAGCTGGTGAAGTCATGCTCGCCTATGACGAGGGCGGCGGCCTCGGCCATGCGGGATTCGTCGAGCGGATAAGGATGGTGGTAAACATAGCGCGCCTGGAATGGCGAGCAAATTGCTCCACGATAGATGTGGTAGCGGTACGTTTTGGCCACAGCCGAGCGGCGCGCATGGAAGTCGGGAGGCATTTCCTCCGCGGCAAGAACGCGTATGGAGCGGGGAAGAATGTCATTTAGAGCGCGGACCAGATTGTCGGCCGGAATAGGAGAATCAATCATCACGGTGGCGATTTGAGCGAGCGCGTGGACGCCGGCATCGGTGCGGCCGGAGCCTTGCGGCAACGTTTTTTCGCCGGTGAGGTGTTCGAAAGCGGACACCAGTGTCCCCTGAACGGACAGCCGGTCGGGCTGGACCTGCCATCCGGCGAAGTCGTGGCCGTCGTACGCGAGCGTGAGTTTGAGATTGCGTGGCAATCCTGCACCTTGATGTTGCAAGCGTTCGAAAGACGAAGGTCGCGGGCCTGCGCGTCCGCCCAACACTTTTTAACGCCTAAAGAGCTGCTGAGCCGATATACTAACGGGTTTCCGCTACGTCGAGCGTTTGATTCTGGAACCGCAGAGGGGATTCCCGCGTATCTCTTATGCAGCAGGGTGACGGAACCGGGGAATTACAGTCTCTATACATTACCAATCAGGCGAGTTATTTACGATCGGGAGAAGAAGAATGTCTCTAGCTTTTATCCGCAGTGATTTTGCAAGAAAAGTTGTTTCGGCCGTCTGTCTCTTGACGTTTCCGGCAGCGGCGCAGCAGGCCAATACCGGCCTGTCATTGCAGGCCACGCCTGTTGGGGCGCAGCAAGCCGCGCCCAGTGGAAGCCAGCAGTCCGGCGCGGCGGCAGGAAACCAGCAATCGGCGACGCCGACGCCAGACGCTCCCGAACCCAGGAAGCTGCCACAGCCAACGCATGTGGATTACTCCAAGCCGTCACCGCTGCTGCCGAATCCTTTTGCGCGCTACATTCCGCGCGAGGTGCCGCCACCGTCATTCACCAATGCTCCAAAGATCGAACAGCTTATACAGAATGGCAAGCTGATGCTGTCATTGAATGACGCAATTGCCATTGCGCTGGCGGACAACCTGGATATCGCCGTTGCTCGCTACAATCTGCCCATCGCCGATACCGATATATTACGCACCAAAGCGGGCAGTTCTTTCCTTGGAGTGAACTCCGGCGTGGTTTCCAACACGCCCGGCGGCGGTCAGGGTGGAATTGGCGCGGGCGTCAGCGGCGCCGGAGCAGGTGGAACCACGGCAGGAGCGGGTGGCGCAGGCGTTGGAGCTGGCGGCTTCGTGGGGAGCACCAGCGGCGCCGGACCACAGCCGGACAACTTCGATCCGGTAGTCACTGGGACTTTTGCGTTGGAGCAATCGACTTCTCCGTCCAACTTCGGCCTGCTGTCCGGTTTGAGCGGCACCGGCGCGACGACACCATTGGCGAAAGCGCACACCACCACTGGCAATCTTACTTATTCTCAGGGATTTTCGCCTGGTACCGCTTTTTCGATCGGTTTCAACAATCAGAGGCAGTCGACGAACGGTTCCGCGCAAACATTCAATCCTGCGCTTACATCCAATTTCCGCGCCACGGTCCGTCAGCATTTACTGCAGGGATTTGGCCGCGGCCTCAATTTGCGCTTCCTCCGTACGGCACAAAACAACAAAAAGATTACTGAAGAAGGCTTTCGGCAGCAGGTGATCTCCACCGTTAGCCAGATTGAGAACATTTACTGGGACCTGGTGAACGCATACGGAGCGTTCAAAGTAAATGAACGGTCCCTTGCTCTAGCGCAAAAGACCCTCTCCGATAACCAGAAGCAGGTGGAAATCGGCACCTTGGCGCCTTTGGACGTGGTGCGCGCCCAAAGTTCCGTAGCGAGCGCTGAGCAGGCGCTTATCGCCTCAAGAACCAACCTTCAGCTTCAGCAGTTGACGATCAAGAACGCGTTGACCCGAGGTTTGCCCAATAACTCGCCTGTGGTACAGGCAGAGGTGATTCCCACCGATACCGTTCAGATCCCCGATCAGGAGAACTTGCCGCCCGTTGATCAACTGGTGCAAATGGCGCTGGAGAACCGGCCTGATTACAGGCAGCAAAAAATCACCTTGAAGAACAATGAGATTAACATCAAAGGCGCCAACAATGGATTGCTGCCAACCGTAGATCTGATTGCTTTTTATGGAGCTTCAGGGCTGGCAGGATTGCAGAATCCTTTGGGTACCTGTCCTCCGGGCGTAACCACTCAATGCACCCCGCCGGGGACCATTCGTAACAGCGGTTTCGGTGACAGTTTCTCGAACCTGTTTAACTCCACAGGTCCGGACAAGGGCGTACAGATCAACATTCAGATTCCTCTCGGCAATCGCGTGGCCCAGGCCACCCAGGTGCGATCCCTGCTGGAATACCGGCAGTCACAGCTATCGCTGAAAACAGTTGAAAACGTAATTACCATCGGCATTCGCAATGATGTTTTCACCCTGGAAAACAACCGTGCCAGCGTGGCCGCGGCGCAAAAAGCCCGTGATCTTGCAGCGCAAACTCTTGACGCGGAGCAGAAAAAGTACAACCTAGGCGCCTCAACCTATCTGGCCGTCTTGCAGGACGAGCGCGACCTGGCGCAATCGGAATCCGCGCTGGTAAGCGCCATGACGAACTATGCCAAGGCCCGTGTGCAGCTCGATCGAGACACCGCGCAGACCCTGGACCGGTACAACATCAAAATAGACGAGGCTGTTACCGGACAAATCAAAACAGTGCCCAACGTTCCCGGCACTATTCCCAGCAAGACCGCTCTCCAGGAAACAAACACGCCGGCGCAGCAACCGCCAAAATAGTCAGCGCTGGCATGCTGATATTTCCGGCTGGTCCTCACGGGCCGGCCGGATTTGTTTTAGGGCATTGCTCTTCAGAGCGTCCCATTTCAAGATCGCGGGAATTGCTTAGTGACACCAACTTGTGCGGTTCTGTTGGCAGAGATTCTCCCTACGGATTTTCCTTTATGGGAAACTCTTAGATCGGTCACAGCCATAACTCCCGATGGGAACATGACCAACTACTGGTTGCGCGGGAACTTACATTTTTCAGTTGGAGCAACTTCGTCGATTGCTACAACAGCGATACGTTTGTTTACAATAGAGTGCTTTCACTAACCTACAAGGAAGCGTCACGCCTGCTTTAAGCACCCTGGCCACGCCTGGATACCACAATGCGATGGGAAACTGGTTATGCAAATGACTGATCCGGAGAATATGTGAAGCCGGGTATTCAAACCTTCTTATTGTCGGCTACATTGCTGCTAGACTTGTTTGCCATGGCGGCCCAAGCACATAAGGATCCGTTTCCATCTCTACCGGAGGCTACATTAATATACGGCTCCTTTGATCCATTTTTTTTGGTGGCCCGCACACCTGGCGCGACTGTCAGGATCCTTCCGGAACCACAACAGCCACCACATGAGAACAAGCCGATTTATCCGAGCATAACCCTTGATGGGCAGCAGGTAGCGGCGGCCCGTCTTCGCGGCGCCAATCCGCGCCGAGTATCAATCTCCGTTTACTCGATTCCGGAGAAGAAGTGGACCGATTATGGCGTGGGAACGTATGCAGGTTCAATTGCCATTTCTCCTGACGGCTTGAAGCTTGCTTTTCCCGGACAATGCACCGAGCAGCCCGTGCGAATCCACGTATTAAACAGGAACACTGGCGAGGAAACGCTGGGTCCGGATGTTGCTGAGTGCGGAGCCGTGCTGAGCTGGTCGCCGGACGCGGAGCAACTCGTATTTGAAGTGGTTACTCCCGAGGCGCCGATCAAAATTTGGGACTTGCGCTCGAATCGAGTGAAGACGCTGGGTTCCGGCGGTGCTCCTGCCTGGTCGCCGTCTGGGGAATGGATCGCATATTTTTACGGAAATGGAGTCCGGGTGGTGCACCCGGACGGAACTGGCGCAAAAATGATAGCGAAACTTCCGCGTGCAGGATTCATCATCCGCCGCCAGCTTGAGTACAGAGAATTGCCAGTCTGGTCCCCGGACTCGGCGCATCTCTTGTTGAACGTCCTGATGACTGAAGAGTACGGGATGGACGTGCTGATAGTGGATCTCCCTTCTCTGCACAAAAAGAAAGTGTTCAAGAATGTCGCTCCAATCATGGGTTGGGCAGGAGCAAGATAGAAGGCCCGGACGAGGGGCCTACGACGAAAGTGAAGGCCCTGTCTCGCTTGAGAAACTCTGGAACTCATCCAGCATCCTGATATATATTCTCTGCACGCCCCCAGTTGCTTCGCCCGATTTACATTCAATGGAGATAGGTCCATGTCGCGTGCACCTGCTTTTGTCCTGTCGCTTCTCTTGATTTCCGCCTTAAGTCTTGCCGCCAAAGACAAGGATAAGGACAAAGAATCCCCAGGGGGATGGCTGCCCATCACCCAGCAGGACCTTGCGGTCAGGGAAGTGCCGCACGATCCCGGCGCAGATGCCATCCAGCTCTATATGAGCTATTACAAGGATGACGACGCGAAATTCATCTCCGTTTACAAGCGCATCAAAATCCTGCGCGAAGGGGCGTTGCAGCCAGAGAGGAAGCTGGTGGATGTGGAGATTCCCATTGAGCCCGGACAATCGTTCAAGGAACTGGCCGCCCGGACCATTCATCCTGACCAGAAAATCATTGAATTCACAGGGAAGCCGTTTGAAAAAGTGCTGATCAAAACAAGGGGCGTGAAATTCACAGCCAAGACCTTCAGTTTGCCGGACGTCACGGTGGGCAGCATTATCGAATACCGGTACAAAGTTGAGTTGCCGCTGGGTGTGGTGAGTACCATTTCCGCATGGCCCGTCCAGGAAGATCTATTTACGGTAAAGGAAGACCTTCGTTTCCGGGCCTACCAGGGATTAGTGATGGTCCCCACCGAATGGACCAGCGTCGCCCCTAAATCGAAGGTTGCGTATTCTTACCTGAATCAGATTGACCTTAGCGTGCCGGAGAAGAAGCAGCCAGGCAATCTGATGGAGCTTCATCTGCAGAATGTCCCTAAATTTGATGCTGAAGAGTACATGCCTCCGCATGACGATTTTCGTCCCGTCATCCTCTTCTACTATGGCGGCAGAGAGATGTCATCGCCGGAGGGCTTTTGGGACGAATGGCAAAAGCTGATCACTGAATATGTGGAGAAATACATCGGCCACTCGCAGGAAATTTATGACGCGGCGGTGAAGGCCGTCGGCGGTGAAACCGATCCGGAAAAGAAGCTGCGCAAGTTGTATGCGCGGGCCCAGCAGATCAGGAACCTCTCTTTTGAACGCGAGCGCACCTCGGAAGAAAAAAAACAGGAGCATCTGAAACGCAACACCAGCACGCAGGAAGTGCTGCAACGTGGCTATGGCACCTCATGGGAAGTGAATGTCGCATTTACGGCGCTGGCTCGCGCCGCCGGGTTTGAGGCCACGATGCTGGGAGTTTCGGAAAGAAAAAACCGCTCTTTTAACAAGATTATCCTGTGGCTCGGCCAGCTTGATGACAGCGCGGTCATGGTCAGGCTCGGCGGCAAGGATGTCATTCTGGATCCGGGAACGCGGTTCTGTCCGTTCGGTGTCCTGCGCTGGGAAAACACGGCCACCACGGCGCTGAAATTCAGCAAGACCGGCGGCGGTTTCATTACCACGCCGGAGCCGGAAAGTTCCTTGTTGCGCCGGACTGCTCATATGTCGCTGGGTGTGGATGGCGCATTGGCGGGCGAACTTTCAGTCGACTTCAACGGCGAAGAAGCGCTGGCATACCGCCTGAATGCGCTGGACCAGGATGAGGCCGGCCGGCGCGAGAGCCTGGAAGATGAAGTGAAAAGCTGGCTTCCCGGCAATGCAGTGGTCAAGCTGCAAGAGGCGCGCGGCTGGGATTCCATGGACGGGCCGCTAACCGCCCGCTTCAAGATTGACATTCCCGGGTTTGCCTCGACGGCCGGAAAACGTATGGTTTCACCTTCATTCTTTCTTTCTACGCTGCAGAAAGACATGTTCACCAGCCAGGTCCGCCGGTATCCCATTAGCTTTCCCTACCCGTTTGCTGAAGAAGATGAGCTGATTACGAAATTGCCGGAAGGTTATGGCGTGGAAGCGCCGCCGTACCGCCGCAAAGCGGGCCTTGCCTATGCGGGTTATGAGATCTCATCCGCGGTGGAGGACCGCCAGCTTGTTACCAAGCGTAAGCTTCGTTTTGAAGGCTCGCTGGTTCCGCTGGAAAAGTATGAAGAGCTCAGGAACTTTTTCAGCGTGGTGCAGAAAGGCGATGGCGACCAGGCTGTCCTGCAGAAAGAACAAAATGAAAGCTCCCAGAACCAGAATTAACCAGCGAAATGGTCCGAGTTCTGGCCACATCGGCTTTGGTGATATATAGTTTGCGGACAAATCCCCCAAATTAGTCTTGAGGTGAATGGTGAATCCCATGCGGTTGTTCATTGTGTGTGCGCTGTTGGCAGTTTCCGTGGTTCCAGCTTGCGCCCAGAAGGAAGATTGGCTTCCAGTCACGAAGCAGGACTTGGATATCAGAGAAGTTCCCAATAGTCCCGGTGCTGACGCGATACAGCTCTATTACGCCGACTTCATCAATGATGAGCAGCAAACAGAGTTTTTTTACCATCGAATCAAAATCCTGAATGAAAGAGGCAATCGCCATGCCGATGTGGAGATCAGCATACCTCAGGACGGTTCAATCTCCGGACTAAAGGCACGCACCATTCATCCGGACGGCAAGATTATCGAATTCACAGGCAAGCCCTTTCAGAAGACGCTTATCAAGGGGCGTGGGATCAAGGTTCTGGCCAAGGCCTTTACTATGCCTGATGTCGCCGTAGGCAGCATCATTGAGTACAAGTACAAAATAGATTGGCCTGGCATCATTACGGATAACTATTGGACCATTCAGCATGAACTGTATACCGTAAAGGAAAGCTTCCGCATGAAGGCTTATTCCGGCAGGTTGGAGGGCTTTGAAGGCGGCTACCAGGTGGCTGCCCTCTACTCTCATATGCCCAATAACATCAAGCCCCTGCAAAAAGGTGGCGGCTATGAGCTTGAGGTTACGAACATGCCGGCCTTTGAATCGGAAGGGTATATGCCTCCCGAAGAAGATCTGAAGCCACAAATGCGGTTCTTCTATATTGGCACCGGTACCTCCACTCCTGAAAAGTTCTGGCAAGACGCCGGCCGGGGATGGAACGACGAAGTTGACCGTTTCATAGGCAACCGCAAAGAGATCAGCCAGGCCGCTGCTCAAGCCATCGGAAATGAAACAGATCCTGACAAGAAACTTCAGGCGCTCTATGCCCGCGCCCAGCAGGTCAGGAACCTGACCTATGAACGCGAGCGGACTGAACAGGAACAGAAAAAAGAGAACCTGAAAGCGAACCAGAATGTGAACGATGTGCTGGCGCGCGGGGCCGGCACCCGCGATGATATAACCCGGCTCTTTGTTGCCCTTGCGCGTGCCGGCGGTTTTGACGCGTCGATTGTGCGCGTGAGCAATCGCAAGGACAAATTCTTTGACAAAGGCTTGCTCTCCAAACGGCAGCTTGATAGTGAGATTGCCATCGTCAATCAAGCCGGGAAAGATATTTATCTTGATCCCGGAACCAGGTTTTGTCCTTACGGTTATCTCCGCTGGATTCGTACTTCAACCATGGGAATCAAGCTGGACAAGAAAGGCGGCGCTTTCGTCACCGCGCCCGGCGCAGGTTATGACCAGGCCACCACGCGGCGGACCGCGGATATGGCCCTGAATGAAAACGGTGATCTAAAAGGCACGGTCCTTGTCAAATTTGAAGGCGGTGAGGCGCTGGAGCACCGGCTGGACGAATTGCTCACGGATGACGTTGGCAAGAAAAGCGATTTGGAAGATGAAGTGCGAGGCTGGCTCCCAGCGGGCGCTAACATCAAACTGGCAAAGGTTGAGGGCTGGGAAGCAGGCGGGAGCCCGCTCATAGCTACCTTCGAGGTTGAGATGGCCAGTTATGCTTCGGTTGTGGGGAAGCGTCTGCTGGTGCCGGCATATCTCTTTCAGGCCAGACAGATGGATGCGTTCAAGCATGTCGACCGCAAATTCCCCGTCTATTTCCCTTATGCGTTTGGTGAAGTTGATCGCGTTAACATCAAAGTCCCGGCTGGATATACGGTGGAAACCGTTCCGCAGAAGCAATCCGCGCGCCTGCGTTACGCAGGGTACCAAAATCTGGTCCAGTTTGACGGTAAACAACTGGTCACGCAAAGGGTCTTGGAAATCAATGGCATCTTCTTCCGTTTGGAACTATATCCGGAAATGAAAGATTTTTTTGGGAAGGTCCGGGCCGGTGATGAACAGCAAGCCGTTCTGACGGGAGGCTCTTCCAATGCTCAAAAAAGCAATTAGCGCGCTCGTTCAAAATCCTGCGCACCGAGGAAAAGAATACGCCCAGCACGAGGTTCCTTTGATGCTGAACCAAGAATCGAACAGCCAAAAAAGCTGTTTGCCCAGATCCTGCTGAAGAAAGCGAACTAGCCCGAACAGCAGCAGTCTGGATAGGACCTGGAATCCTGCAAAGGCTGCCAGGCTTGTTGCGAACCGCAATGCGGGTGGGATTTTCGCAGCCCCCTTTTGTAAGAAGCGATGAATGCTTTTCCTCATCGTCCGCGGAATGTGGAAACCCTCAAGACAGGATGGTATAGTCCGTTCTGGTATCCTCGCCGGATACTCCATTCCGGACACACGCAAGAACAAACGCAACGGTGACCTGATGCGACTGCGCGGCCAGTTCTTTTTGCGGTTTATCTTTCTCGCGTTACCGGTGTTTTCCAGCGCGCAGAATTTGGACTGGCTTCCAATCACCTCTCAGGACCTGAAAATCAATCAAGTTCCCGGCGCGCCCGGCGCTTCTGCCATCCAGCTTTATTACGCCGATTACATCGACGACGAGGCGCAGACAGAGTTCTATTATCGCCGTATCAAGGTCCTGAACGACAAAGGGAACAGCTACGCCGACGTGGAGATTGTCATCCCGCCTGACGCTTCTATTAGCGGATTGAAGGCCCGCACCGTCCATCCCGACGGGAAAATCATTGAATTTACCGGCAAGCCTTTTCAGAAAGTGATTGCCAAGGGCCGCGGCGTAAAGATTCTGGCCAAGGCCTTCACCATGCCTGAAGTCACTGTGGGCAGCATCATTGAATACAAGTACAAAGTGGATTTGCCCGGTATTTTTCTCGATAACTCGTGGACCATCCAGCACGATCTTTATACGGTGAAGGAAAGCTTTCGCATGAAGCCCTTTGGCGGCCTGCTGGAAGGCTTTGAGAAGGGGCACCAGGTGGCCGCGCTCTCTTCGCACATGCCGGACAATCTGAAGCCGCGGCAGACGGGCGGAGGCTATGAGCTGGAAGTCCAGAACATGCCTGCTTTTGTCGCGGAAGGCTATATGCCTCCGGAAGAAGATTATCAGCCGCAGATCCGGTTTTTTTACGGAGGACGCGAGATCATCAGTCCGGAAAAGTTCTGGCAGGACGCGGGCCGCGGCTGGAACGACCTTGCCGAACGCTTTATCGGCAATCGGCGCGAGATAGCCCAGGAGTCTGCCCGCATCATTGGCGATGAGGCCAACTCCCTGCACAAACTGCGCCGGCTCTATGCCCGCGCGCAACAAGTCCGCAACCTTTCGTATGAGCGTGAGCGCACCGCGGAAGAGGAGAAAAGAGAGAATCTCAAGCCCGCGCAGAGCGCCGGGGACGTGCTTGATCGCGGCTACGGCGACCGTGATGACATCACCCGTTTTTTTGTGGCGATGGCCCGTGCCGCTGGATTTGAGGCTTCAATTCTGCGCGTCAGCAACCGCCAGGAGAGGTTCTTTGATCGCGGCCTGCTGTCCAGACGGCAGTTGGATGCCGAGATAGCGCAGGTTGATCTGGACGGGCAGAACCTCTTCCTCGATCCCGGCACACGTTTTTGCCCCTTCGGGCTAGTGCGCTGGACGCGAACTTCTTCCATGGCGCTGAAGCTGGACAAAAAGGGCGGCTCGTTCATCAAAGTGCCTTCCGCCGGATACGAAAAGGCCATGGTGCGCCGCTCCGCGGAAATGGCGCTCACCGCCGATGGCTCATTGAAAGGCACAATCACCGCCCGGTTTGAAGGCGGTGAGGCGCTGGAACGGAGACTCGAGGCCGTTATAACCGACGAGGCCGGAAGAAAAGAGGCCCTGGAAGAGGAAGCCAAAGACTGGCTTCCCGGTGGCGCCTTGGTCAAGTTAACCGCCAGCCTGGGATGGGAAGGAAACGAGGAACCGCTGGTTGCCACCTTTGCCGTTGAGCTTCCGGCCTATGCTTCCGTCGCCGGCAGAAAGCTGCTGGTGCCTGCTGACGTGTTTCAGTCCAGGCAAATGGATACCTTCAAGCATTCAGAGCGCAAATACCCAGTGTATTTTCCCTATGCTTTCGGAGAAGCAGACCGCATTGTGATCCAGGGAGTTCCGGGCTACACGGCTGAAACGGTTCCCACCCAACAGTCCAGTAGTCTGGCATACGCTACCTATTTCAATGAGTCCCGCTTCGATGGCAAACAACTGGTCACGGAAAGGGTATTGCAGGTGAATGGCATCTTCTTTCAACCAGAGCGCTATGCTGAGATAAAGGATTTCTTCAGGAAAGTACAGCTCGGCGACGAACAACAAGTGGTCTTTCAAGGTAGCCCTGATCGCGCAGGCGGGATACCTTCTTCATCTCAAGCCCGACCAATAGAGGGCTTGCTCTAAAGCAAACGTCTGGAATGAGTTGAGGGCTGCGGCCTGCCACGCGCCGGAGGGACAGAGCAAGCTGGGCCCCGAAACTCAGGCGGTTGGGAGCGAATCGGCAAAGTTAGAACACCTTAAGTTCTAAATAATTACAGCCCTCCACGAGCAGGAACTCTGGTCAAATCTCCCGTTTTGGTGTATATCTTTTCTTCCCCCTTGTGCCCACGTCCCAAAACTTGGGATTTCTATGAACTTAACTAGTCGAGGTTTTTAGTCGAGGTTAATGAGGTTTTTTATGACGCGAATCGCGCGATATTTTTCGCTGGCCGTTTGCTTTTTGGTCTCGCTTGGCTCATTGGCACAAAAGGAAGACTGGCTGCCGGTAACGCCCCAGGACCTGCAATACAAGGAGGTGCCGGGCAACAAGGGCGCTTCGGCGGTAAGGCTCTACTATGCCCAGTACATCAATGACAATAACTCGTCCTGCTTTGTTTATGAGCGGATCAAGATCCTGAATGAGAAGGCGCTTGCGGGTGGCAATAGCTATGCGGATGTCGAAATTCCGATTCTGACTTTCGGCGGCATTGTCGAAACCATCACCGAACTGAAGGCGCGCACGATTAAGCCGGACGGCTCTATTGTTGAATTTTCGGGCAAACCCTTCGAAAAAGTCGTTTTTAAGGGCAGGGGAGACAAATTCTCTGTTCAGGCTTTTAGTATGCCCGCTGTCGAAGTCGGCAGCATCATTGAGTACAAATACCGGGCAGTGGTTTCAACCCCCGGTTTAGAGTTTGTCAAGGTCTTCGCGCGCGACTCATGGGACATCCAGAGAGAACTCTTCACGGTGAAAGAGAGCCTTTACTATCAGCCATTCGGTGGAACTGCTTTCCAGAGCAACGCCAGGCCCCAGTTTTATTTTGATGGCGCTCGGGTCAGCCGTGTGAGCATGAACCTGAAAGAAAAACCCAAGGAAACCGGCAATGATGTTTCGCTGGAGTTGACGAATGTCGCCGCCTTTGAGCGGGAAGAGTACATGCCTCCCGAAGACATTTACAAACCCAGCGTAATCTTCTTTTATGGCCGCAAGGGCAATCCTTCTGTGGATAAGGAATGGGAGGACATCGGAAAGGACCGCTACGAAGAGCTTGAAACATTTATGGCGGCCAATAAAGGTGTGAAGGAAGCCGCCCAAGCCGCTATCGGTGGGGAGACCGAGCCGGGAATGAAATTGCGCAAGCTTTATGAGCGGGCCCAGGCGATCCGGAACCTTACCTTTGAGCGCGAGCGTACCAAGGAAGAACGCAAGGCTGAAAACATACAAAAGAACAACGGCGTAGGCGACGTGCTGGCCCATGGCTACGGCTACGAAGATGGCATCACCTATCTATTTGTCGCCATGGCGCGCGCCGCCGGTTTTGATGCTTCCGTCGTCCAGGTTTCTGATCGCAAAAGGCGCTTCTTTGTAAAAAACTGGACATCGTTGCGGCAGCTTGAGAGCGAAATTGCCGTCGTGAACCTTAACGGCAGTGAGATCTATCTTGAGCCGGGTATCCGTTTTTGTCCTTATGGGACTGTTCGCTGGAACCATACCGTCACTGAGGGATTGAAGCTGGAGAAGAAAGGCGGTTCGTTTGTGAAGGCGCCGCCGCTCACCTATGACAAGTCCGTTACCCGTCGCACGGCAACTATGTCTATGGGTGAAGATGGAACGCTGAAGGGCGATGTCGTTCTTGAATTCGAGGGAACTGAAGCGCTCGAACACCGCCTGGATGCGATTGACAGCGATGATGCCGGACGCAAAAAAAACCTGGAGGACGAACTCAAGCAATGGCTGCCTACAGGCGCCATTGTCAAAATGGCAGTTGCGCAGGGATGGGACACTACTGGCGGTCCGCTGGTGGCGCGCTTCAACGTCGAGTTGCCGAATTATGCCACTCTGGCCGGTAAGCGGCTCCTGATCCCGGCTTTTCTCTTTCTGTCGAAGGAAAACCGGGCTTTTGCGCATTCCCAACGCAAGTATCCCGTCTATTTCCCCTATCCTTTCACGGATTCTGATTCCGTGACCATCAAGGTCCCTTCGGGCTTCACCCTGGAGAGCGTTCCCACCGCGCAGGACGCCAAGCTGGGCGGCACTGCCCGCTACCAAAACGTGAGCAACTTTGATGGAACTCAATTGGTCAGCCAGCGGCAACTGGCCTTCAACGGAATATATTTTGATGTGGATAAATATTCGGAATTGAAGTCTTTCTTCGGTAAAGTCCAGGCCGGCGACGAACAGCAAGCCGTACTGCATGGAGGTAACGTCAGTGCTCAAAAAGGCAATTAACACGACTTTTCTTCTTGCTCTCTTTATCAGTCTTTCCAGCTTGGCCCAGGCTGAAGTTCCGGAATGGTTGCGGAATCTGGCTCGCCAGCCCGCCAAAACTTATGCGGATGACGTGAATGCCGCAATCCTTTTGGATGACAACGTCACCACCGTAAAGGAAAATGGCGACATCGTTCACCATGGGCGTCGGGCCTGGCGGGTCCTGCGTCCCGAGGGCAGAAATCGCTATTCGGGGTTTGCGCGGGAATACAACGCCGACTCCAAGGTCAACTATCTCCATGGCTGGAGCATTACCAGCAAGGGCCAGGAATACGAAACGAAATCGAGCGACATCATCGAGCAGAATATCAGTACCTTTGAGGTCTATTCCGATGCCAAGATCAAGGGGGCCCGCGTGCCGGGGGTCGATGTCGGGACCGTCGTGGGTTTCGAATACGAAACCCTGGAGCATCCGTATACTTTTGATGATGTTTGGAGATTTCAAGAAACTGAGCCCGTGGAGCACTCCCACTATGAATTGCATCTGGCATCAGGCTGGCGATTCAAGACGGAATGGATGAACCACAAGGAAGAGAAGCCGACTGAAGAAGGCGGAGCGATTCAGTGGCAGCTCGCTGACATTCCCCGTATTGAAAATGAGCCGCAACGGCCGCCTGAGTCTGGGCTGGCCGGCAGTGTGGTGTTTACTTTCTTTAACGACAAGATACCTTCCAAAAGCTACCGGAACTGGTCAGAGCTTGGTACCTGGTTCACGCAGCTTTCTTCCGCTGTCAGAGATTCAAGCCCGGCCTTGACCCAAAAGGTGCAGGAACTGGCCCCGGCGAATCTTCCCCTGGTTGAGCGCATCAAAGCCTTGGCCGGCTTTGCTCAGCGTGACGTCCGCTACGTCGCCATTTCGATTGGGGTCGGCGGCCTTCGTCCCCACAATGCGACGGATATCTTCAATCACCGTTATGGCGATTGCAAAGACAAAGCCACCGTTCTGAGCTCCATGCTGGCGCAGATCGGCGTAAAGTCCTATTACATCATCGTGAATGACGAGCGCGGTGTGGTCACCAAGGATACTCCCGCTAACCCTAACGGGTTTAACCATATGATTCTGGCCATCGCTCTGCCTGCGGCCAGCTATTCCAAGCCGCTGCCCGCCATGTACGAGCATCCCAAACTCGGGCATTTGCTGATCTTTGATCCCACGAATGAATATGTGCCCTTTGGACAGATTCCTCCCTACGAACAGGACAATTATGGCCTGCTGGTGGGAGAGCAGGGTGGGGAACTGATCAACATGCCGCTCAGCCTGCCGGAAGCCAATGGTGTAAGGCGCAGTGCCAAGCTAAAGCTGCTGCCCGATGGCACATTGCAAGGCGAGGTCGAAGAAAGATATACAGGCTTCTATGCCTACCGAGGCAGGTTATTTCTCCAGCACGAATCCGAAAATGATCGCAAGAAGATGATGGAGCGTCTGGTGGCTAGTTCTCTAGGCAGTTTCCAACTCGAAAAGTATGAGCTGGTCAATGCTGATGATATCGATCAGGACCTTATCATCCGCTTTAACTTCAGCGCGGCCCATTACGCCAAGAACGCCGGGCCCATGCTGCTGGTCCGTCCGCGCGTGCTGGGCGAACTGGCTGGGCCGTGGGACCCCAACAAGCCCCGCCACTACGCTTACGAGTTCCGCGGGCCTTTCCTGGACCGCGACACCGTGGAGATCTCCCTGCCGGAGGGTTTCAAGGTCGACGAGCTGCCTGATCCAGCCAAGGCCACCTTCCCGTTTGCGGAATATGTGAGCAAGACGGAAAGCGCGGAGGGCGTGCTGAAATACACGCGGGAATACAAGCAGACGGCCACGCAGGTATCCATGGACCAGATGGACCAGCTCAAGAAGCTCTTCGGCCAGATCAACCTGGACGAAAAGAACATGGCTGTGCTGAAGCGCGTGAACTAGCTCTGCAATTGCGCCATGCCCCTTAATGCAGCCGGCGCGATCAAAGAGCAAACTGCTTGTTGCAGATGCAACGGCACGCGGTTCGTAAAGGAGTGACCACCAAATGCGCAAAGACAGAATTAGCGCGACATTCTTCGTCTTTGTGTTACTCAGCGCGGTCTCACATCCGGCGTCCGCTTCGGTGCCGGACTGGCTGCGCGGCGCAGCCCAGCAGTCCACCAAGACCTATGCCAGTGACGTCAATGCCGTAGTCCTGTTCAGTGAAACTGAAGCTACGGTCAAGGACAGTGGCGAAACCGTGACCCGCGAGCGCCGCGTGATCAAGGTATTGCGTCCAGAAGGCCGCCATGAGGCGTTCCAGGGAGTGCCTTTCGACGAAGAAACCCGGCTGAACTATTTCAAGGGCTGGAGCATCAGCGCTAGGGGCGTGGAATACGAAGCCAAGAAGGAAGATGTTGCTGAGGTCGGCGCAGGCGAAGGCTATGAGGTGTACTCTGACGCCAAAGCCAAGGTGATGCGGATTCCGGGGGTGGATGTCGGCACTGTCGTAGGGATCGAATGGGAACAAAAGAAGCATCCATATACTTTTGAGGACCATTGGTTTTTCCAGTTCCACCAGCCCGTGGCGCGGGCCCGATTTATTTTGCACCTGCCCGCCGGCTGGGAATACCGTGCCACTTGGCTTCATTACGCGGAGCAGGCGCCCCAAATTGAAGGCAATACTTATGTTTGGGCGCTCTCTGATCTTCCCCGGATCGAGACAGAGAACGAGATGCCGCACTGGCGCGCCCTGGCAGGCCAGCTCATCGTTACATATTTTTCAGAGAAGACCAGGGGACGCTCCTACTCAAGTTGGAGCGATTTCGGAGCGTGGTATGGCCAGCTCACCTCCGGTCTGCGCGATCCTTCGCCTGCCCTGCAGCAGAAAGTACAGGAGCTGGCCCCGGCTTCTCTGCCACTGCTTGATCGCATCAAGGCCCTGGCCCGCTTTGCCCAGCGTGATGTCCGTTATGCGGCCATCGAAATCGGGATCGGAGGACTGCAGCCGCATCCGGCGAGCCAGGTGTTCAGCAATCGCTACGGCGACTGCAAGGACAAAGCCACCGTGCTGAGCGCGATGCTGGCGCAGATCGGGGTCAAGTCCTATTACATACCGGTTCACACCGACCGCGGAATTTACACAGAGAAGACCCCGCCGACCATGGGCTTCAATCATGTGATTCTTGCCATCCAGGTGCCCGAGGCCAGTTTTAAGGGTTCATTTCCAGCCCTGTATGAACATCCCAAGCTGGGCCATCTGTTGATCTTCGATCCCACATCCAGCGTCGTCCCTCTTGGCCAGATCCCTTCTTATGAGCAGGACAACTATGGGCTGCTGGTGACCGATCAGGGTGGCGAGCTGATCCACCTGCCGCTCAGCTCTCCTGAACTGAACAAGATCTCGCGTACCGCCAGGCTGTCATTGCTGTCCGATGGAAGTCTGCAGGGCGAGGTGACCGAGGTGCGCAGCGGCTGGCTGGCTGCGGCGGGGCGCTATGCGTTTGAGCATCAGACGATTGCCGACCGGCGCAAGATTCTGGAGCGCTTTCTCGGCCGCATGATGGGCAATTTCCAGCTGGACAGCGTGGACGCGGAGAATCTTGACGACATTGAGAAGGACCTGGTGATTCACTACAAATTCACGGCCGATCATTATGCCAAGAATGCCGGATCGCTGTTGCTGGTGCGTCCACGGGTATTGGGAGAGAAGCTTGGGAGCCTGGATATGACTAAGCCGCGTCATTACCCCTACGAGTTTGACGCGCCCACCCTGCAAACTGACGTTTTCGAATTCAACCTGCCTGACGGTTACAAGATCGATGAGCTGCCCGAGGCTGCCAAGGCAACCTTCGCCTTCGGAGAGTACAACAGCAGGATTGAAAACGCAGGCACGCTGCTGAAGTACAGCCGTGAATACAAGATCAACGCCGTGAGAGTCCTGCCGGAGAAAATTGACGATCTGGGCAAATTCTTCCACCGGATCAATCAGGACGAACGAAACATGGCTGTGCTCAAGAAGGCCAATTAGCAATCGGGAGACTCGGCGCAAGTTCCCGGGCAACCCGCGGTTCCGGAGTTTTTGAATGTCGTTGTCAAATTGCGTAAGAAAGGCATGGCTGGCGGCCTTGTTGTTGTTTCCGCTGCTGTGCGCGGGCCAGGGGCGCCCCTGGCTGCCTGTTGATCCCAAAGACCTGCAGATGAAGGAGCTGCAGCAGATTCCCGGGGCCCAGGCGTCCCTCCTTTACTACGCCGACGAAATCGACGATACCAGCCATAACGAATTCCTCTACTCCCGGATCAAGATCTTCAGTGACGGCGGCAAGCAGTATGCCAACGTCGAGATACCTTTGCTCGAGAAATTCTCGGTTGAGAACCTGGCCGCCCGCATCATTCACGCCGACGGAAAGATCGTGGAGACGGCAGTGCACCCGTTTGAAAAGGTGGTCCTCAAAGGAAAAGGTCTGCGAGTGCGCGTGCAGGCCTTTACTCTCGCGGATGTAACGGCGGGCGACATTATTGAGTATCAATATCAGCTCCATCAGGGCGACAAGGGGTTGTACCACCATCATTGGGAGGTGCAGCACGACCTCTTTGCTGTGAAGGAACATTTTCTTTTCAAATACAACAAACAATACTCGGTCCGATGGCTGCCCTCCGCCGGCCTTCAGCAAAGCCCCCAGCACGATCTGAAGGCCAACACCCTGGAGATGGATTCCGAGAATGTGCCGCCCTTTGAAGCGGAAGAGCAAATGCCGCCGGTGGCGGCCTACAAGTGGGAGGTCAAATTTTTCTATACCTCGCCATTCATGAGTTCTCCTTCCTCTTACTGGTATGAGATTGGACGAGGCGTCTCCCGCTGGCTTGATCAATACGTGGGCAATGCCAAGGAGATCGCCAGTGAAGCCGCGGCGGTCGTCGGGACTGAAACTGACCCTGAGAAGAAGCTGCGCAAGCTGTATGCCCGGGCCCAGGAGATCAGAAACCTCAGCTACGAACGTCATCGCACGGAGAAAGAGCGGAAGAACGAAGAGCTCAAGGAAAACAAGAATGCCGTCAACGTTCTCCACCATGGTTACGGGGATCGACATGAGATCACCCGCCTTTTTGTTGCCCTGGCCAGAGGCGCAGGCTTCACGGCATCGGTTGTTTTCGTGTCCAGCCGCGAGTCAAGGTTGTTCGATCGCGAGGTCCTCTCTTTTTCGCAATTGGATTCTGAAATCGCGCGCGTGCGGCTCAATGGCAAGGACATTTTCCTTGATCCAGGAACCCGCTTCTGTCCTTACGGGCTGATGCGCTGGATGCGTACCGGAACGGCTGCCATGGACATGGCCGATCCCGGACAATTCATTTCTACACCGGGCGCGCCGGAGGACAGCGCCATCATCGAGCGAAGCGCCGAGCTGAAGCTGGATACTGAGGGAGCGGTCAAGGGTGAAGTGCGGATCGAGTTCGAGGGCCTGGAAGCGCTCGAGCGTCGCCTCTCCGCGCTGGATACGGATGACGCCGGCCGCAAGAAAGAGCTGGAGGACGAAGTAAAGCTGTGGCTCCCCGCCAATGCCAAAGTGGAGATGGAAGATGTCGTCGGATGGGAAAAGGAGTACGAGCCGCTGACCGCCGTCTTCAAGGTTGAAGTGCCGGAGTTTGCCTCCGCAGCGGGCAAGCGGCTGATGGTTCCTACCGCCTTGTTTCAACCCAAGCAGAAACGCGTGTTGAAGAGTGGAACCAGGAGGTTCCCGGTCTATTACAACTACGCGTTCAGTGAAAATGATCACATGAACCTGCAACTGCCGGAAGGCTACGGCCTTGAGACGTTGGCTTCGCCGCAGACCGCCGCCACCAAATTTGCCCGATACACGACCAATGCGGCCGCCACCGGGCCATACGTGAATCTTGACCGGTCGCTCAGGTTCAACGGGGTCTTCTTCCAGCCGGACCGTTACGAGGAATTGAGGCTTTTCTTTGCCAAGGTCCAGGCTGGAGATGAACTGCAAACCGTTGTACGGCAATCGCCCGCTGAATCCAAGGCGCACTAAGGCGGTTTGGTAACGCTCTGACCTTGCCGTGGCTTTTCCGCATCTTCTATGATGGAGAAGGAATCTTCTATGGCGGATCACTTGAACAAAAAGAAAGACCAGAGCGGCATTGCGGAAAACCCGATTGCCGAGATCTTTGAAGGTCGTCACCCGGCCGAGTCGGAAAAGCGCTGGGCTGAAACCACGCTGGCCAAAACGCTGGAGAAAGCGCCGGAGAAGCCGATTGGCGCGGCCACCGGCGTCAATCTGGACGAAAGCGGTCACGCTCAGTTCACAACCATCAGCGGCGTGCCCATCCGCCGGCTTTACACGCAAGCCGATCTGCCCGAGGACTGGAACTACGAGAAATATCTTGGCTATCCCGGCCAGGCGCCCTACACGCGCGGCATTCATTCCAGCGGCTATCGAGGCCGTCTCTGGACCATGCGCCAGTTTTCCGGCTTCGCCTCTCCGGAGGAAACCAACGAGCGTTACAAATACCTGATGGCCAGTGGCGGCGGTGGACTCTCAGTGGCTTTCGATCTGCCTACGCTCATGGGCTATGACTCTGATCATGCAGCGAGTGAGGGCGAAGTGGGCAAGTGCGGCGTGGCCATCGATTCGCTGGAAGACATGGAGATCCTTTTTAACGGAATCGACCTTGAAAAAACCACCGTCTCCATGACGATCAACTCGCCCGCCTCCGTTCTGTGGGCCATGTATCTGGTGGTGGCGGAAAAGCAGGGCGCGGACTGGAAGAAAGTCTCAGGCACGCTCCAGAATGACATTCTGAAGGAATACATCGCGCAAAAGGAATATATCTACCCACCCGCGCCCTCGATGCGCCTGGTGATCGATACGTTTGAGTTCGGCTCCAAATTCACGCCCAAGTTCAACTCTATTTCCATCAGCGGTTACCACATTCGTGAAGCCGGTTCTACCGCGCTTCAGGAATTGGCATTCACCATTTATGACGGCGTTGAATACGTGGAATGGGCGCGCCGCCGCGGCCTGGACGTGGACGACTTTGGCCCGCGCCTGAGCTATTTCTTCAACTCGCACAGCGACTTTTTTGAAGAGATTGCCAAGTTCCGTGCCGCGCGCAAGATCTGGTACCGCCTGATGAAAGACCGCTTCGGCACCAAGCAGGAGCGCACGTGGCTGATGCGTTTCCATACGCAGACCGCCGGTGTCTCGCTCACGGCGCAGCAGCCTCTCAATAACATCGCTCGTGTGGCCTTGCAGGGACTGGCCGCCGTGCTTGGCGGCACGCAGTCTCTCCACACCGATTCCTACGATGAAGCCCTGGCGCTGCCCACGCAGGAAGCCGCGCGCATCGCACTGCGCACGCAGCAGATCATCGCCTATGAATCCGGCGTGGCCCAGACCGTTGATCCGCTGGCCGGCTCTTACTTCCTGGAAAAGCTGACGCTCGACATGGAGAAGGGCGCGTTTGACTACTTCGAGCGCTTGGACGCCATGGGCGGCATGGTCAAGGCCATCGAAAACGGCTTCCCGCAGAAAGAAATTGCTGAAGCTTCTTACCAGTATCAGCGCGCCGTCGAGGCCAAAGAGAAGATTGTGGTTGGCGTAAATGATTTTGCGGTCGAAGAAAAGCAGATGGATACGCTCTACATTGACGAATCCGTGGCCCGCCACCAGACGGCTAAGCTGAAAGCTCTGCGAGCCCGCCGCAACAATGACGAAGTCCGCCGCACGCTGGACGCCCTGAAGAAAGCCGCAGCGCAGGAACCCGTTGTCCGCTCCGATGGCCGCATCAGCGACGCCAACACTATGCCGTTCATCATCGACTGTGTCCGCGCCTACGCCACCGTGGGCGAAATCTGCCAGGCGTTGCGTGAAGTCTATGGGACATATGAAGAGGTGAGCATCACGTAGGTTTTGTTCAATCCCGAACCCGCGAAGCGGGTGAGGGGCCAGATTACGCGCGATCCTGGCGATTTTTATACACCGCCCATTGCTCGGTCCCTGCAATCTTTTCCAGCCATTCGGCCTGAGTCAGCAACTGCTCAAATTCGGTGAATCGATACGCAACATAAACCGGCCGTGGCGACCGCTCGACCGAGCGGCGCAGATTCTCCAGTACCTGCGCGAATGTCGCCTCAGAAAAGGGATTGAACAAATACACCACCAGCGGCCCATCGGGAAACTGAAAATCCCGCGCGTCCATGCAGAGAGTTTCGATCTGCCGGCACCGCTGCCGACCGGATGCGAACCAGGAGATATTCTTCTGAGCGGTGCGATGCAACTCTGGCATGAACTCCACGCCGATAATCCTCTTGAGCGGATAATCAGAAGCCATCAGCAGCACTCGCCCTTTGCCGCAGCCCAGATCGATAAACGTGAAGTCTTGCAACCCGGCTTCGGCAACGGTTCTGTGGCTGACTGCTGATTGCTGAATGCTGACTGCTAATGCCTGCATAATCTCCTGGAACAGCCACGGCTCAGTCGCAAAATATGGGCGTCCCGTGACTCCGGTAAAAAACTGCGTGCCGAAGCCGACGTTGGAGCGCGTGGTATCCACGGAGTGTTCCCAGTCATAATCCAGATCGCCGAACCGGGCCTTGCGGTGCGATGGCAGCAACTCGAGCAGAGCACCCCAGCCGGCATCGGCCAACTCCCGTAAAGATCGCCAAAAGCCTAAGTAGCGCATGCTCTCACGCCAATGGCGCGCGAAGGCGCGGCGGAAATTGAATTCGTCCGCTGCGGCGGCAGGCGATTCACCGGGTTTGGAATCAGGATTCACGATAAAGTCGATTTTCAACTCCGCGTTTGGATTTTCGATGTCGGCGATTTCGCGCGATGACGGTGATCACGGCGATTGATATAGAATCACGGTCATCCATGAAAAAAGCCCTTGATCATCTCAAAAAGTCGGACGCAATGCTTGCCTCTATTATTGCCCGTGTGGGGCCGTGCAAGATGGCCTATCGCGATCCCACGTTTGAAATGCTGGCGCGGGCCATCGTCTTCCAGCAGTTGAGCACCAAGGCTGCGCGGACGATCTATGGCCGCCTTGAGGAAGCCGCCGGCGGCGCACTCGCGCCGGAGTCGATCCAGAACCTGAGCGTGGGTGAGATGCGGCGGGCCGGCCTGTCGCGGCAAAAGCTCGGCTATATACGCGACCTGGCAGAGCACGCCCTGAGCGGCAAAGTGGATTTTGCCAAGCTGCCCGCAATGAGCGATGAAGAGGTGATTGAATCGCTCACGGACATCAAGGGCGTTGGCGAGTGGACGGCGCACATGTTCCTGATTTTCTCTCTGCGCAGGCCGAACGTGTTGCCGGTCGGCGATCTGGGCGTGCGCATGGCCATCCAGCGGGCCTATCGCAAGCGCAAAATGCCAACGCCCAAACAGGTGGAGCAGATTGCCAAAGGCTGGCATCCGTATTGCAGCTATGCGGCGTGGTACCTGTGGCGGAGCCTGGAGTTTCCCGTGGCCGAAAAGTCAAACCACAAAGGACATAAAGGGACACGAAGACGTATTCTGAAATCCCGACCCTGAGCTTGCCGAAGGGGAGGAACCCCCTATCGCCGCGAAGAATTCTCGGGTGGAAACAAGAAATCTGAAGGCGAAACTCGAGAGTTTGGAAGAAGGTAGTGATCCCTCACCCGCAGAGAACGCGGGGTTCGGGATTTCAGGAAAAAGCCTTCGTGACCTTTGTGGTTAATGCCTTTTGGTAGAATCAGAGAAGATGTCAACTGACCGCAAAATTCGCGTGCTTGTCGCCAAGCCCGGCCTCGATGGACATGATCGCGGCGCCAAGGTGATTGCCCGAGCTCTGCGCGATGCCGGAATGGAGGTCATCTATACCGGGCTGCGGCAGACGCCGGAAATGATCGTCAACTCCGCCTTGCAGGAAGACGTGGACGTGATTGGCCTCTCGATTCTTTCCGGAGCGCACAACGCCATCGTGCCTCGCGTTTCCGACCTGCTGCGCCACAATAAGATGGAAGACGTTCTCTTCCTGATCGGCGGCATCATTCCGGAGCAGGACTTTGATTTCCTGAAAAAAGCCGGCGTCAACGCGATCTTCAATCCCGGCACACCGATGGACGATATCGCCGATTTCATCCGCAAAAACGTCAAGCCGCGCGGGCTGATTACGGCCTGATACATCTGTCGTTTCGTCCCAGTCCTGTCTCAAAAATCGCACTGACCGGGGCTAACCGGTACCTTCTGTGCGAGTCTAACCGCTCGAACTGAGAGGTAGACAATGAAGAAATTGATTGCCGTCAGCCTTGCCTTGCCACTGTTCCTGGCCCTGGCGCATGCCGGAGAGCGCCACAACCGCGGTGGCTCAAACATCACGATGAATGATGATTCGGCCAGCGACGATTGCCGAGAGCATCTGCGCGTCAGCAATAATGAATACCGGGCCAATGTTCGCGATGAAGAGACCAAGACCATTCCCAATCAGCCGCTTACCATCACCGCTGAACAAAATGGCGGAATCCAGGTAACGACCTGGGACAATCCAGAAATCAGCCTCAAACTCTGCAAACAGATCGCCGCGGACGATGAGAGCCAGGGCCGCAAACTGCTGGCGGAAACGCATCTGGAAATCAACGGCGCAAAAGTCTCGATACACGTGCCGCGGGAAGACGATTATTCTCTGGGTACGCTCCTGCTCGTGAAGGCGCCCAAGAATGCGAATTTGAACCTCAGTGTGCACAACGGCGGCGTTTCATTGACTTCGTTTGTCGGCACGGCAGAAGCCCATGCCGAAAATGGCGGCATTTCCTTCCGGCGGAGCAGCGGCAAATTGACCGCCGAGGCCCAAAATGGCGGCATATCCATCAAGGACTGCGGCGGCGATGTGACCGCCAAGGTGGAGAATGGCGGCCTTTCCATCGCATTGCCGGAGCATTGGGAAGGCAAGGGCCTGGAAGCCCACGCCCGCAATGGCGGACTGGTGGTTTCAGTGCCGAAGACTTTCAACGGCGGGCTGGAGGTTGTCGCTTCAGAACACACTTCCATCATCTGCAAAGACGACGTCTGCAATGCCGGCGAGCGTACCTGGGACAATGGCCACAAATTGTTCCGCATCGGCGGGGCGAACCCGCAGGTTCGGGCCACCACGGAGAATGGCGGCATTGTCATTGAAGAGCGCGGGCGGGCGCGCGGAGAGATGTAGGCGCTCTTCAAGCCTGAAGTCAAAATCAAGCCGCGACGGAATGCGTCAAAGCCCTGGATCTTTCTGGTTCCAATTCAGGCCGGAAATAGGGGCTTTCGCAGACTGTCGCGGCTTTTCTCTTTCGATTTCTCCTTCCCAACCCATATACTTGTCCTTTAGACCCAGCCATGACCACTCTGGACCAGATTCTCGCCGCCACCCGTGAACGCGTGAGCCGCGCCAAAGAGCGGGCCAAAGTGCGTCCGCTGGAGAGGGCGGCCTCGTCCCACACGCCGCGCGGCTTCCGCAAGCGTCTGGCGGCCATGGCGCAGCTTGGGCCGGCGGTGATCGGGGAGCTCAAGAAAGCTTCGCCCTCCAAAGGCACCATTCGCGGAACATTTCCCGTGGGAGTTCTGGCCAACCAGCTCGCGCGCGGCGGAGCTTCGGCCCTCTCGGTCCTGACGGATGAAGAGTTCTTTCAGGGATCGCTGGCCAACTTGCTGGAAGCCTCCGCAGCCACCGAGCTGCCTTGCCTGCGCAAGGATTTCATCGTCGATGAATTTCAGATAGTTGAGGCCCGCGCTCATCATGCCGATGCCGTGCTGCTGATTATGGCCGCGCTGGACGATGCCACCTTCCGCCGCCTCCTGGATTACTCCCGCGCATTGGATCTCGACGCGCTTTGTGAAGTGCATGATGAAGAAGAGCTGAAGCGGGCGATTGAGGGCGGCGCGGACATCATCGGGGTGAACAGCCGCAATCTCAAGACCTTCCAGGTCAGCCTGGATACCGTGATCGACCTGGCCGGCAGCATTCCCAATCACGTGCTGCGCGTGGCGGAAAGTGGAATTGACAGCGGGGCGGAGATCCGTGAACTCCATGCCGCGGGCTATCAGGCCTTTCTGATTGGCGAGGCGCTGATGCGCGCTGAAGATCCCGGGCAGAAATTGCAGCAGCTCTTGCAGGATGCGGGATGGTATTCGCCGTCCACCGCGGCTTCTCCTCATTGGCGTGGCACAGTCCAGTAAGAAGCCAAAGCAGCTTTCCCTAAAAATAATTGCATGCGTACCTGGATCAAAATCTGTGGGACTACCTCTCTTGAAGACGCGCTCAGCTCGATGGAAGCCGGCGCCGACGCCCTGGGCTTTATCTTTGCGCCCAGCAAGCGCCGGGTCACGCCAGACCAGGCCGGCAGGGTCATCCGCGAATTGCCGCAGAAGGTCGAGCGGATTGGGGTCTTCATGAACAGTACGGCCGCCGAGATTGCGAGCATCGTCAGCCAGGCGGATTTGACGGGAATTCAGATGCACGGTGAGGAATTTCCTCCCGAGGTCTATGCGTACCTACCTCTGAATCGCAGGGACGAGATGAGGAAGATCAAGACAATCCAGGTACAGGACGGCGTTCGGCTTAAGTTCGAACCCTATGGCGAGCCGCCAAACGCAGTGGACGCATGGCTGTTGGATTCTGGCGCGGGAAGCGGCAAGACATTTGATTGGCAGGCCACTTGCGCTCATCTGGCGGGGCGGCACGAGAGGTTTATTATCGCCGGCGGACTTACACCGGAAAACGTCGGTGATGCGATGCGGACTTTCAAGCCATGGGGCGTTGACGTGGTAACCGGTGTGGAGCGGGAACCTGGGCGGAAGGACCCGGAAAAGCTTAAAGCATTTGTCGCGGCGGTGCGGAAGGCGGAACAGATATGAGATCAGGCGCATTGAGAAAAGAGAAAGAGGTAGCCGGACGTTTTGGCCCGTATGGCGGCCGATATGTCCCGGAAACGCTGATGGCGGCGCTGGAAGAGTTGGAGCGCGAGTATGACAAAGCGCGGCGCGACAAGAAGTTTCGCGCCGAGTTTGAACGGCTGTTGAAAGAATATGCCGGCCGGCCAACGGCGCTGTTTCATGCAGCTCGTCTGACGAAAGAGCTGGGCGGCGCGAAGATTTATCTCAAGCGTGAAGACCTGCTGCACACCGGCGCGCACAAGATCAATAACTGCCTGGGTCAGGCATTGCTCGCCATTCGCATGGGCAAGAAGCGCATCATCGCGGAAACCGGCGCGGGACAGCACGGGGTTGCCACTGCAACCGTGTGCGCGCTGTTCGGCCTCCAATGCGTCGTCTATATGGGAACGGAAGACATGCGGCGACAGGAACTGAATGTCTTCCGCATGCGTCTGCTGGGTGCGGAAGTTCGCGGTGTGGAGTCGGGCTCGCGCACGCTGAAAGATGCGATCAATGAGGCAATGCGCGACTGGGTGACCAACGTCCGCGATACGCACTATCTGCTTGGCAGCGTGCTCGGCGCTCATCCTTATCCCACCATGGTGCGCGATTTTCATTCCGTGATTGGCCGCGAAGCCCGCGCGCAGATCCTGAAAGCCGAAGGCAGGCTCCCGGCGGCGATCATCGCTTGCGTCGGCGGCGGATCGAACGCCATTGGAATTTTCCATGAATTCATCCAAGACAAGCGGGTGAAACTGATTGGCGTGGAAGCCGGCGGGCGCGGAAACGAATTGGGCGAGCATGCTGCGCGCTTCCGTGGCGGCCTTCCGGGCGTTTTGCAAGGGACCTTTTCGTACGTGCTACAGGATGAACATGGCCAGATTGGGTTGACGCACTCCATCTCTGCCGGACTGGACTATCCCTCGATTGGGCCGGAACATGCGGCGCTGGCGGATTCAAAGCGAGCCGACTACGTGGCCGCCTCCGATGCTGAAGCGCTGGAAGCCTGCACGCGGCTGGCGCGGACTGAGGGAATCATTCCTGCGCTGGAGTCATCGCACGCGGTGGCAGAGTGCATCAAGCGCGCGCCGAAGATGAAAAAATCGGAGATTGTGATCGTGAATGTTTCCGGCAGGGGAGATAAGGATATTGGGATATTGAGGGAGAACTTGAAGATCGGGTGAAAATCGGTGCATCTGGAAATCGGGGCATCGGGACATCAAAAATCTGTACTCGAAAAAACAAATTGGTGGAACATGAGCTTGGATAAACATCAGGAACTGCGAAGAAGGACCAAGGACTTTGCTTTACGAATCATGAGAATGTGCCGGACTATCCCAAGCACGCGCGAAACGAACATGATCAACAATCAAATTCTGAGGTCCGCAACTGGAATAGCCGCGAACTACAGAGCCGTTGGGTTGGCGCGTTCTAAGGCCGAATTTATTTCCAAGCTCGGCATCGTTCTCGAGGAGGCGGACGAAACGGTATTTTGGCTGGAGCTCTTGAGTGACAGCGGGATTATTCCGGCATCAAAGTTGCGCGAACTGATGGCGGAAGGAAATGAACTAGTTGCAATTTTTCTCGCGTCGCGAAAGACGGCAAAATCATGATAAAGAAGATCAATTCCTCATCTGGCCGGCATACGCTGACTTCTGATGATCCGATGTCCCGATGTCCCGATGTCCCGATTGTCTCCCCCGATCACCGGATCACCCGATCTTTTAAGACTCGCCCTGCCCTGGTTGCGTACGTTACCTGTGGTGATCCAAACATCGCTGCCACCCGCGACATCGTTCTGGCTGCCTGCCGCGGCGGCGCGGACGTGATCGAACTGGGTGTGCCGTTCAGCGATCCCGTGGCGGACGGGCCGGTGATCCAGCGGGCCAGCGAGCGCGCGTTGAAGCAGGGCACGTCGCTGGAGGACGTATTGCGGCTGGCGGCGGAAGTGCGCAAGGAAACGGATGCCGGGCTGATCGTATTTACGTATCTGAATCCGATTCTGCGTTTTGGCGTGGAACGCTTTTGCGTTGAAGCCGCAAAGGCCGGCGTGGACGGCGCTCTGGTCACTGACCTGACGGTGGAAGAAGCGGACGAGTATCGCCGCATGATGGCGGCGCACAACCTGGATTGCGTTTTCCTGGCGGCGCCAACCAGCCCCGACCAGCGGCTGAAGGCGATCACCGCGGCGTGCCACGGTTTTGTGTATGCGGTTTCACGCACCGGCATCACGGGAGCGCAGAAGCAGCTTGCGGCCGACGCCCAGGGCCTGGTCAAGCGAATTCGCAAATTCACAACACTGCCGATCGCGATAGGTTTTGGCATCTCCAGCCCGCAGCAGTTTGCGGAAGCCGGAAAATTTGCTGATGGAGTAGCAGTCGGCAGCGCGATTGTGCAGTTGATCGAGCAGAATCCGGGCAATGAAGCCAATGCGGTGGAAGAGTTTGTGCGAAGCCTTAAAGCGGGCGTAGACAGCGTGGGTGCTTCACAAGGTTAATATCATTAAGTTATTCTATACGGGCTTTAATTTAATTAAGTTTAATCAGGCATCAGTGCCTGTAAATCAGGACGCAATGACTATGGAGATTGCCGACTGGCGCAACAAGATCGATGAGCTTGACCGCAGCCTGGTTGACCTGTTGAATCAACGCGCTGAGGCCGCGCATGAAATCGGCAAGCTGAAGCGGAACACCCGCATGCCGATCTACGAGCCGGAGCGCGAGAAGAGGATTTTTGAGAATGTGCTGCGCGCCAACCGTGGGCCGCTGCCTGACGGCGAACTGCGCACGGTATACGAAAGAATCATCGATGTGATGCGCAACATCCAGAAGAATGAGATTGCGCCAAAAGTGCCGGCCGGGGATGGCCGGACAGAATTTGACACGGAAATGAACGACTGATTCTGAAATCCCCGAGCGGAGCGAGCGAGCCCCATGGCCGCAAGAGGCTTGGGGGTTGAGATAGGAATCTGAACAAAACTTTAAGAGATTGGAAGGACATAGGGGTCCCTCACCCGCAAAGAACGCGGGATTCGGGATTTCAGAAAAACAATGATCGTCGCAATGCAGGAACAAGCTACCGAGGAACAAATCCAGCAGGTGATTGAGCGCCTGATCGAGATGGGATTTGAGGTCCACCGCTCTACCGGCGCGCGGCAGACTGTGCTGGGCGCGGTGGGCGCGCGCCACGAGTTTGACATTCGCGATATTGAGGTGCTCCCCGGCGTGGGCGACGCCCATCGGATAAGCTCGCCGTACAAGCTGGTGGCCCGCAGCTTCCGCCCTGAAGGGACTGTGGTGAAGTTCAAGCGAGGAGTGAGCATCGGCGGCGACGAAGTGGTGCTGATGGCCGGCCCGTGCTCGGTGGAATCGCGCGACCAGATTTTTGCCGTCGCGGAATCCGTGGCCCGCTCCGGGGCCAAGTTCCTGCGCGGCGGCGCGTTCAAGCCGCGCAGCTCGCCTTATACCTTTCAGGGACTGGGCGAGGAAGCGCTCAAGCTCATGCGCGAAGCGGCGGACAAATTTGACATGCTGGTGGTGAGCGAGGTGATGGAGATTTCCCAGATCCCGCTGATGCTGCCCTATGTTGACCTGCTGCAGGTGGGCGCGCGCAACATGCAGAATTTCAACCTGCTGCGCGAGTTGGGCAAGGTGCGCAAGCCGGTGCTGCTGAAGCGCGGCATAGCCGCCACCATTGAAGAGCTGTTGCTCTCGGCGGAATACCTGATGGCGGGCGGCAACTATGAAATCATCGTGTGTGAGCGCGGTATCCGGACCTTTGAGACTTATACCCGCAATACGATGGATATTTCCGCCATCCCGATCGTCAAGAAGCTTTCTCATCTTCCCATTCTTGCCGACCCCTCGCACGGCACCGGCCGCCGTGAAAAGGTTTCTCCCATGGGCCGGGCCGCCATTGCGGCCGGGGCAGACGGCCTGCTGATTGAAGTGCATAACTGCCCGGACAAGGCCCTCTCGGATGGCGCGCAGTCGCTGTACCCCGAACAGTTCGCACAACTTGTGGGACAGCTTCGGGTGATTGCGCCTGCGGTCGGGCGCAGGCTTTGATGAAACCTTGAACGAGATGCTTTAAAGCCATACGGCGGATTTTCACAGACTCGGTTAGAATTTCCTTAATTGCCCACACGACGGGGGGCTTGAGCCGGGGCTCTCAAGCCGCAGACGGAGAAGCTTGCGGTTAATACTTTTAGGCACACAGCCTGAAGGGGAGTCTCTTTCTAAAGACATGGCGTTCAAGCAGATCACCATTATCGGCACCGGACTGATCGGCGGATCACTGGGACTGGCTCTGAAGGCGGCCGGCTTCGGCGGCAAGATTATTGGCTGCGACCGCCGGGCTGTCCTTGACCGAGCGCGCTCCATGCGTGCCATCGACATGGGGACGGAAGATCCTGTGGAAGCCGTTGCCGGCAGCGACCTGATCGTGCTGGCTACGCCTGTGGGCGGGATCATTGACCTTATCGAGCGCATTGGGCCTATCGCCCCGCCGGAAGCTCTCATAACAGATGTTGGCAGCACCAAGAAGGAAATTCTGGAACGGGCACGGGCCGTGTTTGGAGACAAAGCTCCGCAGCGATTTATCGGGGGCCACCCGATGGCGGGCAAAGAGCATAGCGGCCTGGAAAATGCCGAATCGAAGCTTTTTATGAATGCCGTGTGGCTGCTGGTGCCGCAACCCAACCAGGCCACTGACCGCGGCAGGATCAAGGATTACTGTGAGCTGCTGGAAAGAATGGGCGTTCGAATATTGAAGATTGAGGCCGAGCGCCATGACCAGATATGCGCGTGGACGAGCCACCTGCCGCAGTTGATCTCAACGGCCCTGGCCGCGACCCTGGTGGAAGAACTAGGCGACAATCCTGACGTGCATGCCATTGGCGGGCGCGCGCTGCGCGAGATGACGCGCATAGCCTCCAGTCCGTATTCCATGTGGCGCGACATCGCGCATACCAACACGGCGAATCTTGAAGCCGCGCTCAGCAAACTGGAGCAGCGGCTGGTGCATATCCGGGAAAACCTGCGGACGCCGGCGCTGCGCGAAGAGTTTGACCACGCCAATCACTTTGAGATTGGCACGCGGGACGTGGCCGCCACGGTGCTGGTGCTTCCAGGCTGGCAGAATTCCGGCCCGCGCCACTGGCAGACGCTGTGGGAGCAGCAGAACCCTATCTTCCTGCGTGTGCAACAGCGGGACTGGGAGTTTCCTCATCGCGATTGGTGGCTGGAGCGTATCACGGCGGAGGTAAAACAGTCGCCCGCGCCAATTGTTTTTGCCGCGCACAGCCTGGGCTGTATTGCCCTGGCGCACTGGTGCAAGGCCGCCCCCGCAGACGTGCACAAGGTGAAAGGCGCGCTGCTGGTGGCGCCCGCGGACGTGGACAGCAAAGACTCTCCCAAACAGCTCAAGGATTTCTCGCCGGTGCCCAGCGAACTGCTTCCATTCCCGTCCATCGTGGTGGCCAGCAGCACCGATCCTTACCTGACCATTGCCCGTGCGCGGGAGTTTGCGCGCTCATGGGGCAGCCGGTTTGTCGATATCGGCGCCGCGGGACATATCAATGGAGAATCCGGTCTGGGCGACTGGCCGGAAGGGAAGCGGCTGCTGCGGCATCTGGTTGAGGGCGAGTGATAGACATCTGCGTCGCACCTGGGCTGATGGTGTTTCCGGGCAAGCCCCTGAGGGGATTTCAGGGGCTTGCCCGTTTTACTTGCATGGTCCGACTAGTGACTAGCGGGTGTTTGCATCAACAACGCTTCTGGTGCAGGGTTTAATAGCGAGAAACATTCCCCGCGTTAGCTCCCGCCACGATAAAGTCAGGAGTCCCATCGATCACCGCGTTTTGAAGAGTGATCCCCGTGGCGCTGATCGCGTTCACCAGGAAACCATTTCCGTTGTTGTGCCCGACGTCCCCGGCAAAAAATGCGTTCGAGATCAGCACGCCCTTTGTGACAATCCCAGGCGTACCGTCGTTCTGTAGCTGATACGCGCCGTTCAGTTGCTCATGATGCGAGCCGATGAAGGTCACCTGCTTGGCGCCGTAGAGTTGAACGCCGATGTTTGCCACCTGGGAGGTCAAATTAACGAAGTGAATCGAAGTTGGAGTATAGGTTCCGCCGGCGAGATTCCCAAGAAATACGTTGGCCCATCCGTCACCAACCCGTCCACCACCATCGAAGTGACAATCAATACAATCGATTTGGGCATTGTAGCCTTCCACGCGGAAGTCTGGCCCTCCTCCACCCAGGCTAACGAGCGGCCTGGTGGCCCAGATATTCCGGAAGCTGAGAAACTGATTTGCTGCCGCTGCGCTCCCGGTTGGGCCGAATAGGCCTATCGCTGAGCCGTGAAAGCCCTCGCCCTGGGTAGCAGAACCGAAGTAAAGGTCCTCGAAACTGGAATGCCATATGCCCGCATTGGTTAGAGTGCTGCAGTCAAGCCAAATTCCACTTTGAGAGGTGTTGCCGGAGGCAGCATAGAGGCGAAATCCGTAAAGGTATACGTCCGTGGCGGGAACGCCGCTGGTTTGGGGCAGCATGAACATCGGGGTGTTGTTCGTGCTAGTGGATTGCAGAATTGTCCCGGCGTCGGAGGCCCCCATTCCTATGATCCGGAAGCCTTTCCGCAGGATCATGTGGTCCACACTGTAAGTAAATGGTCCAAGATAGATTGTGACTACCTTGTTTCCAGGATCCAGAGTGCCGATGGTTAGACTGGTACTGGAACTGGTAGCGTAGATGGTGCATCCCTTCACCGGGCAAACGTTGTCTACAATGTTCTGATAGGTAAGTGGGGGGTTCGTGAATATAGAGTTAGTATATTGCTCGGCATAGATGATTGCGTTGGTGTTCTGTGCGCAGGCGGGCAAACTAATCAAGAAGACGGCTAGCAGCAGTTTTTTCAAGTGCATGTTTTTTCCCTTCTATAGTTGATGGTAGTTGTAAAGCACTGGTTAACTATTATGAACTAAAAGTATCGGCACTCATACTATTTCAGCTCGCGGACGTGACTGCTAGTTCATATTTGGGAACACGGGAGGCCATGCCCTTTTTCTGAAGACGTACAGTGCGTTCGCGAAAACGGCCGCTTTCCTCTTGCGCGTGGCTGGCGCCGCTGCTGACCGGCTGTTGTTGCGTACGGAGACGTTTGCAGTCCTCCATCACGCTGGTTAGAATCATCTGTTTATGAATAAAGTCGTTTCCAGCGCTGATGAGGCCGTCCGCGACGTAAAAGACGGGTCCATGATTATGGTTGGCGGTTTCGGCCTGTGCGGCATTCCGGCCGATCTTATCGATGCCCTGGTCCGCAAGGGCGTGCAAAACCTGACCACGGTTTCCAACAATGCCGGCGTGGACGAATTCGGCTTGGGCAAGCTTCTCTACACCGGACAGATCAAAAAACATATTGGTTCTTACGTCGGCGAGAACAAGCTGTTCGAGCAGCTTGTTCTCAGCGGCAAGGTGGTGCTGGAATTGAATCCGCAGGGCACGCTGGCCGAGCGCATCCGCGCAGGGGGCGCGGGCATTCCCGCTTTTTTTACCCCGACAGGCGCCGGCACGGTGGTCTCAGAAAATAAAGAGATCCGCGAATTTGATGGCCGCCCTTATGTGATGGAACGCGCCCTGAAAGCCGACTTCGCCTTGATCAAAGCGTGGAAGGCCGACCGCTGGGGCAATTTGATTTTTCGCAAGACCGCACGAAACTTCAATCCGGTGATGGCCACGGCAGCGCGCGTCACCATTGCCGAAGTGGAAGAGATCGTGGAGCCAGGACAACTTGATCCTGATGGCGTTCACCTGGCCAGCGTTTACGTGAAACGGATCGTGCTGAGCACGGGACAGCAAAAGCGGATTGAGAAGCATACGGTGAGGAAGAGGGCCTGATATGCGAACGAGCTGCCTGGAAATAGAAGCTGCGGCCAGAGAAAGCGAGGGCTTGCTCAAGAACACAGGTGCGCGTTGGGGCGTTGTCGCCGCACTCATGGTCGGGCCGGAGCGCAAAGAGCCGATGATTTCCGTTCCGGAGCTCCGAGCCATTGCTGGTTGCGGTATAGATGGCGACCGCTATTGCCGTGAAGCAGGAACATTCTCCAGGAAGTCGCCATCCAATCAAATGACATTGGTTGAAATGGAGGCGCTGAAAGCGGTGGCGCAGGAGTACGGTTTTTCCATCGCCGCCGAAGAATCGCGCAGGAATGTCGTGACCTGCGGCGTGGCCCTCAATCACTTGGTGGGACGCGAATTTACAATTGGCGGCGTGCGTCTGCGCGGCTTGAGGTTGTGCGAGCCTTGCTCTCATCTGGAGCAACTCACTGGAAAACAGATGATCAAGGCGTTGCGCCATCGGGGCGGTCTTCGGGCTGAAATCCTGAATGACGGCGTGATCAAAGTGGGCGACATCATTACGGAAACGAACTGACTATGGCGACGATACCAGTAAAACCTGACAAACAAAAAGACGTAGAAAAGCGCGAGCGCATTGTAAAACGCATTGCCCGCGAGATGCAGGATGGTTTTTACGTGAACCTGGGCATCGGCATGCCGACGCTGGTGGCGAACTATATCGCTCCCGGCGTTGAAGTGATTCTGCAAAGCGAAAATGGCATGCTTGGCGTGGGGCCGTTTCCTTTCGAAGGAGAGGAAGACCCGGACCTGATCAACGCCAGCAAGGAGACGGTCACAGAAGTTCCTGGGACCGCATATTTCTCCAGCGCAGACTCCTTTGCCATGATCCGCGGCGGCCACATCGACTTGAGCGTGCTGGGTGCAATGGAAGTGGATGAAGAGGGAAACTTGGCCAACTGGATGATTCCCGGCAAGATGGTGAAAGGCATGGGCGGAGCCATGGACCTGGTGGCGGGCGCGCGCCGGGTGATCATCGCCATGGAGCATACGACAAAAGACGGCACGCCCAAGATCCTGAAAAAATGTACCTTGCCTTTGACCGGGATGAAAGTTGTGAACACAATCGTCACGGAAATGGCATATATCAGCGTTACGCCGAAAGGGTTGGTGCTGGAAGAAGTTGCGCCCGGACTGACCACGGAGGACGTTCAAAAGGCAACGGATGCGAAGTTGATGGTCAGCCCGAATTTGAAAACTATGGAGTTCTGAAACAACCAATATCCTTCTCAGGCAATCGAGAAAGAGATAGGTTGCGATGGAGGAAATGAAGATGCGTGCAGATCGTGCTGAAGTTTCGTGGGATACCGAGAAATCAAAGTGGCTGGTCCGCATTACTGTCGGCGAAGAGGTCGTACGGCGTTATTGCAGTCTGCCCCAGAATGCAAATGAAAGCGAACTTCGTTCAGCCGCGCAGTCCACGTTGAAAGACGAAGGCTATGAGCTTGAGGGCGTGGCCATTACGATCCAGCAAGCGAAAGTGGCCTGAACTGGAAGCTGAAAGCCAGTTTCAGACTGGGATCGTGGTCAACGCCTCGCTCACACCAGAGTAGGTACGGTTTGTGAGAGCTCTTTGAGAGAGTCCGCATAAGGCGCTCGGGCAATGCCCCGCTCCGTGATAATCGCCGCGATGTACTTGCTTGGCGTAACGTCAAACGCGGGATTTTCCACCAGCACGCCATCCGGCGCGACCTGTTTGCCGGCGTGGTGCGTGACCTCGCGGGGCGAGCGCTGCTCAATGGGAATGCCTTCGCCGTCGGGCATGTTCATGTCCACGGTGGACCAGGGCGCTGCGACGTAAAAGGGAATTCCATGCTCTTTGGCCAGTACGGCCACGCTGTACGTGCCAATCTTGTTGGCCACGTCGCCGTTTGCCGCGATGCGGTCCGCGCCCACGATCACAGCTTTGATCTTGCCTTGGCGCATCATCGCGCCGGCCATGTTGTCCGCGATGAGCGTGGTCTGGATGCCGTCTTTCATCAGCTCCCATGCGGTGAGCCGCGAGCCTTGCAGGAAAGGGCGGGTTTCATCGGCAAAGACGTGCAGCTTTTTGCCTGAATCAATCGCCGCTCGAATGACGCCAAGCGCGGTGCCATAACCACAAGTTGCCAGCGCTCCGGCGTTGCAGTGTGTCAGGATTCCGCCGGAAGACGGCATTAGCGTAACGCCGTGGCGTCCCATGGCTTCATTGGCGGCAATATCTTCCACCAGCATCTTTTGCGCTTCTTCCACCAGCGTGACCTTGACCTGGTGGACACCTTGAAACGCCACGGCTTCAAACGTCTGCTGCATGCGTCGAATCGCCCAGAAAAGGTTCACGGCTGTAGGGCGCGTTTCCCCCATCGTGCGGCAAATCTGGCCGAATTCATTGCGCAGGCCGGCCACGTCCGGCGCGGAGGACTGTTTTACGCCCAGGGCGATTCCCATGGCCGCCGCCACGCCGATGGCTGGAGCTCCACGGACGATCATGTTGCGGATCGCGGATGCCACTTCCTGATAGGTGTTGCAGGTTACGTAAGCTTCTTCAGTGGGGAGCCGCGTTTGGTCAATGAAGCGTACTCCGTGGCTTGTCCATTCGAGTGTCTTGATCATCGCTATTTAGATTGTACTTGGGAGGAGATTCACCGCAAAGGTCGCAAAGAGTCACAAAGTCAGACTTGGGCTGGCGCCCAAACGGTGGGGTTGAAACACTACCCATTCTTGCTTTCGTTGCGTCCTTCGCGACCTTGGCGGTGAAAAGCTTTGGCTGCCTGCTTACAGTTGACCGCCGATCAGTTTGGCCGCCGCGGGACCACTTGCTCATCGATAATCACAAACTGTGCCGGGCAGGTGTTTGATCCGCAGATTACCGGGACCACGCCGCGCATCTGCCTGCGGGTGATCAAGCCCAGAGTGCCGCATTCCGGACAAGAGAGCACCGCCCAGTAAGGATCTTCCTGGTCGCCCACCTCGCCCGCGTTTTCCAGGACAAAGATTGTGCCTGGCTCCATTTGTTCCGGAAGCCACTCCGTCACGATGTTCAGCTCTGCCACCATGGTCACCTCCGCCAATTCATTTCTCCTTTTTTAGGACCTGGGTTCAAGCGCGAACAACCGGCGCTTACGAACTGCGCCTTTTGCCCGCACCGCGCGCCGCCTGCTTCTGCGCCGGACGGCGGTTGAATATTTCAGCCCGGACTTCCTTCACAGCGTCACTCAGACAGACTCCCAGCAGAGGCTGGCGCGAATTCTTGAGAATGTCGATCACCTGGCGCTGCGAATTTTCCAGGTAGATGCGTTTTCCATCGGTCAAAAGGTGATACTCCGAGCCATTGCTCACCGCTTCCGCCAGCCGCCTGCCGAACTCCTTCTGCAAAAACTTCATGATGCGGCGGACGCGCTGCAGTGGAAAGCCCTTGCGGCGGAGAGCGCAAATCACCGCGATCTCCGTGAGGTCGTCAAACGTGTACAGCCTGATGCGGCCTTCCCGCTGCGGTTGCACAATGCCGCGCTCGTCCCACCATTGGAGCTGGCGCGGCGTAATGCCTGTAAGTCTCACAACTTGCGCCGATGTAAACCGCTGGTCCATTACGTCTAGCTTGCCCATTCGCAAGAACGCGTACGAACAAGGCCCTAAGGAAATGTTTAAAACATTTCCCCATCTAAATGTTCGAACCATTTTAGGGGCAGTATCTAGAAAGTCAACAGGAAAGTCGCGAGGCAGAGCTGCTTAAGACAAGTAGAGAGCCGAGAGGAAGAGAAAGAACCGGTAAATATCCAAAGCATAATGGAACGAAGCGACGAGGATGAGCGCTTTTACGAACGACACGAAGGCGCGCCCCCGCCGACAAAGTGAACGACTTCCAGTTTGTCTCCGTCCTTGAGGGCGGTCGTTTCCCATTGAGTGCGGGGAACGATTTCAAGATTTAGCTCGACAGCCACGCGGTCCGGCTTCATGCCGAGTTGCGCGACCAGCGCAGCAACGGTCAGGCCGTCAGGAAAGCCGCGTTGTTCGCCATTGATGAGAAGAGTCATGGGCAATTAGCAAATAGCAATTGGCAATTAGCTCTTTCTGAAATCCCGAAGCGCAGCGAGGGATCTCTACCTAGTATCCAACCTGGTAGCACGGACGATCAACTTTCATGTGCGCTATCCCAGACCCAGTGCTTCTGACTTTGAAATCATCATCGCTGTTATAGGGATCTCTCTACGCTCGAGACTTTAGAAAACCAACTGCTAATTGCCAATTGCCAATTGCTTTTCAATATCCTCTCTTTTTGTCCACCTGGTTCATGAGCGGCTCGCCTGCCAGAAAGCGTTTCATGTTGTCCGCGATGAGGCTGTAATGGCGCTCCCACAAGCGCTCTGTGACTGCTGCCGTGTGGGGAGTGATCAGGATGTTGTCGAGCGACCAGAAAGGCGAGCTCGATGGCAAAGGCTCTTCATTGAAGACATCCAGCGCCACGCCGGCGATGCGACGCTTCTGCAGGGCGTCGAGCAAAGCCGGTTGATCGATCAGCGGGCCGCGAGCCACGTTGATCAAGTAAGCATCGGGTTTCATTTTGCTGATGCGCGCGGCATCTATCAGTCCGGTGGTGGCCGGCGTGACCGGCGTGCAGAGCAGGACATAGTCAGCCTGCGGTAGAACTTCGTCGATCTGCTCGGGGCTGTAAACCTCGTCGGCGCCGGAAAGTCCCTTGCCGGGATTTTCTCGGATCGCCAGGACCTTCATGCCGAAGGCTTTTGCACGAGAGGCAAATTCGCGTCCAATGCTGCCCATGCCGATCACGGCTACGGTTGAGCCGGCAACCTCGCGAGGCTGCGGCTGCTCATGCCAGAGCTGGTCCTGCGACCATTGGTGTTTCGCCTGGTATTGCATGGCCTGAGGCAGCCGTTTGGCCAGCGCCAGCAGAACGGCCATGGCGTGTTCGGCCACGACGGGGCCATGGATTCCGGTGGAGTTGGTGACGACCACGTTGCTCCGGATCAACTCTGGGTACATAAGCTGGTGCACGGCCGCCGCGGGGGAATGGATCCAGCGCAACTTCCTGGCGGCGACGAATTGCTCGGGACGCAACGACCAGCCGATGAAGACATCAGTGTCCCCAATTTCCTGCGGCACGCGGTCATAGTTCTGGAGCTGGGTGAATGTATGGCCGGGAAAATCCTGCTGGAGACGCTCGCGTATCCAGGAGGGAGCGTGCCAAAGTTCAAAGCTGTGATAGTGGACGATAAGAATTTTCATGCGGCATTCAATATGTTTGGGTATTTAGTGCTTGGCTTTTTTTTGAGATCCCAGCGCCGCGAGGGAACCCTATGCCCGTAAACTTTCTATGGGCAGCAATAATCACCTTTAATTTATCGCGGCTATAGCGATCCCTCCCCTTCGCAAAGAACACTCAGGGTCGGGATTTCAAAAAAAGCTGAATACCAAGCACTAACTACCAGCCATCATCCTTAAATCCTTCCCTGTCATTTCCTTCGGTTGATCGAAACCCAACATCCCTAACACCGTGGGAGAGATGTCCTGCAAGGAGCCTTCAGAGCGCAGCGCCAGCTTCTTCGCGTCTTCACTCACCACGATGAACGGCACCGGGTTGGTGGTATGAGCGGTGTGCGGGCCGCCGGTAGCCGGGTCGATCATCTGCTCGGCATTGCCGTGATCGGCGGTAATCAGCATGGCTCCGCCTCGGGCGCGTACAGCTTTGTAAATTTCACCCAGGCAGGCATCAACCGTCTCCACGGCCTGCACAGTGGGCGGAATCTTGCCGGAGTGGCCAACCATGTCCGCATTGGCGAAATTGACGATCACCACGTCAAAGGCGGAATCGTTTACGGCCTTGATCACGGCATCGGCAATTCCCGCCGCCGACATTTCCGGTTTGAGGTCATAGGTGGCGACCTTCTGTGACGGAACCAGAACGCGGTCTTCGCCGGGAAAAGGTTTCTCAATGCCACCGTTAAAGAAGTAGGTCACGTGGGCGTACTTTTCGGTTTCGGCCACGCGCAGGTTGCGCAGGTTGTGCTCAGCCATCACGTTGGCCAGAATGTTTTTGAGCGAATCAGGCTGGACGACAAAGGGCAGAGTGAACTGCTTGTCGTATTGCGTCATGCAGATGTATTTCAGGTTTTTAGGGACGCGGCTGCGGGGAATGGCGGCATCGAGAGCCTCGGCGTCAGGCAGATCGCGGCCACCCTGAGCGGTGAGTCCGCTTTCGCGGGCCAGGCAGCGGGTGATCTGGCGTGCGCGGTCGGCCCGGAAATTGAAGTTGATGACCGAATCGTCATCACGAATCGTCGCAACCGCCTGGCCGCGATTGTCAATGCATGTGAAAGGAATGATGAACTCGTCGGTCACGTCGCGGTTGTAGGAATTTTTTACGCCCTGTACCGGGTCGATAAATTCTCCACCTTCAGCCTTGCCGGCCACCATCGCGTCAAAGGCCTTGAGTTCGCGGTCCCACTTCTTGTCGCGGTCCATGGCGTAGTAGCGTCCGCTTGCGCTGGCGATCTTGCCGCCAAGTTCGCGCATCTTCTGCTGCAATTGCTGAAGATAGACTGCGCCATTGGTGGGCAAGGTATCGCGCCCATCCATAAAGCAGTGAACATAGGTCCGGTCAACGCCGCTCTGTTTGGCCATGCGCAGCAACGCGTAAAGGTGGTTCTGGTGGGAATGCACGCCGCCATCAGAGAGCAGCCCGCAAAGATGAAGCTGGTGGCCGCCGCTGCGCGCGTTCTTCATGGCTTCCATCAACACAGGATTGCTGTAGAGATCGCCTTTTTCGATCATCAGGTCAATCTTGGTGATGTCCATGTAAACGATGCGCCCGGCCCCGATGTTCAGGTGTCCGACTTCACTGTTTCCCATCTGCCCTTGCGGCAGGCCAACAAAACGCCCGCTGGTGTGGATCAGGGTGTTGGGATACTCGGCGAGCAGGCGATCATAGTTGGGCTTGCGGGCCAGGGAGATGGCGTTGGCCTTGGAGGGCGGCGCGTAACCCCAGCCATCGAGAATGATGAGGACAAGAGGACGGTTCATAAATGAAGAAAGAATTCTAAATGATCGGATGATCCGGTGATCGGGAGATCGGGAGATCGAAAATCTACCACGGAGGCACGGAGACACTGAGAAGAGCAAAATAAAACCTTTGAAACACAGAGGAACAGAGTAAGCGTAGGCAAAGAATTTTTGGCACTGACAAAGACTGGTGACACTGATTCTGGATCGGGTTGACTGGTGATCCGATGATCGGAAGGCAAGGGTGATAGCATAGGCCGCTGCAGATCTTGATGGTCGATTGTTACTGTGAGGTGGAGATCAACCTATGAGGACAAAGATTCTGGTTGCATTGTTGGTGTTGCTGGCAGGGATGTCGCAAGCGGTGACGGCGCAGGACGCACAAAGCAAGAATGTCTCTGAGAAGAACAATGCGCAGGGCAAGGATGCCGCTGAGAAAAATCCTCCGGCCCCGGACGCCAAGGACAAGGCGGAAAAGCCGGAGATCCATGAATTTGTCATCGCCAACTTCAAGACCGAAAGCGGCGTCACGCTGCCGCAGGCGCGGGTGGTCTACGGAACCTATGGCCATTTGAACGCGGCTAAAGACAACGTAGTGCTGCTGCCATCGCACTACATGGCGGATTGCCATGGATATGAATGGCTGATCGGGCCGGACCGCGCGCTGGATACTTCAAAACTCTATCTGGTGGCGACCGAGCTTTTCGGCAACGGGCATTCGTCTTCGCCCAGCAACACGCCGGAGCCCTTCCATGGTCCGCGCTTTCCGGTAACGACGATCCGCGACAACATGGAAGCAGTGCACCGGCTGCTGACAGAGGAGCTCAAGATCACGCACCTGCGCGCGATTGTCGGCTTCTCCATGGGGGCGCAGCAGGCATTTCAGTGGGCGGTGAGTTATCCGTCGTACGCGGACAAGATTGTGGCCACGGCGGGCACGGCCAAGACTTATCCGCATGGCGTGGTGAGGCTGGAAGGGCAGATTGCGGCCATCACAGCCGACGCGGCTTTCCAAAATGGCGATTACACCGCGCAGCCCACCAAAGGCCTGGAAGCGTTTGCCACGGTGTGGACAGCGTGGCTGTTTTCCCAGGAGTGGTGGCGCAGGGAGTTGTGGAAGGCCTCGTCGCCGCCGGGGACGACGTTTGAACAGACACTGCATGAATTTCGCACGAACTTCATTCCCGGGGCCGACGCCAACAACCTGATCCTGCAATGTCGCACATGGGAAAAGCACGACGTTGGCGCGACGCCGGGCTTCAATGGCGACCTGGCGAAGGCGCTGCGGTCAATCAAAGCGCCGCTTCTTTACATGCCGTCGGAGACCGACCTTTATTTCCCGGTCGGTGATGCGCGCTATGAAGCGGAATTCATGAGCACGGTAACGCTTACGCCGATCCCGTCACTATGGGGACATACGGCTGGCGCGGGACCGAACCCGGAGGACCTGAAGTTTCTGAACGACAAGATTGGAAGATTTCTGGGGAAGTAGCGCGAATAGCTGGAACAAGGGGATTTTGAGCTCCGCTCCCGGCGCATTTCCAGTTTCCGGGGGACTAGACGACATTTTGCGGCTGAATTTGAACTCCCTCATCCGATGTGCTATAGGTGGCTTATCGATTACCCAAAAGACGTGAAACCATCCACGAACGATGAAAGATACGGAGGTATCCATGGGTAGAAAACCAGCAGTCTGGATTTTTAGCGTACTCATCGCGGTAATGCTGTTTTCATCCGCAGCACAACCACAGGCCAAAAAGGCAACCGGGGCCAAGACATCCGCCAAGAAGAAGGGAACTGCCCCAGCGCCCCAGGTGCGCATGAGCTGGCAGGATTTCATCAGCGGGCCTGACGGCGCCACACGACTGGCCCACCTGCAAGCTGCGATAACAAAGATGAAGTCGTTGGACAGCGCCCCCAAGACTTCCGCGGACTACCGGCGGAGCTGGGAATACTGGGCCAATATCCATGGCTATTATGGGACGCAGTCGCCTGACGGCACGGTGGCACAGCAAATTCAGTATCTGAAGAGCAACGGGATGCAGCAGTACGTCTCGTATTATCAGGGAATCAAGGACCAGACGCCGCCCGACGCCACAGCCAAGAAAGTATGGGCCACGTGCCAGCACTCAGGGCAGACTCAGGCGCTGAACTTTTTTGGCTGGCACCGGATGTACCTCTACTATTTTGAGCGCGTGGTGCGCTGGGCGGCCAATGACAACACGCTGCGACTGCCGTATTGGGACTACACCGATCCCTCGCAACTGGAATTGCCGACGAACTTCCAGAGCACTTCCGCGCCTCTCTACGACGCGAAGCGGAATCCGGATATCAATAACGGATCGGCCACGCTCGATTCCAGCTCCACTGACGTGAACACCCTTTTGCCTAACCCGTCGTACTTCGACTATGAATCGGCCATTGAAGAGGGCGTCCACGGCTACGTGCATTGCACCGTAGGGCCGACCTGCCCGGTGGCGCACATGGGCGACGTGCCGGTGGCCGGCAATGACCCGGTCTTTTACCATCACCACGCGAATATTGATCGGCTATGGGCATGCTGGCAACATCTACATCCAACACCGGCGGGAGCGTGGCAGAACCAGCAATTCAGCTTTGTGGATGAAACCGGCGCGTTAGTCACCAAGCCGGTAAAAGGTTTTATCAACACAACCGCCCTGGGCTACAAATATGAGAATGACAGCAATTGCGCGCGGCCGGGAAAAGCGCTGCTGGCGACGCGCGTGGTGGGGCCGGTGCCGGTAGGGCCCGGAACTCCCGTGGAAAACAAACAAGTGCTGGGCACAGCTAAGGGAGTGAGCGTAAAGGATGCCGTGACCAGCGTGGACATTGCGGTGCCCAAGCCGAAAATGCAGACGGCATTGGCTCACCTGGAAAATGCCCAGGATATGCAACTGGTGCTGCGTGACGTAACGGCGGACAGCCATCCGGGCGTGCTCTTTAACGTTTACCTGGCGCGGAAAGACGATCCCAGCAAACGCGAGCGCGTGGGCACCATCAACTGGTTTGGCGCGTTCAGGAGCCATGGTGGCCAGCGCATGAAACCGAAGAAGACGCTGCGCTATGACGTGACTACGGAGGTGAAGGCCCTGGATGGAGGGTCTCTTTCCGACCAGGGGCTCACGGTTGTGATTGAGGCCACCACTGGCGTAGTTCCCAAGGAGTCCGCGAAGGCGATGGAGATGCCCAAGCAGGCGGCCCAGGCTTTTAGAAAAGAAGCCAATGTGAGGATTGGGTCGATAGAACTGCGAGCAGCCGGCGCGGCCCCGCCGAAGGCCCCAGCCAAGAAGAAGAAATAGAAACCAGGTCTGCGGGCCGCCACGAGATCCCTTGTTGGCGGCCCTGTTGAGCTTCTTCCTGATAAAGGCTGCCTCTCTGTCAGATTATCCGCAGATCAAACGCCTGTCCGCTTACGAGCGGCGCAATAAATGAACATGTTCAATTATTTCCTTGACAGCAAACGGCTTTCACCTGAAAATTGAACACGTTCAATAATCGATTAATGGGGGCCAACGTGGCAAGAACGAAAGCGGCAACAGGGGAGTTCAGCAAGCGCAATCTGGTTATTTTGGGCGCGGTAATCGGGTTCCTGTATGGTTTTGGCCTTCGCATCCTGGCCAACTCTTCATTGAGTCATGTTGCCGTGATGACCATGGGATTCACCTGCCTCATGCCTTTTGCCATGGGCTGCATCACGGTCTATTTTGCCGAAATCGGGCAGCCGCGGCGCGTGTGGACATGGATATGGCTGCCGTGGGTGCCGCTGCTGGCGGCCCTTGGGGCCACGATGCTGGCTCTGCTGGAAGGCCTGATCTGCGTGGCGATGTTCGCGCCGCTGGCCATGATTCTGGCCAGCCTGGGCGGTTTGCTGGGCGGTCTGGCTGCGCGGCTGATACGTTCGCATCGGGCCAGGCGTGTGACCATGGCCTGCGTAATGGCGCTTCCCCTGGTCACTGCGCCATGGGAGAAGCAGGTCCTCTATCGCCTGGAAGAACGGGAAGTTGAAAACGTGATCGACATAAAAGCCTCGCCGGAAGTGATATGGCGCAACATAGCAAGCGTGCGGGCAATCCGGCCGGAAGAGCTGCCGGCTAGCTGGAGCCACCGCATCGGTTTCCCCGATCCTGTGGAGGCGACGCTCTCGCACGAAGGCGTGGGCGGCGTGCGCAATGCGACCTTTACCGGCGGGTTGTATTTTCTTGAGACCGTGGACGTATGGAAACCGCAGCAGCGGCTGGGGTTCACCATCGCGGCGCAAACCGACCTGATCCCGCCCACCACGCTGGACGAGCACGTGCGCGTGGGCGGCCCGTATTTTGACGTGCTGCGGGGCGAGTATCGTCTGGAGCCAATGGCCAATGGGACTATCCGGTTGCATCTTTCAAGCCGGCATCGTGTTTCCACCAATTTCAACTGGTATGCGCATCTGTGGACGGATGCGATCATGTCGGATTTGCAGAAGAGGATTTTGGTTGTGATACGGCAAAGGTGCGAGGCACAGCCTGCGCGGGCGCGGGATCGGGAAAAGCGAGAACCTACCATGGAGACACGGAGAAAAGCCAGAGATGTAAGAGAGTGGCCGGGCACGAGGGCATCGCGGCGCGAGACTTTGATCGAGTGATCGCGCGTAATCGATAAGACAAAACTCTTAAGGTCTGGGATGCACTACGGGACGCAATGGCTACTTGCCATCATCATCATCCTTATCGTCTTCATCATCCAGGCCGGCGCTGGCCAGGAGTTCGCGCAGTGCGCCTTCACCGGCCGCGCCGCGCTGTTCGCCGGCAACGTTGCCATCGCGGTCGATCGCGACGTAGATCGGGTAAACCTTGGCTTCAAACATGGCGGCGAGGTTGGTTTCATCCATAAAGACGATGCGGGTTGAGCGCGGGTGCTGCTCCAGATACTTCTTCACCGTTTTTCTGGATTCCCCGACGTTGATGGCCAGGATGACCAGGCCTTTGTTGGAATAAGCGTCGTTAATCCGGTCGACAAAGCCGGCTTCCTGGAGGCAGAAGCCGCACCATGTGGTCCAGAATTCCAGCAGCACGACCTTGCCTTTCAAAGAGTCATTATTGAACTTTTCGCCGCGCGTGGTGGTGGCGTTGAAGCGGGGCGCGGGTTCTCTAGACTTGGTTTTAGCCGCGACGGGACCGGCAGTGGTGCAGAGCAGGCAGGAGATGATGAAGCTGATCAGCGCGGGGCGCAAGGTGTTTCGCGTTCTCATGGAGCGGAACTTTACCACAGATGCTTGTAGTTTGAGAGTTGTTTCGTAGCTCTAGGGATAACGCGAAAGGTAGGTCACGATAGTTTTCTGAAAAAGCCCCAGTTCAATAGCAGGCTGTTGATTGATCAGGGGAGTGCGTGGCAGCCCGGACGAATTTCAGGATGGGTCTGAGCGGGGGTGGGCACATATATTACTGTCCGTGGCTGCCTCATGGTTACCAAACACAGGCAATAGCGCCTCCACCTCAGCAGACGAAATCGTGTCCGCTGGGGCCACGGCGCCTGTACCACATCATTCAAGCCAATGTTCAGATCCTAAAACTGCCCTACTGAAGAGCAAAATTGCAGACGCTGAGCGTGGCGTCATCGGGTCCGTTGACGAGCAAACCCCAGCCCGCAAGGGTCGTTACACCCCGCTGGTTGGGGGGCACCTGGAGGTTGGTCCCCAGCGGAATCTCGGTTGCCCCGGGAGCAGTGACAAAAAGGGAATAGGTAGCTGCGGGAAGATTTTCCGTCAAACGGAAACGATAGGTTTGGCCCGCAGAATAGGGAATGTTTGAAGGAACAAGCACGTCTCCGTTAACGGCTTGGATCAAGCCGGCAGGGCTCAGGTGGATAAACTCGCTTAGTAGAGGATGCGAACCGGGACCTGGAGCAAAGAAACCAAGGGAAGCGTCCATGGTGGCGGAAGGCGTGACATCAAAGGTCGCCGTGAAGCCATGGGCAGCGGGGGTGGAAGGTAAGCTCACCCGCTGAATCCCTGATCCGGCAGGGGAATTTACGCAGCCTGCGGGAATGACCGCGCTGACGGTTGACGCGGTGCCTTGCACGGAGGCAGTGACCGAAACATTTTGGGACACATTGTTTGTTGAATCAGAGGCGGTGATTGTGATGGTGACATTGCCGGAAGGCGCGGTGCTGATGGCCGAAACTGTGAGCACCGCGGAACCGGAGCCGCCCGTGATTGAGGTGGTGTCCAGGCTGGCGGCAACGTTGGAATTTGCCGCAGACGCGCTGAGGGTGACGGTCCCGGTAAAACCATTTACCGTCTGTACGCTGATCGTGTATGTGGCGGAGGCGCCCGCCGAAATGGACTGTGACGTAGGATTGGCCGACAATGAAAATTCCGAGTTGCCGCCACCGCTGCCGGAGCCGTTCAGCGTCCGGCGCGGAGAAATTACGCAGGCATTCGCCATCAGGAACAATGCCGCCAGCAGGAGCCCAAACTTACGCATGAATCCTCTTTTTCCGCAGACGCTTATGGATGATTTGGCTTCTCCCGCGAATCCTTTTGTCCCGAATGTTTGCGGGAACCGAGGATGTCGCCAGGCAAGAGAGGCGCGTCAAAACAGAAAGATAATTTCATTGGATTCCCGGGAGCAGCCCAGGTGTTTGCTGGATGGCGGCAAGAAATGGTAAAGAGTTGAGGTATTTTGTAAAACCTGTGTAAGTCCATGGCTCCGATGAAGACTCCTTAAGGCGCTTCTAAGGGGTTATTGCGGATATACTGCGCAGCGGAGGGACAACGTTATGTTTCCCCAACTCGCCGGTCTTGAAGATGTCGCGATTTTGTTGCTACGGTTGATGGTGGGAGCTGTGTTTGCGGCCAGCGGCTGGAGCCACTTAAAAGACCCGGAAACCCGCAGCAAGAGCATTGGCATGAGCAAGGTCTTTACGGTCTTTCTGGGAGCGGCCGAGATAGCGGGCGCTCTGGGCGTGGCGTTCGGCGTATTAACTCAACTGGCCGCAGCGGGGCTGATTCTGCTGATGCTGGGCGCCATCCAGAAGAAAATATTCGTATGGAAGACCGGTTTCTGGGGCAAGCACGGCACTGACGGCTGGCACTACGACCTGATGCTGGTGGTGATGAACCTGGCGATCATGGTCACGAATGGCGGGAAGTACGTGCTGTGGATGGAGCTTCAACGGTTCGCTGGAAGCTGAGCGTTGCCGTGGCGTAGATTCCTTGACCGGAAAGCGGCGGTGAAGCTTATTTCAGCTTCACCAGCCCAACCACGTCTCCTCCGCTGGGATCGACAGCGTGGACCCAGACGTTGTTGAAACCGTCTTTCAATTCGGGATACTGGGCAATCATGGCGTTGGCCAGGCCGCGAGCGTCGGCCTGGGTGGCATTGAAATCGGCGGTGCTGGGCACGGAGTATTTCATCGAGAGGTCAAAATTCTTCTCGTTGCGGAAGATCGTCATCTCGGTGATGTTGTAAGTTTTTCCGCCGGCCGAAAAAGCGACTGGCTTTCCGCCCACGGGCACGTCCTTGGGCATGATGCCGTTGGATTCCTGGGTAATCTTGGTGAGCATGTTGGAATTCATGAAGGTCACCGGGGCTAGCAGGTCCCAGGAAGTGAGGTAGTAGAACCACGCGTTGTGGGCCTGGCCTTTGCTCTTGTAGTCGCGGGCCTGTTGCAGATACCAGAGCCCATCATGCCCAACAGCGGAACCAGGGCGGATATAGTATCCGGCAAGCTTCCAGCCGCCGGCATCCTGAAAGATGATCGTCAAAGCATACGGGCCCTTATTGCCGACGAAATCCTGGATGGCGATGGCATATTTGCCGACAGGCAATCCGGGGATATCAAATTCCGCGGTGCTGTTGCTCATGCCGCTGGCGCCGAAGACACCGCAGTAAAAAGTGCCGTCGGGGCCGGGATTAGAACCTGTATCGAGCAGGTAGATGCTGCGGAGTTGGGCTTTGGCGCCGGAGAAGGCGTCTTTGTTATCGCTTACCGCGCCGGAGATGCCGCTGAAATTGGATTGCAGTGAGGGAATAGCACTGGCTTGCAAAGCCTGCACATCGCCACGGGCCGATTGATCATAAGCCTGCTGTGCTGCTGCTTCCACAGCTTTGCGCGCCGGTTCGGCTATTTCATCCTTGCTCTGGCAGGTCTGCGCGGAAACGGATACGGCCCCAGCCATGACCAGGGATGCTGCAAGTATTTTGAAAGTAAGCTGTCTCATATAAAGTGCGGTACTCCGGTTTATTTTAAGATGCCCGGAAGGGCTTTTCAGATGCACGGAACGTCCCCAGCCTGCTCGTAACTACTAGGTAAATATATCCTTGCAGGGCAGCAGCGGGGAAGCAAGACTTGGTGGCCAAATCTCGATTTCGGGACACGGAGGCCGGGAAATTAATCTTCGGCAAGTTATGGCGGGCAGATCGTTCTTTTGATAAGAAGTAGTAAAATCCTTGGAACACACAAATTTGCGGAATCGAGGCTCCGACTCACCAACCATCACATGGCGCGTTTACCTTTCATTACGGGCGGGATTCTTTTGCTCATGGGATCTGCGTGTTTGGCGCTGGGTCAAACTGCGCGTCCCGTGTTTCCAAGTCAGCGCCCCACTCAGCCGCCCGTTACCGTGCCGCAGGCTAACCGGCCGCAACTCCCTGCTGGCGCAGGCAGCCAGCCACAGCAGGCGGTATCACGTCCGGCGGATTCTCCCCTGGGCCCACCTGTGGCGCCGGTGGTCACGTATCGTGACGGACTGTTGACCGTTCAGGCTCTGAACTCAAACCTCAGCAGCGTGGTGACGGCCATCCGCAATAAGACCGGAATTGAATTTGAGGGCGCGGAAAATATCTCTGAAAGGGTGGCGATCTCGCTGGGGCCGGCGCCTGAAGGCGATGTGCTGGCGGCAATCTTTACTGGATCGAACTATGACTTTGTGGCCCTGGGCAGGCCAGACAGTCCGACGATTGTGCAGCGGGTGATTTTGACCGTTAAAAACAGGCCGGGGGCGCCGGCAGCAGCGCAGGCTCCGGCTCGGCAGCCCCAGCAGGGAGAAGGCGAGGAGGAAGAGGTCCCTGACGAGCAGCCAAATGCCGGCGATCCGCAGGATACGCCGGTGCAACCTCCGCAAATCCCGCAGCAGCCGCCGCCGCAGGCGGAAAACCAGCAGCAGCAACCGAAGACGCCGGAGCAGTTGTTGCAGGAATTGCAGCAGATGCAGAACCAGAAGGCGCCTCCGGACCCGCAGAACCCAAGTACAGCTCCGCGCAAGTTGCCACCGCGCTCTTTTTAAGGACTTTGATACGTCTCGCTTTTTTGAGCGCCTGGGCGCGATGGGCCAGCGAGGTTGCCGGCCGGGAATTTCTCCAAAATTAGCCAGCTTTGGCCTGGAAGCTTGGTAACAACTAGGTGAGAACGTGGAATATCTGATTGGCCTGCTATTAGCCGGCGTCGTGGTGGTTTTTTCTGCGTTGATCGGTCTCGATCGCGAGCGTTCTTTCTATGTGACGACGCTCGTTGTAGTTGCTTCTTATTACGCCCTGTTCGCCGTAATGGGCGGCTCAGTGCATACGCTGATCATCGAAATCCTGGCCGCGAGCGTTTTTTGCATCCTAGCCGCACTTGGTTTCAAAGGAAGTCTGTGGCTGGTGGCCGTTGGGTTGATCGGTCATGGAGTGTTTGATTTCGTTCGTCGCGGATTCATTGAAAATCCCGGCCTACCGCGCTGGTGGCCAGGTTTCTGCATGGCCTTCGATGTGATTTTTGGCGGCTGGCTGGTTGTGCGCTTGCTGCAGAAGATGAATTTTTCAAATGAACGCAAGGCCTGAACCAGGCAAATAGCCGGTTTGAGGCGGAAGATTGGAACAGTTGTTCGTGAAAAACTCGTCCGTTTGCATCGAGCGTTCACGAAGACCAACCGTGCGGGCGGCGATTAGTGGCTTGATGCCGTGGTCGCAATCACCGCGGTGGCAGTCGTCTTGCTCTCCACGTTTCTATGGGCAAAAGCGTGCAGGATCGCGCTGATAACAGCGTAACCGCAGGCAATACCAAAGGCGAGTGAAAACAGAATGGTAAAGAGCACGGTGGAAGAAGCCAGAATGGGATTCATTGTCCAATCTCTTTGATGGTCCTTTTCTCAGGCCGGTTGGTTTCACCAGCCGAATGCATTGTCGGCAATATTGGTTCAAATGTCTGCATTACCGCCGCTGCTGCACCCTCGATAGCTCATCATGCCCTTTGGTCATAAAGCCCGCAAATAACTGAAGTCACAAGGGTAAATCCCTGAGCCGGCAGGCGGAATTGACGCGCCCTCAAGGCGAAGCTAAGATACGGAGTAGAGCTGTGCGCTGACCCTCCAGACCCGGTAGTGGCGGTCTGCCTTTGTTTTTATGGGGTTGCATGCAGTTTCCCGAACCAGGTTCAAAAGGCCCATGGCTATCAGCAACATCACCGTGCGCGGCGCTCGCCAGCATAATTTGAAGAACATTTCGGTAGAGATCCCGCGCAACACGCTCACGGTGATTACGGGGCTCAGCGGTTCGGGCAAATCGTCGCTCGCTTTCGATACCATTTATGCCGAAGGCCAGCGCCGCTATGTGGAAACGCTCTCCGCTTACGCGCGCCAGTTTCTTGACCAGATGGAGCGGCCGGACGTTGACTCAATTGACGGCCTGAGCCCGGCGATCTCCATTGAGCAGAAGACTACCTCGCGCAGCCCGCGGTCCACAGTCGGGACAATTACTGAGATTTACGATTATTTACGCCTGCTCTATGCCTCCGTCGGCGTACCGCACTGCCCGCAATGCGGAAAGCCCATCAGCCGCCAGTCGTCAGACCAGATTGTGCAACGCGTGATGCAGTTGAAAGCGGAAGATCGCGTGATGATCATGGCCCCGCTCGTCCGCGGACGCAAAGGCGAGTTCAAGGAGGAACTGGCCAAGCTGGCGCAACACGGTTTTGTGCGCGCGCGCATCGATGGCGAGCTTCGCCACCTGGATGAAGAGCTCGATGAAATCCAGCTCGACAAGCGCAAGAACCACACCATTGAAGTGGTGATCGATCGTTTGCTGGTCAAGCCCGGAATTGAGAAGCGGCTGGAGCAGTCCGTAGCCACGGCTATGAAGCTGGGCAAGGGGCTGGTGCTGGTGGCAATCGTGAATGGCGACGAGCATCTCTATTCCGCGCGCATGGCGTGCCCCGATTGCGGCATCAACATCCCGGCGCTGGAGCCTCGCTCGTTTTCTTTTAACAGCGTTTATGGCGCGTGCCCGGAATGTAATGGGCTTGGCAGCAAATATGATTTTGATCCGGCCAAGATCATTGTGGACTGGTCCAAGCCGCTGCTGGATGGCGCGCTCGGTCCCGGTTCGGGCTCGACCTATCTGCAACGGATGGTCGATATCGTTGCCGCCGCCTATAAGCTTGATCTGTCAACGCCGTTTGAAAAGTTTCCCGCCAAGATCCAGAACCTGCTGCTCTACGGACCCGATGAAAAAGAAGCGCCGCGTCTTGGTTTTCGCGGCGTGCTCGGCTTCCTGAAGCAGAACGTGGAAGAGTCGACCTCTGAGAGTTATCGCGAATGGATGTTGAGTTACATGTCCGCAACGAAGTGCCCAGTTTGCCAGGGTAAGCGGCTCCGGCCGGAAAGCATTGCCGTAAAGGTGAATGGCTTCTCCATTTCAGACTTTACCGCGCTGCCCATTGCCAGGGCCGTGGACGTTGCCGCCAAGATTACCCTCACTGAAAGGGAACGGCTGATCGCCGGACGCGTGCTGCATGAGATCAGCGAGCGCCTTCAGTTTCTGAATGCCGTGGGACTTGGTTACATATCGCTGGACCGCTCCGCGGCTACGCTCTCCGGCGGAGAAGGCCAGCGCATCCGCCTGGCCACGCAGATCGGTTCCAAGCTGCGCGGCGTGCTTTATGTGCTCGACGAGCCTTCTATTGGCTTGCACCATCGCGATAATAACCGGCTTCTTCAGGCGCTGGAACACCTGCGCGACCTGGGCAACACCGTGCTCGTGGTGGAGCACGATGAAGAAACCATCCGCCGCGCCGACTACGTGATTGATCTCGGCCCCGGCGCGGGCCTGCTCGGAGGCGGCGTGGTGGCGTCCGGAACGCCGCAGGAAATTATGCGGCAGGCCGGCTCTCTCACCGGGCAGTACATCTCCGGTGAAAGGAGCATTGCCGCGCGCTTTGAACCGCGTGCTGTCAACGGCAAAGGGGTAACTGTGCTGGGCGCCAGGGCCAATAACCTGCGCACAATTGACGTGACGTTTCCTCTGGGCGTAATCACCGTGGTCACTGGCGTTTCCGGCTCGGGAAAATCCACGCTGGTGAATGACATTCTTTACAAAGCGCTGGCCCGTGCGCTGTATCGATCGCGAGAAGAGCCCGGAGCGCACAAAGCCATCTCCGGGGCCGAGCACATCGATAAAGTCATCCGCATTGATCAATCGCCCATCGGCCGCACTCCGCGTTCCAACCCCGCAACGTACACAGGCGTCTTCACGCACATCCGCGACCTTTACGCGATGCTGCCAGAATCTCGCGAACGCGGCTATAAGGCTGGACGCTTTTCGTTTAATGTCTCCGGCGGCCGTTGTGAGCATTGCCAGGGTGAGGGCGAGCGCCGCATTGAGATGAATTTCATGCCGGACGTCTACGTGCTGTGCGAAGTCTGCGGCGGCCATCGCTACAACCATGAGACGCTGGCGGTCAGGTTCAAAGGCAAATCCATCGCTGACCTGCTGGAGACCGCCGTCTCAGATGCGCTGCCGATCTTGGAAGACATCCCGCAGATCCGCCAGAAACTGCAAACGCTGGTCGATGTCGGTCTTGGCTATATCAAGCTGGGGCAGTCGGCGGTCACGCTTTCCGGCGGCGAAGCCCAACGCATGAAGCTGGCCAAGGAACTTTCCAAACGCCAAACCGGACGCACGCTCTACCTGCTTGACGAGCCCACCACCGGCCTCCACTTTGAGGATGTAAGCAAATTGCTGGAGGTCATCCATCGCCTTACCGATTTGGGAAATTCCGTGGTTATCATTGAACACAACCTTGATGTCATCCGCAATGCCGACTGGATTTTGGACCTGGGACCGGAAGGCGGGGAGAACGGAGGACGTGTCGTGGCGCAGGGAACTCCGGACCAGGTTTCGAAAATTAAGAAATCTTTCACGGGCCAAGCACTTTCGGAATACCTAGGTAGGCATCGTAAATAATTGATTAATATGGCTTTGTATGATCTTGTTCCAGATTCGTAACAAACATTAAAATTTGTTTTGCCGTGCGGCTTGTCCTGTACATTGCTCTCAACCTTCTCCTTATACCTGGGCACAATTGAGGGGTAGCGACTTTGGCTTCCAATGCTTTAACGCTACCCCTTTAGTCTTTTTCGAATAAAACTCTCCATGGTGTACATTGAGTTTTGAGGCCTTTTGGGCTTCACTTGAGTGCATTTCCAGGACCCCATTTCGCCGCCCGACCAGGCTCTGCCCGTTGAGCCCGCTCCGCCCGTTGAACTGGTTCAGTCCCCTGCGCCTGTTGCTGAGCCGAGCGGCGAAGCAGCCGGCGAGCCAGCCCGCCCCGCCGTAGACCTGGTGGACGTATTGCTCGTTGCCTTGACGTCTGTATTGGCATTCATCATTTTCAGCGGCATAACTGCCGGCGTCTTCAAATATTCGCACCACCTCCATGATGCCAAGGCGCTAGAGGATGCCCTCGCCAAGAGCGCTTTTTTCGTTGTTTCGACCGAATTTGTAACTTACGTTGCGATCGTGGGCTTTATGGTTTTTCTGGTTTGGACCCGGCACAGAATGTCACTCTCCCAGGCCATTCAATGGAACTTGCCTGGCCGTCGGCTCGCCGTAAGTGCCTTGATAATCGGCGCTGCCCTGGCCCTGGTTTCCGATGTCGGGGAGGTCGTATTTCACCGCTGGATTCCCGATTCGCTCCCCATCACGGAGTATTTCAAGGACCGCCCTTCGGCCTTGGTTTTGGCCGCATTTGGCATCCTGGTGGCGCCGCTCATGGAAGAACTGTTTTTCCGGGGCTTTTTGTATCCCGCGCTCGCCCGATGGACTGGATCCATTATTTCAATCGTGGTAACAGCTTCCGCGTTTACCCTGCTTCACGGCGCGCAATTGGGATACTCGTGGGCCCCCCTGCTCCTGATTTTCATTGTGGGCGTGGCGCTGACCGTTACCCGGGTGGTTACCCGCTCGGTGGCAACTGGCGTTATCGTTCATATGACCTATAATTTTGCGCTTCTGTTTCAGACTTATATCGCCACCCACGGATTCCGGCAAATGCAGGGAAACTGACTCGGAACTCGGGCAAAATCAGTTAATCTTGAAATCCTATGTCTTCTGCGCGCGAACAGCTTCTTGCACTGCTGGCGACCAATTCTTTCCGCCTGGGGGAATTTACCCTCTCTTCCGGCGCCAAAAGCGATTACTACATTGATTGTCGCACCACCACGCTCCACGCCCACGGCGCGGAACTCACCGGGCGTGTCTTTCTCGATCTCATCCAGCAGCAGGGGTGGCAGCCGCATGCTGTGGGGGGACTAACGATGGGGGCTGATCCCATCGTTGTCGCCACGTCAGTCATCAGTTCGCAGTCAGGCGCTCCTATCCACGGTTTTCTGGTGCGTAAAGCTGAAAAGGCCCACGGGATGGGCCGCCGCATAGAGGGTTTTCAGGAAAAAGGCGCGCGCGTTGTCATTGTGGACGATGTCTGCACCACGGGCAGCTCGACCATCCAAGCTATTGAGGCAGCGCGGGAGTTTGGCTTCAACATTACCGGTGTCGCCTGCCTGGTTGAGAGACTGGAAGCCGGTGGCCGTCCTGCGGTAGAAAAAGCCGCCGCACCCGCGCCCTTCATCAGTGTGTTTACCTCGGATAACGTGAAGGTGGCGCACCTCAAGCTGCGGAACAAAAAATAATGACGTCTTTGATTCTCAAGCAAACATGAAACCAATGCGTTGGCAAAAAGCCCGCTAAGCATAAGGTTTCTACCACTCGCGCGTTGGTTGACGGGATTCGGAAGACGGGTTTTGAGCAGTGCCAGGAACAGTTAGATGGGTCTTACTGCGAAAAATCATTCCGATTACGGCGATGACGGCGATTTACTTCGCCACTGACTTCGTCGTCGGCATCGGTACCTGCTCCACAATCCTTATGCCGAATCCCTCCAGTGCTGCTACGCGCTTTGGATGGTTAGTGAGCAGCCGGATGGCGCGAATGTTCAGGCTGGAAAGGATCTGCGCGCCCACACCGATATCGCGCTGTGTTTTCCTCTGGTGGGCCGGGGCTGAGCGCGGCTCGCGATGAAAGGCCAGCCGCTTGCCCTCGTCCACATTGAAACCCTTGGAGCTCTGGTGCAGGTAGATCAGCGCGCCCGTCCCTTCGCGCGAGATCATCTCCAGCGAGCGGTCCAATACCTGCTGGCAATCGCACAGCGATCCCCCAAAGACGTCGCCGGCAAGACAGTGTGCGTGCATGCGAACCAGCACCGGGCCGACGGCGCGCTCCACGTCGCCTTTCACCAGTGCAACATGCGATTCGCCGTCAAGCTGGTTTTCAAAGGCGATCATCCGGAATTCGCCGTGGCGCGTAGGCAGCATCGCCTCGCCTACGCGGACAACGTGACTTTCTGTTTCCATCCGGTAGCGAATCAACTCCGCCACTGTGAGCATTTTCAGGCCGTGCGTCTTGCAGAACTCGGTAAGGTCGGGCACTCGGGCCATGGTGCCGTCTTCATTCATGATCTCGCAGATCACGCCGGCCGGGATCATACCGGCCATCCGCGCCAGATCGACTGAAGCTTCCGTTTGCCCGGCGCGGACCAGCACGCCGCCTTTGCGCGCGCAGAGAGGGAAGACGTGTCCCGGACGCACCAAATCAGCCGCCCGGCTCGCCGGATCAATGGCCACCTGGATCGTGCGTGCGCGATCATGAGCTGAAATGCCGGTGGTCACGCCTTCGCGCGCTTCTACGCTTTCATAAAATGCCGTTCCGTAGGGCGATGTGTTTTCGCGCGTCATCGGGCCAATGCGCATGTAGTCCAGTCGCTCCGGCGTCATGGCCAAACAGATCAGCCCTCGGCCGAACTTGGCCATAAAGTTGATGGCTTCCGGCGTGATTTTCTCCGCGGCCATGGTCAGGTCGCCCTCGTTTTCCCGGTCTTCGTCGTCCACCACCACAATCATGCGGCCGGCGCGTATTTCTTCGATCGCCGTAGGGACGTCGGTAAAGGCTGGCTCGGTTGGCATAAAACTGGAGTTTCTCTCAAGAATTGTAGCAAAATAGCTGCTCCGCGGATTGTGTGCAAGTGCATATGGCTTTCAGGGACAAGAATGAATTTGAGGCCGGTGATCGGGAAGATGAATTCCGGACTGAAGCTTTTCCGCTGGAATCGGCCGATATGGAATCTCCCGATGATGATGAGGAGGAGGAAGCAGAGCTCTCGGAAGAGGAATTGGCCGAGGAGATGAAGCCATTTACGGTCGCGGAATGGAAACAGGAATTTCCTGACTATACCGCCGAAGAATTGGTAGAGAAAATTCCCAAGAGCCCCCGCGCCAGCAGGATGGCCCTGGTTGCAAGCTGCCTGATGGGTACGTTATTGGGCGCCGCCATTGCAGGAGTCTTGGTGAACAATCAGCCTGGATCGCAAGAGGCCCGCGCATTCTTTATCTTTTTCTTGGTCCTCGCGCCCCTGTTTTCCTTTATCTGGCATTGGCTGTTCTATCTGCGTGGTGAACGAGTGGGGCAAAAAATGAAGGAGCAGGAGCAGGAGCAGGAGGCGAACCCGGCGACCTCCGAGCCGATTCATCCTAAGTAAGATTTCGCTGGCCGTCCGAGGCGCTTTTCTTGCTCCGCTGGCTTACAATCTTCCTATGGCAAAGTCTTCGTCTGAACCCTTTGAAGTTGGCTGCCCCTGCTGCAACGCGGTGCTGAAAGTCGATCCTGAAACAAAGGCGGTGATCTCGCACGTGGCAGCGGTGAAGCCCAAGATGTTCAATGATTTTGAGGCTGCCGCCAAGGCCATGCGCGAGCAGGAAGGGCGCAAGGAATCCATCTTCCGCCAGGCCGTGGACGCGCAGAAGAACAATTCCAGCCTGCTGGAGAAGAAGTTCCAGGAAGCGGTGAAGAAGGCCAAAGAAACGCCCGACGAAGGCCGCCCCCTGCGCGACTTTGACCTGGATTAGCCGACAGCTTTGCCCACCAAACTCTTACTGCTCGGACATCGCGGCGCCCGGCTCTATGCCCCGGAAAACACCATCGCCGCGTTCGATCTCTCACTGAAACATGGTGTCGATGGATTTGAGTTTGATGTCCGCGGCACACGCACCAAAGAGTCCATTGTTTGTCATGACAGAAAGTTCAACCGTATGGTGGTGCGCTCGCGCACACTGGAGCAGATCAATGCAAAATGCTCAGTCGACGGCAAGCCGCCTTGTCTGGAAGACGTGCTTCAACTCTATTCGCGCAAGGCCTTCCTTAATATTGAAGTGAAGGTGCGCGGCATGGAGCAGGTGGTTTTGGAAGCCGTCAGGCGCTTTCCTCCGCAACACGGCTATTTCATCTCATCGTTTTTGCCCAGCGTTGTTCGCAAGCTGCACGCTCTGGATAGTTCCCTGGTTCTGGGCGCGATCTCCAAATCTTATTGGCATCTGCGTCGCTGGAAGGCGCTGCCTGTGAGTTACGTGGTGCCCCACCACGGATTGCTTACTCAAAAACTGGTGGAGGAGCTGCACGCCGCTGGCAAAACGGTGGTCACATGGACGGTCAATGATCAACGAATGATGCTGAACGCCGCTGCACTGGGTGTGGATGGAATTATCTCTGACGACACGAAGCTGCTGGTGAAAACGCTGGGACAGCGATTTACTGTCGGGTCAATATAAGCGGCGGCGAGGCCGACTCGCGCGCCGAGCCACCTACATCAAGGCAGAAGAGTCTAAGAATGGATCAGGATGCCTAAGCGGTTTGGAGCGCCAGCGACAAAATTGAAGCGGCGAGGCCCGGACATGCCGAGCCGCCTGCGTCAAGGCAGAAGAATCTGAAAATAAACCAGAATGCATAAGCGGTTTGGAGCGTAGCGACCACAAAAAACGACCTTCCTGCCGGGCCGGGCAGGAAGGCCAAGTCACCTCAATGGATACAGCTAAGCAGCAGGCTTTAAAGCAGGCGCAACTGCAGACTCAATGAATTGCTCATCCTCCGTCGAACCGTTCAGCGCGGTGGTGGAAGACTGGCCGCTGGCGATCGTTTGCGCGACCTCGTCAAAATACCCGGTACCAACGAACCTCTGGTGCCGCACCGCGGTATAACCCTTCTCCGCGCTCTTGAATTCTTTTTCCTGGAGCCGCGAATATGCCGTCATGCCTTCGTGCGCGTAGCCGTGGGCAAGTTCAAACATGCTGTAATTCAGCGCGTGGAAGCCTGCCAGGGTGACAAACTGGAATTTGTACCCCATGGCGGCAAGCTCAGTCTGGAATTTTGCGATCGTTGCGTCGTCCAGCTTTTTCTTCCAGTGGAAGGATGGCGAGCAGTTGTACGCCAGCAGCTTGCCGGGGAACTTTTCATGGATAGCTTCGGCAAAGCGCCGTGCCTCTTCGATGTTCGGCTCTGAAGTTTCACACCAGATCATATCGGCATAAGGTGCGTAGATCAGGCCGCGGGCAATGGCCGCGTCGATTCCGCCTTTGAAGCCGAGATAACCTTCAGGTGTGCGCTCGCCGGTCAGGAACTCCACATCGCGCAGGTCGCTGTCTGAGGTCAGCAGCTTGGCGCCATTGGCGTCGGTGCGGGCGATCAGGATCGTGGGCACGCCTTGAATATCCGCCGCGAGTCGAGCCGCCACCAGCTTCTGCACAAACTCCTGCGCGGGAACCAGGACTTTGCCGCCCATGTGTCCGCACTTTTTCGCGGAGGCCAACTGGTCTTCAAAGTGAACGGCTGCCGCGCCTGCTTCGATCATCGATTTCATCAGCTCAAACGCATTCAGGTTGCCGCCAAATCCCGCTTCAGCGTCGGCAACGATCGGAGCAAACCAGTACATTCCGTTCTTGCCTTCAGCATGATGCATCTGGTCCGCGCGCAGAAAAGCGTTGTTGATCTCTTTCACCACGTTGGGGACGCTGTTGCAGGGATACAGGCTCTGGTCCGGATACATCTGTCCGGCCAAATTGGCGTCACCCGCCACCTGCCATCCGCTCAAATAGATGGCCTTCAACCCGGCCAAAACCTGTTGCACGGCCTGGTTGCCGGTCATCGCGCCCAGCGCCTTCACGTAGGGCTCCGTGTGGAGCATGTCCCAGAGCCGCAGTGATCCCAGGCAGGCTAGCGTGTGTTCGATTTGTACTGTGCCGCGCAGCCGCACCACGTCTTTGGCCGAGTAAGGCCGCTCAATGCCGGTCCAGCGCGGATCTTGTATCCATCTTTCCTGTAAGCGTTGTTCTGGGGTCTGTCGCACGGTTGATGCCTCCAAGTATGTTTGCGGTATGAATGCGTGGCAAAAGGAGCAGATTCCTTCCGCCGCCATCATTAGATGCCTGGGGTTGCCGGGTTGCAAACGCACTCGTCCGATTCGGACGAGTTGGACGGAAGTGCTATTATCTGCACTGTGGCCACAGCACGGCTCAATATCAAAAAGAATTCTGGCGTGCCCCGCCAGCTTCTCCAGGACCTGAAACACAACCTGGTGATGCGGCACGTAACGAGCGGCATTGAGCTGCTAAACCGGCACGAGCACCTTTTTGCGTCCGTGGGACCGGAGCAGCCAAACGCCGCCTCCTTTGTAGGCTGTCTCGCCCAATGGGTCGATATCGGCTATGGCGACCCGGGTCTGATTGAGCAAATGCTTTCGCGCTTCCCCAAAGAGACGCGCCGGCGCCTCTCCGTGAACGACTATCTGCAGCTTCGGATGGCAGAGGGCCTGCTTGCTTTGCTGCGTGACCATCCCGAAGATGCGCTTCGCCAGTTCGACCTGGTGCTCTCGATGCAGGAAGCCATCGAAGACAAGGAGGTTGTGGCGATTGCGCATTTCTGGAACGCGCGCTGCCATCGCAAAAAGGGCGAGTATGACGAAGCGCTGAAGCGCGCCGGTGTCGGACGCGAGCTCGCCCAGGCCCTGGGATATCCCAACATGGCCGCGGTCATGCGCGTGCTGGAAAGCTGGCTGCTCTTCCAGAAGGGGCATTACCGCGAAGCCGCGCGCATCCTGGACCAGGCAGAGACGGCATTACGCAACACTGACGATCACACAACGCTGGGCAACATATATTCGGCCCACGGCCGCATGGTGCGCCGCCAGGGACATTATCAGGAAGCCCTGAAATTTTTCTCCCGCGCTATCGAGCATTTCCAGAAGACGAACCCGCAGCACAGAAACCTGGCGCGCACTCTCACCAACATCGCCTATGTTCAGAGACTCGTAGCGGTCCAGATGGGCAAGCAGATCGATGCCGAGAGAGAACGCCGCCAGGGCGCCAAGACGGCCGCGGTCCGCGGGCAAAAGCAGAGCCAGTTGCGCCAGCATGACGAACTTCGTGCCTCGGCCTTCGCCAACCTTGACCGGGCGGAAAAGATCTATCGGCATCATGACCACCATCACGGGATCGGCAGCGTGTTGGAAAACCGCGGGCTTCTCTACCTTGACGTGGGCGATCTGGATAACGCCGACGCCCAGGCCGCCCAGGCCTTTGAACTGGGCAGGGAAGTGAACGATTCCATCCTGATGGCCCGCGCGCGGCTTCTGCAATGCGAAGTGGAGAACGGCAAGCTGGAAGAAGAGATTGAAGGCGGCACGCATACCTGGGAGCATGCGCAAGCCGCCCGCGACTATGCCCGCGAAGCCGTTGAGGCCGCCAAGCACACGCAGAACCACCGCCTGCTGGCGCGGGCATATATCTGGCGGGGTCTCACAGCGTGCCATCCAGCCATTCATGACACTGAGGACGCCAAGCGCTGCTGCGAGCTTGCCAGCTCTTTCCTGAAGGCCGTGGACTACGACGATCTGTGGGAAGAACTGCAGCAGCTCAAGCAAAAAGTGATGCCCAAAGGCAGTATCGATCCGCTGTTGCGCGCGTGGTCGCAGGGAATCACCGGCGAGGAGACGTTTCAGGAGTTGACCGAGCAGTTTGCCGAAATCGTGATACCCAAGGTCTGGGAAAAAGAAGACCGGAAGGTGGCGCGTGTGGCCAAACGTCTTTCCGTGTCGCCCAAGAAAGTGCGCCGGATTCTGGCCCGGGCGGGGAAGCGAAAGAAATAAAGATTCAATCATGCGCCTTTACTCTGAAGACCAGGTCCGCAGCGCGGTCAAAGTGGACGATGTGATTGCCGCCATACGCAAGGCGTTTGCTCGCGGCTTTGCCGCCGTCAGCATGCCGGCGCGGACCATGCTGAAAATGGATGACGCCATCCTGCTGGTCATGCCTTGTTATGACGCCGCGCTGCATGCGGCCGGAGTGAAACTGGTGAGCGTAAGCGCGAAAGCGCGCGTTCAGGCGGTTTATGAACTGCTTGATCCCCAGACGGGCATGGCTTTGGCACGCATGGAGGCGAATTATCTGACCGACCTGCGCACTGCCGCCACTTCAGCAGTTGCAACCGGCCTGCTCGCACGGAAGAGTGTTAAGACGCTCGGAATCTATGGCAGCGGAAGGCTGGCAATGGCACATCTTGCGGCGCTTCCGCGTGTCCGAAAGTTCAAAAGATTCCTGATCTGCGGGTCGGGACGGTCTGACATGAAAACGTTTACCGCAAAGATAAAAAAGGAATACGCGCTCGACATTGAAGCGGTTGATGCGCAGACCGTGGCCAGGGAGTCTGATGTGATCTGCACATGCACCACGGCGCACAAGCCGCTGTTCGATGGCATGTGGCTTCGGTCCGGCACGCACTTGAATCTGGTGGGTGCGTTTCAGCCCGAAACGCGAGAGGTGGATGACATCACGGTGAAGCGCGCACGGGTTGTGGTGGATACTTATGAGGGCGCGATGCAGGAAGCCGGAGACCTGCTGGTTCCCATCAATAATGGAACGATCGACTTTTCGCATATCGCCGCCGACTTGCACGAGATTGCATCAGGCAAGAAGCCAGCGCGTACGAGCGCTGACTCGATTACATTGTTTAAGAGCGTTGGATGCGCTCTGGAAGACCTGGTAACGGCGCAACTGATTTATCAGCAGGCTGAACATGATTAAGTCGAAAGCGATTTAGGTATGAGCAGCGAGGCCGGGCACGCGCCGAGCTGCTTGCTCAGGGCGAAAGGGAATTTGCCAGATCAAGAAATGCCTAAGCGGTTTGGAGCGTAGCGACAAATAAATGACAACATACGACTTCACCATCGTCGGCGCGGGCGTCTTTGGCGCGTGGACCGCGCACTTCCTGCGGCGCAGCGGCGCGTCGGTCGCCTTGCTCGATGCCTACGGGCCCGCCAACAGCCGCGCCAGCTCAGGCGGAGAAACCCGTGTGATCCGCATGGGCTACGGCCCCGATGAACTTTACACGCGCTGGTCCATGCGGTCATCGCCGGCGTGGCGCGAATTTGCCGCGCGTATCGGCAGGCAGATATTTCACCAGACAGGCGTGCTCTGGCTGAGCAACGAAGAAGACACGTATCTAAAGAGCACTGTTCGCGTGCTGGGCCAGGCTGGAGTCGAGCATGAGGAACTCAATGCGGAAGAGATAGCCCGGCGCTGGCCTCAACTCCGCTTTCATGACGTAACCTGCGGCGTGCTGGAGCCGGCAAGCGGACTTCTGCTGGCGCGTGCCGCGGTTCAATCGCTGGTCAAAGAGCTCGTCGCAAGCGGCGTTGAATACTTGCCGCTCGCCGCTGAGACGCCTTCGGGTAACAGCAAAGTGTCCCAGATCAAAACTGGCAGCGGCGACTCCATCTCGGCGGGAACATTTATCTTCTGTTGCGGCCCGTGGCTGCCGAAAATTTTTCCCGATCTTTTGGGCGAGCGCATCTTCCCTACGCGGCAGGAAGTTTTTTTCCTTGGGACTTCGCCGGGCAATACTGATTTCCGCCCGCCAAAGATGCCGGTATGGCTGCATCGTACGCATCCCGGCCTGCCTTACGCCCTGCCTGATATTGAAGGCCGGGGCTTCAAGATTGCCTTTGATCTGCATGGAGAGAGGTTCGACGCGGATTCGGGAATGCGGACTGTCGCGCCGGCGGCTGTCGACAACTTACGCCTCTACCTTCGACAGTACATTCCCGCCCTGGCGAACGCTCCCATACTGGAAACACGCGTGTGCCAGTATGAAAATACCTGGAACGGTGACTTTCTGGTGGACCGGCATCCGAATTTTGAGAACGTATGGATCGCCGGGGGCGGCTCTGGGCATGGTTTTAAGCACGGTCCCGCGCTGGGAGAATACCTGAGCCAGCGAATTCTCCACGGTGCTCTGGGCGAGCCGCGCTTTTCTATTTCCGCAAAGCAAACCGCGCAAAAGAGGGCTGTCTACTAAGGTCACTCAAATCGGGGCCGTCGTTGGTAGTTGGGCGCCCGAGCAATATGCGTTGTTTATGGTTTTGTGCTCGCCCACCGCCACACCCGGCTGGCGGCCCATAAAATCACTGGGCTTCGCCGGTCTTGCCTGAGTTTGAGGGAATCCGGTGACGTTGTTATAATCAAACCGTTCCGTACGCATAAAGTCTTCATCTGTCCCACCGAAGCTGCACGTATGTAACCCACCAGTATTGGCCAGGTAGCTCAGTTGGTAGAGCGCAGCCCTGAAAAGGCTGGCGTCGGCGGTTCGATTCCGTCCCTGGCCACCATCAGCATTACACGGTCGTCGCCGCCGAAAAGGTCGACATCCCCGGATACCGCCAGCACTTGGCCGTCCGGGGTTTCTTTTGGCGTAAGTACCAGCTTTTGGACGTGATGAGCCAAAGCCCTACGCGCCGTTGCTGCATCCGACCGGAGAACAGCAGTAAGGTCAAAAGCTTTCCTTGTCACAAATTGGCGCAATTCCTCAATGCTAACCGTAAACTGCTGAGGGTTATGTGCAGCGGTGAGGCGTTTGTCCAACCCCTCAATTTCTGATTCCACGGAAGCGAGCTGGGCGAGGAGGGTGGGCGAATGCCCCATGGCAGCTATTGCTTCAGCGAGGTTCCGCGCCTTCACTTTCAATTCACCGCGTTGCGCTTGCAATGCATTCATCTCCCCAGCCGCTCCAGTACTGGCTTGTCTGAGCGAATCCAGGCGCTTCTGCAGCTCTTCCACAAACCGCCCGAACAAGATATTCAATCATGTCCTTTCTAAGGACCTTATGAGTCAGCCCGTTGATTAATTGCTCTTCCAAACGATCTTGCCGGATCAGCACGCGGTTAGAGCACAAGGCCCCGGAAACGGTGACTTGGGCAACCATATTTGACATAGCCACGTCGCCCATTACCAGACACAATGACGATGTTTGAACCGCAAAGGCCACAACTTAGAAATCCGCTAAACAGGTATTGTTTACTGCGCTCCGTTCGGTTAAAACCACCCCAGCGGGCAGTTCCGAATTTCTCATTGACGATCTTGATCTGTCGTTGCACGCGCGCCCAGAGGGCATCGTCGATAATTCGCCATTCGGGAACATCTGCCCGAACCCACTCAGATTCGGGCCTTGGACGGCTGATTTTTTGTCCGGTTTCTGGATTCCGTTCCTTCCGAGTACGATTCCAAACAAAAATTCCACGGTATCGCTCATTGCGCAGCATTTCGCGAACAGCAGAAGGAAACCACCCGTTGATTGCCCGTTTGCGCGGGCCTTGCGGCGCCGGAATTCCTTCCTCATTTAGAGCCTTTGCAACTGCGGACAAACTCTTGCCATTGGCGTACATTTCAAAGATGCGGTGGACGGTAGATGCTTGAGTTTCATCGATCTCTATGCGTACGCCACTAATGGCCGCCCTCCCATATTTGGCCATACGAGTCGGATCTTCAACTGGGACATTCCGGTATCCAAAACACTTCCCTCCAGGTTGCATGCCCTTCAACGCCCGTCCCTCCTGACCGCGATGTACTTTTTCTGCCAGTCCAACGAGGAATTGTTCGTCCATCATGCCGTGCAATGTGAGGAGCGACCGGGAGGTCTTCTCGCGACAATCCAGCCGTTGCGTTACGGCGTAAATAAATACGCCATATTATCGGAGGGAATCATTCAGACTGAGCACGTCTGGCAGATATCTTGCCAGCCTCGAAGTGTCGTCCACCAGCAAGCAGTCGAATGCAGGAGGCTTTCTTTTGGCGTCTGCAAGTAGAGACTTCAGAGCATCGCGCTGGGCCATCGTTGCGCCCGTCTTTGCCTGATCGAAACGGACAAAGTCTTCAGCGATAGTCCAGCCCTTTTCTGCCGCAAGTTGTCTACAATCTCGTATCTGATCTTCAATGGAAGTAGGACGCTGTAAGTCTGAGGAGAAGCGGGCATAGATCGCGCAACGCATAAACTAACTATAGATCAACAAGTTAACTATGTCAAGCAGTTTCTTCATTTTACTATGCTAACAGGCCTGTATTTTATCCGGTTTACCTTCTAATACATATTTACTTCCCCTTCGCGCCACTTGTGGGAAGCGGAAACTTTAATGGCATAGCCACGTGCTTTTCAGTAAGAAACATGTCCACCAATCTAGGGACAATCCACTCATCAATCAATGCCTTCAGGCAAGCGGCATCCTCACATTCTGCCACTGAATTTTCGAACGGACCCGGTTCCGAGCTGTGGGGAGGAATAGCTTGTGGATTAGGCCGCATTGAAACTCTCGTCAACTAAAGACGGAAAACTACTTCCGAAAGTAGCGGCATAGGGAAGAAACTACCAAAGGTAGCCAAACTCAGCCAAAACGAACCAAATTGGCGGGAACACAAAAGAGCAGAAAATATCGAGGTTAAGACAGGGCTGCAACCATAATAGGAATGCAGCCCTTACTGACTACCACTCTGCATCATTCCTCCATACAGATCGAAGATTTTCTCTTGTGCCCGGAGCATCAAGACAAAGTGTTTGTTATTCTCCCATCCATTTGAAAGGGACCCGCATCAAAATGTAGCTCGTCATCCATTGCACCGCTCTAGGCTTATCCAGCTAATCGCGGCACCTCCTTTCCCATCCTTTTCTCAGCGCCCTTTGCTTCCGGTCCATTCTGTGGGAGCTCATCGTGTTCTCCATTCAGAGCCTTTGTGTTTGTAGAAATGCGGGCGTTCATGTTCGCGGTTGGACAACCAGCTGCCACCCGCGCTCTAAGCCACGCCGCGAATTCGGCGGGACAAATCTTTATCCTGCCTTTTGGTTTTCCCGGTTCGCGGAAGACTCCGGGGATTTCTCCCCGACGAATCTTCTTGTAAAAAGTGCCGGTTGAGTCGCCATAGATCCTTGCGGCTTCCTTTACAGCAAAAACTTTCTCCTTTCCTGGTGCGTCTACTCTGATAGACACCGCAGCAAGACGCGATACCGCGACACTCTAACGAGCAAGAGAAAACGATCTGCGAGTTGGGCGATCTAGCTGCGGTGTTCATAAGCAGCGATCACTAACTCTATGGTAGGGGAAGACCGGCCAGAACGAACAACAGGACAACTCCCACTGCTGGGTTAGTAGCTGACAAGATGCTTAGGGAGAACGATTAGGTTCACTATTTTTGCTAACAAAAGGGTTGTGGCGAAGCGACATTTCGTCCCACCGCGGCCTTGCTAAGAACTGTTAAGGAGGATTACCCATGTATCTCTTACATTCACTTTCGCAATACACCATCCATTCGCTGTGCTTTGTTCTCGTCCAAGCGACTATTCCCGGCGAGGGTCTGCTCAATTCCATCTCAGCATTCATTACTGGCCCTTTCGGGAAGGGCATTACCCTGATCGCCATCGTGCTTTGCGGCGTCAGCTACATGTATGGAAAGCAGAGCGACAACGCGAGCATTGGCCGACTCGCCCTCGGCGCAGCGCTGATCGTCGGCGCCGCCAATATCTTCGCTTACATTCAGCAAGCCGGATGAACCAAGCCATGACAGAGATCACGCGGCGCACTAATCCGGTCTACAAGACGCTGAACAAGCCACTGACGATTATGGGAGTGGAGCGCACATTGTTCGCGACTGCCCTGTTTACCGGTGCAGGCTTTCAGGTGTTGTTGAGTAGTTTCCTGGGCGCCATCGTGATCTTTGCCGTTCTTCTCTTTTTCGCCCGCATGGCCACTCGCCGTGATCCCAAGATGCTTGTCTTTGTGATCCAGGCGATGGCGTCCACGTTTCGGACTGAATACGACCCCTGCAAGTATGCGCCACGACCGGTGAGGAGAATCCGCAAACATGCTTAACCTAAGAAAACTCGTCAAGAATTATAAGGAAACCGGATCGCTGGCTGAGCAATGCAGCGTCTTCAGCTTTATTAATGAGTGGTGTTTCATCACCAAAACCGGTGCCGTCGGCGTGGTCATTGAGAGTGAAGGCATTGACTACGAATGCCTCGACCAGCGCGATCTCGACAACGACACAAGACGTTTGGAAGCAGCATTCAAACTTTTCGGCCCGGAGTTTCGGGTTTACCAGTACATCTTTAAATCGCATTTTGAGCCCGAGCCGACCCGTGACTATGGAAATCCGGTCGTGCAGCGAGCGGAGCAGGAACGCGCGCGTTACTTCGCCGAGAAATCTGAAGAGATGTTTTCCATCCGCCTGTATTACGTCGTGCTTTATCAGGGTACGTCCAACGCCACCAAAATGACCTTAAGCAAGGCCATGGGAAGTCTTCTGAGCCAGGGCTTTAGTGCCGGAAGCAAAAATCTCAGAACGCTATTCATCGCCAAAAAAGAGATTGTGCTGGTTGAAGATGAGATCGACCGAGGGGCCACCATCGTTTTGCGCCAAGCCAACAGCTTCGTTTCCCACCTGTCAGATCTTACGGAAATCAAGCTTCTGAAGAAACAGGACGCTTTCCTGATGTTGCGCCGAGTCTTTAACGTCGATTCCAGCAAGCAAAGCGAGCGGCTCAAGTTCGACGTAATGACCGACAAGTACCTAGTCAGCTCGCCGCTTGAGTCTCACACCGACCATCTCACGCTCGATGGCTATTATGCCCGCGTGCTCACGCTTCGCGAGGAGCCTTCCGAAAGCCGGCCGTTGGTTCTGCAGCAACTGCTGCGCATCCCAGCCACTTTTTACATTGCCACCGAATGGCGCGCAGTGGAGACGGCGGATGCCGTCAAGTACATCGAGACCATGCGGACGCACTTCCATAAAACCAAATCTTCTTTGAGCACGTCCAGTGGCGGAGATCGCTTGAAGGATGAAACGAAGGTCGAGTTTGTTGGCGATCTTAACGAATGCCTGAAAGAGGTCCAAAAGCGCGGGAACTATTTTGGACGATTCAGCCTGACGATCGTGGTTTACGACAGGGACCCGGCCAAGGTTGAAAAGGCGGTTTCCGATTTCGACAAGGCATTCTCCAATGCTGGCGCATCGCTGTACTCGGAAACCTATAACCAGCTTTCAGCATTCTTTGCGACTCGGCAGCACGCGCAAAGTGCAGACCGTCCGCGCACAAAAGATGCTGCTGTTGCGGTTGCTGCAAATCATGGAGAACCGCGAGCTCGTTCATCCGCGTCCAGTCGCTATGATGCTCGACGAACTGAAATATCTTTTGAGCACGGCTGTGCTTCAGGCCCTTGGTACTGTCCGCGACAAAGGGTGTCACATCATTTTGGCCCATCAAGCCAATGACGACCTCAAGGATTGCGGCGGGTTAGACCCCAACGCCGTCCGGGGCGCGGTCATTGTCAATACCGGACTCAAGCTCATCTACCGTTCAAGCGATCCCCAGACTCTGCAATGGGCGTCCGATCTTTCCGGCACCATTGTCGCCAAACAGCAATCGTCCCACATGTCCCAGGCCATGTTTGAGTCTGCCGAAGGCCAGTACCGCGATGTCGAGCGCAACTACATCACCAAGAATGAAATTCTGGCCATGCCCAAACAAACTGGCATGTTGTATGGAGCCGGGCTGGCAACCATCATCAAAGTCAGTCCGTTACCTGTCGGGCCGCGCCCAGCCGTCGTTCCGATGGCCACTGCTTCAGCGCCCAGAGTGTTCCATCCGAACACCGCGGAACTAGTGCCTTCAAGCAAATCAAAGGAGTATCTCTGATGCCGCTCCTTCCTACAGCCGTTACGCGCCAGCGTCATCGCGAAAAATTCCACGCTGTGCTCTGCCACTTACGAGACACCATTTACTCAACCACAGACATACTTGGCGAAGTCATGAACGTCGTCCATCGCCAAACAGTTCAGGAAACACTCAAACAAATGGAATGCTGCCACCTCATCACACATCAGGACTTCCACGAACAAGGAGGAATCATTCGTCTGTGGGGCATTACCGCCACCGGCCAAGACCGCATCTTGGAAAACGGCCAGGACCCGAATCCAATAGTTTTCAATCCTTCCAAGATCAGTTTCACCACACTACTTCATTATCTCGACATGCAACGCATCCACATTCGCGCCCTCAAAAGCTCATGGAATCATTTCATTTATGTAGACCGCTATCGCCGCAAACACGTTGAGGAAAACCAGCAACGCGTGAACTCAATCCGGCCAGATCTCATTGCAACGCATCCGCAAGGGCACGTCGCGGCCATTGAGTATGAACGCACACGCAAATCATTTGCCCGTTACAAAGACGACATCCTGCCTGGCCATGTCCGGAACCTGAATGCTGGTGATTATCAGTTCGTGCTTTGGATTACTCCTACCCTGGAGGAACAGGAGGGTTTGTATGCAGTCATTACAAAAGCAGTTGATCAACTGATTACCGAGCAGGAATGGCGGCTCATTCTCGCCCCAGCATCTTTCAAACGCTTTCAGTTTGCCAATCTCGAAACATGGCCCCGCTACTAATGCCGATTCAAAATCCAATGCGCCCCTTGGCCGCTCGCAGTTCTGCTGGTTTTGACTTCGGCGTGAGTTTCGGCGTGGTCACCCTATGCCGAAGCTCATGCCGCACGTCACGCCGTGCACTACGCCGTCGGGCGCCGCAAAATCGGCGCGCAGGCCGTCCGGTTGCGAGCGCTCACCGTCCTCTGCCGGGCGCCAGGGCTGCTGCCCTCTTGCTAACGAATGATGCGGGTTGCCTGTGGGCGCTCGTCAACATATCCGCCTCATTCTATTGCAATTCACCCCTGCTCTGGCCAACGACCCATTGCGGGCGCTCATGGGTGCCCCGCTGGCCAAAGCAAGAACCAAGATGCGGGCAACGGAAACAAGCCTGCGAGCGCTCGGCTAACCAGTTCCCGATCATGCCCGCCGCGCGTCCCGCGCCTGACCCTCCTCGTACGGTCCTCTCCCCAAATCCCGAGCAGGACGTCCGCGGCACTCGCAATAGATACGGCGCGGCGAGTCAACCGACGGAAGTGGTTAGCCCGCTAGAGCCCTTGGCAGGATTACTCGCTGATACGCCAACGGCGCTTTCCTGGCTCGCGCGAGCGGGCGCGGCGGAGGGCGTGACAGGCGGTACGACCGTCGGCGGTGGTACGGCGCTCGGCGGGGGTACCGGCGGAAGTGTAATCATCACCGGCCCACTAGTGTTGGCTGGGCTGGCTGCGATCGTGGGTGTGGCAGCGGCGGTGTTGTCGTCGCGCAGGGCATTCCGCGAGTGGGAATCGAAGGAAGAGGCCCTTGTCAACTCAAAAAACCTTCAGGAATCGGTGACGCGCGCCATACATCAGCAGTGGCAGAACGGAATCATTACCGACGAGGAGTACCTCAACTATCTATCTACCGGCGTGCTCGTTATCCAGCCACGGCCCCTGCGTCAAACATCGGAAGTAAAGGAAGATGCGGCAAATCGAGACATCAGGGCGACGAACAGCATCAACTCCGCTTCTCCCGCCGAGCAGGCCGCACAGCGTGGTCTAGCGGCTGGTAAACCGAAGGCGCCGCGGCCCCCGAAGAAAAAAATCAAGGCTGGAAAGGTTGGATCCAAGGCGAGTGCCGCAGGGGCGAGGGAGCCCGTTGTTCGTCAGTACTCCGGTGATGGCGTTCCCTATACATTGAAAGGTTTGCCAGGGGACTTTGACGCCGCACGCGGCGTCGGGGTGTATGTTCTGAAGTATAGTGCCGGGAATGTTCTTTACGTCGGCGAAGGATTTACGCTGGATCGGATTCGGAGTCATATTTCGGACCCGCTGAAGACCGACTGGTTCGGAGAGATCGCAATTGTCGAGGTGCGTGCCACGGATGTAGCCAAGAGCCAGTCACTGGCGCTGGAGCAGGATCTCATTCACGAACTCAAGCCGCTCTACAACAAGGACCTCAATCCCTATGAAAGCGCCGGTGGCTCCAATCTATCTGCAGATTTGCAAGGTACCACCCAACGAACCAGAATATTCAAACTAACGTGGGGTAAGAAGAAGCCGGCACAGTCTCCGGTTCGACGCAGCCGTGACCCGCGCGCCGGCAGGTAGTCGTGGAAGATTCTAGACGTGCGTGTCAACCACGACCGCCGCGTGTTTCGAGCGCAGCGCGTTGTGTTCCAGGACTCGATCGACGGGCCGATGCGTGAAGCCAGTCTCTGATGTAGACTCCCGCCTATGTCGGATCCCCACGCAGCAGCACCTCGGAAGACCGGAAGCCTCGCAAGCGCTCGGCAGCCCCGCGCCGCTGTGCCATCTGCCAGCCCAAGCGGAACAGCGAAAAAGCACTCACGAATTTTCATCCATAAACAGCTCTAAAGATGTCAGTGTCCAGCCAGGAATCTATCTCCTTATCTTCGTTTAGCCCGCCGTGTTTTTGCGATCATCTATCCGATAACAGAATTTATCGGACAGAACAATTGAAAAGAGTGGGGCGCTTTTTCTGCGTATTTTGTCGTGTCAACTTCACTGAAGGGATTTAGGCTGCTCTTCCGTTAACTCTTTAGTGACAGGACGGCACATCAGGTGCGGCTACCAGGAAAATTAACTATCACCCGGCCAATATATAATCTTCATGTTTCTCAACTATGTTGCGGTAGATTTATGCATTGTTGTACACTTTTGCGTTAATTGGGTCCAAGGGCCCCTGGCGACGAATAAGTCGCTACTCGAATTTTTTGATTGGTGGGGCGGCATGAAACGAAGGCATTTCGCCAGATCCTTCGCTTGTTGCATACTCCTTGCAGCTGCTTTTTTCAGTTGTACTTCCTCCAAAGAAGACTGCACAGCCTTCCGAAAAAAATTCATCAGCGATATTGGCTGGGACAATCTGCAGAAATCAGCGTGTCTAAACGAATCGGAAAAGAAAACACTTGCAGATGAGCGTGCGCTCTTTGCACATGCCAACCTAGTAGACGTACTGGAAGCGAAGTCGGTAGACCAGGTATTGGAACAAGCAGCCATAGCCGCTAGCGGTCACACCGCATCGGCCGACGAGATACTTGCGGAGATCGCCAAGACGTCCGAAAGTGTGCAACAACCCCCACAATCAGGCTCTGGACCATGGATCATTCCGCGCGCAGTTCTTTTTCTCTACGGAAAAGACGGAACAAAAGGAGACAGGCCGTTGGGGACGGCGTTTATCGTTAAGGTTCCTCGTTCCGGCGACCCCAGTCATATTCTCCGCTTTTTGATCACGGCCAGGCATTTGGTCGATCCGATTTGGGCCAAATGCGAGCCGCCCACCGTCCACCTTTCCATTCGATTTAACAAGAAAGATGGCTCAGGAACCGCTCTTGTACCCCTTGACCTTCAGGCGAGATTAGGAAAGGTTCTTTATGTTCCGAAAGATCCTCACTCGGATTTGGCCGCAATATTGCTGAAACCACAGCTTTTTCCCAAATTTGGGGACTACGAAGTGCTCGATGTTCCATTCCGTATTACCGCGACGGAAAGTGAGATGAATACCGTAAGTGAGGGGACACACGTTATCACGGCGGGGCTCGATCCGGATCTGCCAGGCGAAAAAGCCAACCTGCCGGTGTTTCGAGAAGGAGTCGTTTCGCGAAAGAACAATGAACCTATTAAATCGATAGCCCCATGCGCCCTGGTACCCATCGAAGTTCATTCGGAATTGCTGTCAGCCCCTCTCTTTGAAGGTAATAGCGGCGCTCCTATTTACGTCACGAACGGGCGAGGAGGAAGTCAGCCCGTTCTCGTTGGCATTCAGTCCTTCGTGTTCGAGGGAAAGCAATTGGCAGGAATCACGCCCGCGACAGACCTTGTATCGCTGATTAAGGACGTATCTGCGGAAATGAAGGTGCAGCTGGACTTCTATCAGGGGAGCAAAAAGGATTAATCATCATGCCTACCAGAAGAAATTTCCTCCGTCTTGGCGGTACGGCGGTTGTTGCCTCTGTGTTCAGCCGATACCCGCTGGCTTGGTCACAAAGCCCGACCGTTCTTACCCGGTATGACGCGGCCACGCCTGACGGCAAGGCTATGCTTGTGAAGCTCGCCAAAGCGGTCGATGCTATGGCTAAAAAGCCGGAGCAAGACCCTCTGAACTGGACCTCCTGGTGGTATACCCATGACGTCAGAGGTGACGCAACCAAGACCTCAGAGATCGCACGCGTGTTCAAGAACTTGCCTCCCCAGTCTTCCCAAATAGCCGAACGCACTTGGGGCACGTGCCAGCCTCATCACGCAGGCGACATCGAGGATCTATTCCTGCCCTGGCATCGGTATTTTGTTTATTCGTTCGAACGGGTCGTCAGAGCCGTTATCGGCGATCCCAATTTCACGCTCCCCTATTGGAACTATTTAGACGCCTCTTCCAGGGCACTGCCTCCTGAGTTTCTCAAGCCGGCTGATTCGGTGCTCAAGGCGCTGTTTCGTCCGGACCGGAGACCTCAGGTAAATCAGGGATCTACGATCGATGCCGGACTTCGGATAAGTCCAATTAACCTCGATGATCTGAAGTACGACGACTACTCCACATTTTGCAGCAGTCTTGAAAACGACCTACACGGCACCGTTCATGTTCGTGTAGGCAATGGTAGGGGGATGGGCAGCGTTCCTTGGGCTGCCAACGATCCTATCTTCTGGTTGCATCACTGCAATATCGACCGGCTCTGGGCAAGCTGGAATAAGGACGGCGGTCGGAACCTCGCTACCCAGGAATTTCTGAATCAGAGCTTTAGTTTTGTGGGCCCGGATAGCGCTCTCGCGACTTTCAGAGTGAGCGACGGCCTCAGTACTTCCCAACTCAATTACCAGTATTCGACGCTCGAAAAGCGGCCACCGAAGCGCCTTGCCGACACCGTCGCAGCCTTTTCTTCCGCACGCGCTCCGAAGCGCGTTGCAACCGACATAAAATTGGGATCTGCGACGACCAAAGTTACCCTAAAACCGGATTCCGGCTCGGCAGCAATTGCCACATTCTCCGGCGCAGCGGCCGACTCTCGGTCGATCGCCTTGGTCTTTAAGGGATTGCAGACGAACGTTCCCCCTGAATCCTTGTACGATGTCTTCCTAAATCTGCCCCCGAATCCCACGAGCGCTCAAGAGGCTCGACACTTCGCCGGCAGAATCAATTTCTTTGGAGCGCTGGTCCACTCTGATAGGAACCGGAAGTTTGTACTTAATGTCTCGAACCTGCGTAATATTCTGAAAGAGAGCGCGGAACCGACAATTACGATATCGCCAACGGACACTCCTTCGGCAGAAGCAAAACCCGTTATCGGCGAAATCACTCTTACCGCTTTGAAGTGACGCCGTCTTTGCGAATGCTTACGCACCCAATGCGAGGGAAAGAGTCCGGCGCAACCGCTTCGCTTGGCTCAATCATTAGGTAAAGACTCTCCGAAGGGCAGGAAATTCGTGTGAGATCAGGCAAATCGAAGGCAAAGGTCGGCTCGCGCCCTAGCCCGCGTACGGCGTTGAAAAAGTTGATATAGCCGAGATGATGGCTCCTCTTGTCACTATCGCAGCGCAGGCTTAACTCGAAAAGAGTCTCCGGCGGCTTTTGCGCGGTCAATTTACTCAGCTGAACCTGGAGTCGTTTTCCCTCAAGCTGTGGAGGGATATGCAGGGATATCTTCGCTTCCGATTGAACACTAACGTCCTCAGCCAGGCGCACGGACTTTGAACCTGCCTCGCTCTTGCAGGTCCATCCGGCCCACAAGATCAGAATCAGCGCATAGGTTTTCATAGAGGCTTTCCCGCACCACCCATTTTAAGCCTACGGAGGTGACTTGCGCTCCGACACGAAGAGGGCGGATAACAAAGGAAACATGACGGGACATGGCATTCGCTGTCACGCCTGCTTGACGCCCCCGGTTCGTTAGAACGCTCCCCGTGTGACAAACATCGCACAAAATGTGATATTTAGTGGTAAGCATGTCCGAACAAAGTCCTCTTGACCTGTATAGCGTGATTCTCCAACTCGTTGAAGCCGAGTGGATTGACGAAATTCGAATTTTTGGTTCACGACGGTACTTGTCGAATGCCAGTTATGGATCGGACATCGATCTGCTAGTTGTCCCTAATCGCCAAGTCCAGATTGATAAGCTCCGCGCCATCATTCGCGAACCGTATGTTGATGCTTTCTTGCTTGACGGCGGGCTTGCGATTAGTGCGATGAACGACACCAGAATCAGTGTGGCAGAGTCTGATGAAACAAAGGGCCTCGACGCTGTACCGCTTTGGTCGAGGGCTGGTGGCTGGCTAACTGGAGAAGAATACCGCACTCTCGACATCATTCCGGATAAGGTTCCGACGATGACCCGGCCGAACGTGGGCGCCATCATCCTCTTCTGTGCTCTGGCCTCGGAGTTCAAAGCTGTCAGGAATCGACTCCGCACGGGAACGCAGAAAACTCATCCGCGCATTCCTCCCTATTATCGCGCTTATGTGAAGACCGTTTCTGGCAAGGAGCGCTTAGTTGTGGCAATACAAACGGGCGTCTCAGGTGTGAATGCGGGGATCTCCGCGACACGGATTTTGGATTACTTCGATGAGCCTAAATTGGCTGTTCTGGTGGGGATTACTGCAGGCCTTAAGGACAAAAAGCGAAGTAGCAAATCTCCACTGCTGGGAGACATCCTCGTGCCTACGGCGACGGTTGACGTTGAGGCAGGAAAAGTCACCCCAAAAGGCAAAGAAAAAGCCGGGCAGAAAATCCCTGTCTCTTCAAATCATCAAAAGGCCGTCTCATCTTGGGCAGGGTTCGATGCGTGGTCCGCGAAATGGAAGCGCCTAGTCAAACACAAAAGAATATCCCCAAGGATGTTCGCGGATTGCACATTAGCCTGTACCGCGAGCGTGATTGCGTACGACAAGTATGCTCAATCTCTCAAACAACATGATCGAAAAATAGCGGGAATTGAAATGGAAGCTGTGGGTGTGGCAACTGCTTGCCAGGGCCGCTGCCACTTTCTTGTGGTGAAGTCGATCTCCGACTGGGCCGACGACAAGAAAGGCGATAGCCAACACTCTTACTGCACGAAAGTGAGCGCGGATTTAGTCATCTCGATGATTGAGGACGAAACAATCTAGTAAAAACTGAGCCCTTAGCGTGAATGATAACGTCCATTATCGTTCATTATCCCGATAGAGACCCCCCGCGCAGACGAGACCAAAACATCAAAGGTCTATGGCGGCGCTCTTCAAAGCAGCTGGTTGTTTTACATGGAGGTGCCCTCACTCGTTAGAGGACACATCATCCGTCAAACCAAGCTCTTGCAAAGCGATTCTGGTCTCTTCTACTTTTTGAGGTGAAATACCTGCCTCTGGCGCAACTTCCACGCTGAGAGTCAACTTGAGTCCCTGGCCACTGACAAATTTGGATAGCACCTTAGTGTAGAAATTCATCCACTTTTGAGGAGGAATTTCGCCCGTCCATCTCAATACCCCTTTCCGAACTGGCGGCTTTGCGACTGGCGAGAACATCGAGCCTGGCTTCGCCACAGTTAGTGACGCCGAGCCCTTGACCGCTCCAGCTGTCACTGAAACAACGAAATTCCCTTCATCCTCGCCAGCGGTGAAAACGCCATCCTTATCGATGATTCCGCCAGATGCCTTCCAGTCAACTTGTCCAGTGGCAATATCCCGACCGTGCTGATCAAGCCCTTTAACAACAAATGCCTGCTTTTTCCCAGATTGAACTTCTGCGGCAGCAGGAGACACAACCAACAACGTCAATGCCGGTGGCTTCTCCTTGAGATTCTTGTAACTTTCCGCAGTCTCGCGCGTGATGATATACATGTCATCGGAAATTTCTACATCCTGGGCGGTGAGGCTTCCTCCAAAAAAGAATGGCTCATATTCATCTGCCGGTGACTTTCCAACGTATCCGAGCAATCCACCTTCAACCCCCCGCGCAATAGTGTCTTTCACTGCGTCAGGATTGAGAAGACGAGGAAACAGTGGCGATGCGAAAAATGCATCCCGCACAGATTTGGTACTCCACTCTTTGAATGCAGGATTCCAATTCCTGATTAACAAATTTGGGCTGATATCCTTCTCAACTTCGCCATCCTTGCGCAATCGCTCCAATATAAAGGTGACCATTGAGTCGGCCACGCTGGAGTGCACCAATCCGAGGTCTACTAAGCGAAGCTGATTGTCTTTGCCGAGTAGCACAATGATTTTGTAAGTGCGCCACACGCTCTCTCTCAAGTCGCGCTGGGCTTTTTTTAGGTTCTCACTCAGATGGCTCCTTTGTGCATCATCGAAATGCAGATCATCCTGTTCGTCTCGGATATCCTCCCAGGCAAGCACCTTCCTTGCGTCGTCGTGAATGGCTCCTGCAGATTCGGCGATGCACCAAATCAACGCACTCTTGTATGTGCGCGAAGAACTTCCACAATCCCTGGTCATTGTCTCGACCAATTGCAAAGTCTTATTCTTGTCTTGCACCGACAATTCTGGCGCAAGAATAGCCAGGGTGAGAACGGGACGATCTGGGACCTGGTTGCTCTGCTCGGGAAAATAGACGCGCTCCAAACCTGATCCAGCACTGAAGACCTTTTGAATCTCGGCACGTGCCCTTTCATCGATCTTCGGTGACTGAATGCTAGCTCGCCGGTCCGCAAAGCGCTTGTTGAGGTTTTCCTTCAAACTGAAGTGGTAACGCGTCCGTTCAACGGTCAGGTAGTAACAAGCCTCGGTCAAGGATTCGAGGACGGTTTCCACATTTCCAATGTCTATGTCCGCCTCAGCGACGGCTAATCGAATTTCCGGCACTGTTGCCTCTATGCGGGTCTGCCCTCCGTTCGATTCGAAGAAAATTGTTGTGGCTACCTTCCTGTGAAGGCGTGCCTTCTTGATAGAATCCACGGCCTCTTTGTCCAGGCGGATAGCGTGTGAATCCTTCTTGCCGCAGATATCCGTAGTGATGGCGCCTTCAAGACGTGGCTCACCCATCTGCTCAAGAAGAGCTACACGGAACGTGGGATCATCCAGTGGTGCCGTACCAAGACCGATCAAAGGGTCACGGTGCGCGCCCTTGAATCCTTCCTGGTAAGCCTTGGATACCCAGAGCGCTAGCAGTCGCAAAATACCGCGGGTTCTCTGGAATCGCGGAAGTGCTTGCCATTTTCGCTCGAAGACCGAAAGCACTGAGGGGTGAAATGGGTACGTTGCTGCAAACGCTTCCCGACCTGTATCGATAGGAAACCATTCTGGAATCTGTTGGCGGTGATCGAGAATCCAGTCCGAGGCTTCAGCAACCGTGGCGCGAGCGTCATCCGGCAACCCGTGCCATTCGAATAACCGTCGGCGAATGATTTCGGATGTTTCAGCCTCAGCCGACATGATGACGGGCTTGCCCACGCGATCAAGCATCTTTTTGAATCTTTGCTCATCAGCTTCATCCTCAGACGTGTATTCAAGCTCAGAAGCAGGTATAGAAACCACGAGCACGACGTTATCTTGACCTCTCGCCGTCTCGGAAAGTGCCTGGATGAAGTTATAAAGAGAGTTGTTGTAGCCTTTTTTCCGATACGTGCTAACGTAATTGATGATCTCATCCATCAAGATCAGGCAGGGGCGGTCCTTAGGTAGCATCGCCCGAATCACGTCCCCCTTTGGTTCTATGAACTGTTTTTCATGCTCGGCTACCAGGGCAAACGACTTCTCTCCTCCAAGCTGGTAAGCAATTTCTCCCCACGGAGTCTTCCGCAATGGTGTTCCGTCAGATCCGCCGCGCCCCGTAAGCGAATCGAACTCGGTTCCAACAAAAACGGCCGTCGCCGCCTCAGGTACCGAGCCGATACCCGCCTTCTCCAGGAGCGCAGATACACCGGCCCACTTGTCCGCATTCGCTCCACCTTTTGCGAGGTGATAGAGCAACGTCAATGCGTGCGTTTTGCCCCCTCCGAACTGTGTGGCCATATTGAAAACGGCGGATGTTTCGGTCTTTTCTCCCGACAGGCGACGAATCACTTCCGCTGCAAGTGTTGTCAGTGTTTGAGTAAGGTATGTGCGTTCGAAGAACTGTTCGGGGTTCTGGTAGTCGGACGGAGCCCGCCCGTCGCGCACCTGATCAAGGTGGACGGCGAATTCTGCCGCGTCCAGCGGTTTCCCCTCGCGCAAATCTTCGCGTGGTGTCACGACCTTGTACCATGGTTTGAGGGCCATTACTTGTCCTCCAAATTTCAAACTCGACTGAACCGTCCCACGTTGGGGTCAAACAGCCAGTCCTTAAAAAAACCGTATGGAAACGTTTTCTTCTCATCGCGGGAACCCACGACGACGAGCGTTTCACCCGTCAATGCCGTCCGTTCTGGAATTTCCATCGCTCGCGCGACTTCGGCGGCCAAATGCCGTACCAGTCTTGATCCTTCGCCTGAATCCTGGCGGTAACAAAACACCACGCGCAATTGTGAACGAACGCAAAGAACCTTCCACAATGAATATGCCACTCGGTCGTCGGTAGTACTGTTTTCAAGCTCAAACACCGCAATGGGGAAACGCCAGCGACGTTCACCAGCAGGCTCGAACGCCACAGCATCAAGACCCAGGAACTCTTGGCGCGGAACCGGCAAAATCGTGGATCTATGTCCCTTCGCAACACCCGTCCACGCCATTGCCTCACATGATCCAACGACGATAGTTGTCAGAGCTCGGGTCCATTCAGCAAGCTTAGCTTGCTGTGCGGCCTCCTGTAGAGCTGGCGACGCCGGGTGTCGGCGGATCGTCTCCATAAATGTTGCAAACCAACGCGCAGCAAGTCCGTCCAGCATCAGAAGCCCAGGCCCTTCTTCCTTGCAAGCACGCCTTCCACCCAGCGCCTTTCATCCGTTCCCTTGGGATAAAGTGCTGAAAGCGCTTGTGCCAAACGCCAAAATCGCTGATCTTGTCCCACGCCTTCCTCTACGAGAAAACGCTTCAGGGCTTCGCCGCGGCCCGCTGCAAAAAGGATTAAGCTTTGGTGAATACGGTCAAGAACGGTTTTGCCCACCTTCGAGGCGTTCTTTTCATTCCACCCTGAGTCATCTCCGTCAGCCTCTCCCAAGACGTCGAGTAGAGAGAGCTGCTTAGGCTTTCCCTTGCGCTTGGTCGGGGCAGCTCCCTCGTCCTTCCCAAAGAGGTGCCGCGCTCGCTCAGAAACAGGAAGCAGCCGAGCCTTGTCGCCGCTGATCTCCACCAGACTTGGGAGTCGCTCCAAGTGCACGCCAAGGCCCTGCGCAATTTTCCGTGCAGCGTCGTATTCCAATACAAACCCATTCAGTTTCGGCTTCTTGCCCGAATCCTCTTCTTCATCCTCGTGATCTTCGGGCGCATCGCTCGTGGCCCCGTCCCCATTTGAGCCCGTAGAGAGCGTCCACAGCCACATTGCCGTAAGACGCGCGTCTTCCTCGAAGCCAGTCGCATCAGCTCCTTCAAAGATCATATTGAGGGCTTCCTTAGCGACTGCTGCCCACACATATTCCAGATATTCTCTAAGTGTCACACGCTCACCGCTTGCCTTTTCCACCCCAGCGTACCGGGAGAATATCTCTAAGGCCGGGCCAAGGCAGGCAAAGATAGCATCAGCACCAACTATCTTTTCCGCAGCAAGGCGTGGCATCCACTCCTGAATGCGCGTTGGTAGTTCTGAGAGCAAGTCGCGCCAATCGCCGACTTCGTCCGTGCGTACTGAGCCATCGGGGTTCTCGCGTGGTCGGCAGATGAGATGAACTGAAGACATTAATCGAGCCTGTCCGATTGCAGCTACCTTGCTCGCCATCTCGGTATCGATTGGCCAAGAACCGGTGATAGTCCATCCGGCGTCCACCACAGCCTGCAAGATGGCCTCCCAACTTGCGGTCGTCTTGCTGGCAAATACAATCACGCCGATGCCGTCCGAGCGCACCACACGACGACCTTCCGCAAAAGCTTTTGCCAACTCGCATTCATAAAAGGCAATATCTTTTGTAGAAGTACTTAGTTCGTGCGGTCTATCCACGACAATTTCAGCCCTCTTTGGAGTGGAGTCGTCCTTGAATAGTTCAGCGTGCGTGCTTCCCAGAGAGCGTCTCAACCAAACGTAAAAAAAATCTGCCAGATGAGCATACGGAACAGCATCGTAGTATGGAGGGTCCGTGATAAACGCATCAGCCGAATCAGAAGGCAATGGATGGGCGGTAGCCGACGCATTCTCGACTTGCCCCCCCATGCTCCCGCTGATTGCTTCACGTTCCAACACGTTCACGATCCAATCACATGCGCCAGAAAACCCACCCGTTGAGAGTGAAAGAGGAGACACCTCGCAAAAATCCCACACCATCGGAATTGCTTGCCTGCCAAATGTATTACCAATGAACTCGCCCGCCGGTACCCAACGACAAATAGATGAGTTGTAATCGGCCTGGCGATCGAGTGCGAACGCAAGGAGAGTCTGGACGGGAACTGCAATTTCACGGAGGTCTTGCTTTTCGGGTAGTGCTCTAATATGGCTCGCGATAGTAGCTAACGCAAGATTCTGCCGCGCGGTGAATAGCTGACCCCACTCCGTCATACCATAAAGCGGTGGGCTGATTCGACGTATCTCATTGAGAGAAATCAATTCCTCGGGCACAAAAGAGAATCGCCCCTTATGAGCCAATCTCCGCCGAGCAAATTCCGTTCTCGCAGTGTCAATTGCGCTAAGGTCTCGCTCTGTCGGGAGCCGATATGCACGACCTTGTTCACCTGCATAAGTTTGTACGACACACATCAGCCGAGCGTCGTCTGTTCCCCCGCGTCGTGTTTTGAATTGTTGTCGCACGCGTACCACGGCTGTCGTGTAGCCACAGCACGGGCAGGTCGCAGCACCCCGTTTCACCGTGCCCTCAAATTTCGGATCCTCGATCTTGCTTTTAGAATCGAGTTGGTCTACCCAGCCTTGGCGTTGTTTTACGATGATTTGGAAATCGACACGTTTAGCTCTTGGGTTTGGCAGAAGCTGGAGAGCTGTCGGACGGCTACCTTTCTTCGACAGCCACAGGGAGCGAATGAGCGGTACTTCTGCTCCGCAACCGGGACCTTCGCATTTGATCGTCCGAGCCCAAAGATAAGCGATCGGCGTCCCGCCGTCCGTGTCTTTGGGATAGAACGCGGCTAGGTCCTTTTCGGTTTCGCACCAAACCCACTCGCCACATCTGCGGACTTCATCTGCAAGACGCCGGCCGTATTTAGGGATGTATTCGAGTACGACCTTGTTGAGCAGCACAGGAACCGGGTTGAGATCGCTAGCAAACGTGTCCGCACCCACTCGCACCGCTTCAAGCGGGATTGAGCCGCCCCCCGCGAAGGGATCGACGACGAGCGGACGCGTGCCAGCCGCGCCGCCCATCGCTTCGTGTGCTGCCTGGGTAAGAGCCCTACCTGTCTCTAGGTATTCCGGGACCGTCGAATTATCCCAATTGGCAAAGTCAGCAATAAAATCCAGCAGGACAAACCGAAGAATATTCCAATGGGCAGCGTTAGTTGAATCCAAGCCGCCCGAGTTTGTTAACTGCTGCCATTTTTCCCAGTTTTCATGCGAACACTTTGCGGCAAGCTCCTTGTCGCTTGCTGCCTTGCGTGCAAACTGATTCATCAAACGAGCCGCGTCGTCCCGAAACCTCTGTGGACATATCGAATCGGCTGGGTCTGGCCATAGAGCTGCGCATATTACAGCGCGGCACGCTGCTAGCGGCCGCCTGGCCCACCAAATATGTAGCGTCGAGATATGCCCGTGTCGAATGCTTTTTTCACGACGTGCGTGTTCCGATATTCGCTTGATGGGCAGATCAACTTCAATTAGTCGTTTCGGGTTCGTCTTCATGGGACTGATGCCTTGATTTGTTCAACCAATGTCTGCCGTTCTAGCTCAGATACACCCTCCAGATAGGCTCGCGCCGCCAAGGGAAGCAATTCGGCCCGCTTGCGTGCCGTCTGTACTTCGAGGATATCGAACCAAGCGTGATGGTTCTTAGTTTTGTTCACGAGATCGGCGGCATCCCAATCGACACCGAGTTGCTCGGCAAAATGTTTCCGAAACACCTGACAAGCAAAGATCTCTTTCTCTGGCGGTCCAGCGCCAAACAATTTGAACATCTTGAGTTTGGCGTTAGCTCCAAAGTCACCATCTCTGATCGCACATATTGGAATCTTTTGGTCTTCAAACACAGACATGACGCGACTAATCTGGTCCTTATCCCCTGCAACAATAACTCGGCTCGTTTTTAAGAAGTCCGGGTCATGTTTTCGCAGGAGTTCCATGACAATTGCCTCACCTAGATCGTCTTCGACAAGAATGTAAATCGCTGGTGCGGCCAAACCTTCCATCATACTTACTGCCTGCCGAACGCCAATGCCGTGGATAGGCACTACACCCGTGTTATCGCGTTTGAAATAGACACGTGAATTTTGTGGCAGGGCCAATAAGAGATATTCGCTGTGCGTGGTGAGTAAGACCTGGAGCTTACGTCTAAGTGCAACGTCCATCAGGTACTTTCCCAATTCATACTGGGCGCAGGGATGCAATGCGGTTTCGGGTTCTTCCATCAGAACCAGGCTTTTCTCTCGCAAGGACTCTAGTGCCGTGATCAAAGAGTAAAGTCGCGCTTCTCCAAAGCCCATATTCGCTTCTGAGTATTCAAGACCACCTTCCCGCTTGGCGCTGATAAGCCTAGTAGAACGGCGAGCATATTTTTTCCGCATTTCGTTCTGATGGGCTAACGAGTACTTGCAGAGAAGAATCGTCGAGGCCCAACCAACTACGGAGTCCTCAATCTGGCGGCGAATGCGCGGCAAGAAAGTGCTATCACCGAAGAGAGCTTTGAAAAGGGGGTCGCGTTCCGACTGCGGCCAGTAAAATCCGGATCCAAGATATAAGACATTTCGATTCGGTTGTCGATCATAACCCGACCATGATGAACCCGAGCGCGACACCGTTAGCGTTCTATCACGCTGTTTCCCATCGCTGGCGGGTGGCTCTGCGTAGGTGTACTCTACCGATGCATCGTCGCGAAAAGGCTTAATATCTAAACTTCCGGCAAGAATGAAGGAAGAAATGTAATGCCTTTGCGAGTTGGCTGCTTGGTAGGCTGCTGCTGCGAGTTGCAGCATTGTGGACTTTCCCGTTCCATTAACTCCGCAGATGGCCGTGATGGGACTTGCAATCTTCAGCACTGTGTCGACGTGATTTCGGAACCCCTTTGCACGAATGGCCGTAATGACATCTAGGTAATTTCCATAGCACTTAGACGGCTCAAAGGACGCTTGCAGTGTATATCGGAGATCAGCCATTACCAGCCGCCTCCAGGAATCTCTGAGCCGAGACTACGTAGTGCTCGATTTTTACAATAGGCTCCCAACCAAGCCGAGCAGGATTCTGGACGACAAGCACTTTGGGTTGAGTTCCGCAATTGAACACCGTGTAAAGCCAATAGTCGTTTTTCAACCGTTCCGCTGCTTTATATTCGTTGGAAGTTAGTCCGATCTCGCCTATAGCAGCACGTCCTTTTACCTCAATGAATCTGACCTCAATGGCTGTCCGCGGATCTTCGGGATGTGGCTTGCGAGAAATCAAATCGAAGCCGCGGTTCTCTTTCTCTACACTCTCCACTTGCCAGCCCCGCGTCTCTTCATATGCGATAACAGCGCGAATCGCTAGACGTTCAATCTCCTCGTCGCGCACCATCGGAGCAATCCCAGGAGAGGTTCGTTCAGGGTGTGGCAGCACCCAAGCCCTTCCATGATGACGAATGTCCGCAATCGTGCAGTGACGTTCCTGCTTCAATTCCTCGCGTCGTCTTTCCAACCTCCCATTCAGCTCATCGAGGCGATCTTCCGTCGTCTTAATGTTGGCTGCCAGCAAGGGAGTAGCGTCTCCCTTTTGTTGTTGCTCTAGGAGTTCCGCCATGTGGAGATTTTGCCGGTCAATCAGCGCATTCAAGCTGATTTCAACGTGGCTGGCAATCGTCGCAATTTCCTTTTCCCGTTGCCCTGCAATCTCGCCTAGGAAAGGTCGCAATGCTCCCTCAACGAGAATGTGTTCTACGCGGTCCAATTCTGGCAGGTTTACGTTCTCGGGTATCCTGGGCGCATCCGAAAGCGATGCCGAAACCAAGTCCAAAAAGAGTGTAGGTTGTCGTACAGTCATTGCGCCGGTCATTCCAGTCTCTACAATAAAGAGCCGTCGATGCAAGACATTGCCCCGTCCATCCCTGATGGCGGCTGAAAAAACGTCGAGACGCGCCGGCTCTATGCGGTTGATATCATAGAAAAGCGTTCCTCGACTGAGGTCGTTCTGAACACGCTCCCACACATTCTCGCGTACACACTCAAACAGGGAATGGCCTGGCGTCACCCATTCAAGAGTCGGATCATCCGTCAAAAACCTCTTGTCGAAAGCTACTTGCTTGTATTCCCGCCCTAGCTTTCCGAAACGTCCCTCCAATCGCTCACCCACCGGCCAAAGCGTTCGAGGAATTCTCCCCACTCGAAAGACGTGCTTGTCCTTCTGCATTTCCTTGGGATAAATGCCAGTAATTGGAGCTGCCTGCAAGAAGAAGTCCTCGACAACTTCCGGAACCAGTCGGCGTTCTTTGGCTTCCGCCGACTTGCCAAGGATTGCCGAAAGATTCAATTCGCGTTTGG
>DASSXL010000025.1:0-15797 GCA_035703825.1 Candidatus Angelobacter sp.
TGGTCTTGATTTTTGGGCCGGCATTGGAGATGGTTTGCGTTGCCATGTTCATCCTCTTTTCAAAAATGTTGCGTGTTGATGCCTGCGGCCCTGAGCAAAAGCAAAGCCTCACGGCCGATGAAAAAGTGAGGACGTAGGGGAGGGTTAGTCGCCGGCGAAAAGATTGGCGCGGGCGTGCGAGGGCAGCACGGCCAGGTAACGGCGCGGGCAGACAAGAAAGTCCACCCAGCAAGCGAGAGATCGCTTGGGTGTGCGCGTCGCGAACCAGGATGTGCTGCGTGAATTCATGTGCATCTCTATTATAGCCTGAAAACCGCCAACGGTTGACGGTTACCGGAGTGCATTTCCATGCGTGATTCCCGCATTCCAGTTATTTCGCATCGACAAGATGCGCGCCTGAGTCTGATGATAAATACTCAGGTACATCAAAGGCTGCGAGGCCGGCTTGCGCGCCGAGCAGCCCACACCGGGAGCAGACAAGTGTCTGAAAAGTGGAACGGCCTTCGGCGGGTTGGAGCGGAGCGACAGAGCTAATGCCAATGCTTCTCAGCCCTCAATCACAGCGGTCGCGCGTAATTCTGGCCTTTGCCTTGCTCTATGTTCTTTGGGGCTCCACCTATCTCGCCATGAGGGTCATCGTGAGGGACATGCCTCCCTACGTGGCCGGGGCGGTGCGCTATCTGGTGGCCGGACCCATCATGCTGGCAGCCTGCGCGCTCCTGGGCCGCAAGATCAGCCTGACCCGCCGCGACCTTGGCCAGTTGCTGGTGATCTCCATCCTTCTGCTTTCGATCGGCAACATTGGCGTGCTTTGGGGCGAAGAATATGTTCCCAGCGGGCTGGCGTCTTTGATTGTGGCCCTGGTTCCGATCTGGGTGGTGATGATAGAGGCCTGGATCTTCCGGGCCGGACGCATGACCGCTAAAGGCCTGATCGGCCTCGCTGTGGGGATCGTGGGCCTGCTGGTGCTGCTGTGGCCGCGGATTTCTTCCGGGACGCATTTAGGACGCCTGGAGCTTCTGGGTTCAGGCATTCTGGCCGGGGCATCGTTTTTCTGGGCGCTGGGCTCGGTATTCTCCCATCGCTTCACCCTGACTGTTGACGTGTTTGCTTCCGCCGCCTGGCAGATGACCCTGGGCGGCCTGGTGAATGGGGTTGTGGCGCTGCTCAGCGGCCAGTTCCAAAAGACACACTGGAGCGTAACGGCGCTTTCAAGTATCGGCTATCTGGTTATCTTCGGATCGTGGCTTGGCTACTCGGCTTACATTTATCTACTGGAACATGTGCCCACCCCGAAGGTGGCGACATATGCCTATGTCAATCCGATTGTCGCAGTATTCCTGGGCTGGATCATTTTGCGCGAGCAGGTGGATATATCCATGCTGGCGGGGACGGCAATCATTATCGCGTCCGTGGCGCTGGTGAATACTTCGCGGCTGAGACATGCGCCAGTTGATATACCGGTGAGCGAAGAAACTTGCCCGAAGACCGTGAACTTGGCTGGAGACTAAAGGGGGATTTGGTAATTGAGTAATTTAGTAAATTGGTAACTGAAAAACCTGAGCTGTCGATTGTTCTTTCCGCGTTTCAAATTACCAAATTACTAAATTACCCATTTGCCAATTTCCTTCATTTCCTCTTCCATCTCATCCCATCTTTCGTGTCTTCCACCACGATGCCAGCGTCGGAGAGCTGTTTGCGGATAGCGTCGGAGCGGGCGAAATCGCGGGCTTTTTTGGCGGCATTGCGCTCTTCGATCAGACGATCTACTTCGGCATCGGAGATGATGTCCGCAGGGACTTGTGAGTCCTTCAGGAGGCCGTGGGAGCGGGCCCATTCCATGGCGGCTTTCGTCTTTTCCGCATCGTCGTCTTTCAGGACGGCAAAGATCTCGTCGAACTGTTGCAACGCTTCCAGCAACGGCGCTTTGTCGCCTTCGCGGAGCTCGCCGCGATCGGCCAGCGTATTGGCTTCGCGCACCATATCGAAAATCGCTCCGGACGCATACGCGGTGTTCAGGTCGTCTTCCATGCCGGCGCGCATTTCACTTTTTGCCTTGGCTGCCGCTTCCTGCGCAAGAGGATTCGTCCCCGCAGGAAGCTGACTCATTCGCATGCGCGATTCGAACGTGCGCAGGCGATCGACCGACTTTGCGCCCTGCTCCAATCCGGCAAAGGTAAAGTTGAGCTGCTTGCGATAAGGGACCGAGGTCAGCAGGAAACGGATGGAAGACGGCTTGTGGCCTTTTACCAGCAGGTCGCGCAGCGTGAAGAAATTTCCCACGCTCTTTGACATCTTCTCGCCTTCCACCAGCAGGAAGCGCACGTGCATCCAGTGGCGCGCGAAGATCTTGCTGGTGAGCGACTCAGATTGCGCGATTTCATTTTCATGGTGCGGAAATATCAGGTCCTCGCCACCGGCATGAAGGTCAAAGCTATCGCCCAGATACTTCATGGACATGACGGAGCACTCAATGTGCCAGCCCGGACGCCCTGGTCCGATGGGACTCTCCCAGAAGGCCTCGCCTTCTTTGGGCGACTTCCAGAGAGCAAAATCGCGTGCGTCGTCTTTCTCATATTCGTCCACGTCAACGCGCGCGCCGACCTCCATTCCGGCAAAGTCTTTTTTTGAAAGCTTGCCGTACTCCGGAAATTTGGCGATGCGGAAGTAGTACGATCCGTCCTCAGTGCGATAGGCGACGCCTTTTTTCTCCAGCGCGGCGATGAACTCAGCCATCTCGCGTATATGCTCGGTGGCCCGCACCATCTTCTCCGGGCGCTGCAGGTTCAGGGAACCCATGTCCTCAAGAAACGCATCTTCATATGTGCGCGTGTACTCCTGCACCGTCTTCTTGTCGCGCGCGGCATTGCGGATAATCTTGTCATCCACGTCGGTAATATTCATCACGTGCTGGAGCTTGAAGCCGCTTTGGAGCAGGAAGCGCCGCAGGATATCCACGGCAACAAAGGTGCGGAAATTGCCGATATGGCCGTAGTCGTACACGGTGGGGCCGCAGGCATACATGCGGACGGTATTGTCCGCGGCAGGCGCGAATTCTTCTACCTTGCCGGAAAGCGTGTTGTAAAGGCGCAGGGGCAAACGAAGATTGTAGCAAAATGAGGCGATCCGCTCTGCCGCAGGCGGTCGCCTCACACCAACCATCTGTTTCCGCCCTATTCCACGCTCACCGCAGCAGAGATCGTACTTGTTGCAGCCGGTCTGTCAGGTCCTGCTTCTCGTCCAGCACGCGCTTGGGGTTGGGAATGAGGTCAGCAATCTGCTTCGGCGCGTTTCTGATCGTCTGCTGAAGGTCCGGCAGCGTTCCTGGATTGCTTAGCATCCGCACGTACGACGCTGCAATCTTGTCGAGTGCAGCGACACCCTGCGCATCGTGCGTAGGGAGAACCTGCATCTCCCGTTTCATCGCCGACGTCCAATCCAGGCCGTCCGATCCCAGTTGCTCAATCGACTTCTGCAGCGCCGCTCGCTGCGCGGAGGAAAACCCTGACACATGCTGAATCCCCGACACAGCCTGCAGGTGCGCAATGATCAGGCCTTGAGCGACGACTGTGGCAAACAGTGTCCCGCCATTGGCAACGTCGTGGGAGAAACGCAGTCCCGCCTGCAACGCGCGCACTGCGCCATCTTTGTCACCAGCGATCACCAGATGAAAAGCATAGAAAACGTTCAACCGGCCAAGGAGGGCCGCCTTGCGTGCGTAATCCACCGGCGCCTTGTCCCCCAGCTGTATCTCCACGCCCCAGTCGCAATAAGGCAGAGCCGTTCCACGAGCCATTGTCTCCACGGCAGGCCTATTCTTCTCTGTCAGGTCTTTGTATTTGGAATCATCATATGGCGCCGTGCCGTCGAGGATGGCGTGGGCTTCCTTCGCCTGTTGCTCGGTGATTCCAGTATCCTGCATCTGCGCAAAGGCTGACCAGTATCGTAGCGCCGCGTTGTCACTGAGCCTGGGTTGTTGTGCTGACGCGCTCTCGCACGCCAGTGCGGCGCTCAGGACCATCATTGCCATGAATCGTAGTGTGTTCATTGTTTTGTTTCCTCCTTGCTGAGCAGAGCCAGCGCGCTGTATCTGCCCTCCAAAATTGCCCTGGACTCGGACTGAAATGCCATGTTGTCTACCGCGACCTTGAATGAAGGGGCCTCGGCCAGCAGGGCATTCGCTTTTGCGATCGTAAGCGGCTGCGAGTTGTTCAACTCCTCAACACCTGGCTTGCTTGTTCCGATCTGTCCTGGCTGATGAGAAGGCCAGTACAGGAACACTGACACCGTAACGGCGAAGAGAACCGCCGCCACCCCGACCCGCGCAGCCAACACCAACGGACGCCGCCCTGCCCTGACTTGCTGTTTCACCGCCAGCGCCTCCGGCGCAACCGGACGAAACTGTTTCAGATACTTTTCGAATTGCTCGTCACCGCGGACCGGCACAGGAACCCTCCTTCGCGCACATTAATTCGCGCAGCCGGACAAGCGCGTAGCGGTAGCGCGAGGCCGCTGTATTGGCGCTGATCGTCAAAAGATCGCCGATCTCGGCAAACGTAAGTTCACCCCAAATATGCAGGACCGTCACCTCACGCTGGTCGTCCGGAAGCTCCGCCAGCGAGCGCCGGAGATTTTCTTCTTCGGCAAAGTCACGGGCCGGCGGCTCAAACCACGCAAGACCTTCATCGGCCAGCGCAACATCCCGCCGGTTGAGCCGGGCATTGTTCAGGGCGGCGTTGCGCACACAAGCGAACAAATATGCCTTCACATCCGCTGCCCGCCGCAGGTGTTGGTCTTCCAATAGCTTCAGGAAGACCTGGTGGAGCACATCCTGCGCCCGGCTGCGCTCGCCGGTAATCGCTGCCGCAAACAGCAGGAGCGCCGGGCCATGCCGGCGGTACAGTTGCTCGACCTCCGTTGTGTCAGGGCGCGTGGGCCGCATTGCATTCGCCTTCAATGATTACGACAAACCAGCCACGAGGATTCGTCTATGTTGTATGCAATTATTTTGGGCAGGGAAATACCAGTGGGCCAACTCCTATCGGGCATCGACAGTTTTATGCATGGATTTTAGTCTCTCGCACTGCCAGCCGGAAGCGCGGGCCGGGAGCAGGTTGTAAGATAGTGGATGTGCCTGAACTGCGAAAAGACCCCGTTACCGGACGCTGGGTGATCATTTCCACCGACCGCTCCAGGCGCCCCGGCGATTTCCACCGTGAGCGCGTGGTCCTGAAGGGCGGCTTCTGTCCATTTTGTCCCGGCAATGAAAGCACTACGCCGCCGGAGATTCTGGCTTACCGTCCGGGCGAGAATGTGAGAAGGGACACCGGGGGGTGGAACCTGCGCGTGGTGCCCAACAAATTTCCCGCCCTGGGAATTGAAGGCGACCTGGACCGGCAGGCGGACGGCATGTTTGACAAGATGAACGGCGTGGGCGCTCATGAAGTGGTGATTGAGACGCCCGACCACGGCGAGACGCTGGCCACGATGCCGCTGAAGCGGGTGGAAGACATGCTGTGGGCGTTCCGCGACCGCATACTGGACCTGAAGCAAGACCGCCGGTTCAAATACATCCTGGTATTCAAGAACCACGGCGAAGGCGCGGGGGCCTCCCTCGAACATCCGCATTCGCAGATCATCGCTCTGCCAATTTTGCCTAAGCAGGTGGTGGAGGAGTTGGAAGGCGCCAAGAGGTATTTCAGCAACAAAGAGCGCTGCATCTTTTGCGACATCATCCGGCAGGAAACGGCGATGCAGGTGCGTGTAGCGGCGGAAAACCAGGACTTTCTTACCATCTGCCCTTATGCCCCGCGCTTCCCCTTTGAGACGTGGATCATGCCGCGGCGGCATGAATCGGCCTTTGAGAACTCGCCTTCCACCCTGTATGAGAACCTGGCGCGCATGCTGCACACCGTTCTCAGCAAAGCGGTGCTCGTGCTCGATAATCCTGCCTATAACCTGGTATTGCACAGCTCGCCTGTCCAGGAAAACACCAACGATTTTTACCACTGGCACCTGGAAATTATTCCCAAGCTGACGAAAACCGCAGGCTTCGAGTGGGGAACGGGGTTCTATATCAACCCAACTCCGCCGGAGGAAGCGGCAAAATTCCTGCGAGAGGCCAGGATCGGGGAGCCGCAGACGGTGGGAGCGGGCGAAGGTTCTTTCTGAAATCCCGAAGCGAAGCGAGGGAGCGCTATGACTGCGAAAATCTTGAATGGTCGCGAGTGCATGCAAATGAGCGTTGAATCATGCAGGAGCAAGTGGCGTAGTTGGCTAACTAAGGCTATCAGCCAGGATTCTTTGAGGAATAGGGGTCTCTCGCTACGCTCGAGATTGCAGAAAAAGATTACTTCAGCGCGGAAACTTCCCTGAGGTTCTTCACCAGTTCAATCACCCGTGCTGCCACGTAATCAATCTCAGCTTCAGTATTGAAGCGCCCAACACCGAACCGGATGGCGCTGCCGGCAGCCTCGTCACTCAGGCCCAGGGCCTTGAGCACGTACGATGCATGGGTCTTGCCGGAAGAGCAGGCTGAACCGCTGGAAAGGGCCACGCCGTTCAGGCCGGTCAGCAGCGTCTCACCTTCCACGTGCAAGAAGCTCATGTTCAGGTTGCCGGGCAGGCGATGCTCCATGGAACCGTTGATCGTTACCTGGTCCAACTCAGCCAGTAGGCGGTCACGCAGCCGGTTGCGCAGGCCGGCCACACGGCAGCTTTCCTCCGGCATTTCCTTCTGCGCGATTTCACAAGTCTGGCCGAAGCCCACAATGCCGGGAACATTCAGCGTTCCGGAGCGGAGCCCGCCTTCATGGCCGCCGCCATCAATCATGGGAACAAGCTGCGTAGCCGCATCCCGCCGGACATAGAGCGCTCCACAGCCTTTAGGACCATAAAGCTTATGCGCTGTCAGTGAAGCCAGATCGAGATTGGCGCTGTTGACGTCCAGCGGAACTTTGCCCAGGGCTTGTACGGCGTCAGAGTGGAAAAGCACGCCGCGTTCGCGGCATATCCGCCCGATTTCTTCCACGGGCTGTAGTACACCGGTTTCGTTGTTGGCCGCCATGATGCTGACCAGGATCGTCCGGTCCGTGAAGGCGTCCTTGAGTTGCGCAAGATCGATGAGGCCGTCATTCCTTACAGGCAGATACGTTACACGGAACCCGGCCTTTTCCAGATGTTTGCAGGTATCGAGGACGGCCTTGTGTTCGGTGACAACGGTAATGATGTGATTGCCTTTTTCGCGGCAGGCTTCCGCAACACCCTTGATCGCCAGGTTATCGCTCTCCGTGGCGCCGGAAGTAAAGATGATCTCTTCAGGCGAGGCGCCGATGGCGGCAGCAATCTGGCGACGGGCCTTCTCCACCGCGCCGGCCGCTTCCCAGCCAAAGGAGTGGCTGGTGCTGGCGGCATTGCCAAACCGCGAGGTGAGATAGGGCAGCATGGCCTCCAGCACGCGCGGATCGAGGGGCGTGGTGGCATGGTTATCCAGATAAATCGGAAGCGTGATTGCCGCGGAGGAACTGCCGTTGCTGCTCATCTTGAAGATGATTTTACTAAAACTGGCGGCATTTGATTTGTGGAGGGAATAAAAAAGCCCGCCAGCGGACTGGCGGGCCAAAGGTTGTTACAGCAAGCTGTTTAGAACGTGATCTTGCCGGTGAAGTAGATGGTACGCGGCGTGCTGTTGGTTTGCCTGACATCTCCAAACCCGTTAAACGCGCCATGCAGGCCGGCATCATCCACGAACGGATCAACGCTACCGAAGTTCGGATGGTTGAAGAGGTTCAGGAAGGTGGTGTGGAACTCGAAGTTCGCTTTCTCACCCAATTTGATGTTCTTGATAATTGAGAAGTTGGCGATATTCGTGATCTCATCACGCACGGGGTTACGCGGCGAGTTGCCAAACGGCGTGCCGAATACACCCTGCGAGGTCTGCGAGTTAATGATGAAGCGCACCTGGTTGCTGGTGACTGGAACCACAGCGCATTCGACCAGGTTGGTGATGCAGTTGTTAGTCTTCGACTGTCCGATTGCGGTCAGGCTTAGCAGCGTGGTGGGAGCAAGAGAGCATGTCGGCGCAGCACCGGAGTCCAGGATGTTGCAAAGGTCGCCAGCCATCACTCCCACTGCTGTCGCTGGAGCGTTGAGGTTGCCCAGGAACGGACGGACCGCCTCTACGCCGCTGTTGAAGTTGCCGAAGAACCCGGAATCATAGTAGTTCTGTCCCGGATTCGCGCCCACCTGGTTCAGGATTGATGCCATGAACAGCTGAGCCGGCGTGTAGTTCTGGCCGGAAGCGATCACGTAGTTTCCGGACAAGGCCCATCCACCCAGGATGTGACCGATGGCGCCATGTTGCTCCTTGAGGAATGGCAGCTGCTCGGTAACGATAAGCGATGCCTGGTGCGGATAATCAAGACCGGAGTGCGAGTATTCACCGGGGGACTTGATGTTGGCCGGGTTCTGTGACGTGAAGGTGGTGTTGCCACCGCCGAACGTGCTGAAGATTTCGCTGACATTGTCCAGCGTCTTGCTGAACGTGTAAGCGGCACGGATCGTCAATTGTTTGAACATATTGTTCGCCCGGAACTCCGTCTGCAAAGCATTGTAGTAGGAGTAGCCGGTGTTGGTGCGCTGGCGCAGGATGCCTTCATCGCAACGCGCGCGGCCAACCGCAACCGAGGCCCCGGGGCCAACCAGTTGCGAAGTTGCGCACGGGGTCAGGCCGGCAGGCACCAGGTTGGGGAAGTCCGTGATGAGATCTTGAATGAACGGGTTCGCGTTTACCGTCTGGAAAAGATCGGTGGCGCGGTTGCCGACATAGCGAGCCTCGAAAGCGGAGTTCTTGCTCAGTTCGCGCTCAAAACCAAAGGTCCAGGTATGAACTCTGTCTGGGCCAAAGTCAGGCGTGACGATGGTCTGGGCGAAGGTCCGCGGATCGAACACGCCAGGCGTCAGGGACGCAGCCAGGCTTGCGCGAACGTTTGGCCCGGTAGGAACCGCCGGCAACGGATGCGTTGCTGGCGAAGCCACCGATTGCAGGAATACTTCCGGTGCCGAGGTAGCAATGTTCAGGTAGATGTTGTAGAACGGCGGATCATAGAGCAACCGATAGCCGCCACGGAAGGTCGTCTTGCCATGACCAGTCAGGAAACCGCCCCACTGCGGCGAGTACACAAAACCTACGGCCGGCCCGAAGCTGTTCTTCGGAGCAGGGATGGTGGGCAGCGTACGAACGCTAAGAGGCAGAGCGGGGTTCCAGAAGGCTGTTGCCGCGTTGCTCTCACGCTTGGTGGTGATGTCATTAAACAGGTTGGCCGGCTGACCATAATAAGACCACGTCAGGCCGAGCTGAACGGTGAGGTTTTGACTAATCTTCCAGTCATCGCCGCCATACAGGAAGGTATCGTATTCACGGAAATCGAGCCCTGAGGGCCCTTGGGCCACGCGAACGCGGTTCGGTGTGTTGTTGAAATAGGAGTTCCAGCTGCCGAACCTGTAAGCGCCGTTAATGGTGGGCAGGAAGATGTTGGGTGAGCGCTGGTAAGTCCAGTTCACACCGGCTTTGATCTGGTGCTTGCCCAGGACCCAGTTCCAGTTGTCCTGCGCCTGCCAGGTGCTCACAATGCGCTGCTGCGGCAGGTTGGTTGCCGGACCGTAACCCAGCAGACCACCGGTGGAGAAGCTGACATTGGTAACAGCCTGGTCCAGCAGCTGCGCTGTTGGTTCCGAGAACCCGCCGCCGAATTCGATATTCGCGCGGCCGAAGGATACGCGGGCTTCATTGACCATGTGGGCACTGAGGTTGTGCGTCCAGCTGATCAGAGCGGCCTGGCTCAGAGCCGGGAGGTTAAAGAAGTATCCGGCTGCGCCGTTGTCGCTCAGGTTGAAGGAATTGCCGCGGTTGAAGATGTAGCGGCCAGTAACGGTGTCATTGCCCAGTTGCAGGTCCTGCTTCAGGATCCAGTCAAAGTTGTGGACCGGCTGCGAGAGTATGCGGGAAACGCCGCCAAACTCTGCATTAGGACATCCCGCGACCAAGCCGGTAACCAAGCCGCCATCGGGAACGAGCACCTGCGGGTTGCCGTTGGAAATGCCGTAAGGGCCGAACTTGGTGATCGCCAGAACTGCCTGGTTCTGCACGCCCGTCGGGAAGCAAGCCGCAAGGGCAGCCAGGCCGGCCGGGGTCGGAGTCAGGTTGCTGGACGAAAAGACGTTGCTCTGGGAAATGATCTGGTTATCAAACCCGCCGAAGAAGAACAGCTTGTTCTTGATCCAGGGGCCGCCAATAGTAAACCCTGAGAACTCGTTGTTTGAACGCGGGGGCTTGGTTAGACAGTTGGGGCCGGGGCTGACGCCGTCCGCAGCCACGCCGCAAATGTCCGGGTTTTTCTGGAAGTTGGTCAGAGAATTCAGAATCGAGTTGTTCTCCGCGCCGAAGATGCTGCCATGCCAGGCATTGGTGCCGGACTTGGTAATGACGTTTACGACTGAACCGGAGTTGCGGCCATACTCAGGGCCGAACTGGTTGGTAACAAGAACGTACTGGGCGACGAATTCGGAGTCGGTGACGAAAAGTGCCGGGCCGCCGACGCTGTTGTCGTTGTTGTTCTGACCGTCAATCTGCTGGTCGTTGTTGCGTCCGCGCAGACCGTTGGAACTGAAGCCGCCGCCGCCGTTCGAGTTCGAGAACCCGTTATCGCGCGCGGAACTTACGCCCGGAACAAATACCGCCAGGTTATCCAACCCCTGGTTTTCCTGAACGCCGGCGAAAGTAGAGAGCGCCACGCCGGAGAACGTATTGGTTACCTGCGCCTGCGTGGTTTCGATCAGCGGGGCATCAGCGGTTACTTCAACCGTGGTGCTGGCTTCGCCAACACTCAACTTGACCTGGCCCACGCCGCTGTCGCGGCCGGCGGAAACCATCACGCCATTTTGGACCGCCGTTTTGAAGTGTTGGGCAGAGACTTCCAGTTTGTACTCGCCCGCCGGAATGAGGTTAAAGCGGAAAGAGCCGGAATTATCGGTGGTCGTAGTCAATACAGCGTTCGTGCCTGTATTCGTCGCTTTTACTTGCGCACCAGGCACCACCGCGCCGTTTTGATCAACTGCCGTGCCGGAGATTGAACCCTTCAGCACCTGACCAAAAGACGGGATGCACCAAAGCAGCATCAAGCATGTGGCGACCAGAATTAATTTGTCGCGCAGTTTACGATTCATCCTTTGCATCTCCATTGTTTTCAGTTTAAGAGCGCACAACATAGGCTCGTCACGCACGAGGACACAATGTTGCCTCACCTGCTTATTGCAACTATCGTTCCTAGATTTTATGTCTTTTAAATCAATAAGTTGCAGAGAATTCCCGCGAACTAAATACGCAATAATGGATTTAATTCCCGTGAATATTCAAAATTTGGAAGATGGGCGGGCTTGCTACTTCGGCTCTGGCGTGAAGCTGGGCAGATCCACCGGCCTGTCGGACATCCGGAAACGCGTCCTGAAATGCTCTGAAATCATCATTACGGCGTCTTTGTTGCCCTGCGGATCCTGCTGGACGAGGTATTTCATCGCTTCCACCAGCAGCCGTTGCCCTTCCACATAACGCGGATCGGGCTTACGCGGCTTGGCTTTTCGACGCGCTGGGTCCGGCATTTCTGGCTTGATTGGAAGGGTAAGAACTTTGGCCATGCAATACCTCAAGAAGTCCGGACTCTATTCAGATGCTTCCTCAGGCCTGAATGCTGCAATGCGGCCATTGGAATTGGGAAGCGGAACCAGCCAGCAGCTTCGATTTTCCTTTGGCTGACCGCGTTTCTTTGATTCTACTCCGCGGACCCTGCTCCCGGCTATTAACTTTTTATTTATTGTGGCGTTACGATTTTTGTGTTCCCGTTCGTTTTCAGGCGAAAAACCTCTTCCGGCACTTTTTGATTCAGCTTCATATTGGTGTAATGCGCCAGCCGGTAATCACCGGAGCGCTCAAAGAATTGCTGCTTCAGCAAAATGTCGCGCTCAGGATCGATCCACAAAAGAATCTTGTTATAGGTTTGCAGCAGCTTTTCGTTTTTCGGAGTCAAATCCAGTTTTGCCGTCTGAACGCCATCCACGGTTTCCCACCCATCCAGCTTTACGCCGTAGTCCCGCGCCAGATCGTTGCCGGTCGCGCCAAATCCAAGGCTCAGAAAGGCCTCAACGTCAGACTTGTTCTTGCCTACCGTGCGCTCCGTTACCTGATTGATCTTCTTTTCGAAGATTCGCAGCTTGCCGTCCGTGTATACCACCTGCTTGGGCGCGGGCCCTTCGATATCAAACGCCGCGTCCACGCCGCTCTTGTTTTTGCGAAAATAAATGCGGCCCTTCTGCGTGTCTTTTTCGTCCACTAGCTTCTGGTAGGTCTCAAACTCAAAATCTCCCTGCGCTGATTTAAACCCCTGCGATGTCTGGTTCATCCTGGCTAGCACCGCTTGCAGATTGCCGCCCCCGCTCGACGCCCCGTCTGGCGCCGCAGCCTGCCCAGGTTTTGCCTTCTTCGCGTTGCGCGCAAACCCTGGAGCCGCCGCCAGCAGCAAACACACGAGTGACAGCATGATTTGCGGCAACGTCAATTGAGAAAAGCTGGCTTTATGCCTCATGAAATATCTCGCATTCCTTCCCATCTCGGTAGACACGGCAGGACCGCCCATCTCTTCTTTCCCGGCGCTGCGTCAACGCCCTCAAGCGCCGGCACCAATCTCCACGCAAGCTGATCTGGTCGTGTAACGCCGCTGCTATTTCCGCACCCAGCCTCGATAAGCAACCACGTGGCCGGCGCTGTCACGCACCTGTTCCACCCTATCCACGGTCACTGCGCCGGCGATTGGCCTCAGCACGCGTTGAAAATTCGCGCGCACCATGCCTTCATCCTGGGCATCCACGGCGGCGGCATCCACTTGGTACGTCTTGCCATCTGCACTGACAACGATGTCAGTTGGATGCTGGCGCGGGCTTGCCGGTTTGTCTTTGAAGTCAATGAAGCGCGGGGCGATAAAGATAAACGCCAGGATCAGCGTCACCATTACGTCGTAATGGAAACTTCCCCGGTCATAGGTCCAGAACAGATACCCCTTGAGTGTGCGCCCAATGCGAGACATGCTCTAAGTGTATAGAAGGCGCAGGGCAGGCTCAAGGAATTGCCAGGATTGCCGTAATCGCTCGTCATCGCCGGAATCAGAAACACACGAGGAATGGAGGAAGCAAAAAAGAAATTGGTTACCGAGTAATCTGGCAATGGACCACAAACCTATAGAGGGCTCCGATGATGGGGTGCGCCGCTGATTTGATCTCTACTGCCCTTGCTTTTCTCCGTGCCTCCGTGGTGAGAAGTTGCCTTCCGATCACGCGCGATTCGGCGATTACGCGCGATTCCAGCGATCTCCGATCAGTGTTAATCAGTAGTAAGGTTTTTGATCCGCGTTTATCCGCGAAAATCCGTGGTAGGTTTTTGGGTTTCCGATCACGGCGATTTAATCAGAATTTCTTGGGCACGATCCGCTCCGCTCCCATATACTTTCGCAGCGCCTCAGGAATCACCACACTGCCATCGGCCTGCTGGTAATTTTCCAAGATCGCCAGCCATGTCCTGCCGATCGCCAGCCCGCTGCCGTTCAGCGTATGCACGTACTCGCTCTTCTTGCTGCCCTCCGGACGAAAGCGTATGTTCGCGCGCCGCGCCTGGTAAGCCTCAAAATTCGAGCAGGAAGAAATCTCGCGATAAAGCTGCTGCCCCGGCAGCCACACTTCCAGGTCGTAGGTCTTGGCGGAGCTCGCTCCCATGTCGCCCGTGCTCAGCAACATGGTGCGATAGTGCAAACCCAGCGCCTGCAAGATGCTCTCGGCATCGCGCGTAAGCTGCTCGTGCTGTTCGTAACTCTGGTCCGGCCGCGTGAACTTTACCAGCTCAACCTTCTGGAACTGGTGCTGGCGGATGATCCCGCGCACGTCTTTGCCATAAGACCCGGCCTCGCTGCGGAAGCACGGTGTGTATCCCGTAACGGAAAGCGGCAGCCGCGCCGCGTCAATCGTCTCGTCGCGATAAAGATTCGTCAGCGGAACTTCCGCAGTGGGAATCAGCCACAGGTCGTGCTCGGAGATCTTGAACGAGTCGCTGCCAAACTTGGGCAACTGTCCCGTGCCGTACATTGACGCTGAATTCACCATGTAAGGCGTGAGCACTTCGGTATAGCCATGCTGGCTCGTATGCAGGTCGAGCATAAAGTTGGCCAGCGCCCGCTCCAGCTTCGCGCCCAGGTCCCAATAGACGGCAAACCTCGCGCCGCTCAGCTTGACCGCCCGTTCCTGATCGAGCACGCCCAGTTGCTCACCTAGCTCCCAATGCGGTTTGGGCGTAAAGCTGAACTCCGGCGGCTTGCCCCACTTGCGCACTTCCTTGTTGTCGTCGGCGGAGCGCCCAACCGGCACCGACTCATGCGGCACGTTTGGGATGCCGGCCAGCATCGTCCGCATCTCCTGGTCGATCTCTCCGGCCTGCTTCTCCAGTTCGTCGCTCTGCGCGCGCAAGGCCTTCGTCTGCTCCATCTGCGCCGTCGCGTCCTGCCCGGCCTTTTTCAGCCGGGCGATCTCCTCTGATGCGCGGTTCCTTTGCGCCTTTAGCGTCTCTGACTGCGTGATCAACTGGCGGCGCTTTTCGTCCACCTGGCGAAATCCGCTCAAGACGCTCTGCGGGTCCATCCCGCGCCGGCGCAGCATCTCTTCAACCTGAGTGAGGTTCTCTCGGACGTAAGCAAGATCAAGCATCAAAATTCCTTTTGCATTATTGAGTAAGAGATCCTTCGCTTTACTCAGGATTTCGGCAGGAGGCTCCCGCTTTCGCTCACGCCTCCTTGCGCCTCAAGATCAAGCATGAATCCAATTACTTTACCAAATCCTCGAGTAAGCTTTTGCCTTTCCGATCACCAGATCACGCGCGATCACCCGATCCCCCGATCTTTCCTGATCCGCGTTTATCATCGTCGATCCGCGGTAGGGTTTTGCGTTTCCCGATCACGCGTGATTCCGGCGATGTCGGCGATCCCGGCGATTTGATCCGTTCCTCCGTGTTTCAAGATTTCGGCTCTCGGTCCGATCAGTGCCATCAGTGGTAATCAGTGGTATGGTTTTCGGCAGATGGAAAGGAAATTCTTCTGGCTGCTGTTCACGGTGCTCGGCGTGCTGATGGGCCTTCTTCTGCCGCTCTGGTGGAACCTGGCGCTCACCTTGCCCCTGCTGGTGTTTTGCTGGTGGGTCGTTTACAGAAGCGGATGGCTTAGTTAAGCGCGGGCTTTACGGCTCGGACACTCTCTCTTAGAATAGACTTGAGGCCGACGTAGCTCAGTTGGTAGAGCAGTCGATTCGTAATCGACAGGTCATCGGTTCAAGTCCGATCGTCGGCTCCAGTGTTTTCTGTCGCTTCGCTCCAAACCGCCCAACGGCTTTTCTTGACTAGAATCCGTCTCGCTCCTGTTACAACGGGCTCGCCGCGTGGTCGGCCTAGCGGCGATCGCGCTCAATCACTGCAATAGCGGCGATCTGATCCGTTTCCTCCCCTTCCCTCCGTTCCTCCGTTTCCCAAGGTTTTCTAAATTAGCTTTGTTTTATCCGCGCTTATCCGTGCTCATCCGCGGTAAGTTTTTGCCTTTCCCCGGTCACGCACGATTACCGCGATCCTTTTTTACCTCGCATTAACCAAACCGCTACCTTTTCCACATCTTAGAGAGACTTTGCACTTGCAATTCCCAGCCTGTCTTTCGCATAATATT
>DASSXL010000009.1:0-2606 GCA_035703825.1 Candidatus Angelobacter sp.
AAGCAGTTGAAAGTCCGGAATGACAGCGTGGCCCTGCTCTTGGCCGATCAGCGCATGCCCAAAATGGATGGCGTAGCTTTTCTTCAGGAAGCAATGCATATCTTCCCCGACGCCAAGCGCGCCCTGCTCACCGCTTATGCCGATACCAACGCGGCCATCAGCGCCATCAACCAGGTGAACATCAATTACTTTTTCCTCAAGCCCTGGGACCCGCCGGAGCAATATTTGTATCCACAGCTCGATGACCTGCTCGACGATTGGCAAGCTTCTTACCGTCCCACATTTCAGGGCATTCGGGTGCTGGGTACGCGCTGGTCGCCACGCTCGTATGAGCTGCGTGACTTTCTTGCGCGCAATCATGTTCCTTACCAGTGGATTGACGTGGAGCTTTCCGCCAACGATCCGGAAACCAAGCGCCTGCTGGAAGCTCTGGGCCCGGAAGGCGCAAGCCTTCCCGTGGTGCTGTTTCCGGATGGGACCAAGATGCTGGAGAGCGTTCCGGCCGACGTGGCGCAAAAAGTGGGGCTGCGCACCCGCGCTCAAACCAGCTTTTATGATCTGGCGATCATCGGCGGAGGGCCGGCAGGCCTTGCCGCGGCGGTCTATGGCGCTTCAGAAGGGCTGCACACGGTAATCGTGGAGTGCGATGCGCCCGGCGGCCAGGCCGGAATGAGTTCCCGCATTGAAAACTATCTGGGATTCCCCAATGGGCTGAGCGGCGGTGATCTGGCCCGTCGCGCCGTGGTGCAGGCGCAACGCTTTGGCGTGGAAATTCTTTCGCCGCAGGAAGCCGTGGGCGTGCGGACAGAGGGCTCTTACCGGATCATCAAGCTGAAGGATGGCAATGAAATTTCCTGCCACGCCTTGATGATCGCTACTGGGGTGCAATGGCGGCGGCTCGACGCGCCGGGGATCGACCGGCTACAAGGCGCGGGCGTGTATTACGGCGGCGGCTCCACTGAAGCTCTCTCCTGCAAAGGTGAAACGGTGTACGTGGTGGGCGGCGCGAACTCGGCTGGGCAGGCCGCGATGAATTTTTCCAAATACGCGGAGCGCGTGGTGATTCTGGTGCGCGGCAGTTCGCTGGCCAGCACCATGTCACAGTACCTGATTGACCAGATCCAGCAAACGCCGAACATACAACTCTGGACGCATGCCAGCGTTGCTGAAGTACACGGCGAAACCCATCTGGAAGAAGTTTCTGTGCTCTGCACAGATACCGGCAAGACCGAGCGCGTGCCGGCAGGCTCCATGTTCATCTTTATTGGCGCCCTGCCGAGCACGGATTGGCTGGGCAACCTGGTGGAACGTGACGATCGCGGCTTTATCCTGACTGGGCCGGACCTGGTGTGGAACGGCAAACGCCCCAAAGGATGGGCCCTGGATAGAGACCCGTTCCTACTGGAGACCAACATACCCGGGCTCTTTGCCGTGGGCGATGTCCGCCATGGCTCGGTCAAGCGCGTGGCTTCAGGCGTGGGCGAGGGCTCAGTGGCGGTGCAGTTCATTCACCAGTACTTGAGCAAGGTATAAGCATGGCTGAAAAATCAGAATTGCTTCAGGTGCCTGTGTTCGCTGATCTGCCGGACGATCAGGTCGACTGGTTCCTCAGCCAGGCGCAGGAAATCCAGATCAAAGCGGGTGAGGGCTACGTTCATCAGGGCGATCCCGCTGATTCAATGTTCGTCATCCTGGAAGGGCAATTGCAAAGCCGGGGAGAATTTGGCGGCGAGACGGTCTTCTTTAACAGCAAGGCCGGCGATATTGGTGGCGTGCTGCCTTTTTCCCGCATGAAGTTCTATACGGTCAGCGGACGCGCCGTTACTGACAGCCGCGTGCTGCGTTTTCCGGCCGCGCATTTCCCGGAACTCATACAGAAAATGCCTGTCCTTACCCAGCGCCTTGTGGGCCTCATGTCTGACCGCATCCGCGAGGCCACGCGCGTGGAGCAGCAGCGTGACCGCCTCGCTGGGCTGGGCAAACTTTCCGCCGGCTTGGCGCATGAGCTGAACAATCCCGCATCGGCGGCCAGGCGCGCAACCAGCCAGCTCCGCACCACCATGAAGCGAATCAAGGACGCGAGCCACGCGCTGGGAGCGCATGATCTTACCGCAGTGCAGCGGGCCGAGATCGAAAAGCTGGAAGCCTCGCTCGTACAGCAGGACGGCCCCCCGCCGGACACGCTCACCATCAGCAACCTGGAAGAAGAGATTGAATCCTGGCTGCGCAATCACGGGCAGGAAGACCTGTGGCAACTGGCGTCCGATCTGGCGCACAAGAACATTCAGCCCGCGGCGCTGGACCGCTTATACGCCACGCTTGACGCCGATACCGCCCGTGCCGCGCTGGTGCGGATTGCCGCGTCCATGGAGATCGCCAACCTGTTGAACGAAATTGAAAGCAGCACTTCGCGCATCTCCGATCTGGTACGCGCCATCAAGGAATACACCTATATGGACCAGGCGCCGGTGCAGAACGTTGACATCGCCAAGAGCCTGGAAACCACGCTGACGATTCTGAATCACAAGCTCAAGCGCGGAGTCACGGTGCAGCGCGACTATCAACGCGTTCCGTTTCTGGTGAATTCCTTTGGCAGCGAGCTGAAT
>DASSXL010000157.1:0-11024 GCA_035703825.1 Candidatus Angelobacter sp.
TTTTGCTCAACTTCAGGTACGACAAAATCTGCGCCTCATGGATCGGGGCAATCTTCTCAACGCACTTCAACTCAACAATTACAGCGTCATTGACAAGCAAATCGATACGATAGCCGAGATCTACGCGAACGCCGTCATAAATCACCGGCGGTTCCACCTGACACCGCACGTCGAATCCTGCTTTGCGTAGTTCGTGGGCCAGACACGCTTCATAAGCGCTCTCTAAGAGTCCAGGGCCCAACGCGGAATGTACCTTCATCGCCGCGCCAATAATGGCCTCAGTGATCGCGTTGATCCCAACAGCCTCTGGGTTCCTCTGTGCCCTCTGTGGTAAAGAACTCATGCGATATTCTCGAATATCCCCGCCGCGCCCATGCCACCACCAATGCACATGGTCACGATTCCATACTTCCCGTTGCGGCGCTTGAGTTCTCGTAAAAGCGTCGCCGTCAGCTTTGCGCCGGTACATCCCAGGGGATGTCCCAGGGCCACCGCGCCGCCGTTGGGATTGATCTTGTTCGGATCAAGCCCGGCTTCCTTAATCACCGAGAGCGCCTGCGCCGCGAAAGCTTCATTCAACTCGATCACGTCGATGTCTTCCAGCTTAAGTCCAGCCATCTTGAGTACTTTGGGAATGGCATAAACCGGCCCCAGGCCCATTTCTTCCGGCAGATAGCCCGCGGTGGCAAATGCCACAAATCGCGCCATAGGTTTGATGCCGAGTTGCCGGGCTTTGTCACTGGACATTACGACAGTGGCAGCCGCACCGTCAGAAGTCTGCGACGAATTGCCCGCGGTAACGCTGCCCTTCGCATGAAAAGCCGGTTTCAGCGCGGCCAGCGCTTCAAGGGTCGAATCGGCGCGCGGGCCTTCATCCACCTTAAAGACGATCTCCGTGCGTTTGGGCTTGGAACCGTTGGGCGTGGTAAAGCTCACCGGCACCGGCACAATCTCGTCCTCGAACCTGCCGCCTTGGATGGCCGCGATGGCCTTTTTGTGGCTGTTGAGCGAAAACTCGTCCGCCTGCTGGCGCGTGATGCCAAACCGCTTGGCCAGCCGCTCCGCCGTGAGCCCCATGGAAAGATAGCTGTCCGGATAGTTGTCCATCAGCCACGGATTGATAGAGACCTTGTTCCCGCCCATGGGGATCATGCTCATTGACTCCGTCCCGCCGCCGATGGCGACTTCAGCTCGGCCGGCCGCCACGGAATCCACCGCCAGCGAAATCGCCTGCAATCCCGACGAGCAGAAGCGGTTGATGGTCATGGCGGAGACTTCCACGGGCAAGCCCGCGCGCAGTGACGCAATGCGGGCCACGTTCATGCCCTGCTCGGCTTCCGGCGTGGCGCAGCCAATGATCACGTCCTCAATCTCCTTTTTGTCGAGTTGAGGGATACGGTCGAGCGCGCCCTTGATAGCGACAGCGGCAAGGTCGTCCGGACGCGTGGCGCGCAGAGTGCCTTTGCCTGATTTTCCGACCGCTGTGCGAACTGAACTTGCTATAACAACTTCACGCATAAAAAACAGCTCCTAGCTACTAGCTTCTAGCCGCTAGCCTTTGGCTTTGGCTCTTCGCTTTGGCTCTTCGCTTTGGCTCTTGGCCCTTGGCTTTTGGCAGTTGGCCTTTTGGCCGTCAGCCTCTAATAATCTCTGCCGAACACGGACCGCAGGCCCAGGGCCCACGCGAGCCCGATTTTTGGCTTGCGTGGGTAAAGAAAGCTCTCGCCTGCGATACCTTGCATTTGTGGCACAGGCACTCCTGCCTGTGCGCCTCTTTCAAACTTTCAAAGTCGTGGACCGCAGGCGCCCTCGCCTGCGCCTAACCTTTATTGCGGCGTCGGACTGGGTGTTGCTGTCGCGATCGGCGCAGCCACGGGTGTCCCGCTCGGCGTGATTGCCGGTGTTGCATTCACACTCGGTGTCGGCTGCGGTGTCCCAGTCGGCGATGCCGTTACATCCTGCGGCGAAGTCCCAGCCGATGTCGGCGACGGCGTTGCCGCCACAACCGGCGTCGGGCTAGGCTTCGACTGCATGTTCATCGCGTTCTTGTCCGTCAGCTTTCCGTCCGGCCCAAACACAATTTGAATTCCGCTGTTCTGGCTGTCATTCGCCACGTCCTGCGGAACGGCCACCGCATACATCCAGGTTGATCCCACAAACTTGTCGCCCTGCTTAGTAACATCGCAGCGCGCGTAATCCGGAGCGCCCAAAATGATCTCCACCTCCGATTCGCTCATGCCCGCGCGCAGCGTATCGTACTGGTGCATCCATCGCTCCAGCGGCAGGTCGCTGGAATAAGGCAGCCGGATGCCGGTGCGAAACTGGTCGTAATTCCGGTACTTCGAGTTTCGCGCCGCGCAACGCTGCTGCTCTTCCTTCGCGGCCTTCACGCGTTTTTGAAAAAGAGCGTTTTCCTTTTCCAGGAACTCGTAGCCAATCACCATCAGCCACGCTCCCACCAGGACCACCACAGCCAGGATGACGAGTCCGCGTTTTTTCACTAGTTCCTCAGTGGCTTGCCGGTCTTCAGCGTGAACTGTATGCGTTCCTGCGTCTTCTTCTCGCCGCAGAGCGATTTGAACCCTTCACGCTCCAGATCGAGAATGTACTGCTCGCTTACCGGCGTTCCCGGCGTCACATTGCCGCCGCAGATCACCTCGGCCACCTTGGTCGCGACCTTCACGTCGTGGTCGCTGATGTATTCGGCCTGCTTCATTAGATGGATTCCCAGGCGCAACGTCGCAAGCGCGTTTTCTCCGGGCGCGGGGATGTCCATGCGTGGGATGGGTGCGCGATATCCCGCGCGGGCCAACTCCAGCGCGCGATCTTTCGCATCAGCCAGGATGCGCTCGCGGTTCATCGAGATCATGTCGCCATCGGAGAGGAAGCCCAGGCCACGCGCTTCATATGCGGACGTGGAGACTTTCGCCATGGCGATGGTCTCAAAGATCCGCTTCATGCCTTCCATCACTTCCACAGATTCGCCTCGGCCATCGGGCCGGACGGCCTTCGCGTTGTCCAACGCGCGCAGCAGCATCTCCTTGCAGCCGCCGCCACCGGGCAGCAGGCCGACTCCGACTTCGACCAAGCCCATATAAAGTTCAGAGTGGGGCTGGCGCGCCGCGGAGTGCAAGTTGATTTCGCAGCCACCGCCCAGCGTCATGCCGAAAGAGGCCGTGACCACGGGGCGCGAGCAGAACTTGATGGCCTGCGTCATGCCCTGGAACTGCTTGATGGCCATGTCAACTTCGTCCCACTCTTCTTCCTGCACGGCCAGCATCAGCATCATCAGGTTGGCGCCCACGGAAAAGTTGGCTGAGTCACCGGTGATCACAAATGCTTCAAACTGGTCGCCGATGCCGCCCGTCTTGAGTGACTGAGTGACCATCTGCACAATGTCGCCGCCCAGCGCGTTCATCTTGGAATGAAATTCGATACAGCCCACGCCATCGCCCAGATCAATGAGCGAAGCGCCTGCGTTCTTCTTGACCACGCCATGGGATTTCTTGGCCGTTGAGACAGACCACACGCCTTCAGCCACCTTCACCGGCTGGTACTTGCCGGTTCGCAGATCGAAGTAAGCGCGGCCGCTGGGCGATGAAGGATCGTCCTTGTACCAGGTCTTTGCGCCCGCGGCTAAAAGTTTCTCCGCGGTCGCTGCCACCGGCTTCCCTTCCTTCTTCATGCGCGCGACGGTCGGCTCCACGCCTGCCAGGTCCCAGACTTCAAACGGGCCGATTTCCCAGTTAAAGCCCATGCGCATGGCCTGGTCGATCTCAACAACCGTGTCCGCGATCTCAGGCATGCGATTGGCCGAGTAGGTCCACAGATCGCTGAGCGTGGTCCAGATAAACTGCGTGGCTTTGTCACGAGGGTCGCCGGCAAGAATCGTGCGCAGGCGTTCACCCATGTCTTCAATATTCTTGGCCATTTCCAGCGCGGGGAATTTGACCTTCTGCGTGGGATGGTACTCAAGGGTCTTCCAGTCGATGGCCTGCTTCTCTTCCCCCTGCGGGCCTTTCACCTTTTTATAGAAACCGGACTTCACCTTGTCGCCCAGCAGCTTTTTCTCCAGCATCTGCTTAAAGAAATCCGGCAGCTTCAGGTCGGAGCGCTCGTCCTGCACGTTTTTGCTGAAGTTGGTGACAACGCTGCCGAGCACGTCGAGCCCAACCAAATCGATGGTGCGGAACGTGGGCGCTTTGGTCCAGCCGCCGCTTGAGGTCAAGGCGTCCACTTCTTCAATCGTCAGGTCCATCTCCTGCATTACACGGAAGACGTTCAGCCCGGCAAATGTGCCGATGCGGTTGGCAATAAAGTTGGGCGTGTCCTTGGCCGTAACAATTCCCTTGCCCATGCGGACGTCGCAAAAATGCGCGACAGTTTCAATGGCAGCCGGATCAGTTTCAGGTGTGGGAATAATTTCCAGCAAGCGCATGTAGCGCGGCGGATTGAAGAAGTGCGTACCAAACCAGTGGCGGCGGAAATCCTCACTGAAGCCCTCGGCAATGCTGGCCACGGGCAGGCCGCTGGTGTTGGTGGTAATCAAGCTGCCCGGCTTGCGCACTGCCTCCACTTTCTTGAGCAGGCCGCGTTTGATCTCCAGGTTCTCGGCAACGGCTTCAATGATCCAATCGGCGTCGGCCAGCAGCTTTATGTCGTCATCAAAAGTGCCGATCGTGATCAGCCGCTCCAGGCCTTTTTCAAAGAACGCAGCAGGCTTGGACTTGACCGCCGCGTCCAGTCCACCGGCAACCAGCTTTCTGCGCGCAGCTTTGTCCGCGCTCTGGGCCGCGTCTGGCGTCACGATATCGAGCAGAACGCAGGGCACGCCAGCATTGGCAAAGTGAGCAGCAATTCGGGCGCCCATGGTCCCTGCGCCCAGCACCGCGACCTTATTAATGCGTTGATGTCCGGTCTTCTGGCCCTGAGGACTTTGGCTGGTTTGCGCTCCGTTTGAGCTGCGGGACTGCGGTGCGGCAGGAACAGCAACATTACTCATCTGAACATCTCCTGGGGTTGAATGGTGCGGGGTGAGTAGACGAGTCTAGAGACGTTCAGAATCATAACAGTTTTCAAAGCAGCTCTTTTCATGCGCGATCGTTGCTACCGGGGGACAAACTAGAGATTCAGAGATCTAGAACAGCAATCCGTAAAATGCCGTTAAGCTCGGCGGCGGCCAAATGAAATTCAGTGGCTTCCGGAGCTAAATTCCAGATACTGCTGTAAAGTTTAATGAATGAACATTCATTCAGTCAAGTATGACTTTTGTTTTCATAGTGTTCTGCCCGTCCATGGAAAATCTTGTTTCCAAGTCGATCACGAGAATTAGATAGTCTCGTTGCCAGCCTCCATGGCGATTTTTTGCTCGATCGCGAACTGGCGCTGAACGAAGAAAAATACCAGGGCCGCTTATTCAGCGACGCCCGTTGTGGATTGAGCGGATGGGCGGGCACGGGGTTTGCGGGGCGGCATTTCGTCCTCCCTTATCCTCTTCCTTCCCATCGTGCCATATACGGTGCGCGATCCTCCGCCCACGCGCCGGTAAGATGGATATTTTGCACAATCAGGAATTAGTACTCACTGCCGGAGCGGGTTGGAAATCGCCGATCCGTACAATAATCCTGCCAACGCCCATCAGGTATCCGCTCTGGTGCGTACCGCCCATGTGGCTGACGGGTCCATGGACGTGGATCAGGCCGCCTTTGGGAATTGTTCCAGCGATGTTTGACGCCCTGGGACCGTGGCCAAATTTGTACAGCCAATATGGAACGTCATCCTTGGCGACGTAGGGAACGTTATAACCTTGCGGCATGGTTCGAACTCCGGGGATGATTGTGGATTCTAGCGCAAGATTGCCATGGTGGCATCAAGCAAGACCGCTGAGAGCGCGCGTCATCGGATAGCAAAACCTTACTACGGCTCAGCACTATTAGGACGGATCAGAGAAGTCCAAAACTCACCTGACCTCCCTCCCTGACTGCTGGAAACTAAGCCAGCTTGTCCGGGTTCGCACTAACATACTCCAGCGCTTTTTCCGCCATCTGGCGTTCGCCGTTGTAGCTGAGTTTGGTAGGAGCTTCAGCCAACGGTATCCAGTACGCTCTCCGTACCTCGTGACGCATCTTTTCGGTAACGTCATCGATCTGGCCGGAGTGGTATTTTGTGAGATAAAACGAAACGATCTTGAAGGCTTTTTCATTGCCGGCCCATTTGCGTACGTAAACGTACTTGATGTCGCCCAGCTTGGCCACCAGCGTGGCACGCAGGCCGGTTTCCTCATGGACTTCACGCAGCGCGGTTTCCGCGGGCTTTTCCCCGAAATCGACATTGCCCTTGGGCAGGGCGACAACATCTTTGCGGTCTTCCGGCTCGCCTTCCCGGCCGGGCTCAATCACGGCCACCCACCATTGCTTTTGCATGTGGCGCAGCACCAGCGCGCCGGCGGAGAATTCTCGCAGCATTTTGTTAAGAGATCGCAGAAAATGAAGCAAACCGGGTCATATTTACACATCTTTGTCCCCGTTTGCGGACTGTTTGAGGTTACCAAAGGTCGCTGAAAATTGTCTTGTCCTGTACCAAAATACCCTGAAACTAACAGTTGACGTATGGCGTTTAACTTATTGTGCACCATTTGCTCTAAAGCGGCATCTTACGTTTGCGGGTGTAAGGCTGGTTCGGCTTAACCAGCTTCAAGGGAGCGCCGGATGAAGAATACGCTGAATAAGATCGTGCGGTCTGTGCGGGCCTTTGGCCGCGAGCTTGCCCGCCAAACTGCGCCTGTAGCGCCCGCGGAGCAGGCGCGCCGGCCGAAAATCGGGGTAGCGCTGGGCGGAGGCTTTGCCCGCGGCCTGGCCCACATTGGGATACTGAAGGTCCTGGAAGAAGAAAATATCCCGGTGGATTTCATTGCCGGCACCAGCGTGGGATCGGTGATCGGCGCTGCGTATGCCAGCGGCATCAGCGCCAAGGAACTGGAAGAAGTGGCGTCTCTGGTGCGCTTCAAGGACTTCTCCCGCTGGACCTTCTCGCGCTTCGGCCTCTTCAGCAATGACAAGATGGCGATATTCCTGGGCAAGGTGCTGCGCTGCAAAACTTTTGAAGAGCTGAAAATTCCGCTGGCCATTGCGGCCACGGACGTAATCACCGGCGACGCCGTGGTGTTTACCTCGGGGGGCCTGATCGATCCTGTGCGGGCAAGTTGCGCGTATCCGGGCATGTTTCAGCCCGTGAGGATTGGCGGAAAGCTGCTGGTAGATGGTCTTCTGGCGCACTCGGTGCCGTCCACGCCACTGCGCGATATGGGTGCCGAGCGGGTAATTTCAGTCCATCTGGCCGCCCACTGGGTAAAGCCCGGCGGCCCGCGCCATGTATTTGACGTGATTGGCCAATGTTTTTCCATCGCCCAGGAGCGCATGTGCGGCCCGTGGAAAGCGGCTTCTGACATCGTGTTACAGCCGGAGATCGGCGAATTTGCCTATGACGATTTTGTGCGCGCGCCGGACCTGATTCGCTGCGGAGAAGTGGCGGCCCGCGCAGCCATGCCGGAGATCCGCGCCTGGATGCCCGCGGCCCCCGCAACCGACGCGCCGCCCGCAACAGTCCCTGGCTTGGCGACAACAACCGTTGGCAGCCTGCCGGCCCCGCTTAACAGCTAAAGCGGACTAAAAGGAAAATGCGTGAGCAGTTCGCCCTGCGGAGTGCGGACCTCAATCACCAGCCTGGCCGTGATGGGAAGGTCAACGTTGCTAAGGTTAATGCGGTAGACGCGCTCGTCATACGCAACTTCGGCTGGCATTCCTATCATTTCCACCGATTCCGGAACAATCTCATGCGATTCCAGGCCGTCATAGGCGCGGATGCGAAACTTGAGATTGAGCAACAGTTGATGCGGTTCATCGCTGGCGTCCACCGAGGCAACCGGCCCATCGAGCATGATCTTGCGCAGAGAAGCGGTAATGCGAAAGCTGAAGCGCTGGGGAAAATGCTTTATCGTATCGCCCTCCGCCGAGACGAGCGACTTGTGAGACCCTACAGAAGCGCTTTGCGCTCCTTCCAGCTCAGGGCATTCAATCAGTCCCATCAGGGAAAGATTGGCGCCCGATGGCTTGAGCGTCACCACGTCATATCCGGCGGGCATGTTGGAGTGCATACGGCTGTTCACCCGCGAGTCGGTCCCGGCGGCGGCAGCCAGAGCAAACGCGGCCATGATGGTGAGCAATCCACTCCCGGCGATGCGACGAGATTTCATAGCTGGACTTTTCCGCTTCCCGCGTGTGGCATGAAAAGGCCCCGGCGTGATACACAAGAAGCTCACTTGATGAGAGAAGGGTAAAGAGAAAAAAGATGCTTCGCCTCCTTTGTTTTACCGCCCATCCTGACGACGAAGCGGGCGGTTTTGGCGGCACCCTTCTGCGCTACGCTGAGCGCGGCGTGGAAACCCATGTAATCTGCCTCACGCCCGGGCAGGCGGCCACGCATCGGGGCAACGCCAGGTCTGACGATGAACTCTCCGCCACCCGCCGCATTGAATTTGAAGCTGCCTGCAAGCTGCTCAAGGTCAGCCGGGGCACGGTGCTCGACTATCCGGATGGAAAACTCGATCGCCAGGATTTTTATGCGGTTGTTGCGGATCTGGCGCGCCGCGTCCGCGAGCTGAGGCCACACGTGGTAATGACCATGGGGACTGAAGGCGCCATCACCGCGCATCCCGATCATTCCATGATTGCCGTCTTTGCCACCGTGGCCTGCCACTGGGCCGGGCGCACCAACCGCTTCCCGGAACAGTTGGAAAATGGTCTGGTCCCGCATCGGGTACAAAAGCTCTATTACGGCACTGCCCTGTTCACCATGCCGGACCGCCAGCCGGTTGCGCTTGCGCCCACCACTACCATCATTGAGCTCAACCAGCATGAAATCGACGCCAAGATTGCGGCCTTTAAGCTTCATACTTCGCAGGCGCCGCTGTTCGGCTTTTTTGAAGAGACCATCCGCAAGCGTGGACGGAAAGAGGTCTTTCATCTGGCCAACAGCGTGAAGCCGAGCAAGGTGGAGATGGAAACGGATTTGTTCGCGGGTGTTGAAGAATCGCCGTGATCGCGCGCGATCAGAAAAATCAAACCTCACCACGGAGACACGGAGGCGCGGAGAAAACTAGCAAAGACTGGGGATTCGGAGATTACTGGTCGAAACACCGCAACGAACGCCAAAGCCGCGAAGAGAAATTCAAAACTTTTTTCCTTTTGCGCCCTTTGCGTTCTTTGCGGTAAGAAACTTTGGCTAGTGCCAATTGCTCACTTCGCCAGCGGCTTGATGATATCGCTCAAGATGTCCGGCTTCGACTCATCCCGAACCAAATGAGCGTACTTCTCGCCGTCGTGATAATTGAGCGTGAATGTCTTGTAATAATCGCCATTTATCACCAGCAGTTCAAGGTTCGGCCCATTTCCCTTTCCGGCTTTCAGGGCATCGCGCAGAATATCCGGGTTGAATTTTCTGCCGTTCACGGCCACCAGCGTAGTTCCGGGAGCAATGCCGGCCTTCCATGCTGGAGAATCAACCATCACGTCATGGATGCCGCCTTTGTCATCGAGCGCCAGCCCGATGGAGAAGCGCGCGTCCACGGCGTTGCGAACGTGCTCCATGGCTTTGGTGAACTCGCTGGGATTGTCGTCATAAACGAGCTTCCAGCCGCCGTTGGTGATGCCACCCAGCGGCGCGCCGGGACCATAAGTATCCAGGCGATCGCGCAGAAACTTTGCCCAATCGTATGGTGTGACTTCATAGAGCGTCTTCACTACATCATCGAATGTGTAGGTCTTTACCATCGGCGGCGTGTTGCCTCCGCCATGGAAGATATGGCAGAAATCGTTCATTGATTTCTGGCCTTTGGTCTGCTGGCGGATGATCGTGTCGGCCTCCAGCCAGATCAGGAATCCCTCAGGATAGTAGTCCACGCTGCGGCGCCAGCTTTCGAACTCCGGCGCGGCTCCGTAAAGCAGTTGCGCGGCATCGGCCGTATCCTGCAGCGGACGCCATGAACGCCCCGGCGTGTGATCGAGCGCGGCGGCCGTTTCGGCGGTTTCATCCAGGAATTGCTGCTTGGTCCACAAGCCCGCACGCGGAGCAAGAATATCGCCCAGATACTGTGTAAGGCCCTCATAGACCCAGAGCAGGTCACCCTGCATCGGCGCCTGATAGTCCGCCGTGGCCAGTCCCTTGGGGCGGCGATACTTGCCGTTCCAGGAATGCGTCATCTCATGCGGCAACAGGCTGGCTGCGAGCCAGCGCGCATCGTCATCAATCATGGTGCGCTCGGCCACGCGGTCGTCGCTCGATTCATGATGTTCCAGCCCGAAGTGCGCCGTGTGATCGCTCAAAGTCAGCAGAAAATGATAATCACGATAATGCCGCGCTCCGTAAAGCGCGCCGGTTTCGGCAATCAGGCGCTTGTACTGGTCGATGGTCTGCTGCGGCATCTGCAGGGCCGCGTCGCCATCGGCAACTTCATCGATGTAATGCTGAATGGGCCCTTCAGGCGTGAGAGGAATGCGGCGAAAGTGCGCACCGGCCAGCACAGGTGAATCCACCAGCGTGGTCAATGACACCTGCTGGAAATTAATCTGGCCGCCGCTCTCGCCGGCCACGGACAACGCCGTGCCATACTTCCAGCCCGCGGGCAGTTTCAGCGATGCAACAACCGGGATGTCGTCTGTGTGCCTTCCCGGCACATAAAGCACAACCTGGTTCCAACTCAGCATGTCGAGCTGCGTTGTGGCTGACGCCCCCGATGAAAAACCTTCCGGCGGAGCAGGCATTACCAGGTCCAGCTTTGCTTCCAGCGTGTTGACGCCCTGCGGCACCGTAACGTGGATTGTGTAGACCTCATCCAGATCGCGCCGCCAGGTAAGTCTTTTTCCATTGGCGAAAAATTGCAGCCCAGTAACATCGGTGATGGGGCCGGTTGGACCATGCTCGCCCGGAATCCATTTGGGGAAAACCAGCCTGACTGCGCCCGCAGCCAC
>DASSXL010000102.1:0-16675 GCA_035703825.1 Candidatus Angelobacter sp.
CGTTACGGTGAACGCAATTTGTCCCGGTTTTGTTGAGACTGACCTGGCGAGGACGGCCCGCGACAATTATGCCAAGGCATGGAAGGTCGAACCTACAGAAGTCCTTCGGCAGTTCAACGCGCGGATCCCGATTGGGCGATATGTAGAGCCGGAAGAAGTGGCGCCTTTAGCCGTCTTCCTCGCGCAAAATGCTTCTGCGCCGATTACGGCGCAAGCTATCAATGTCTGCGGCGGTTTAGGCAATTATTGATCACTTGGGCGAATCCAATCTTCGGAGCAGGGCGCAGGATGGTCCTGCTCCGGCCAAGTCCAAAATTGCCGTGCGGAACAGACTGGAACTGCGATGATTCGTGCAGACACCTCAGATCCCTGTCTATTTATAGCGGTTTTTAACCCCTTTTAGGCTCAAGCATCCCGCCCCATTGCTTAAGCTAGTTGAATGACGTCTGATTCCAGGGACGAAATAATCACCTGGTACGTAGCCGACACGTCGCTGACGTGTCCTACGCGTTATGTAACTCTGTAGCCGACAAGGACAGACAAAAAACATCAATGGTTTCAACGTCTCGCGAGCAGAATTCATGGTCGCAAAAAGAGGAAAGAGTAATGAAAGCACTTGAAGTTTTCATGCGTAGGATGACACTGGCCGTTGTGATCGTTTCCATGATCCCTCTTCTTTGGGGCGGCAGAGCGTTTGCCCAGGAAGGCCATGAAGAAGAATCCGAGGGTGGAACTGTCTATGTACTGGCCAATCAGTTAACCGGCAATACGGTGGTGGTGTTGCATCGCGGCAGTGACGGTGTGATTACACGCGTGCAGGAAGTCTCCACCGGTGGAATGGGGAGCGGCCCAGGCCCTCTCCCGCCAGGATTTGGAAATGGCCCCGGACCCGATCCGCTCAACTCCGCGGACGCACTCAAAATGACTGAAGACGGACGGTGGCTGCTGGCGGTCAATGCTGGAAGCAATGAACTGTCAGTATTTGCTGTTGCTCACGATGCCTTGCGACTGGTCGACAAAGTACCTTCAGGCGGAGAGTTCCCGGTGAGCGTGGCGTGCAATCGAGGGCTGATTTACGTGTTGAACCAGCGGGGTGTGCCTAATGTCACGGGCTTCCATCTCGGCGAGTCCGGCAAGCTGCACCAGATCGCGAACTCCACGCGAGCGGCAGGCGCGCCGGGTTCGGCTCCAGGAGAAGTGTCACTCACTCCGGATGGCAACATGTTAATAGTCGCGGAAACCCTGGCCGATTTTATTGACGTTTTCCAGGTGGAAGATGACGGACTTTTGAGTGGCCGTGTTCGTTTCCCTTCCAATAATAAGACCCCACTGGCAATTTCTTACTCACATCACCACATTTTGGCCATCACAGAGGGCGATAACCTGAGGCCCCAGCAAGGTACCCCGCACGGATCAAGCACATCGACCTATCGGATTACTGACGACGGAACTCTGGAGCCAATCAGCAAAGCGATCGGCAATGACCAGACCGCAACCTGCTGGATTCGCTTCAGCCGCAATGGCCGGTTCGTCTTTACAGGAAATACGGGCAGCGGTTCAATCTCAACTTACCGTGTCTCACACGATGGCGAATTGTCGCTCCTGGCAGGGGCGTCGGCCGATACTGGCGGTCCCGCGAGTGTTCCCATTGACCTGGATATAACGCCCGACGGCAAGTACATTTACGTTCTGGCGTCTTTTGCTGGTACAGTCAAAGGTTATCGAGTGGATGAAGCCAGCGGATCTTTAACGTTTGTTTCCAGCGTGAGCGGGCTGCCCATAACAATGCAGGGCATTGTTGCACGTTAGCCCGGGTGATTTGCGGCTGGAAGAGTGACGGAAAGGGGGCGCTTTCCCGCCCCTTGGAAATGGGGTGAAGTTTCTTTTTCTGGTAACACTGCAGTCTGGAGCACGTCTGAAACCGATGATGGCAAGAGTGAGCTAATGGAACCCCAGGTGAGAGCTGAACAAACCGAAACCGATGACCTGGGCGTGTTTCGCCAATATCGGTCCCTCTTATTCGCCATTGCTTATCGCATGCTGGGAAGTTCAGCCGATGCTGAGGACATGCTTCAGGAAACGTTCATCCGATGGCAGCAGAGATCGAGCGCTGAGGTTCGGTTGCCGAAAGCATTTCTTGTAACTATCATCAGCCGTCTCTGCATTAACTATTTGCGATCTGCTCGAATGCAGCGCGAAGAGTATGTTGGGCACTGGTTACCCGAGCCCGTAATCACCGGATCGTCCGCCGACCCCTCGGCCACCTCGCTCATGGATGAATCCCTTTCCACAGGATTTCTGGTTCTGCTGGAACGACTAACTCCGACGGAACGAGCCATATTCCTGCTACGCGATGTTTTCGATTACGAGTACTCCGACATAGCCAAGATGTTCGATCAAACTGAACCGAATTGCCGCCAGATTCTTCGGCGGGCCCGCCAGCACATTGCCAACGGCTTCACCCGGTTCGATGCTTCGACCCAGGAATGCGAGGACTTGATGCAGAAATTCCTCGGTGCCACCATCAATGGCGACATGCAGGGGCTGCTCTCCGTATTCTCGCAAGACATCGTGCTCTATACCGATGGCGGAGGCAAGGTTGCCGCATTAATGAACCCCATTCATGGTGCGCAGGACGTCGCACGGGCCGTGGTGGGCGCCTTCAAGAAGTTCAGCCCCAGCAACGCGGTTGCGCAAATACTTAAGATCAATGCACGGCCGGGAATCGTAAGTTATCTTGATGGAGACCCCCATACGGTGATCAGCTTCGATGTCGCACAAGGCCGTCTTCGCAATATTTATATTGTGCGTAACCCGGAGAAACTGAAAAAACTGCGCAGAATTGAATAATTGACATTTTTCTCCAGTCTGGCTGGTGGGTTTTGCACCGTCTCCAGACTTCCCTTTCAGGGCGTTAGTCTGTCACAAATCCTCCTTTCATCTTGTCTTAACTGTCGAATGGGATTCCATTCACAGGGGATCCGGGTTCCCGTTTGTATTCTCGCGCTTGCAGCATCCAGCGATGAATGCAGACGAAGCCTGGCCACAACGAGCGCCCGCAGCGGCTGAGCTCTTTTGCATGAACGCCTTCTAGCGTTACACCGAATGATCCAAGGCGAGGCTGGCGTATAGGAAATCTCTTTCATGAGGAGAGGTATATGGGAGCATTTTGGCGTTTTGCACCGTGGTTCAATCGCACCATCCTTTTGGCAGTCACGATAATCTTTGCCCTGATCAGCGTGAAGTACATCACCGATCCTGTTCATACAGCGATAGCCTCGGGAATTGTCGCGGGATCAGCTTTGGCAATCACCACCATACGCGTCGGTTTTGGAGGCTTTCCGCTCGGCAGCGCAATAGTCATCTTGTTCTGTCTCTCGGCGACTCGCCGGCTGCTCATGGGACTCTGTTTCGTGACCACCGTTTCGGGCGTCATTCTGATCACAAGGATCTTTTCGGTACTGGTTGATCATTCCAGCAGTGGAAACGTACACCTCCTAGTTGCGGAGGCCATTCTTTTAACACTTTCCACAATTGGCATCTTCATTGAACTGGGCAGAAGGCGCTATCAGCTGCAGCAGGCCGCATAACGCTGAAGCGCTTGCCGGGACTGGGGATTTGAAGGATATTGCCGCGCAAAAACGGACTGGGGTCCATAGAACGAGCAGTTCATCGGCAAACTTTGAGATGCTTGGCGCGGCCAGAAAATGATTGCAGAGAGCGGGGCACTTGCAGAAACCGGCTGCACCATGAGAATGAGGAACAGATGACTGTAATGGCCCGTCTTTTGAAAATCGTCGAATAGCCGGTGTTTAGAGAGACGCCCTCTCGCTGATAACAGCCAGCGTATCGGTGCTTGCCCAGGAACGAACGACGCAGCATTAATGAAATCGCAAAAGTAAGGACGGGAAAGCTATCCACCCGATAGCAATCCCGTCCTTATTGTTAGGAATCCGTTTTTTTGGGCCGATCAGAAGGCAGGCCCGCTAGCGGACAACAATGCCTTCAACGGTAAATGGGATTCCTTCCACCGTTCCTACGCGAGTAAGAGACCCGTCATCGCCGATTCGGTATATCTGGATTGTGCTGACCAAAAGCGGCAAGGGGAGTACGGGAACGCCATGAAGCCCGTCCAGTGCGGCAATGACATAGAGAAACTTGCCGTCAGGTGACACATCGGAGTCAATGGGTAAGCTGAAAGGTCCACCGGCATCGGCCGCCACTGCCAGGTGCAGCGTTGCTTCGCCGTCGGGCGATATGCTGTAAGTGGAGACCGTGCCGCTTCCGCCGTTAATGGCAAAGGCAAAACGGCCATCCGGAGTAAAACGTACCCAGCAATTTGCTGACTGGCCGTTGGGAACCGCTTTGCTGATAGGCTGGAGTGTGCCATTCTCCGTCAATCGATAGGTTGAAAGGCTTGCCCCGTTGTTGATTGCGAGACGGCGCGAGATGTCATCGGTTTCGGAGATGGCTAATATTCCATGGGAGTTGAACTGGGCGCCAAAAGGTGTGCGATTATTCGAAGGCATGGTGGAAATGTTTCCGATGCGTCCATCTTCGCCCACCTGGAAAACGTCGACCATGTCGCCGTTTAGTTCGGTCATGATGAGTTGTCGTCCATTGGGACTGAAAAGCACATTGGCGGCGCTTGCGTCTGGCAAACCCACCGTCCGCTTGGAATCGGAAATCTCATGCAGTTTGCCACTTCCGCTGAGACGGAAGCCGGTAACATTCGGACGAGTGCCAGGTAACTCATCGGGACTCTGATTTGCATTCGCTACGTAAACCAGATGATTGCTTTCGGTTACGCTGACTGGGAAGCTGCCTCCGGAGGGAACCCTATCGACCAGCCGCAACCCTTGAGAGGTCACCATGAGGACCGACAGGTCGTTGCTGCCGGCATTGACAGCCAGCAGAAAACGTCCGTCCGAGGTCAAGACGATTGCATCCTGTGAGTCCAGTGGGATTGGGCCGGAAAACGGCGGCAGCGGTGGAGGAAGTTCGCCCGGGCCGCTCCCAAAGCCGCCGGTAGAGACTTCCTGGATGCGAGTCAGGGATCCATCCCCGGCCCGATTGAATACGATTACAGTATTGCCAGTTTCGAGATTCGACATCACATAGGCCCTGCCACTCTGCGGGCCGCTTGCGTCGCCGTCTTCGGCAACCGCATTACTGCTGAGAGAAAAGAGAAAGAGCCCGATGGCGGTCACGCCCAGGGTCAACCTGCGTAGAAAAACTGCAACTGCTTTCATGACTTGGTTCCTTTCATGCGGTCCACAGATATCAGGCCGCTTTTGATCGCCGAGATTTTCATTTGGAAATATTCACTCGGACCCTATTGTCTTCGGACAAACACAGATGGTCTTTGCGCTAGCGGGCAACGATGCCTTGCGCACTGAACGGAATTCCTCCAACAGTGGTCACCGGTGTGAGTGAGCCGTCATTCTCGACCCGATATCCCTGAATACGCCCAGGCGCGGTCGGCAACGGGCGGATAGGAGGTACGTGCGCAACCTGCGTAAGAGCTCCCAGAATGTATACGAACTTACCGTCGGGCGTAATATCCATGTCCAGAGGCGCGCTAAATGCCCCGCCAGTGCTGACCGGTCCCACCAGCGATAAACTTCCGTTCGCTGAACTGAATACCGAGATGGTTCCACTGCCCGTGTCGCTGGTATAAACAGATCGGCCATCTTTCGAGAATCGCGTCCAGCAGCTTCCTGTCTTGTTGGAAGCCACGGACTTGCTCATCAATTGGAGCGTGCCTGCATCTGACATCTGATAGGACGACACGGTTGACGCATTTGCCACTCCCTGCCGCCGGCCGTTGACCGTAATGACGTCGATTTCCGTGACGGCCAGGATGTTCTTTCCTCCAAACGAGGCGCCGAATGGAGTGGGGCTGTTTGACGGCATGCTGACCTTCTGGGCCGCGAGTCCGCCGGTGTCCATTTGTAGAACGTCAATCAGATTTGTGAACATTTCTGTCACTATTAACTGCTTTCCATTGGGACTGAAGAGAATGTCGGAAGCTCCGGTATCGGTGCCCAGCACGCGGGTCGAGTCGGGAATTTCATGCAGCTTGCCCGCGGCGTCAAGAAGAAAACCCTTAATGTTGGTTGTGCCGCCCTGAATATGGTCGGGGCTTTCGCCTTCATTGAGTACGTAAACGAGGTTTTTGTGGATAGCAAGGCTGACGGGGAACACTCCGCCGGACGAGACCCTGTCAACCAAAGTTATCACTTGCCCATCGACCGCCAGAACTGAAATGTCATTGCTGCCGGCATTCACCACAAGCAAGAAGCGCCCGTTTTCCGTGGAGATCAGAGCGTCCTGGGATTGAAGCGGATCTGGGCCTGGATTGGGGGGTAAGGGAGGCGGAAGCACTCCGGTGCCGCTGCCGAGCCCGCCGGTGGAGACTTCGGCCGTCCGGACCAGGGAGCCATCGGCATCTCGATGGAACACGACGACCGTATTTCCTGACGCCTGATTGGTCATTACATAGACCGCGCCACTTCCATCTTTTCCGTTATTTTCATCTCCTAACGCACTGCCGGCCAGAAAGACCAAAGACATGAGGACGGATGCGACAACCAGCATCACACGATGTGTAACAACTGAGAGAACTTTCATCACTTCTTCCTTTCGTGAGCCCCGAAGACAGAGGGGCAGCTTACGTGACGCAGTATTCCCGGGCAGGCTTTGCAGCTTGCGTGGCTGCGACATTCATGGACGTACAAGCAAGGTGAAAATGCGGAGACAACAGTTGACTCGAGCCCGCGCAACACCAAGTTACTCAATGGATATTGATACTTACTGCCGAACGGGTCATTCAAATATCTTAAGCAGGCGGGGTATTCGCTTGGAGCAGCAAGCTTTAAATTACAGCAAATAATTCGACCACCTTTGTCACAAATACCTACCCTCTCCGGTCTTATTTCAGAACCCGCAAATTACCAAGGGCCAATCAGGGTTTGGTGCCGTTCAAGTTAATCGAGGGAAGCAAGCACATGGCGGCGAGATGAGAAATCCGAACCTGGCTGCGCCGGACAAGGGTAAGAATGAAGATAGACAAACTGCACCGGTTGCCGGGCGGAACAAGTCATTTGAAGGTCAAAGAAAAACAGGAGAAAAGATGAAGATACAAACAGATAATCCATCAACCAGTAAAAAACGGCGAGTTGCAGGCAACGTGCTGATATTTCTTGGTGCATTCGTGCTTGTGGCCAGTGCCGGCTCGAAATTTGCGCAGGTCCCAAAAGTTGTCAGCGAGCTGGGAGCAATGGGTTTCGACGGAAGCCGGCTGATGTTTATTGCGGTTCTGGAGATGTTCAGCGCTATTCTTTTTGTGGTGCCATTCTCTCGCGCAGCAGGGCTGCTTATGGTGTCAGCGTACATGGGTGGCGCGATCGCGACTCATATCCAGCACGGCCAGTCTCCGCTCCAGCCCGCCATTATCCTGGCAATTCTCTGGGTGGGCACGTGGCTGCGGCATCCTGAAGCTTTATGGATCGCGAATTCTATGCGGCATGCCAAGAGCTCGATCCTGCTGCAGACCGCTGCGCAGAGCGCCGCTTCGAGAGACTAAAAACATGCCCGAAGATCCAGCTCGCCAAGAGGCGACGGCGCATGCCGTCCGTCGCTTTTTGGCGCTGAATTGTCCTAGCGAACGACGATGCCTTGCATGCTGATCGGAAATCCGTCTACGCTGACCACTGGAGTTAGAGACCCATCGGTTTCAATCCTGAATCCTTTAACGGTTCCAATGAGAGAACTTAAGACGTAAAGGAATTTACCGTCGCTCGTGATGCCCATGTCGATGGGTACGCTAAAAGGTCCGCCGGTATCGGTCGCTCTCGAGGCTAGTAACGACAGTTCTCCGTGCGGTGAGACGAGATAAGAAGAGAGTGATCCGCTGCCCGTGTTGGCGGCATACGCAAATTTTCCGTTCGGAGTAATGCGCACCCAACAGGTGCCGCCCTGGTGGTCGGGAACGGCTCTGCTGATGGGAACTAGAGAGCCTTCCTCGGTGAACCGGTAGGTAGACACGCTTCCTCCGTTTGGAACAGCAACCCGCGGGATGCTCTCATTGGATTCTGAAAGTGCTACCAGCCCGTGGTGGCCGAGAGACGTGGCAAAAGGCGTGTGGTTATTAGACGCGAAGTGGTCGCGTAGTTCAGTGCGGCCGTCCTCAAGCACACGAAAAACCGAAATAAAATTTGCAAGCCTCTCAGTAACGAGTAGCGCATCACCGTCAGGGCTGAACATCACCTGTGCGGGTGCGGTACCGGGTGCTCCCGCGCTTCTGGTTGAATTGGGTATCGCGTGCAGCTTGCCGGATGAAGTGAGAACAAAGCCCGTCATGTTTGGTGTTCCATGAGAATTCAGCACGTAAACCAGGCGATGATACATAGCGATGCTTACAGGATAGTCCCCACCTGAAGGTACTTTGTCGATGAGCCGCAGTCCGTCATCGGAAATGGCGAGCACAGATATTTCATTGCTTCCGGCATTGACCGCCAGAAGCAGATGGCCGTTCTCCGCCAGGAGCAGACTATCCTGGGAGTCAAGGGGATTGGGACCGCCGATGGGAGGTGGGAGGGGGATGGGGCCACTGCCCAAGCCACCTGTTGGAAATTCCTGCCGGTGCGTGAGCATGCCATCCTCAGACCGGTGATATACCACGATGGTGTTTCCAGAAGCCTGATTGGTCATCACATAGACGGCTCCATCGAGAGATCCTTCCGTTTCAACTTCCTGGGCGACACTCTGCGCCGCAACAAGCACAAGCAGGCAGACGAGCATGAATATCAAGACCGGGCGGCGCAGAACTGCAGTGACTGTCTTCATTGTCTTTCCTTCCTTTGTATCTTGCGGCCACGCATGACGATGGGCCGCTTTGATGGCTGATAGATATCGGTAGTCGCGGGAATCCAAGGCTGGCATATCCCCCGGATTCGCGAATTCAAGAAGTCTTTGCGTAATGCTAGAGAGGCAGAGCGCATCAGATACGCTAAAAAATGAGGGGACGGATACTCGCCCGTCCCCTCGCGCGCCAAACTCGACTAGCGGGCAACGATGCCTTGAATGGTTATGGGGAACCCCGGAATGCTGGCCACGGGTGTAAGGGACCCATCCCGTCCAATCTGAAATCCCTTCACGGTCCCGATCAAGGAACTGAGCACATAAAGGTATTTGCCATCAGGAGTAATGTCGAGATCGATGGGCACGCTGGCTAGGCCTCCCGTATCGACCACCTTGGCTGCAACCAGCGTGAGTTCGCCATGTCTCGAGATACTGAACAATGAAAGGGAACCGCTGCCTGTATTCCCGGTATAGGCGAAGCGGCCGTTCGGAGTAAATCGGATCCAGCAGGCTCCGGTTTGAGTGGTCGGAACGGCTTTGCTGATCGGTTCAAGAGTATCGTCATCGGTGATGCGGTATGTTGAGACGGTGGATCCGTTGGTGACCGCTACACGGGGCGTAATGTCGTCACCTTCGGTAACGGCCAAAACATCATGACTCGCAAAAGCGATTGCCAAGGGGGTCTTGTTGTTGGCGGGAATGGCGGTACGCTCTTTCGTCAGATCGTCTTCTCCCATCCGGAAGACATCAATCATATTGGTGAACATCTCGGTTACTATCAGCAGGCCTCCATCCGGACTAAAGACTATTTCGGAAGGGCCGGAACCAAAGTCCCCTGTTATCCGCGTCGAATTGGCTATTTCATGCAGCTTGCCGGAGGCCCCCAGTGTAAAACCGGTCAAAGTAGGAGTACCCTGGACGCCTTGAAGAGTGGGCCTACCACCGAAGTTCAGGACATAAATGAGCCGTTCATGCATTGCAATACTGACCGGGAATTCGCCGTGCGTAGAGCTTCGATCGACAAGTTGTAAGCCGCTCCGTGTGACGGCGAACACCGATACATCGTTGCTTCCGGAATTGACTGCGAGCAGGAAACGGCCATCCGGGGTCATGACCAAGCCGTCCTGAGAGTCGAGTGGGTTTGGACCAGGCCCAGGCGGAAAGGGCGGCGGGATTGGAGCCGGACCACTACCGAGTCCACCTGTGGGGACTTCCTTCCAGAACGTCAACCCGCCGGCGCTATCGCGGCGAAGCACGACCACCGTGTTGGCGTCGGCGTTGTTGGTCAATACGTAAACTCGGCCCGTGCCCCCGGATTCGTCCTCGGCAAACGCCGCGTTCCCGGCAGATAACAGGAACGAGCACATGGCCACTACAACGAATGTCACTCGACGCATGAAAAGTGCAGTTGTTTTCATTTTAACTATTTTCCATTTCTGCGACCGTTGACATTCATGTCGCTTTCGATAGCTTGAGCTGTAGGTTCATAGATTGTGGCGCCGTGCCAGATCTATCAGGATGGCGGAAGTTTCCGGGATGAACTAGCCGACATAGAGGCCCGCCTGCCATACATTCGGCGCTATCTCACCTGAGCCAGTGTCCCACTCGATGGGAGCCCCGTCATTCAAGTGACTTAAGAGCTCTTGTCTGAGACATGAGAACAAACAGTTTAAAGATGAGTCAGGGTATCTGGTCGCAGGCAGGAACTCTCGCGCCCAGCAGGAAAGTCTGTAGCCTGTACCGGCACAACGCTCCTTCTATACAGGCGCAATCGCCGATCGGGTATAGATTTCATGGCTACTCTACCGCAAGATACTGTCTTCGAGGGTGCTTGACTCTGTATGCAGGCGCCGGGTTAAAAACATTTGCTAAGTCCTTTAAGACCAGGCATCTCACAACGCTCGTTAAGCTATTTGAATGACACAGCCCTCTGCTAGTCAGATTATGTCTCGACCGGGAGTATATGAAGATTCTAATGGAGAATTGAATGAAGCTGCTGATGGTTCTTGAGTGTGCTTAACTGGCCGAGAAACGGGTCCCCTCTTTCCTTGATCGCTAGCGGTGACCGGGCGGAGGCGCTCGGGATTTTCCGGGTTGAGTAGTAAATGGGATTGTTGTTTTGCCTTTGGAACGTGGCGGAGCCGAACTAACTCAGCTCACCAAAACTCATTCATTGACAACTGGCATCGCATGGAGAGGAAAAGCAAATGAAAACAGCAATATTGAATTTGCATCGGAGGGCGATCTCGCCCGTGATTATTTTCTGCCTGGTTCTGTTTTTCATGGCTGGCAGTGCGGTAGCGCAGAAGGGACACGATGAGAACCGGGGGTCCGCTAGAGTTTATGTAATGGCAAACCGGGCTGCGGAAAATACAGTTGTAGTATTTCAGCGTGCCGAGGATGGAGCGTTGAAGATCATTCAGGAAGTGTCTACCGGCGGTCGCGGAAGCGGTCCTGGTGAGTTGCCGGCCCCATTTCCCAAGGTCGCCGCAGGAAACTCGCTTACGACACAGGATGAACTGGTGATGACGGAAGATGGCCGGTTCTTGCTTGCGGTGAATGCCGGAAGCGACGAGATATCCGTTCTTGCGGTTACCAGTGAGGGGCTGGAACTGGCTGACAAGGTCCCCTCCGGTGGTAAGGTGCCTCTTAGCGTCGCCATCCATGGGCGCCTTGTGTACGTCATGAATGAAGGGGAACTCTCCCAGAACATCTTCGGCGTAGCGCCGGTCATAGCGGGATTCTTGCTTGACGAGAAAGGCACGTTGCACCCCATTCCTGGTTCGATAAGCGTGACTGGGAGCCCCGATGCAAGCCCCGGCGATATCATCTTTAGCCCCGACGGTGAATGGCTGATTATTAGTGATAAGTTTGCCGAGACGCTGATCCACGTCCGTCACGTGGATGAAGATGCCACTACACATGAGGTCGCCAGCTACGTCGCCAACATTCCTTCTCCATTTGGGCTCGCCTTCACGGGACGACGAATCCTGGCCGTGGTCGAGGCCAATGCCTCTGTCGTGAGTGGACGCCGAATTGGTGTTACGAATGGATCGAGCATGTCATCCTATCGACTTAATGACGACGGCACACTTGAGCCGATCAGCGTCGCGGTGCGTACTGAGCAAACCGTAGCATGTTGGGTGCGTTTTACTCCTGATGGCCGTTTCGCTTATGTCACAAACACGGGCAGCGGATCAGTTTCATCCTACCGGGTCTCAAGGAAGGGTGAACTGTCCTTGCTGGCGTCAGTAGCAGCGGATGCGGGCTCGCCCTTCAGCGAACCGACTGATGTGGGTATAACGCCAAATGGCAAATTTCTTTACATAATAAGCTCTATGGGTGGGGAGAAAGAATTCATACTTCCAATCCCCCCGAATGCCGGGGAAGTCAGAGGATTTCGTATCGGCGAGGATGGGTCTTTAACACCGGTGACCACGGTATCCGGATTTCCTATCTCTATCGCAGGTATGGTCGTCCGCTAAAGCGGCCAAGGGGATCGGGGTTTTCCAACCTGTCCCCTGGCAGCTTCTCCAACCCCGTAGCCCCAATCCGGACTCTCTTATGCGCTTAATGCTGCCTCGCGGCTGGAGTTCGTAAGCTGCCGAGCAGCCGCACCCGGCATCCGGATATCTCTCTGCTATATGCCGATGGCCTGTGCTTTAAGGCAGAAAGAACAGTGACAAGAGCGGCCTTACGAGGCCGGGATTTAGAACTCATCTCAATGCTACGACCTGGTGGCTCACAGATTTCACAAATCCCTGCAACGCCTTGCCAATTTCATCGGGAGAATCTTCTTGCAAGAAATGCGAGCCCTTGACCGTAACTTCAGTCTGGTTCGGCCAGGTCCGGCAGAATTCTAACGTACGCCCCCTGATGATGGCTCCCGGATCGCCCACGATGAGCAGCTTGGGTAGCGCGCTCCGAGACATTGCTCTTCCATAGGTTTCGACGATCGCTGTGACGTCGGCCGGCTCACCCTCAATTGGGATTTGACGTGGCCAGATCAGCGTTGGCAGCCGGGCTTCGCGCTCTAGAAACGGCGCACGGTAAACGGCCATTTCCTGATCGCTTAGTTTGCGCATTACGCTTCGACGCAGGATTGTTTCCACGAAGAAGTTCTCATCGAGGATCATCTGTTCGCCCTTTTCCGAACGCAGCGCCCGGAAAATTCCCCCGGCTTCGCCAAAATCTTCCCAGCGCCGAGTCATAGCCACAGCCTCCATATAAGCGATCGCCTTGATCTGCTCGGGGTAGCGGGTTGCCCTGTGGAATCCCAAGGCCGATCCCCAATCATGCACAACCAGCGTCACGTTACTTGTCAGGTTCAGGGTCTCGAACCAGGCATCCAGATAGCGCGCATGATCGACGAACCGATACGCGTTCGTCGGCGATTTTCCGGACTGACCCATTCCCACGAGGTCGGGAGCCAGGCATCGGCCGTGCTCGCTGAGATAAGGAATAATGTTTCGCCAAAGATAGGAAGACGTAGGGTTCCCATGTAGGAACACGATCGGGTCCCCCTGGCCGATGTCAACGTAACTCATCTCCGTATCGAGCACAGCAACGCGCTTTCTTGGATGAGGATCGACTGAACTAAACTGAGCGTTAGTCATCTTATTATTTCTCCCGTTTATACAATTCGCGGATGGACGAAGCTACAAGGTCCGGGTCGTCGCACATGGGAAAGTGATTGCCGTTGGCTACTACTACCTGGCGAGCATCGCTGAACAAGTGCCTCCAGTGTGGCTGAAATCCAAGCGGATCGTTGCGTTCGCCGAAAATCGTGACCAGCGGAAGTCGGCGAAACGGGCCAGCTAGCGCATGATCCAGTTGTTCATAGAGAGCGTCGGCTTTGCGAGCGTCGTGCAGGTAGCCATGGAAGGCGCGAATGCCCTGGCGGCCTATGCCTGCGTAAAATGCCTCACGGCTGGACGTATGGAGATGACGGCCCACACCGAAGTCGCCGGACGTTACCCGCGCGAGGATCCCGGTCCACGCACTGAATTCCCTGACTACAGTGCTGCCCAGGAGCCCGAGCAGGGCCCTAAAGCGCAAGCCGGAAGGTTTCCAGGCGAAGGCGTTGATTATACAAAGTCCGCGAATTCGATCCGGAACGGGAGCGGCGCCGGCAATGCCCGATGGCCCGCCGAGATCGTGGACGACCAGAGTGATGTCTGTAAGGTTGAGAGCCTGGATGATCGCGGTAAGCGCACGGGAAGCCCTTTCTAGACTGATACTGCTTACCGGCAAGCGGTCGCTCTGACCGGTCCCAGGGGCATCGAAGCAGATACACCGAAAATCGGAGGAGAGGCGCAGAATAACATCGCGCCAAATGAAGGACCAGAAGCCAGTATGCACGAACAATAAGACCGGTCCCTGACCAACATCAGTGATAGCAATTCTGGAACCATCGACTTCCAGGGATGAGGTTTGAAACGGCCACACACTTTCCGGAAGCCATAGCTGCCGGGGAAGCGCAACCAGTGGTGCGGCTGATGTATAACTGGACCTCTGGCGCTGGCCCGTAACTGCCGTCTGAGATTGCGGCGCAGCGCTAAGCACAGCGTCCTTAATTGGTGATTGCCTGGTATTTAGCTTCATTCGGGTCTTCTCCTTGAAAACACCTGTCCTGTAAATATATGATTACTTGTTAGTTGATCAGTCAATTATTGAATTAAAAAAATTACTCTTTGGCGCAAAACCTCCCCAGCAAGCTGATGAGTTCGTCAAGTTCCAGTTCGTCAAGCATGTGTAACGCCTGCTGGGCCTGTTTCTTCAGCGGGCCGTCGACTTCGTTCAGCAGATCAAGCCCGGCCTTGGTGACATAGCACAGTACTTGCCGCCGGTCATCGGAAGGGCGCTCGCGGCGTACGAGTTTCTTGAACTCCAGTCGATCCAGCAGCCGCGTTATGCCTGGTGTTTGCTCAATCATCCTTTCGGCGATGTCCAGCGTGGGAAGGCCCGCTGGTCCAGCGCCCCGAAGGATTCGCAGCACGTTATATTGTTGCGAGGTGATGTCATGCTGGTCAAACACGCGCGAACCGAATCGCCGAACATAGGCTGCGGCGCGCAAGATGCTGACAACCGCCTCCTGCTGTCGCGAAGGAAGCAGACGCTTCTGCTGCTGATGCTCCATCACCGAACTCTGTCCTATCTTCACGATTTAACATTACCACTAAATAATTGACATGTCAAGCAATAATCAGGCCAAAAATGGCCTGCTCTGGAGCAGAAGAGCTAACCCTGATGGTTCGACAATTTGGGCCATGCAAACAAAGTTGGTCCATTGTGTATCTTTCCTTCGCGCCGATGATCTAACTGCTGTCCGATGCCGATGAATCTATCTGCAGCCTGCCCCCAATGCTGGCACGATAGTATATAGCTAATTGCGCACGATATTCTCACTATAGGCATTCTCCAATATCCGTTCGATCCGCGAAATAAAAAAGTTATTTCATAGTTTATCTATTGATAATCATTCGCTCTCCTCTTTGTGAGATAAAGTTACATACGACGATGCAATTATTTGTTGCAGTGTCACAATCCCATCTTTCGTGGGTCTATAGCTGCATGCAGTGCATTTGTAAGCCATGGCGTGCGCAGCTTTCTACCAATATCTATTCTCCACAGTCCCTAATAACAGGCCTATGAACAATTCATTGTGAATCGTAACAGATGGCCAATCGGTGCAGATTTCTTGGTTGAAATATAACCAGCCAGCTGAAAGTGTGTGACATCATGAATGCAAGTGTGCTACTTGATAAAGATATTCGGATCAGGCTCGCAATTTTTGCCATAGGGTTCTCGCCGATCGCCAGCCTGTCGCTCTCAACCTTCAACCTTATTCCTTTGCATATCAGCGGCCCATGCATTGTGCTTCCTGCAATATTAGGCGCAATCGTCATTGGTATTCTATTTCCGAGATATTCGCCAATTATGGCGAGGGGTTTTCTGCTGGGAGTGGCATCTGTATTCCTGTACGACATGACCTGCCGCTTCCCCTTCATCGCGTCAGGCACGTGGCCGGACTTTATTCCAAAGATCGGCAACTATCTGCTTGGCAAGGAGCACGTAAATTGGTCGGTGGGATATCTGTGGCGCTACATCGGCAACGGTGGCGGGATGGGCCTTGCTTTCTATGCGATGTATCCGCTTTTCAGCAAAAGAATTAGGCCACTCCGCGCCGGCATCATTTATGGTGTAGCGGTATTTTGTTGCCTGCTCGTTACAATTTATATGTCTCCGTCGGGCAGGACATATCTCTTTACGCCAACTCTCCTAACCGGGCTTTTCGGGGGACTCGGGCATATAGTTTACGGCGCGACCCTGGGATATGGCACACGCAGGTTCCCCGATATGAGCATGAATCAAGGCTTACCCGCAACCATTCCTGCTCAACATGTTGTCGAACAACTCGCACTGGTATCAGCCAGTAAGCAGCCAGCGGCATAAACCAGTCTCAGGAAGGCGTTTGATCGCTCGCTTGGTAACATCTTGTTCCTCACCAATAAGCTCCACTCGCAGCTAAGAAAGAGATTGCTTCTTTGTTGGCGATATCGGAAGACTGATTTAGCGTCGGTCTTCCGGTCGCCATCAACTCCAGTCCCAAGCTCCTTGATTATGATGGTTCCCAATTTGGAACAGCCGCGCGAGAACAGTATGTGCGGATTTATGCCGTCGTGATTGTTTACCCCAATCCTAGCCTCATCAAATTCTTGGTTATTAGTAAACGCTCATAAATATGGGTCATAGCATGAGGCCAATGAATCGAACAGCCAATAATGGAGATGACTGTGGATAAATGGTC
>DASSXL010000192.1:0-7692 GCA_035703825.1 Candidatus Angelobacter sp.
TTGCTCACCAATATCTTTCATTCCCCAAGCCATCCTTGCCCTCTTTGGAGAGAGCTGATTTACTCCCGCCCTCGCTCCGTTCGGGCGGGAGTGTAAAGGATGTCTCGGAACATTGTGTAAAGGATGTCATGAAACTGAACAGTTGAAGCCTGTTGATACTTGTTGAGGTCTATTGATTAAGAGCCACTTCCAGCAGAATTATGAAATTTTATCGGACTTGGTTGTTTTCATGTGATTGATGCAGAATATTTTATTCCCTGCCTTGCAATTTGAACGGAAATTGTGGGATTTCATTGGCTCTCACTGGCTACATTTTGTCCCAAACGCTCTTGTTACAAACCCGATGAAATACGCGCCACTTACAGCGATCTTGCACGTTGGGGCTCTTCGAGATCCTCAACTTTAGCAGCTTCTTACTGCATCTTTGCACTCTTAGTCTGATCGGTCGAGGCCGGGCCAAGGAAGAAAAGCTGTCGCCAGAACGGAACAGCGGCATCGCGCGCGAAGCACCACTTGGCTACTATGGAAAAGGTCTTGGTGATCAGACTGTTGCTTCGCCCCTCCTGCCCCTGATTTCTGTAGAAGAATTGAGAATACTTCGGCGCGAACAGTAGGTTTCCGATCACTTTAAAATTCAGCGCCTCTGTTGTGGTAAACGCGTAGCGCGACTGCGTCGGAAGCGTTGCTTTAGGCCATACGAAATCATCCCCTTTCGTGTCCAACGTCAGCGACCACCTCTTGTCCTTGTTGGGCGTAAATTGTAGATGCATGTCCCAATACAATCCACCGGTATGAAGTGTCTCTGTTTGCGGGATAACCACTGTACCGAGTTCTGGCATTCCCTCTGTTCCGGTCGTGTCTCCTCGTCACGGCGTGCCTCCTGGCCCTGGTATATCTTCGGGTCACGGCACTTGTTCCAGAAATTCTCCAGATTAGTCAGATCGGCTGAAGGATGTAGCAGGGCGACACCCTGAAGCTCTTTGTGGAGCAGTTGGGCCATTGACTGCAGACCCTCTGGTCCTACTTTGTCACCCTGCGGTGGGAAGTTATTCACCGTCTTACAGCTTTTGGGAGCCCATATGCGCGACTACACGCCATTGCGGCATAAGCTAGAGATTTGCGGATGCGTTGCACGCCATACAGCAACTGTGAATCACTCAGTAGTGAGGCAAATCGAGAATTTCCTTGGTTTTCAGAACCAGTAGCGGACATTTCAATAACCCTCCTTAAATGCTACCGATCTGCAATAAGCGCCCCCTCCTGTGCCGCTTCCGGCAATCCAACAGCAGTGAATTTCGATGATTCACAACACTACACAGTAGCAAACTGGCAAATTCTGTCATCTACGCAAAGACATCGTCCCACATCTCTCGGGCACTTCCATAAGAAGGGGTAGCTACAATTTTGTGGCACTCCTGTCCCGGGCAAGGCACATCAGTTGCTCTCTTCAATTTTTTGTGTTGAAAATAAAGGGTAAATTTGGTGAGCGCGGAAGGAATCGAACCTTCAACCTACTGATTAAGAGTCAGTTGCTCTGCCAGTTGAGCTACGCGCCCTTGCTGTGGAATCAATCAGATGAGGGACATCACAGGAAGCAATATCAGTGTAACACAAGCCCGCAGTCGCAAAGAAAACACACGGCATTCACACAAGATTAACCGTCTGTTCATCGCCGATTAAAACGGACGGCGTAAAAACAATTCAGATCGTTTCATCAGGGGAAAATTCGAACCTGTTTTTTCTCTCGAATTCGAACTCGCGAAAGTGCAGGGCCCTTCTCCGGGCCCATTTTTAGGGTCAGGGAAAAATGCGGGGGTCAGCCAGCATCAGGTCAGAAAAACCTGCAGCGTCGCTTACTCTCCGCCCGGCGGCCGCCGTTGCGCGGCGCCGGCTGGGTCGAGCCGTGCCAGTTCCAGTAAGGCTATGCAGCGCGCATCTTCTTTACGCGCAGTCTCGTGGAGTACCACCACTTCCCTGGACTCCTTTTGCTCAATCACGCAGCGCCACAGATTGGGCGCTCCGGCACTCTGGGGAACGATCTTGACGTGATAAGGCGGTTGGACAATTTGCATTCTCTCTCCTCGGGGGCGGACAGCAGCGGCCTGAGCCAGCTGATAAACGTCTATTACACTCCCATCCGGGAGACGCGAATGTTAAGAACATGTTAAAAAGCAGGCTTTGCCTGTGGAATACCGGGCTCGTGCAGCACCGGTGAAGGGCATTTACCGGTTAAGGTCTTTGCAAACGCGTGGCTACCGGGAAACCTCCGCCCTTAGCGGCTCCTTGGCGGCTTCCCCGCGACGATCGGCCCCAGGCGCCGCCGATTGGATGTGCCAGATGTCTTGCGCGTATTCGGAGATGGTACGGTCGCTGGAAAAATAGCCGGTGCGGGCGACATTGAGAATGGATTTTGCCGTCCAGACGTCCGGGGTCTCGTAATCTTTTTCCGCGCGATAGCTTGCGGCAACGTAAGAAGAGAGGTCGGCCAAGTGGAAGTAGCGGTCGCCGCGGTCGAGCAGTTCGTCCACGATCCAGCGGAAGAGGCCGGGCTCGTCGGGACAAAAGCGGTTTGAGGCCAGGCAATCCACCACGCGGCGCACGATCGCGTCATTGCCGTAAAGCTCGCGCGGGTTGTAGCCATGGGATTCCTGGTACCAGCTCACGTCTTCGCGCGTGAGCCCAAAGGTATAAATGTTGGCTTCGCCCACGGCTTCCATAATCTCGATGTTGGCGCCGTCAAGCGTGCCCAGCGTGAGCGCGCCGTTCATGGCCAGCTTCATGTTGCCGGTGCCAGAAGCCTCCATGCCCGCGGTGGAGATCTGCTGGCTCAGGTCGGCGGCGGGCATGATGATTTCCGCCAATGAAACGCGGTAATCGGGAACAAACACCACCTTGATGCGGCCCTTCACGCGCGGGTCAGAGTTTACCACCTGCGCCACGTTGCCGATGAGCTTGATGATCTGCTTTGCCGCCCAGTATCCGGGCGCGGCCTTGCCGGCAAAAATGTAGGTGCGCTGGATCTTCGGCTCCGAGCCGTCTTCCACCATGCCCAGGTATTCATGGATCACGCGCATCACGTTCAGCAACTGGCGCTTATATTCGTGAATGCGCTTCACGTGGACGTCAAACATCGACTGCGGGTCGATTACCACCGCCGTGGTGTTAAAGACTTCGCGCGCCAGCTTTTCCTTATTGCGGCGCTTGATCTCGCGGAATTCCTCGACAAACGCGGGATCATTCGCGCCTTTCTCGATGGCCCGCGCACGCTCCAGATCAGTAATCCATTCTTCACCCACGGTGCGCGTGAGCAGAGCAGCCAGGCCGGGATTGGCTTTCAGGAGCCAGCGCCGCGGCGCCACTCCGTTGGTCTTGTTGCTGAAGCGCTCCGGCCAGAGCTGGGCAAAGTCCGGCACCAGAGCGGTCTTGATCAGCTCAGAGTGCAGCCGGGAAACGCCGTTGATGGCGTGGCTGCCCACGATGGCGAGATTGGCCATGCGCACATGTTTTTCCGGGCCCTCTTCAATGATCGACATGCGCCGCTGGCGGTCCATGTCACCAGGCCAACTGCGGCCCACAGTGCGGAGAAACTGGTGATTGATGCCGAAGATGATTTCCATGTGGCGCGGCAGCACGCGCTCCATCAGAGAGACGGTCCATTTTTCCAGCGCCTCCGGCAGAAGCGTGTGGTTGGTATAGCCAAGCGTGGCCACGGTGAGTTCCCAGGCCCGGTCCCAATCCAGCGCGTGCTCGTCCACCAGCAGGCGCATCAGCTCGGCCACGCACAGACTGGGATGGGTGTCATTCATCTGCACGGCGACCTTGCTGGGAAGCTGGTCAAAGCTGGCGTGGTGCGTGACGTAATAGCGGACGATGTCGCGCAGCGCGCACGCCACCAGAAAATATTCCTGGGTCAGGCGCAGCTCCTTGCCGGAGAGAACGGAATCGGAGGGATAGAGGACGCGGGAGATATTCTCCGAGGCTATCTTCTGTTCAACGGCGCGAATGTAGTCGCCGCGATTGAAAATCTCAATGTCAAAGTCTTCTGAGGCGCGCGCGGTGAACAGGCGCAGAAAGTTTACGGTCTGGCCGCCATAGCCGGCCACGGGCATGTCATTGGGAACTCCGACGACGATCTTGCTATCCACCCAGCTCTGGCGGCGGTTGCCTTGTGAATCGCGCGACGACTGGATGCGTCCGTAGAGCGGGATGGCGCAGAAATCCTGCGGGCGCTCGATGTAAAACGGCGTGCCCTCGGACTTCCACTGGTCCGGCTTTTCCCGCTGGAAGCCGCCAACGATCTCCTGCTTGAACATGCCGTACTCGTAGTCAATGCCGTAACCAAAGCCGGGCATGCCCATGGTGGCCAGCGATTCCAGAAAACATGCGGCCAGGCGGCCCAGGCCGCCGTTGCCCAGGCCAGCGTCCGGCTCAAGCTCAAGAACGTCTTCCAGCTTCACGCCAAATTCGGCGAGCACGGCGCGGCACGGCTCCATCAGGCCCAGATTGCACAAGTTGTCACTGAGCCAGCGCCCCATCAGGAATTCCATGGAGATATAGCCGAGGCGTTTCAGGTTCTGTTGGCGATAGCCCTGCTCGGTCCTGAGCACGCCGTCAACAAGGTAGTCGCGGATGGTAAGCGAGAGCGGCTTGAACAGCTCGCGCGGGACCACATTGCCTTCCGTGCGGGCGAGCGTGTAATGAATGTGCCGCAGAATGGACTGCCGCAACGGCTCGGGTTCAAACGGTGTTCCCGTCAATAAATCAGCGCACATTCTCTAGTATTTGGATGCACGTCCCGCAAGCCTACGGGAATAAGCGGCAACTCATTAAGTATGGCACAGTGGACGCTCGCAACGCACTCGGGTGAAATACCTTATCAGGAAAGCTGAGGGTGTTTGCGGTGCCAATCCGTCTGGCGCTGGAAGATGCGCGCCGCCTGAACAACTTTGGCGTCATCCAGCGCGCGCGCAATGAATTGTATGCCCACGGGCAGGCCGTGCTGGCCGAAGCCGCAAGGCACACTGATAGCCGGCAGCCCGCAGATATTGCCAATGCCGCCGATAGGATCGGCAAAAGTCAGCTCATCATCTAAATTGGCGTCGATTTTGCTGGCCGTCACTGGCAGTGAAGCGGTGGCCAGAACGTCAACTTTGGTAAATATCTCGTCCATCTTTACCTGCAAGATGGCGCGGATGCGCTGGGCAAGGATGAAATCCGAGGCGCTGATTTCTTCATTCATGTAGCCGCCGATTTTTCCCAGCGGATCATTCAGCTCCGCCACGCGCCCAGAGTGTATGAGATCGCGAAATGCCGTCGCGCCTTCCACGGAGACGACCAGGCCGGCAGCGGTTTCCCACGGGCCTTCCGGCAAGGAAATATTGCTGAGCGCGATCGATGGGTTCTTTTCCAGCACCTGCCGCGCGGCCATCACCGGCCCGTTGACGTCCGGCTTGATCTCTTTCCACTGATTCGCCAGCCAGCCCACGCGCAGCTTGCCCTTTACTTCACCGGCGCCCAAATATTTTGCGCTGGCTTCCGGCAGAGAGCCCAGATCTTCAGCGTCATGGCCGGAGATGATCTTCAAGACCAGGTCGCAGTCGTCGGCGCTGCGGGTGATGGGGCCGATCTTGTCCATGGTGTAAGAGAGCGCCATAGCACCGCTGCGGCTGACGCGCCCATAGGTGGGCCGCAAACCGCTGAGCCCGGAGAATCCCGACGGACAGATGATGGAGCCCCAGGTTTCCGTGCCGATGGCGAATGCCGCGAGTCCTCCGCCAGCGATGGCGGCCGAGCCGCTGGACGATCCGCAGGTCCAGTAATCGGTGTTCCAGGGATTTCTGGCCGCGCCCGTGGCGGACGCTGAGGCATAACGGTATCCCATGCCGCCCGCGAGTTCGATCATGGCGGCCTTGCCCAGCAGCACCGCGCCCGCCGCTTCCAGCTTCTTGATCACGGCGGCATCCTGGTCAATGCGCTGGTCAGAGTATGGCCGCGCCCCCCAGCCCGTGGGATAACCTTTTACGGCCAGCAGGTCTTTGGCGGCGTAAGGAATGCCATGCAGCGGCCCGCGGTACTTGCCGGCGGCAATTTCCTTTTCCGCCGCGCGCGCCTGCCGCAAGGCGAGGTCGGGTGTGAGCGTTGCATAGGCATTCAACTTTTTGCCGATGGTGCGGCTGCGGTCGAGGTAGTTCTCTGTAAGTTCCACGGGTGAAAGCTGGCGTGCGCGGATACGTTTGCCGAGTTCGGTGACGGAGAGAAAGAGGATGTCTTCGCTTAGCATCTATTTGTTCTCTTTCCGTGCCGCTGGCGTGCCAGCTCTTAGTTTGTCTTGGCGAGGCTTTTCCTCTTTTCGGTAGGCACGAAACGCATCCGCCGGCTGGTCGCCATTTTCCAGCTTGAAGGCGCGCATCTTTTCCAGGCCTTCCTGAGACTCGGCCATGATGCGGCGAATGTCGGCCTTCTGCTCATCGCTGAGACGGTCACCATACTTGCGGAAGATGGAGGCCACCTTCATCTCGACTTCGGCCTGGGCGGATGCGGAAAGCTTGGCCATGGCGGCCCGAGTTTTCTCCTCGAGCGGCTTGTCCGCGGCCGCGGCCTGGACCAGCAGATCGCCAGGGATCGCTTTTCCCAGAACAGCCTTGCCGGGCAACGCTAATGCGGTGGCGGCAGCGCCTAGCGCAAACTGACGCCGTTCGATCAGGAATTTGGGCATTCGCCTGTTCTCCGTTAAGAAGTACCAAGCCGGGAGAGTAAATGAAGCGCGTCTTCATCGTCAAACACCAGCCGTCAAACCCGGTGCGAAATACGGCCATCAAACGCGGCGCCAGCTACTTGCATCCAAATAATTGCCGCTTCGTCTTAAAAAGCTTTTGATTTGCAAAACTCGGGATGGTTTCCTCATGGCTCGCTGGATCGCTTTTGACCAGAAAACGACCTCCATTCTGCGCTCGGCCCTGGCGCAGGGAACTAGGATTGACACGCTTCTTCGCGGGCCAGTGGATTATGCGCTGGCCAAGCCGGGCGCAGTGGTTGCCCTGCTGCCTGCCGGGGAAGGCCTGGGTATTGCAACGTTCCGGCGCGCGCGCGCCGCGGTGGCGCAACATGCCGCGACGGAACAACTGCGAAGCATGCTTCCCCCGCGACCCGCCGCGCAATATGCGTCCACTCGGGCCGGCGGCTTCCTGGGGCTGAGCGACGAGCCGGTATTCGAGGACGAAGCGCCACAAGAGAAAAAGGGCTGGTGGCGGAAGTTCTGGGATGAATAGTTTCTGAAATCCCGAATCCCGCGCCAGCGGGTGAGAGAGCCCTATGGCCACCGACGCTTTTCGGATCATTTAGCCGCGAATTTCGCGAATGATCGCGAATCTTTTTTTGAAAATAACGGCAAACCAAAGGCACGACTTTTTCAACCCAAAAATATTCAGAGCTGCAGGGGGATAACGTTCTTGTGAGAACGCCTTGATGCTCCATTTTCAGGTGGAAGCAATCTCGGGGTCCTTCGACTTCGCGCCGATCAGCGCAGTCGTGCCATACGATTTTGCGGCGCTCCGCTTGATTGTATGACGACAACGGCCTCCGAGCCGTCTCGAGTAAACTCGATTTGCTTATGACCGAAGAGCTCGAGACGAAGGAGGCCGCATATGAAGTATATAGGCTGTGACTTTCATCCGAGCTTCCAACAGATTGCAA
>DASSXL010000211.1:0-13086 GCA_035703825.1 Candidatus Angelobacter sp.
AACTCCAGTATTTGCAGGTACGCGTGTGCCGGTGCAGACCTTCATTGAATACATTAAGGCGGGAGAGTCTATCGAAGCCTTTTTGGAGGGCTTCCCTTCCGTAACCAAGGAACAGGTGCTCGCGTTTTTGGATGAAGCTAAAGAGCTCTTCCTCGCGAGCGTCCACTCACAGTGAGAAGCCTGGACAAGTTTCAATCATCCCAAAAGTGTCGCGCTAAAACGCTACTTCCTTCTCGCCTTCACAATCGCATCCAACGCCGCATCGTCCGCGTTTTGCCTTTTGAGTCGCGTACGCCGCTCTGGCGTCAGATCAAAATTCACTCCATTCTGACTGATGCGATCAATCAGTTGCGCGGTGCTCACCCTGTTGGCCACCATGAGCTCAATATCCTCAAAACTTAGTGCGGATGACTCTTTGCGCTCGGCCTGGAGTCGCCTGGCTGTCGCTTCAACTTCGCGCATGACGCGTATGAAATTACCGCCCAGAATCTTAAGAATCTGTTCGCGCGTGTAGCCGCGCTGCAGCAGAGCCTGAGTGATCCTGGGCAGGTCCGCAACGGAATCAATGCCTTCCGGCAGGGAAGTAACGCCATCAAAATCCGAGCCGAGCCCCACATGGTCAATGCCGGCAACTTTGGCGATGTGGTCAATATGATCGATCAGCGACTTCAGCGGGGGCCGCGGGAACTGTGCCGCCCACTTCTTCTCAATGGCAGCCGTTTCGTCATACGTAACCGGGCTGCCGTCGGGATGGGGATGTGCTTTCTTGTAGGCTTCCACCTCGGCGTCGCGCTGCTTGACCTTCTCAGGATCGGACGACGCCTTGTGGTAGGTCTCATCGATAAAAGCGGAATAGAAGTTCACCATCACCACGCCGCCATTGTTGGTCATGGCACGGAGCATGTCATCGGTCATATTGCGTGGCTGGTTGGTCAGCTCGCGCGATGAAGAATGTGATGCGATCACCGGCGCCTGGCTGACGAGCAGCGCCTGGTAAAACGTGGCGTCGGATACGTGGGAGATGTCCACAACCATGCCCAATCGGTTCATCTCGCGGACCACATCTTTGCCGAAGTCGGTCATGCCGTTGTGGTGCTTGACGTTGGGGTCCTGAATGTCGCCGGAAGAGTCCGCCCACTCATTCGTGTTGGACCACGTCAGGGTCATGTAGCGGACGCCCACGCGGTAAAAGTCGCGCAGCAGGCGGATGTCATTTTCAATGGCGTGGCCGCCTTCAATGCCCATCAGCGCCGCAAATTTGTGCTGATCATGGGCGCGGACGATGTCGTCCGCTGAGAATGCCATGTTCATTTTGTCGGGATGCCGGGCGGCCTGCTGGTAGACGCTGTCAATCAGGTCCATGGCGCGCTTGGAATAATGGCCCTTAAATTCCGGCTCAACCCAGATAGAGAAAAACTCCGCCCCCAGATTGCCCTGCTTGATCTTGGCGAGATCGATGTGGCCCTCAGAAACGGGCGCGTTCTGGCCGATGTCAAAGTTTTCATCCAGGAAGCGCTGCGGCGTGTCCGCATGTGTATCCACGATCAGGGCAGACTGATGAATGGCCACAGCCGGATCAGCCTTAGGCCGCGTTACCGGCGCGGCCTTGGCGGATTTCTTATGTGGATGTTGGGGTTGCGCGAGCGCTAAGCTTGATAGCAGGAAAAAGAATACAAGCGAACGATATGTTGGCTTCATTCTCTGGCGATTTTATCAGCCAACTGGTTCGCCTCGCGCCATTCCGTATAACGGTCTGAAACCATCACGTGGAAACACGCCTGACGGCGCTCTTCCGCAGCTTCCACCAGGCCTTGATCACGCAGGTTCTTGAGGTACTCTTCGATCCAGGTGTGCTGCGCCCGCGTGAGTCCACGCTTGGCCAGATCAACGGTGATCCCGGCCAGGTGGGAAGAAGCATGCTCGCCCACTTCCGGCGCGGCATTGCGATTGTGGCGGCGAAGCTTCTGCTGCTGCTCCATGGTGCGGACCGCGGAATTTACCTGCAGCGGCACGTGGAACTCTTTGAAGTACGCTTCGCTCATGTCCTGGAGAAACTGATTGCACCACGGACGGCAATATTTCTTGTCGGACTGGAGAGATGGGTTGACGCGCAACGCCCGCGTTTCCTGGATCGGAACCAGTTCCTGCGTCCGCTCCAGTTCCAGCAACTGATCGTTATCTGCAATGCGCGGCAGCTGCAGGCGGTCGATTTCCTCATTCTGGCGCACCATGGAATCCATCGATCCTTTTAGGACGGGGTTCCACGCCACGCGACGAACGTGTCCGCGATGACGACGGGTGGTGGTGTAGCGGCTCGCGGCAAACACCGGCAACGTGGCGATAATCGCCATCAGGAAAATCGACGAAGTGATAAGAATCTTCTTGGCGCCCATCGGGTCCTGTTCCCTAAACACAAATATCCAGCTGCTTACAACATTGGCATTAGATGACAAATTCTAAACCAGAGCTGCCGCATCTGTACCTAGCTATTTACCTGAGTTTTCATTATTTTAGCGAACCCCCGGGGCATTTCTAATCCGGGACTTTGGTAATCAACAGCTTAGATCGTCTGACAAAAAATGCTAGTTTTCTGGTCTATTCGCCAAAGATTTTTTCGAGCGTCCAATGTTCGCGCCACGGCGGCGTCAAAGTGTGTCTCTTTTTGAGACGCGGGCGGCTTCAAATCTTGCTCCAATACCACGCGTAGCCGACGATCCATATGCATGCGTGTACGGCGACCGCAACCTTTGGCTGGCGGAGTATGTATTTGCGAAAGAACGAGCCTAGGGCAGCGGCAATCAGCCAAAACAAGACAAACCGCTCAAGCCGCGCCAGAAGGCTGACCAGCAGAAAGAGCGGTGTGCGGGAGTACTTGTGAGACTGCACGCAATAAACCTTGTAAGGGATGCCGTTGCCCGGACCTTTGGTCAATGCCCAGATTCCATCGCGCTGAAAGCTTATCTGCGTTTTGTCAAACATGACCTGCGAAACAAACGGAACGCGGAGAACAACCTGCCGCGCTTGTGCCGGGTCCTTTGCTCCCAGGGAGAACATGATTGTCCCGCCGGCCAGGGCGCCAAGCAGAATGCACACAAGCACGCGGGCAGATCGTGGAAATGAGAACAGAGCCACCAGAGTCAGCAGGACGTCAGGAACAATAAAGAATAGAGTGGCTTCCGCAAAGCCCCACGCAAAGCCGGCCCACAGGACCCCGGGCTGAAATATGAACTCGGGCGTTTGCGGCTCATTGAAAAACTGCTTTCTCATCTAGTGCCGGTCCGGCTGCGGAAATAGATCATGGCGATGATCGCGCTCAGCACAAATGCAATCGCCCCCAGCTTGAAAGCGTATGAGGGCTGGATATCCAGTTCCTGGTGCACCCTGAAAAACATGTAGAAGCCGCCGCCGATCACCAGCGCTATTACAGCGCCGATCGCAAGAGACTTCGCTATCCATGAACCGGTGGTGCTCACTTTAGATTGCTCCAGGATGCCGCGGCAAGATATGGATAAAGTTCTTGTCCAATTGTTTCCCGATGTTATAACAAGAGTATTCTCACGTCCTATTTTATGGAAACGGAAACTGCCAGAAGGCCACTGAAGACGCGTCAGGCGGCATGGGCCAACCGGCTTGCCCAACTGCTAGTGAAGTGGCATGCTTCTCCTAACGGTATTTCTCTTATCAGCATTTTCTCTGCGGCCGGCGCGGGCACGGCCCTGTATTTCTCCGCGGCGTTCGCCGGTGGAGAGCGCGCATTGCTGCTGGTGCTGGCGGTTGCGGGAATTCAGGGAAGGCTGTTGTGCAACATGCTGGACGGCATGGTGGCGATCGAAGGCGGCCGCCAAACCAAGTCGGGTGAAATCTTCAACGATCTGCCAGACCGCATTGCCGACGCGCTAATCTTCATCTGTGCCGGTTATGCGGCGCGAGTGCGACCGTTCGGCGTTGAACTCGGCTACTTCGCCGCCACGCTCGCCATCTTTACGGCTTACGTGCGCATGCTTGGCGGCGCTTCAGGGCTAAAACAAAGCTTCATCGGGCCAATGGCCAAGCAGCACCGCATGTTCACTCTGTCGCTGGCGTGCGTGCTCTCGATTTTTGAAACCAGATTCCTGAGTGTGGGCACGATATTGTGGGCGGCGCTCATCGTCATCAATATCGGCTGCGTGGCAACAATCTGGCGCCGCACAGCGCGCATTGCGCGGGAGTTGGAAGCCCGTTGAGCGCGATATCAGCCAGCATTATTGCCGCGTGTGCCCGGGCCCTGGCCGGCCCTTCGGTCCGCTGGGTCAATATACGTCCGGCCACACGGCAGCGCGTCTATTTCGCCAACCACACCAGTCATCTGGATTTCGTTGTGCTGTGGTCGGTCCTGCCGCGGAAGCTTCGCGCCATGACTCGTCCCGTTGCGGCGAAGGACTATTGGAGTTCCGGGCTGAGGAAGCGAATTGCCGTAAACGCATTCCATGCGGTGCTGGTGGAGCGCGGAGGCAAGACCGCGGAAGGCGACCGCGCGTCGGCCGCGCGCAATGCTCTGGAAGAACTTGTGGAGGCTCTGCAACAGGGATCTTCACTGATTGTTTTTCCGGAAGGCACGCGGGGCAATGGCCTGGAGGTGGGACCATTCAAAAGCGGGATCTATCACCTGTGGTGCCGGCGGCCCGACGTGCAGTTTGTGCCGGTACACCTCTCAAACCTGAACAGGATACTTCCCAAGGGAGAGTTCTTGCCTGTGCCCGTGATCAGCCGGGTCGTCTTCGGTGCGGCGCTGAAGCTGGAAAAGAATGAGGGTAAGGAATCGTTTCTGCACAAGGCGCATGAGGCGGTTTGCGCGTTAGGGGAAGCATGAACTTCAAACTCGATCACCAGATGTTTCTGGTACTGAACGTCGTCATTGGCGGGCTGATCGTGGCGAGCCTGATTGGGTTCGCTCTCTCCCGCAACGTGAAGTCAGAAGACCGCAAAGCCACCATTGACAACCTGAATGCCCGCATACGCGCCTGGTGGATCATGATCGGGATATTCTCTATTTCATTTGTGATCGGCCCCGCCGGGTCAATGCTGCTGTTTGCGTTTATCTCCGTGCTTGCGTTGCGGGAGTATGTAAGCCTCATCAGCACCACGCGCGCCGACCATCGCACGCTGTTCTGGTCCTTCTTTGTGTTCACGCCGCTGCAGTACTGGTTCTGGTACAAGGGCTGGTACGGGTTGGCGGTGATCCTGATCCCGGTCTATGCGTTCCTGTTTGTTCCCATTCGCCTGGCGCTGGCCGGCGAGACCACCGGCTTTCTTGATCGCGCTGCGCGCATTCAATGGGGACTCATGGTTTGCGTGTATTGCATCAGTTACGCGCCGGCTTTGCTCACGCTCAATATTCCTGGCTATCAGCGGCAGGACGCGAAGCTTTTGCTGTTCCTGGTGATTGTGGTGCAGCTCAGCGACGTCTTCCAGTACATATGGGGCAAGCTGCTGGGAAAGCGGAAGATTGCGCCCTCTATCTCACCCAACAAAACATGGGAAGGGTTTTTCGGGGGAGTAGCGACTGCCGTGGCCCTAGGCACGTCTCTGTGGTGGATGACGCCATTTTCGCCGCTCCAGGCCCTGTTGCTCTCACTGGCTGTGGCGCTCATGGGATTTGCGGGCGGGCTGACCATGTCGGCCATCAAGCGTGACCGCGGCGTGAAGGATTTTGGCAGCGCCATTGAAGGGCACGGAGGAATTTTGGACCGCATGGACTCGATTTGCTTTTCCGCGCCGCTGTTTTTTCATCTCACGCGATGGATATTCGTTTCTGAGCACCCATTGCTTTTCCGCTAGACGAAACCGTGGCCTGCGCAGGGCGTGGCAGGCTTCAAAACTAAAGTCATATTGCCGCCAGTGACGATCTGAAATACGCTGGCACGCACTCATTTCTTTTTCGAAAAAGGCTTTGCGATGAACCGAAGCGTTGCGCTGTTGTTTGTGTTCCTGGTGTGCGGACTTGCGTCCGCTCAAACTGCCGATTGCGGCTCACTGACCCATCAGGCGCTCGAGTTGAGCGGGTTTAACGAATCTCTGGATCATATGGCCGAGATCATGGCCTCCGACCAATTCATGCAGCAGGTACGCGGCCGGGACTCCCTGGAAGAATTTGCGGCAATCTTCACGCCGATCATAAAAAAGGACTTCAACGGCACACTCTTGCGGGAGGAAATGCAAAGCCGCATGGCTGCACATTGCAACCAGGAACAAATGACCCAGACCGTCCAGCGGCTGCAGAGCCCGTTTGTGGCGCGAATGCTTGCATTAGAGGCAGAGGGGAACAGGCCTGAAGGGCAGGCAAAAATACAAAAGTACATCAAACTTGCCCAGATGAACCCACCCAGTGACGACCGTGTCGACGCGCTGGACGCGATCGATGCGAACTCCGGATCGAGCGATCTGGTGACAGATTTTACGCTGGCTTTCCTGACCGGCATGATGACTGGAGTGGGAGCGCCACCCGACGTGGTTGAGCAGCTGCGATCGCATCGCAAAGACCTGAAGGCGCAAATGCAGAACAACATCGAGCTTTCCATGACCGTGACCTATCACGGCGTCAGCCGCGCGGACCTGCAGCAGTATGCAAGGGAGTTAGCTTCCCCGTCGCTCAAGACGTTTTACGCGCAGGTCAGCCGGACCTTTGTGGAGATCACCCATGAGCGCGCACTGCAAATTGGCCAGGACTTGAAGAAAGCCATGGCTGCCAGAAAAAGCTAGCCGCGGAAGAAGTCTTTAATTGCCTGCTTCATCACTTCGCGGCCCGTGTTCGCGATGGCTTTGGTGAGTGGAATGTCCTTGGGACAGACCTCAACGCAGTTCTGGGCGAAGCCACACTCCTGAATGCCACCATCGCCCATTAACGCCTGAAGACGCTCATGCTTCAGCGCTTTGCCTGTGGGATGCTGATTGAACAGCCGTACCTGCGCGATCGTGGCCGCGCCAACAAAGGATGGGAAGGGCGCAAAGGTAGACGAATCCAAATCAGAATTCTTAACTCCATCGCGTTCTTCGCGTCGTTTGCGGTTGAGATTTAGCTGATAAGCGGGTCCTACGGAAGAATGGTTCCGAAATGGTTCCCAATGTGGGAAGCGCAAGAAAAAAAAATCGCTGGAATGCGTTGGAAACGGGAATAGAAAAAAACCATAATGGGGGCTGCAGCCGCTCTTCAGAGCGCCTTTCTTCATAGGCTGGCCTTATCAAGGCGTACGAGGTGTTTCCATGAGCAAGGTTTTTTAGCAGTTTTGCTGGGAGCGTTCCTGGTTGGGGGGGCAACGCTGGCTTTTGGCGAGTGTGGCACGCAACTCCAGCCCGTTACGCAGACCTGTGGCGGCCATTGCAGCTCTGTCATTATCTTGACCTGCCCGGGGTTCGGCACGGGCTGCGAGGGCGCGACCGGCGATTTTGACTTTGGCTGTTGCGGGCAAATGATAATCCAGGCGGGTGCCTGCCAGAACCCTGAAGTGGCGCAACTGCGAGAGATACCGCCGACGAAGGAATTCCTGGTTCTTCGTGACGTGGTGGCTCTGCGGCGGCAACTCTTGCCGGCGCGCGGCCTGATGATCGCTTCCTGCGGCGAGAACAAGAACGCTTTTAACGAGTGGCTGGAAGCCAAGCTTAGCCGGCGGCGGTAAGCGCCCCTGCGGGAATTGTAAAGATGCGTGTATTTCTGCTGATGGTGGCGTTGGCCTTCATCACCCGCGCCGAGGGGCAGGAACTGCCTTCGGGCGCCCGGATGCTTGAGGCCGGCTCCACCCATTCGCTCGACGTGCCTCCCTTCAGCTTCTTCGGCTCGGCGCAATCGGACAATGAAGGCAACCTCTATTTTCACGTGGATGCGGGAAGTTTTCGCAAACCGGTGGTCCTGAAGCTGGAGCATTCCTCGGGCGATCCCACGCTATATACGCTTGAAGATGAAGGGCTGAAGAAGACCACCTTCCTCAACTTCAGCGTTGCCCCCTCCGGCCAGGTGTCCATCCTTAGCCAGCAGACCGACAAAAGAATTTATCTGCTGCGTTTTACCTCCAAAGGCGATCTGGCTGAAAAGGTCGCGCTCGATTTGCCGGAATACATGAGCGCGCAGACCTTTGTGGCATTCGATACGGGGACAGTGCTGGTTTCGGCTTATTACCTGGCCGACGCTCCAGACCACCTGCGGGGCAAGGGATTGATGGCGCTCTTCGATGTGTCAGGCAAAATGCTGAAAAACCTCAGCGCCAACACGGAGGAGGTGGATCTGGCGAACGTCTCCCGGCATCTGACCGAAGGCGGTGGGACCGTCGGGCCAGACGGAAACATGTATATCCTTCAGGCGAACCAGATCGTCGTGATTTCCGGCTTGGGCAAGATCATGCGACGAATCAGGTTCCATAAGCCGGAAGGCACCATTGCCTCCAAGCTCGCCGTTTCGCAGAACCTCGTTTCCATCTGGTTTCTCCGGGAAGGGCCGAAGCAGAAGATGCAGAAACAGGATGTGACGGCCGAATACCTGGTGCTGGACCTGTTGACCGGCAAGCCATTCGGCTACTATGTGCCAGGCAAGGAGCTTGGCCAAGCCGCGATCGCCGTGGCATTTTCAGGCCGGGAAGGATTTACGTTTTTCGATACACAAGACGGCCACGTGGAATTAATCTCATCGCCTCTCCGCTGAGAGTTCTCTAAGTCCCGACCGGCGCGGAGTCAAGAGGAAGACATTAACCGCACAACGGACGCAAAGAACAAAAAAGGTGGAAGCAGGTCAAAATCCAGACTGAAAAACCAGATTCCTTTGTCTCTTTGCGGTGTACAGATTTTGGCCGATTCTGATTGCTGACTGCTATCCTCTAAAGAAGTCTTTAATCGCCTGCTTCATTACCTCGCGGCCCGTGTCCGCGATGGCTTTGGTGAGTGGAATATCCTTGGGACAGACTTCAACGCAGTTCTGGGCGAAGCCGCACTCCTGAATACCGCCATCGCCCATTAACGCCTGCAGGCGCTCATGCTTCAGCGCTTTGCCTGTGGGATGCTGATTGAAGAGCCGCACCTGCGCGATCGTGGCCGCGCCAACAAAGCCGGTGCTCTCATTGAACTGCGGGCACGCCTCCATGCAGCAGCAGCAGGAAATGCAGCGCGAGATCGGATACGCAGCTTCTTGCTCGGTGGGATAAATTCGGGGGCCGGAGCCAAGATCGTAAGTGCCATCCACCGGAACCCAGGCTTTCACGGCCTTCAGGTTCTCGAAGATTACGCCGCGGTCGACCGCCAGATCGCGAACGACAGGGAACTTGCTGAAAGGTTCCACGCGAATGGGCTGCTCAAGCTTATCGACGAGCGCGGAGCAGGCCATGCGCGCCTTGCCGTTGATCAGCATGGCGCAGGAGCCGCAAACTTCTTCCAGGCAGTTGGAATCGTAAGCGATGGGCGTGGTTGCCTTGCCATCGCGCGTCACGGGATTGGCGGCGATTTCCATCATGGCCGAAATCACGTTCATTCCCGGTTTCCAGGTAAGCTCAAATTCCTCCCAGCGCGGCTTGGACTTGGGATTTTCCTGGCGTCGGATCTTGAGAATGACGGTCTTTTTGCCGGATTGGGCCATTATTGTTTGGTCTCCCGTAACGAAATAAGCTTCAGCGTGGTCATAAGGGCGTTGAGGAACGTGATGGCTGCGAACGCTCCGTAAACCCAGTCATGGCGCGCAACCGCCTGCCAAACCAACAGGCAGCCGATCACAACGAACAGGATCGCGGCGTTGCGGTAAAACTTCGGCGATGTGCTGCGCTGTGGCTGCTCCATATTGTTTTATATCCCGAGCGAGCGAGGGAACCCTACCGACTCTTGCATCCTTGCTCCCCACACTTACCGGATCGAAAATTGCTCCGACATCCTCTAGCCTCTTCAGGCTATAGGGTTCCCTCGCTTGCGCTCGGGATTTCACACACTACTTTGCCATGTCATAGCGCCTCGGCCGCGGCGGCAGCAAAGAAATATCTACCGGCTCAAATTCAAACCGCGGCTCGTCGGCGTCTGGCGCGAAGTAAGCCTTGGTCGTCTTCAGGAAATTCTTGTCGTCGCGGTCAGGGAAATCCGGTTTGTAGTGCGCACCGCGCGACTCATTCCGCATGGCCGCTCCCTGGGCGATCACGCGCGAAAGCTGCAGCATGTTATAGAGCTGCCGCGTAAAGACGAACGATGTGTTGGCCCACTGGCTCTTGTCGCTCAGGTTAATGTGATTGAAGCGTTCCAGAAACTCAACCAGCTTGGCGTCTGTCTGCTGCAGGTTTTTGTTGTAGCGGATGACGGTGCAGTTGCGCGTCATCAACTCGCCCAACTCGCGCCAAAGGCGGAAGGGGTTCTCCGTGCCATTGGAATTCAACAGGCCTGTATTGGCCTCTTCCTGCCGTTTGCGCTCGGCTTCAAACACCGTGCTGCTGACGCCATCGGTGGACTTGGCGCTGTTCTTTGCATACAGCATGGCCTGCGGGCCAGCCACGAAGCCGCCATAAATGCAGGAAACCAGAGAGTTCGCGCCCAGACGGTTGGCGCCATGATAGCCGTATTCGCATTCGCCGGCGGCAAAGATCCCTTTGATGTTCGTTGCCTGGTTGAAGTCCACCCAGAGTCCGCCCATGGTGTAATGCATTCCGGGGAAAATCTTCATGGGGACATCGCGCGGATCGTCGCCGACAAATTTCTCGTAAATCTCCAGGATGCCTTCCAGTTTGCGATTGAGCGTCTCGCGATCGATGTGCGTCAGATCGAGATAGACCATCGGCTGGCCATCAATGCCAAGGTCATATTCGTAAACCACTTTGTGGATGGCGCGGGTGGCCACGTCGCGTGGCACAAGATTGCCGTATTTCGGATACCACTCTTCCAGAAAATACCAGCGCTCGGATGCAGGGATGCTCTTCCAGTCGCGCTTATCGCCCTTGGTCCGTGGCACCCATACGCGGCCGCCTTCACCGCGTGCCGACTCAGACATCAAGCGCAGCTTGTCTTCACCAGGGATGGAGGTCGGGTGCACCTGGATAAATTCGCCGTTGGCGTAATAGCAGCCTTGCTGGTAGAGAGCGGACTGCGCCGATCCGGTGCAGACCACGGAGTTGGTCGACTTGCCAAAGATTGCGCCGATGCCGCCGGTGGCCATGATGATGGCGTCGGCAGGGAACGTCCGCACTTCCATGCTGCGCAAGTCCATGGCGCAGATGCCGCGGCAGACGCGGTTGGTATCGAGCACGGCGCTCAAAAATTCCCAATGTTCAAACTTGGTGACGCGGCCTTCAGCTTCGTAGCGGCGCACTTGCTCGTCTAATGCGTACAAAAGCTGCTGCCCAGTGGTGGCGCCTGCAAACGCTGTGCGATTGTAAAGCGTGCCGCCAAAGCGGCGGAAATCGAGCAGCCCCTCGGGCGTCCGGTTGAAAGTAACGCCCATTCGGTCCAGGAGGTCAATGATGGCGGGCGCGGCCTCACACATGGCCTTTACTGGAGGCTGATTCGCCAGGAAGTCGCCGCCATAGATGGTGTCGTCAAAGTGCTGCCACGGTGTGTCGCCTTCGCCCTTTAGGTTCTTGGCAGCGTTGATGCCGCCCTGGGCGCATACGGAATGCGACCGCTTGACTGGAACAATGGAAAACAAATCCACATGTCCGCCGGCTTCAGCAATCTTAATGACGGCCGCCAAGCCCGCGAGCCCGCCGCCTACTACGATAATTTTAGGAGTCGATGCCATGATGTCTGATTTGGTAATTGGGTAAATTGGTAATTTGGTAATTGCGATCAGACCATTTACGTTTTTCAATTACCCAATTACCCAATTACCCAATTACTCATTTACCAAATTCCGCGACTCCTTTCACTTCGCGTTGTCGTTCATCGTCTGCTGTTCCGCAGTTGGCGGAGTTCTCCAGTGATCTTGCCACTGTGGCCGGAAGAACGCCGCCATGGTGAGCCACCCAACCAGAATCAAAGTGAGCGCCAGCGCGGTACACGCGCGGCCAGACCATTTGCGCGACCTCTCGCTTACGGTGATGCCCCACTTGGCGCAGAACAGAAATATGCCATAAGAAAAGTGCCACGACGCCGCAATGATCCCGACCAGATAAAACACTCCGTTCCACCAATGCTGAAGCTCGGTCTGCACCTTGGCAAATGCCAGGTCCGGATGGTCGAGCAGGTGAGTGCCGGTAAAGCGCATGGTGTAGGTGTGCCAGACGATGTAGGCGAAGGCGATGCCGCCAGTCCAGCGCTGGGCCGCGTACATGAAATTCCCCGCCCAGGGATAATCGGTAACATTGGATTCGCCGCGGAACCAGATGTAAAAGCCGTATAGCGCGTGATAGAGCAGTGGAATGTAGATGCCGACCGTTTCAAGAACCGGGACAAAAGGCAACCCGGTAAGAAACTTTACCTGCGCGCCATATGCATTGGGGCCGTTGGTGGCAAAAGCATTGGAAATAAAATGTTCCAGCAGGAACGCGCCAACCGGGATGATGCCGCTCAAGGAGTGCAGGCGACGAAGAAAAAACGAGAGGCCTTTTCCGGCACGAATCGGTGGGACTCCGCGCTCGACAGGCGAGGCAACGCTAGCCATGTACCGCTATACTCCGATCAGATTTGCAAGGCAAACTCTATATTATGAAACCTGAAGTTCACCGCGTCAAACTGTGAGCGGGATCACACAGTGTCTCACTTTGGCTAAATACAGTATCCCTCTGTCTTCTGGGAGAGCACGACCATGAGCTTGCGAAGGGAAGTGCGAGTCGAAGGATTCCGCCACCGTATCGTTCGCCATGCTGCGCCAGGGAGTTCTACAGACACCTGCTATTTCGTTGTAGACAAACAGATTCTCTGAGACAAGGTTATGGAGAGAATTCCCTGAAACCGCATGGGCAAAGGACGTATCCTCGGGATCCTTCGACTCGCCCTCGGTCGCTGCGCGACTTAGGGCAGCGCTTGATTGTATGACGACAACGGCCTCCGAGCCGTCTCGAGTAAACTCGATTTGCTTATGACCGAAGAGCTCGAGACGAAGGAGGCCGCATATGAAGTATATAGGCTGTGACTTTCATCCGAGCTTCCAACAGATTGCAA
>DASSXL010000095.1:0-6527 GCA_035703825.1 Candidatus Angelobacter sp.
TGTCCTGGGCTACTTTGATGCTTACCGCTCTTTGAACACCATGTTCAACGATATCGAAGAACTTAATTTTTCTGTGGCTGTTGAAGAGCGCGGCACTGAAGTTTTTCGCCTGGCGGGAAGCAGCAACGAGAACCTTACAGAGTGGGCGCAAGATACGAATGTCCACATGCCGGGCACCACCTGGCAGTTGCGCGTGTGGCCCAAACCGGAGGCCATGAGCGAAATGCGCTCCAACCTGCCCGCGGCAACTCTTTTCTTCGGCGTGGCGGCAGGCTTGATGCTCATGGCGATAGCGCGCATCGGCGAATCACTGCGCGTCTCCCAGCGCCGGTTTTCCGGAATCCTTGCCATTTCCGCTGAGGCCGTAATCTCCATGGATGCAGGCCAGCAGATCACGCTTTTTAACCAGGCCGCGGAAAATATTTTTGGTTACACCGCGGCAGAGATTCTGGGCCAACCCATGCAGTTGCTGATCCCAGAGCGTTTTCGGAAGGTCCATCACGAGCATGTTGCCCGCTTCGCCCGCTCGGACAAAAACAATCTGTTGATGTCGGACCGCCGCCGCGTTCTTGGCCTTCGCAAAGACGGGAGCGAATTCCACATGGCTGCCTCCATCTCCAAGTTAAGCATTGCCGGTGAAACCATCTTCACCCTTATCTGCAGCGATGTGACGGATGCGGTTCGCGCCGAAGAGCAGCTCATGAAATCACACGAGGAGCTCGAAGAGCGTGTCTACGAGCGCACGGCAGAGATTGAAACCGCAAACCAGTCCCTGCAATTGGAGATTCTGGAACGCAAGCGGGCGGAGGAAGAAATACAGGACCTCTCCCGGCGCATGATGCGTGTTCAGGAAGAGGAGCGCCGCAACCTGGCCCGGGAGCTGCACGATGGCGCCACCCAGAATCTGGTTACTCTGTCGTTGCATATGGGACGGATGTCCCGCAACCCAAACTCCATCTCACCCGCGGTACTGGAGGAGTGGATGCGCCTGGCTGAGCAGGGCGCTAATGAATTGCGAACGGTTTCATATTTGTTGCATCCGCCTTTGTTGGAGGAATTAGGCCTTGGTCTGACACTGCAAGGATATATCGAAGGTTTTGCCCGACGGACGGGAATTCAAGCGACCCTCAATCGTCAGGGAGAGCTCGATAATCTGGGATTCGATGTTGAACTGGCGGTCTTCCGCATCATGCAGGAGGCGCTTTCCAATGTTCAGCGTCACTCCGGCAGCACCACAGCAGAGATTCAGGTTTCCTATGATGGCAGCATTCTGCGGCTGCAAATCACCGATAAGGGGCGCGGAATTCCACAGGGCATGGACCGCAGCGGCGTGGGCTTGGGCTCCATGCGCGAACGGGCAAGGCTCCTCAAAGGCCGGTTGGCCATTGAGACGGGCGGCAATGGTACAACAATCCAGGTTGAATTGCCCGTATCCCGGCCGGAACGTTCTTCGTCCCATGCTTTGGCCTAAAGGGCTCCCCCTTTCCCGGGCGGAAAATCACCTTTTCACCCGATGCAACCTCATCCAGTATGCATCTATCCTTGGCGATAGCATGTCTTTTCAGTGTTGCGCCGCTTTCCAAGCAGGCGATCCGATGGCTTTTGCGTGGCCTCCCCGGGAGGGCCAAAATTCGATGGTCAAAGGTCCATGGTCAAGTATCCAGGATCAATGACCTGCTCGCCTGAAGTTGATGGGAGTCCGTTGTGGCAGGGTTTTGACGGAGTATTCGAAGGCTGAAGGAGCAATCCGATGATACCCAGTGCCGTAAGACACATCCGAGTACTTGCAATCGACGACTCTCCAGAATTTCTGTCCAATCTTGAATCCTTCTTTGAGACTACTCCCGACTTTTGTCTGATCGGCACCGCTCAAAGCGGGCATGAGGCGCTCGCATTGGTCCCGGAACTACATCCTGACCTGGTTCTCATGGATCTTCAAATGGCGGGAATGAATGGATTGGAAGCCACTTCAGAAATTCGACGCCGCTTTCCAGGAATGGCCGTCGTGATCGTCACAGCCCATGAAATTCCGGGCCTGCGGCAGGTATGTCACGAGAACGGCGCCTGCGATTTTGTAAAAAAATCCAGGCTGTACCAGGACCTCCCGGACGTGCTCGCCAGATTTCTCATCTCTCGCGCTTAACAATCGATGGCCTGGGACAACTCTTCCGGCAAGCTAAGTCCTCTCCAGCGTTTGGTCCTCCCAGACGCTCCATGGCTGCAACTCCCGGAACCCAAGCAATGACATCCTGCAAACTTGCTTAACGCAGCACGATTTCTGTTTCGTGACCGGTAAGCCGTTCCAGTCTCTGTGCCAGCGTGACTCCGGCAAAACCTCCGCCGATAATGACGACTCTCTTGGCGAATTTCATCGCGACCCTCCCGCGACAACCGCCTGCGGCTCCACGCTGGACCTCATTCTTCGCGCGCTGATCAAAATGGGCTTTGCCGGAGCAACAGCATGCACAGCGTCGTGCTCCATGCTTCCGGCAAAGTGCTCGCGCAGAAGGTTATTGATCTTTGCCGGCTCCTGCATCGTCACCCCATGCGAAGCTCCGCGGACCTCAAGATAGCGGGCCCCGCGGATGTGCAGACACAGCAGCTGTCCGAAGTGAGTCAACGCGATGGGGTATTTCTCGGCGCTCACCACCAGCGTCGGTATCCTGGAGAGTTTGTGCAACTGGCTGGTGCAATCGTGCGCGGCTAGAGCCTTAAGCTGCTTCATCATGATCGGCGGCGAATCGGCCAGGTCGCGGCCGATGATCGGCGCCAGTTCGGCGGCCAGCTTGTTGGGGCAGATCGAAGCAAGCGTTTCCGGTGGAAACAACATCCTCAGGAATGCCCGGCGCCGCATGGCTCGCGTTCCCAAACGCGTACGCATCCCCATCCACATAATGGATGGGGTCATGCGGCCTCCTTCGGCACCTTTTGAAAAGGTGCATAGAAGCGAAAGGCTCCTGACTCGCTCCGGAGCATCCAGGGCCAGTTGCTGAGCGATAACGCCACCCAGCGAATGCCCCACGACGTGAGCTGATTTCCAGCCCACGGCCATGCCGAAGATCAAGGAATTGGAGCAGTCGCTTCCGCTGGGCTATCACCTCGAAATCGGCGGGGAATACCATGAACAACAGAAGGGCTTCAAAAACCTGGCGATGGTGATGGGAATCTCAGTCTCGGCGATCTTTCTGGCGCTGGTTTTCCAATTTCGCCACGCGGTTAAACCGCTCATCGTCTTTGCCGCTATCCCGTATGGGATGGTGGGGGCTTTCTTTGCGCTGTGGATCACGCATACGCCGTTCGGGTTCATGGCGTTCCTTGGCATCGCCAGCCTGATTGGTGTGATTGTCAGCCAAGTGATCGTACTCTTCGATTTCATCGAAGAGGCGCATGAGCGCGGTGAAACGCTGCGCGAAGCCCTGCTCGATGCCGGCATTGTGCGTCTGCGTCCAGTAATGATCACAGTTGGCGCGACGGTCATCGCTCTCTTCCCGCTGGCCGCACACGGTGGTCCGCTGTGGGAGCCGCTGTGTTACGCGCAGATCGGCGGCCTGTGCGTGGCAACGGTGATCACCCTGCTGCTGGTGCCGGTGCTCTATGCAATCTTCGTTCTGGATCTAAAGTGGGTCAAATGGGAGAGCGGCGAGCACTCCCTCTCACTGGCGCCGACAGAAACGATCGCGCAGGCGAAAACAGCCTGAGCACCACGTGGGCTTCACAATTTCGCGTATTCGCAACTTTGTTCCAGGATCACAGATGACGAATGTGCCCGTGCCAGATGAATCCGTTTTGTTTGGTGCGGACGCTTCAGCTGGAGCTTATAGCTAGAGCGATCAATGGCAGATGACAGAATTGCTAACAAATGTCTAGGGGCATCTGGGGGCCCGGGGCTGGCAATGTGGTTCATTTGTTGGAGATTTGTTGAAGCCGGAAGCTTTCACCGACACAAATTTGCCTACAGTCCACTGAAGTTGACTCCATCATTAATTAAATAGGGTTCCTTGGCATCAGATAAGGTCCCTTGGCCTGCTTCTGTGATCGCCCTAAGCCATGAGCCGCTTGGACACGGCTGCTGGATAGGAGTATGGCGACGGACTTCCTCAAGAACTCGTAGTTCCGCTTAATGCGGGCGTTCCAATTTGGTACTGAAAGGCAGAGAGCCAGAAAGCTCCCAACTGCTTCGCCAGTGGCGCAATTCACCTACACGCCGTAGTACCAGGCGACGATACGTAGAAAATCAAGGTCTCACTATTATTATGCCAGCTCTCGGTTTCGGTTGCTTTCTTAAGATGAACCAATGTACGATTTTAAGGATTTTTTTAAGCTCAGCATTCCCGTTCGTTCGCGGGTTTTGACTATACACTCACTTCCGCGTTGCAAGCCATGAATGGCAAGCCCAAACCGGTCGCCCTTGTTAGCATGCCGTCTCTATCTGCGCGGCATCCTTCGTTCCAGTTGGCGCTTCTCAAACCCATGTTGGAGCAAGCTGGGATTCCTGCCCAGCAGTTTTCATTCTTCATGTACATGGGGCACCAGGTTGGCTGGCGGATAGCAGAAACCGTCGCTGATGTGTGGCCCTGCCTGGTGGGGGAGTGGATATGGTCCAAAGCCGCCTTTGGGGAGCAAGCCAACACCAACGACGAAGAATACTTTGCCGCTTACGGCAGCCTGTTCGAGGCCATTTGCCACACCGCGGGATGTACGCTCGATGACATTCGGCGGTTGCGCGACGAAGCAGCGCCTGAGTTCATTGATTTTTGTGTTGACTCTGTTGACTGGAACCGGTTTGGCCTGGTTGGCTTTACCGTTGTCTTTCAGCAACTGGTAGGCAGCCTGGCGCTGGCGCGAGCGCTCAAGCAACGGTATCCCAACCTGCCTATCATCATGGGTGGCGCGAGCCTGGAAGATGACATTGCGGACGAGATCATGAAAGGCTGTCCGCAAATTGATTACGTCCATTGCGGCGACGCGGAAATCTCATTTCCGCAGATGGTCGAACGCCTGTACAGCGGCCAAAGTATGGAAGGATTACAGGGCGTCATGTGGCGCGATTCTGAGGGCAGGGTCCGTTACGCCGGACGCGCTCCCAACTTCCTGGACATGAATCGGACGCCGCTCCCGGATTTCGATGAATACTTTTACGCGCGTGGAGCCAGCGGCTATGAGCATTCGGATTCTGTGCAGGAACTGCTTGTCCCCTTTGAGGCGGCGCGCGGCTGCTGGTGGGGAGAGAAAAACCATTGCACTTTTTGCGGCCTGAACCGTTCGGGGATGGAATTTCGCGCCAAAGATCCCGATAAGGTCCTGGAGCAACTGGAAGCCCTGGCTCGCCGCTACGGGCAGTTTTACTTCAACGCCATCGACAATATCATGGCCCCGGAGTACGTGGAGAAACTGTTTGGAAAGCTGGCAGCGGCCAACAGCGACATTTGTATTCACTATGAGATCCGGCCCAATTTCTCGCGGAAGCAATTGGCCAAACTGCGCCGCAGCGGACTTTTCTCCGTGCAGCCCGGCATTGAGAGCCTCTCCACCAACATCCTGAAAATCATGAGAAAGCATTCAACCGGGATGCGCAATGTGGAGCTGATCAAGTGGTGCACTTATTACGGCATTAACGCGCTTTACAACATCCTGTGCCGGTTTCCGGGAGAGACTGAGGATGACTACCGGATACAGAGTGAAGTGGCGGCCAGGATCGTTCATTTTCAGCCACCCTATGCCATCGTCAAGGCCCGCGCTGACCGCGGATCTCCCATGTATACCCAGCCGGATTCGCAGTCCGTCTCCGGTTTAGTTCCGGCGAAGTGTTACGAGTACATTTTCCCTGAGAGTTTCGATCTCCGCCGCATCTCCTATTACTTCGATCATCAGATGGGAAACACCGTCAGTGATGATGTGTACGAGGAGCTGTTCGGCAGAGTGGGGGCATGGCAGGCAATGTGGAAGCAGCCGAAGCATCCTTATCTTAAATATCGGAAATCTTTGGCGACGGTCACAATCTTTGATGGCCGGCAGCGGCAGGAGCAGGTGTTCACGTATCACGAACTACCGGCCGATCTTTATGAATTCTGTGCCGAGGCACGCACGCCGCGAGACATCACCGCCAAATTCGGGAATGGGCCGTGGATCGAGGATGCTCTGAAAGACTTTGTAAGCAAGGATGTGATGCTCCACCTTGATGGACGCTATCTGAGCCTGGCGTTGCCGGAGAACCCCTATTTCGATCTTAAGGAGATGCCGGAACGGCAGGCAGCGTCCGTCAATCAGCCGGATGCGGAGTTGATAGCAAGATGAGAATCGTGCGCGAAGACAGGAAATCGATTCTGGCGTCTATGCCTGCTTCATTTCAGGCAGACCGCGCAGAACTGCTGGCGCTCTTGTTGGAAAAAGGAATTCTGTATTCCTCGCCCACACAACCGGTCCGCTCCCCCGACGGAAGAACGGGCCGCTGGATGCTGAACTCATTGGCGTTCACTCTAGAGAAACATGGAGCTGAACTGGCTGCCCGCTGTCTGCTGCCTCTATTG
>DASSXL010000135.1:0-47926 GCA_035703825.1 Candidatus Angelobacter sp.
TCGCGAATGGGTTTGCCCAGTATTTCCTGGACTTCCGGCGGTGCTTTTTCGAATGCGGCGCGCAAGCAGGCTCCGCGAGAAGATTAGCACATGCACTAATATCAGAGCAGTTACTAGCGGCATACCCCGGCTGGGTGTGCGGCCTGATTCAAACATCTTTGAAACACAGAGGAAGGGAGGACGCAGAGGGATTCTAGAATCGAATTGTCCACCTTGCGCTGCTGCGATCGCTTTCCGATGTCGGAGTCGCGATTGCTCTCGGCAGCACGAATCAAGCACAATGGTCTCTAAATGCGCTCATTCACATCTCTTCTTGCTCTTTTTCTGCTGATCGGCCTTACCGCTTTTTCCCAGTCCACAATTACCGATCCCGGCGCAAAGCAGATGTGCGCTGCGGTCAAAGACGTTGAGCTTCCCGCCGCCGACAAACCCACTCCCGCCGAAGAGAAAGCCCTGGCAAGCTGCGTATCGCTCGACGCCTACTTCGGCTTCGGACAGACCGCCGATCCAGTCAAAGCCCGCAAGTGCGCTTATGCAGAAATCGAGCGCGGCGCCAAAGCTCCAATCGGCGGCAAAGCCATCCTCATGATGGTCTATGGCAACGGCAAAGGCGCGGCGCGCAACTATGACGCGGCCATCAAGCTGGCCTGCGAACTCGGCGGCGCTCCCGGAGATGACGCCGGCCGCGTCTATCAGCTCGATCGTCTGAAGAAGCAAAACTGGACCGGCAACAACTTCAGCGTCTGCGATCACAGCAGTGGGCGTGAAATGTATGAGCAGTGCGCCATCCTTACTGAACGCTTTGACAAGATTGAGCGCGACCAGAAGTTCAACGAGCTTACGTCGGCATGGAAGCCGGCGGAAAAGAAAGCCTTCCACGCGTTGATGGAGGAAGCAAACAGGTTCTATGAGGTCCAGGCGAAGAACGGCGTGGACATGGAAGGAACGTTTGAGGTGCAGGAAGAGATTTTCTTCAAAAACAATCTGCTCTCTGCGCTGCAGGCTTTTGAGCGCGGCGAGCTGCCCAAATATTCAGCCGAAGAGTTCCGGAAGTCGGAAGCCGAAGAGCAGGCCGCATATCTTCGCACACAAAACGGCCCCGACTCAAAATGGGGGACCATCACGCGCGAAAGCGTTCGCAAGAGCCAAGACGAATGGCTCCGCTATCGCAATGCATGGATCGCCTTCGGCCGGCAAAAATATCCCAGCGTAACCGAGCAGAGCTGGAAAGCCTGGCTCGATCAGGATCGCACTGGCATGTTCAACCGGTTCTTACGTTAAGGTTTTTCAGGCCGCGCTTGGGCTGGCATCATCGTCATTATCAAAGAATCCGCTGCTTCCTGGTTTGCGGTCTCCAGAAAACAGGTTCTTCAAAAACGCTTTGGCCGCTGCCAGAAAAGATCTTCTCGAACCATTGGGCATAGCCGCGGACTTCTCAGTTTCGTTGTTTCTGCCTTCCCATTCATAGCGCGAACTGCGGACCTTTTCCGCCTTGGCGCCGGGGGCCGCTTGAACAGGGCTGGCATTGGGTGTTTCGTTCTTTGGTTCGTTCCTCAAAGAATTGCTAGCTCCTTCTACAAATCTGTCTGACGATTTTTTTTGATGGTGGAGTGCGCAGGGTGAGTTGCTTGGCGCCTAACGCTTTCAAACAAAAGCCATTAGCTTCACGATGAGAAAGTCTTAGCACTAGTGGTAATTCCTTACACAACTAAACCAGAAGCCGGCGGCATCCAATCATGGGTTTGGAATCAGGCGCGGAACCATGAGCACGGCAAAGCGAAAACTTCGTCTGGTAAGTTCGCGCCACAGCATGCCGAAAGCAAAAACGCAATTCCGTTGCGGCGACAAAATTCTGGAAAGCGGCATTTACCGCGTCGTCCACAGCAGCCACAGGCTCCCCCACGAAGTTACCCTGCTGCGCGACCAGCTTTTTCCCAAATGCACCAAGTGTGAGAGATCGGTCTATTTTGAGCTGGTTCGCAGCGCCCCTGATATCACACTGGCCCCTTTCAAGGTCGCGCTTTACGCTTTGCCCGTTAGCGACGAAGAAGAAGATTTCACCTTCGCATCCTGACGCCTTGGCCCTTTCTCTCCAAAACCACTTGCTGGAACAGCCGGGCATTCCGGCTTGACTGGCGGCCGTTCGTTTATGACAGCCTAAATTGCTGCAAAATCTCTCGCGGCCATCGTTCTTCTTTTTGGCCGTATCATGTCGACTATATTTTTGACAGACGCGGCCATCTGGCTTGGAGGAGGCGTTTCATGCGGTTCACAAAGAAAATCAAGCTGCTTGCGCTCCTGTTTTGTCTGTTGAATGTCGCGAATCTTTTCGCGGTGACTACCGTGCCGGTCAAGGTGAAATGTCCGGTGTGTGGAGTTGTGAACGACTTTTATGACTATGCCAGTTGGGGAAGCTACGTTTACCAATGGCCTTCAAAATTTCAGATGGTTTTTTGGCCCCACACCTATCCAACGTCGTTATATATCTGCAAACACTGTCATTTCGCCGCCTGGATGTGGGACTTTAAAGATTTAAAGCCCGAGAAGATCGACGCCGTCCGGGCTGCGCTCTCCGGCGTTGGGAGCGTTCCCACTACAGAGAAATATCTGGAAGTCCCAATGTCCATACGCCTGAGCATTGCGGAGCGCGTTTACCAGAAGTTAGATAAGGACGATGAGTTCTGGAGCATTTTTTATCGTGTTCAGGGCTATCACCTGGCTCGTGAACACAAAGCTGAAGAGGCGCAACGGGCCCGGGTAAATGCGCAGCAATTTCTGGCCAAACTCTCAGCCGACGTCAAACTCAAGGCTGCGCGTAAGGAGCACCTTGTGGGCCTGGCTGCAATGCAGCATTTTACGGGAGATGACCAAGCGGCGCTTGCTTCTCTGGATCAGGCGGCCAAGGAGACCTATTCTCAGGGAAAGAACGCCAGCGGTTATAACGAATATCTGAGCGCCTTGATCAAGGACTACCGCGAGAAGATCATTTCCAAATCAGTTCCTGACGATGCGGGCGGAAAGGGGGAACAGGATTGATTCGGTCTTGCTTCTTCTATAATTCCTGATCAGCGTTAGCTCCAAGCATTGATTTATTCACGAGCGGCGCCAGAGGACCAAACCATGGCAACCCAGGCATCGCAATCCCAAATCGACCCCAGCCGGCAACTTCTGCGGCACACGCTGGCCACGCTGGCCTACCGTGCGGGAAAGACGTTGCGTGACGCGCCCGCCAGCTTCGCTTCATTCAGCACCGGGGAAAAAGGCCGGACGCCCGCGCACATCCTGGCCCACATGGGCGATCTGTTTGACTGGGCCCTCTCCATCGCTCAGGGCAAGCAGGCATGGCAGGACTCTGCTCCGCTCCCATGGCCGCAGGAAGTGGCGCGGTTCTTCCGCACGCTTCAGGTTTTCGACGATTACCTCGCCTCCGGCGCTCCGCTCGCCGCCACCGCGGAAAAGCTCTTTCAAGGCCCGATTGCTGACGCCCTGACCCATACCGGACAGATCGCCATCCTGCGCCGCATGGCCGGCTGTCCCATGCGCGGTGAAAATTACTATCGTGCGGAAATCGTTGCCGGCCGGGTCGGCCCGGAGCAGGCCGCGCCCGTGCGCGAGTTCTGATCTGCCGCTTTGCGGAAATCCTCAAGGTATCTCGCCGGACAATTGCAGGAAAGGGCCAGTCCTGGGGAGGGCTGGCCCTTGTGTCTGCTGAGGAGAGATTATTTCGCAGGTCCGTTCGGCGATTTTTCCAAAACAAAATTTCTTGGGTGTTTCGCTCTCAGCAGAGCACGCGAGTATGGGGTTGAAGGATCGGTCGGGCCGGACACAATCTCTACATCCTCTGGGTCCCGGTCGGTTGTTGGCCGGGCGATAAAAACGGCGACCTCGCCGGTGGCCAGTCCCGCTCCAAATGCGACCTCTCCGAGATCGTTGACTTGTGGGAGATCGGCGAAGGTAAGCGAGTTGCCAGGCGGGATGCGGTCCCCCGGTTTCGCTACCGTTACCAGGGTGCCATTCGAATAAAGGAAAACGCTGAAACCCTTAAAGGTCTCGCCAGAGAAGGCGACTTGCCCTGAGGAGTTGATGGTTGGGGCCTCGACAAAAAAGAAGGTTGAACCATCCGGAGAAGGATCGCCGGGGCCGGCAATCCTGGTGAGATTTCCATGAGAGAACAGAAATACCCCGCGGCCTCCGGTAGAAAGGTCGGCGGCGAACGCTACGTCGCCGTTATTGCTGATTACTGGTCCAAAACGCGGATCTGGGAAGCCGAGGCTGAAGGTCCCCCCGCCAGGGGCCGTATCACCATCGCGAGCGATGGTGGTGAATTGCCCATTCGCCAGCACATACATTCCGTTGGGGTTGGGGAATGATTGGGCCAGAAAGGCAATTTGATCCAGGTCATTGATTGCATTCAGCGAGATGGTTCCAAAGATACCTCCGCCGCCGGGAAGAGGCGTGTTGTCGTCAATGGCCAGACTCAACTGCCCGTTGGCCGAGAGGTATATGCCGCTGTTGAAAGTACCAAATCCGGAGAAGGCCACATGTCCCAGGTTGTTGATTGAAGACTGCCGCACACCCAGCAATGTTCCACCGCCGGGGGCCGGTGACCCATTGCCGTTGAACGACGCCCGCACCAACTGGGTGAGCGTGCCGGACGAACTGACAATAATGCTGGATATGCCTCTTGAAAGATCCGAGTTAAATACCACCTGACCCTGGCCGTTCATGGCAAAGTTTTCAAAGAAGCCCTGGATCACACCGTCATTGCCTACGGTTTGGCCCACGTGCGCGTTCAAAGTTACAAGACCCGGGCCTCCGCCTGGGGAAGCCGAAAACAAGCCAATGCCCCCAGGAAAAGTCGAGTCAAACACAAGTGTCTGTTCCTGATTGCTCAAACCGAACGCAAACGGAAACTCAAATTTCGGCTGGCGCGCGACCGTGTCACCCTGCCCGGCGATCCGCACCGTCGTGCCGCCGGAAGAGAGGAACAGCGCATCATTGTGCTCTACAAGGCGCGAAATAAACCCTACCTGACCTGCATTGTTGACCTGGACACGGAATGCGCCGGTAAAGGTGTCGCCATCGGGCGAGCTTTGTCCGGGCGCCATGACCTGGGTAACAGTGCCATTGGAGAAGACGAATACAAAGAGCCCGGAGATCGGCGAAGCTATTTCCTGGCTGATGAATGCAATTTGCCCGGCGTTGTTGATGGACGCATCCTGCGGCAATAGCAAAGCGCCACCCAGAGATGGAATCGGAGTGAACTCGGGAACAACTACACTCAAATGGCCTCCCGAGTATAAGTAGAGTCCTGAATCTACGACAAATCCGTTGGCTGATCCACTAAAAGCAACGTCGCCGGCATCATTGATTGAAGGATTCCCGTTCGGGAAAAAGAACACGCTACCGTCAGGGAACACATCGCCTGTAGCAATGATTTTGGTAATCGTGCCCCCCGATGCCAGAAAGACTCCCCGACCGCCCGTAGACAGAAAGGCAGTGAAAACTACCTGGCCGTCATGATTGATAGACGGTGAAGAGAAGCTGGAGAATGTGCCGCCGCCTGGGGCAGGCTCTCCAGGCCCGGCCAGCTTGCTGATGGTGCCGTTGGACGAAAGGAACAGCCCGTTGCCAATGAAACTTACAAAAGCTACCACGCCCACGTCATTGGCTGAAGGAGTGTCCGGAAAAACAAAATCACCGCTGGCCGCCAGAGTGGCGTCAGTAATGAGTGGTGTGATCCTGCCCCCGGAGAACAAGAACAAGCCGGAAGGGCTTGGTGAGGTAGTTTCACCGCGAAACACAACCTGCCCCGCCGAGTTTATCGATGGCGAACTGATAGAGACAAAGCTACCCCCTCCGGGAGCGGCATCGCCGAAAGCAGCCGCAATGGTGTTGCTGCCACCCGACCTCAGGAAGAGGCCGCCATCGCCGATGAAAGCAGCTTGCCCCTGGGAATTGAGCGAAAACTTTGAAACAAAACTTAGTTGTTGCGGGACTGGCGCATTGCCGCCGGTGCGCACGACTTCCCGAAGCTTGAATTGTGATTGGGCAAACACTGTTTGAGCAGCAAACATCACTGCCAGGCAGCTTAAAAGAGCAATTCTTCTCAATCTCATAACTATCCCCTCAAACGTAAAAGTCGGTTGGTTCTATCAAGGGAGTGGAAATTTATCTATAGGAAAAAGCAGATTCATTCTATAGCACTATCGGTAGCATGAATGAAAATATTTATAGTTAATAATCCATCAAATTTATATATTGCAGCGAGTTTATATTTTCCATCAATAGCATCATGCGTTATCAGGCAACGCCATGCTTAAACATCTGACTATTATTGACCATCCGTAATATGCTTCGCCTCCAAGGCTATGGCGGTTAGATCGCTATCCTGCGCCGCATGGCCGGCTGTCCCATGCGCGGTGAAAATTACTATCGTGCGGAAATCGTTGCCGGCCGGGTCGGCCCGGACCAGGCCGCTCCGGTGCGCGAGTTCTGATGCATCATAATTTTTGTTCTTCCCGCCGAATGCAGGCAGAGTTATAGTCAATCACTGACTCCATGAAAACTTTTTTGATGGCTTGTTCCCTGGCCTTGTTGCTGGCCGTGACTGCCCCCGCACAGACGGAAGGGATCCGCTCGTTTGATTCCCGCATCACCGTGAATTCAGACGGCAGCATGCAGGTGGTTGAAACCATCGTCGTTGAGTCTGCCGGCGTTAGCATGGTTCACGGCATTTATCGCGATTTTCCCGTCCATTACAGCGACCGCGCCGGCAACCACAAATCCGTGCTCTTTGATATCGTCAGGGTGCGCCGCGATGGCAACTCAGAGCCTTACCACACTGAGGACGTGGGCGACATGGTCCGGGTGTATTTCGGCAGTTCCAGTTATGACCTGCCGCCCGGCACCCACTCTTACCAGTTTGCTTATCGCGTCAATCGCGAACTTGGTTTCTTCCACGATCATGACGAACTCTACTGGAACGTGACCGGCACCCGCTGGAAGTTTCCCATCGACGTGGCCACAGCCACGGTATTTCTGCCGGCAAACGTGCGCAATCTGGTAACGGACCTTGAAGGCTATACCGGTTATGAAGGTGAAAAAGGGCAGGCATACACGGCCAGACGCGATAAGGACAGCAATCCCACATTTCGCGCTGAAAATCTCGCACCCCGGCAGGGGCTTTCCATTGTGGTGACGTGGCCCAAAGGCCTGATTGCCGAGCCCACGGCCGAACAAAAGCGCGCGTGGTTCATTGCTGACAACAAGTCCCTGATCTTTGGACTGGCCGGCTGGACCGTTGTACTTCTCTATTACGTGATGATCTGGGGCATGGTGGGCAGAGATCCCGCGCGCGGCACCATCGTTCCTCTTTATGAGCCGCCGGACAACATGTCTCCCGCGGCCATGCGTTTTCTGGAACGCATGGGCTTTGACGAAAAGGCCTTTACTGCCGCAATCATGGGGCTGGCCGCCAAGGGTTATCTCACCATTGAGCAGGATGAATCCAAGACCTACAAGCTGGTGCGCAGGAAGAATGCCACAGATAAAGACGGCAATCTTTCTGCCGACGAGAAGGGCCTGGTGCGCATTTTGTTTGAAGATGGCGGCCCGCTGGTCCTCGAAAACAAGAACCATGCGTTGCTGCTGCGCGCCCGCAAGGCTGTGGAAAACAACCTGCACGCCACGATGGAGACGACCTACTTTCTCACCAACGCCCGTTATCTCTGGCCCGGGATTGTCATGTCAATCCTCACCATTGCGGCGGTCGTCTTGATGACCGGGGGTTCGCGTACGCCGGTAGCGCTCTTCATGTCGGTCTGGCTTTCGGGGTGGAGCTTTGGCGTCTATATGCTCGTGAGCAGCGTGATTCGCGCATGGAAAAGCGTAAGGAATGAAGGTGTGCTGGGAATCGGACAGGCCGGCTTTCTTACCCTGTTCAGTATTCCATTCTTGATCGGTGAATGCCTGGGCCTGGGCTTGATGATTTGGGCCTGCGGCTTGGCCGCCGCCTCTGTGATTGCGGCTGCTATCGGGCTCAATGTTCTATTCCATCATCTATTGAAGGCGCCCACTCTTGCCGGTCGCGCCCTTATGGACCGCGTGGAAGGCTTCAAGATGTTCCTGACAGCAGTCGATGCGGACCGCCTGCAAACCATCGCGCGGCCTGACAAGACGCCTCAACTTTTTGAGCGCTTTCTTCCTTATGCTTTTGCGCTGGGGGTTGAGCATGCCTGGGCAGAGCAGTTTTCCCAGGTGCTGGCCAGCGCCGGGACCGCTGGCGACGCCCGCTATTCTCCTTCATGGTATTCCGGCGCGACACTGGGATCATTTTCTGCGACGGCTTTTACCGCGAGCTTCAGCAGCTCATTTTCCAGCGCTATCTCGTCGTCTTCCACTGCTCCAGGATCGTCTTCGGGTTCGGGCGGAGGCGGCTCGTCCGGCGGCGGAGGTGGGGGTGGAGGTGGAGGCGGCTGGTAAACGCACCCGCAGCCGATTCGCAAAGGCGCACATTCCCTGAAGAAGGTGGCGCCAGCCTTTCTCGGACGTGCCGCGCGATCTCAAAAGGCGAGGCGGCCATGGGGCAGTCATGTGACCGCTGTCACAGCGTCAAATGCGCTACTTGCCTGAGACTCATTTAGTTATCGAGGGAAGTGCCCGCGGATATTCGTACCGCTCCTGTTGATGAGCGCTTCCAGCGGTATTTTTGCTGGAGATATTTAGTTTCCGCGTCCAGGAGGCCCGCCTCTCTGGTAGCGGAAAAGTGTTGCTATTTCCTGGGGGAGGAAATGGCACTAACAAAGGCCGGGTTCGCCAGAGCCCGGCTTTTGATCGTTTCTGCCCCGTTTGCGCGATCGCCGTCATTCATCGGCTCTTCCTGCCTTCCATAACGAATGTGCCCACTTGCTTGGTAACTTCCGCGCCGGTTCTGCGTATCATTACCGTCCAGGCCGCCGAATGATGGATTTCCATAGCCTCTACCAAAGCTATGCGCCGCAGGTGCATCGCTTTGTGCTGTTTCTTTGCGGGGACTCGGCGCTGGCGGACGACATTACTTCAGAAACTTTCGTGCGCGCCTGGACCTCGCGCGGCAAAATCCGTGAAGCCACCGTAAAGGCCTACTTGTTTACTATCGCCCGCAACCTGTACCGCGACCATCTGCGCCGCAATAACCGCCTTACTGAGCTGGAAGAGTCCATGCCTGATCCTTCCGTGGGGCTGGCCACGCGCACTGAGCACAAAGCTGAGCTTGGCGCCGTTATGGACGCTCTGCGCCAGCTCTCTGAGGTGGACCGTGCCGCGTTGCTGATGCGGGTGCAGGAAGAAATGCCGTATGAAGAAATCGCGCAGGCCCTCAAGCTTCCCGTGACCACGGTCAAGGTCAAGGTGCACCGCGCGCGCTTAAAACTGATGCATGCCAGAGAACTATTTCAGGAGGTGCGCCCATGAATCTTGAGCGCGAAGTCATTGTCGATCTGTTGCCGGCCTACTTTTCCGGAGAAGCCAGCGTGGCCACGCGCGCTCTGGTGGAGGATTATTTTCGCCAGAACCCTGACTTTGAAAAGTCGGCCCGCTCCGCCGGCGGCGCGCTCGAAAGCCTGAAAGTCTCTCCGCCCAGGCTGGATTCGGAGAAAGAAAAACTGGCGCTTGAGCGTGCGCGGCTGGTAACCGAAACACGGAGTTCATTCTTCTGGCTGGCCGTGATCAGTACTCTAATGCTGTTCCTCTTTCGCATTCAAAATGGCAAAGTCATATGGATCGTCTGGAGCGGTTTCGCGTCGGGCTCTGGCGCCCGGGCCCCGATATTCGTAGCAATGGCGGTGTTCTTCTGGCTCTTCTATTTCTATGCTCGCACCCGTACTACGCCACTGCCTGCGCATACAAAGTTCTTGTGGATGGCGTCGTTTTATAGTCTCCTTGCCGGCATATTCAAGATTGAGAACCATAAGATTGTCTGGCTTCTCTTTCATGGTGATCCAAGCGCAGGAATCTTCATTGCGGCGTTTGCCGCAGCTCTCTGGGGCATCTGCTTTATCCAATGGTGGCAATTCAAGCGAAGGGACAGATAGGTGTGCTTCAATTTTTAGTAGCCCGCGAGGCCCGTGGCCGCCGAGCGGCAAGCAACAAGGCAACAGACCGATAGAAAGCAAAAACGATGCCTGAGCGGTTTGGAGCGAAGCGACACTAAGGATTCGTCGTGATCTCGCCGATGTTGGCCACCGTGTCACCCTTCTTCATTGACGGCACGCCGCAGATGTACAGCACCACTCCGGCGGCCGGCGCGTGGGCTTCATAAATTGTCTTGCCGAAATAATCGGTCACGTAGCCAATCTTCATTCCCGCCTCAACGTATGTCCCGCGCTGTACCAGCGGATAGAAAATCCCAGGCTGGTCGCTGGCCACGGTATCAACCTTTCCGAACCACACAGGATGCTGCACCATCGCCGGCGCGCCGGGCAGCATGTTCAGATGACGCATCAGGCTCAGCGTGCCATTGGCCAGCAGGGCCACGTCGTCGGTCTCCACAGTTCCTGAGTATCCGGCTTCCACGGCGATGGCCGGCTTGCCCCGCGTGTTGGCCGTGTTGTCAAGATAGCGTGAAGCCGCCGGATCTTTCGGACGGTCAGTCCATACAATGATGTGGTCCAGTCCAAAGGCCAGCACCATGTCGTGCGTGGTGGCGTCCATTTTGGGATTGCCGGATTTCGGCCAGTAGGCATATGGCCGCAGGTTTTCGTCGATGTCGCCGCCATGATAATCCACCAGATAATCACAGCGCTCCACCACCTGCTTCGTGATGGCGTAAGAGACTCGCTCCGTCTGCGTGCCATCCGGCTTGCCGGGATAGAAGCGGTTCATGCTCTTGCCATCCACCGGATTCACGTGCGGGACCTTCTGCTCAAACGAAGGGATGTTGACCAACGGCAGAATGATCACCGTCCCGGAAACCTGCGCAGGATCGAGCGACTGGATCACCTTTTCCAGCGCGATGATCGAGGCATATTCCGTGCCATGCGCGCCCGAAACCAGCGCCAGCACCGGCCCAGGCCGCGAGCCCCGGACAACCACCACGGGAATCGACGTTGCCGCGTCAACTCCGGCCGGCACGTCCAGAGTGCCGGTAGCTTTCTGGCCGGGTGCGGCGGTTGCCGTGCCCACGGTAAAACTGTTTTGCGCCAGTATTCCGGCGGAGCAGAATGCGATCAGAGACAACAGGCAGACGATGCGTTTGAGTTTCATGGCGGGAGCAGTATAAGCCAGCCGCGAGAGAGTGCGCTCAGGAATCGTGCTAGTATAAGCGCGTTTCGTTCGCATCCAAACCGCTGCTGAACCGCTCTGGAGGACTTTTGCAATGAAGGGATCCATGATGGACTATCCCCTTACCCTGCAAGCCATCCTGGAGCGGATCCCAAAAACTTACCCGGCCGTTGAGATCGTCTCGCGCCTGCCTGACGGCAGCCTGCATCGTTACACTTATCTGGATTTTTACCGCCGCGCCAAGTCTCTAGCGGAAGCGCTTCATCGCGCCGGGCTTCAACCCGGCGACCGTGTTGGCACTCTGTGCTGGAACCACTACGCGCATCTGGAAGCTTATTTCGGGGTGCCCGCCGCTGGCGGCGTCGTGCACACGCTCAATCTCCGGCTCCATCCGCAAGAGCTGGCCTTCATCGTCAATCACGCGCAGGACCGCTTTCTCATTGTCGATGACGTCCTGCTGCCTCTGTATGAGCAGTTCAAGAACAAGGTAAAGCCGGAAAAAGTGTTTGTAGTCAGCCACCAGCATGATTCTTTGCCATCAGGCACAGAAGACTACGAAGAGCTGCTGTTGTCCGCCCGAGGCGGCTACGAATTTCCGCGCGCCAACGAAAATGATGCTGCCGCCATGTGCTTTACCTCCGGCACCACGGGCAACTCCAAGGGCGTGCTCTACTCCCACCGCGCGCTGATCCTGCATGCGCTGGCCTTCTCGCTGCCGGACGCATTCTGCGTCTCCCAGCATGACGTTGCCATGGCTCTGGCGCCCATGTTCCATGCCAACGCGCACGGACTGCCGCACGTGGCCATCATGCTTGGCTGCAAACTGGTAATGCCCGGCCGGCAACTTGATGCGTGCTCCATACTCGATCTTTTCTGTTCAGAGCAGGTCACGCTCGCCACGGCCGTGCCGACCGTCTGGGCCGGGATTCTGGAAGCTCTTGAAAAAGATCCCACGCGCTGGAAGATAGCGCCAAAGTTCCGCGGCTTTGTGGGCGGCACAGCGGTGCCGGAAGCGCTAGTACGCAAGCTTGACCAGCGCGGCCTTCGTCTCATCCAGGTATGGGGGATGACGGAAACGACTCCCGTGGCGGTCTGCTCCACCTTGAAGTCGCACATGCTTGATTGGCCAGAAGACGAGAAGTACCGCATGCGCGTCCGCCAGGGCCGCGCTCTGCCTTTCATGGAAGTGCGCGTGGTGCACGATCACGGCGAGGCGCCGTGGGACGGGACCACCATGGGCGAGCTGCACGTGCGCGGTCCATGGGCTGCTGCCAGTTATTTCAACGCGCCCGGCACGGAAGATCGCTGGACCGCCGACGGCTGGCTGCGCACCGGTGACATCGCCACCATTGACGCGGAAGGTTACGTCCAGATTGCCGACCGTGCCAAGGACCTGATCAAGTCCGGCGGCGAATGGATCAGCTCCGTCGACCTGGAAAATGCTTTGGTCGCGCACCCTGCCGTGCGAGAAGCCGGAGTGATTGCTGTTCCCCATCCCAAGTGGGACGAGCGTCCGGTCGCGGTCGTCGTGCTGCGTCCCGGCGCAACTGCAACACCCGGCGAGCTGCGCGAATTTCTTTCTTCGCGCTTTGCCAAATGGCAATTGCCGGATGCATTCGTCTTTCTCGACGACCTGCCGCACACATCAACCGGAAAGCTATCCAAGCTGGAATTGCGCAAAAGGTTTGCGGACTGGCAGTGGAATAAGGCCGACGCCATCTAGCACGTTACGCGGGCTCTTTCCAGCCGCACCGGCACTCCCGGCCTTGGCTGCAACGTCACCGATGGATCTGCCCGCACCGTGGCTGGATCGATTGCCAGCTTGATCTGGAAGCGCTGCAGGATCAGTGTGAGCGCCACCAGAATTTCCGTCATCGCAAAATTCAGGCCGATGCAGGTGCGCGGCCCCGCGCCGAAAGGCAGATACGCATAGCGTGGCCGGGCCGCGGAGTTTTCCGGCGCAAACCGTTCCGGACGGAACACATCCGGGTCCTGCCACCACTTGGGATGGCGCTGCGTGATGTAAGGAAAGATCAGGATCTCCGACCCCGCGGGAATTGGGTAGCCGCCGATCTCGTCTTCATTCACCGCCGTTCGCGCCAGGGTCCAAACCGGCGGGTAGAGACGCATGCTCTCTTCCACCACCATGCGCGAATAGCGCAGCTTCATCAGGTCTTCATAGGCCGGAGTGCGGCCATTGAGAAATGCCGCTTCGGTTGTCATGCGTTCAACCACCTCAGGCCGAGTGCCGATCAGAAAACATGTCCAGGCAAGCGCAAGCGTCGTGGTCTCGTGGCCGGCGGTGAGCAGCGTAATCACCTCGTCGCGTAGCTGCTTGTCAGACATGGCTGCGCCACTCTCATCGCGAGCCTCCATCAGCATGGTCAGCAGGTCAGAGATGCGCCCGGGCTCACGGCGCCGCCCGGCAATAATGCGGTCGATGATTCCATGGATGTTAGCCAGCGCGCTGCGATATTCGCGGTTGCGACGCGTGGGAATGCTGAGCGGCGGCGGAAAAATCGACCACGCGCGGTCCACCGAATAGTCGCGGCCAATGTCGAGTGTCCGGCGGATGGATTCGGCGTCAGCCTCAAGGTTGGTGGTGAAAAGCACCTGCGCGGCAATGTTGAGCGTCAGGCGCATAAAGTCCGGCACCACGTCGAATGCGGCATTTTGCTGCGCGTTGCCTTCCCACCGCCGCAGCATGGCCAGCGTATTTTCCGCCATGGTGCCAACGAATGACGCCACCTGCTGCCCCTGGAATGACGGTTGCGTCATTTTCCGTTGCCGCTGCCACAGTGCGCCTTCGCTTGTCAGCAGCCCTTCACCCAGAGAGAGTTTTAGTATCTTGTACCCGCGACCCTTGCGATAGTTGGCGAAGTTTCCCTGCAAGACATGCTGAATGTGATCGGGATGGCTGAGTTGATGAGAGACCCACACGCCTCGGTACCGCACCACGTCCCCATAGCTCAAGGTCGCTTGAAAGAATCCGCCCAGCGGATCTCTGCGGAATTTTGGCAGATCAAGGAAAAACTGCAGGGACGGGGGCCCAGGAGCTTTTCTCAACTGGCTGGAACGAGTCAACACTCTTGATTCTATCCGAAAGTCCAGGAGCGGAAGAGAGCGGGAACAATGACACGCGGAACTACACTGGTTGCGTCCTTAATTTAGACGAAGCCACGCGCAAAAGGTCAGCAAGAAATCGCCAGTAAAATTGCGGCTTGCAGCCACTGTTCATTTGCGAACACCTCATTGCCGAAAGCGCACACCCGCCATGCGGCGCGAGCAATATGAATGTTCTTATCTTTGCGTAGATTCAATCATTTACGGTGCTACAAGGATTTGGCACAAGAGATGCCTTTACCCAATGCAGGAATTATCGGCATAAACGCCGCGGTTCCAATTCGGGATCTTAGGATTGAGGAGTTCATATGTTTGACGGCAAGAACAATCGTCTTCTTGATAGTTTTTCATTCCGGCTGGCTTTGACGGCCGCGGTTTTCGCCATATGGTCGGGCGCGGGATACGTGCTGCTTTACCTGGCATAACGCAGCCAGAAACGGCCCTACGCATAGGCAAGCTGAACGGATTTTTGAGTGTTGGGGCGCCGGTGAGACGTCAGGTTAAAGACAGGATGTCGCGCAGTCATCGGTCTCATAGCTTTCACGATTGCACAGGCGCCCGCAACAGAAGGATCCGCGCTTCAATAAAAAGACTTGCAACCGGCCCGGACAAATCCATCTAAAGATGAGACACGAAGTCAGTCGTCATGCCACCTGGGCGCGCGCGAACCCTGGGTTCCACTTTGTATCATCGCGCCGCGGGGCAACAGCCTCCTGCCATGGCAGGTCTGCCAGACGCTGCAGGGCGAGTGACTTTGCGTTAATCACGTCCTGCACCGGGCACGCGAGCAGTGCGGAGCACTCGCGCGGAGAATAGCCCTCCAGGACGGCCATCACAAATACAAATCTCTCGAAAGGCTCCCATCCGGCCACAATGGCCGCCACATTTTCAGGCCCCGATCCATTCTGCGAAGCGGCCGTGGATTTCTGCTGCTCAGGTCCGCGCCTGGGAGCCGTCGGCGACATGGTCTTGATTGCATTCTGGATGATGGCGCGCTTGCTCCATGCGCGCGCCCACTGCCGAAAAACGGGGTTGCCATGGATGCTGTCTTCCAGGCCCGCGACAAAGCATTGTTCCGCCTTGTCCTCGTCGGCGGTCAGCAAAAATGCCAGGCGGTGCAGCCCCACCATGTCTTCACTGAAAATGCGCTGAAAATCCTTGCAGCTTGCATATTCGGTTGCGCGTCCACCGGTCTGTTTTTTGCTTCTACTGCGGAACATCTAAAATCTCCCTGCGTGATCAACGTACGTTAAACAAGTGCAAACGGTTTTGTTCTTGCTCTGATTTTTGTGTCTGACGGTTAGAGCTGGCTGGCGTCAACCGGGTTACAATTTTTTGTGCGGCAGAGCTGCACGTTACCTCAACCGCCCTGCAGCAGAGTCTCACCACAGTCGCCGGGGATCAGCGCTTGCCATTTTGTTTTGTAGTACGGGAAAAGCGCGCTCATCCTGTCTAGTGACGGAATCGCGTCTATCGTTTCAAGAAATTACCGGTCTGCCGCGCTTCACCGGCCAGAAAGGTTCAATAGCTCAAACGGAGCGTCTGGGACTTCATCAAAGACCAGTACCTCATTGGTTTCATCGCTGAGGCGCAACTTGCGCAACGCCGTCCGCGCACCCAGCAGAACTCCTGCCAGGCCCCAGAGATACCATGTGCTCTTCTGCAGGAGAGCGTGCTCCAGGCTGGGCAGGATGGAAGTGAATGCCCATAGGCCTAGAACGTAGAGCAATACAATGACCGTGGCGCTTTGCTTCCAGGCAGGATATGCGCAGGCAAACGGAATCTTTCTGAACCGACGCAACAAGCCGTCGGCGAGCAGACAGCACGCGGCAATCAGCACGGCAACCAGCCCGCCGCCCACCGCCCATCCCCAGTAATGCAGATAGAGAGGCAGGCAGACCGCCAGTATCCAGGGCAGGACAAATGTCATGATGACCTTTCCTGCCGCATCCACCGGCTCAGGCTGACGGTGGTCCAGAATTACTCTGTGTACCCAGTTCGCCCGGATCTCCGCCGGGAGATCAAAAACGAAGCGCAAGCCGCAAATCAGAAAATAGGCGAGCGTGAGAGGTACGGAAATCAAGGCCGCGCTGGGCGCCCCGCCCGTGGGACCGGACTTCTCAGTAAACGCGGAAACCAATGTCTGCGACGCAAGCACAAAGCCCAGACCCGCAAAAGCGCCGAACAACAACGAGTGGCGCTCATTGCGCAACAGCGTTTTCATGGCAAAGCGATAAGTAGCCCGCTCAAATGGCGACCGCAATACAAACCGGTCCATCAACCGAATGGGAAACAGGTTCCGGGGCTCGCGATTGCGGAGCGTGGTGTCCAGAGTTTCCGGAATGCGGATGAAGTAACGATAGTAGCTCAACACATACACCATCGGCGCCAGCAGGATAACCGCAACCATCGCCACAATGCCGATTTCGCCCATCTGCGCCAGCCCGGCGTTGGCTTTGCCCAGGACCGTCCGCGAGAGCCCAAGAAACCAAACGGGTGGCAGCCATCGCAAGAGCGAATGCGGTTCCCTGGCCAGGGCCGGGATCATTGGAGTCACCGCGAATGTGCTGAAGAGCAAACCAAGCAACAGGACCACGATCACCACGCGGAGATAGATTGAAATGCGGCGAAACATGCTGTCCGGCAAGGCGACCATCAGGGCGCCGATCAGCGCGAACATGGCAAAGAACACAAACAGGCTGGCCAGCAGCACGCCGGCAAAATGTGCCCTGGCAAAACAGACATAAGCCGCAAACCTCGGCTCTTCCATGGTGACTTCCATGGGGAAAAAGAGCGAGGAAAAGGCGTTCACGTCCACGGCAAACGCCAGCGCAATCAGGACAATCGCGGTGATGTTGGCCAGGAATATCCGGCGCGTTGGAATGGGCAGCGGGGCCAGGTTCATGTAATCGCGGCGGTCAGGGAAAATGCTGTCCCACTTGAGCACTGTGACAATGCCGGTGATGACCATGGAGAAGGTGAGAAAAAAATACTGGTCGGGCAGAGAAGCGGCGTAGGGATCAAAGCTTTGATTGCCGCGAAAAAAGCGGAGCAAGCCGGAATACTTATCGAGCAGCAGGATGGAAATAAACGCTCCGGGAGCGGCCAGCAGCGCTAGCACGGCGCCTGCGCCCAACTCAAGGCCGCCTTCGCCGCTGCCGGAGAACAGGCGCATGCCAAAGTGCGCCACCAGCCGCCAGAAAGGGCGTTCCAGCAGGCGAATCCAGCGCTTGTGAATTGCCCTGCGTGTTGCGGCGATCACGGGGCCGCCATCACTTCCACAATGTCGTGCGCGATCTGCTCGGCATCCTGTTCCTGCACCAGGCGCGAGAACGAATCCTCAAGCGTCTTAAGGCCGGTCATGCGGCTCACCTCGCTGACCGAGCCGTGCGCCGCCACATTTCCCTTGCTCAGGATCAGCAGGTGGGAGCAGAGCTTCTCCACCACTTCCAGCACGTGCGAACAATAAAGAATGATCTTGCCCTGGTCGCTCAGCGACTTCACCACCTTGCGGAAGATCATGGCGGAGGTCACGTCCAGCCCGGAGAGCGGTTCGTCAAAGACCAGGATTTCCGGATCGTGCATCAACGCGGCAATCAGCAACACGCGCTGCCGCATGCCCTTGGAGTAAGAAGCGATGGTGGCGTGACGGAACGGAAAGAGCAGAAAGAGATTCAGCAGCGCCTCAGCCCGCTTGCGGAGCATCTTCTGGTCCATGCCGCGCAGAATGCCGACGAACTCCAGGTATTCCCAGCCAGTCATATAGGGATAGAGCAGCGCCTCCTCGGGGACGTACCCTAGAATTCTCTTATAGGCGGGCAGATCATCTTTGATATTGGCGCCGTGAAACAGGACCTGGCCGCGGGTCGGCTCCATCAGGCCGGTGATCATCTTGACTGTGGTGCTTTTCCCGGAGCCGTTCGGCCCCAAATAGCCGAGAATCTCTCCGGGACGCACTGTGAAGTTCACGTTGCTCACGGCGGGCAGGCTGGCGTAACACTTGGTAAGTCCCTGTGCCTCAAGCATAAGGTCGCCTCAAGAAGGCCATCTCAGGAAAGACACCGCTCGCGACTTCAGGGTTCCCGGGAACGGCGGCAAATAATCCTGTGCGGGCCCGAATCAAATACAGTAAAATCAGGGTGTCAGGCGCTATTCGAGAATACTACATATAAAGAATACTACATAGGGTTACACACGGGACATGGAAACTGCGGCAAGAATTTCTCACACATCGGCGCTGATCCTGCAAACAATCCGGTCAGGCTACATCTACGGTTTTGACATCATGGACGTCACCGGGCTGCCCAGCGGCACCATCTATCCCGCGTTGCGCCGCCTGGAAAAAGAATCGCTGGTCCGCGGTGATTGGGAAGACAGCAGGATTGCGGTGCGCGAAGAGCGTCCGCCGCGGCGTTATTACAAGCTCACGCGACAGGGTAAAGATGTGCTGGCCAGCGCCGTGGAGCGCTATCCGCTGCTCGCCCGGCTGGCTCCGGAAGAGAAAACGCGCCGGTAAAGGAACGTTGTGCAGGCCCATCCTCAAATTCGGCTGCTGATCTGGCAATGCAAGCTGCTGCTGCGCACCGCCAGCCTGCTGGTCCCAAAACCGCAACGCGCTGAGTGGTACCGCGAATGGTTCGGAGAGGTCTGGCACTGGCTCCACTTTCTGGCTGAGTCCGGCCGGCTGAATTCGCATACCTCTATGCAACTGGCCCGGCACTGCTGGGGCGCATTTCCTGACGCTGCCTTTCATCGCTTTAGCCAGAAGAAAGTTGTTCGCGCCTTTGATGAGGTCCCGCGCACCGCGCGATTCTGCCTGGGGACGGTCTTTTTCGCTCTGGTCTTTCTGGTGTTGGTCACGGGCCTGGCCCCGACCATCCGCTCGGGCTTCAAGCCTTTGCCGTTTCATCAGCCTGACCGTCTTGCTTACCTGGCGATGCACGGCAGCTTTACGAAATATGACGAAGAAAATCTGTTTCGCGCAACGGCACAATGGGCCGAGCGCAGCAAAACAGCGGAGATGGTGGCTGCCTATTCATGGCATCCTGTGAGCCTGGTTTTTCCCCATGAAGTGGTCAACGACATCAGCGCGCGCGTTTCGCCGAACTTTTTTGACCTGCTGGGGAACAAGGCGGCTTTGGGCCGCCTGTTTACGCCGGCCGACGAAGCAAATTGTGCGCAGTGCGTGGTGATTACTGATCGTTTGTGGAAGGCGGAGTTCAACTCAGACCGCAACATTGTGGGCAAGACCATCTCCGTGGATGGCCGACCCGGTACGGTGATCGGTGTGCTTCCGGAAAGTTTTGTTTTCACCTTTCCGGAAGTATCGGTGTGGCTATTGCCCCGCTGGGGCATAACCACCAACAACTTTGCCGACCGAACCGGCGCTGTGTTGCGCATGCAACCTCACGCGACCCTGGCGCAGGCAAAACAGGAATTCAGGCAAATGGCCGATCATGACGGCTATTCCCAGCCGCAGATGGAATCATTTGTTTCCCGCGCGCACCAGGGCGTGAAGCTATATCTGTTCTTCACCGTGCTGTCGTTGTTCGGCGGGGTCGCGCTGGGCAGCAGCCGGCTGGGCGGCGCCAAGACGCGCAAAATCAAACTGAGCTTTGCCCACGGATTGCGCTGGTGGGGATTCTTCTCGGTAAAGACCCTGTTGCTGCTGGCCATCTGCTTTGTCGGCTCGCTGGAACTGACGGGCAGGGTTTCCATCATGCTTACGGGGTCCGTGCATCCTCTGGTAGGGCCGTTCTCTACCTGGCTGTTTCTTGTCACGGCGATGATCGCGCTCTCATGGTCACTCTATGACCAGGGACGCCGCTGCCGCTTCTGCCTCAGACGGCTGGGCAACGAGGCGTCCGTGGGGACGCCAGGTTACCTGTTTCTCGGTTGGTGGGGGACGGAGCTGGTTTGCTCTGACGGCCACGGCCTGCTCCACGTACCGGAGATGAAATCAAGCTGGCAGGAATTTGACCAGTGGGTCTCACTCGACGAATCGTGGAAACCGCTCTTCGAGCACGAAGAACCCGTTCACACTCCATAATCCTTCGTTCTTTAGAAGCTGCCGCCGTTTTGCGGGCCGTCATCATCCTCACTGGTCATGCCGGCAAAAGGATCGTCGTCATCGTCGGCGCTTCCGGGCTTCGATTTGGCTGAAGCCTGATCGCCGGAAGCTTTGCCTTTCTCCTGGTCTTTCTTGTGCTGCTCACGCATCTGTTTGAGCTGCTCCTTCTGCTCCGGAGTCAGCACGCTGAACATCTGTTGATGCGCATGCTTGCGCAGCGCCTGCATCTTCTCTTTTTTCTGATCGCTGGAGAGCGAGCTGTCCTGGCGGATCGCCACTCCCTGCTTCCGCATGTCCCTGCCGATCTGCTGGAACTGCTGCTTCTGCGCGTCAGTGAGATTGAGCTTCTGGGCCAGCATGGCCATGTGCTGGCGCTCGCGTTGCGCGCCGGCAAAGCGCCCGCGTCCCTGGCGTCCGGCGGTCTGGCTGTCGCTTTGCGATGGGCTGCTTTGGCCCTGGTCCTTGTCTTTATCCTGTTCCTGCGCCTGGCCGGCCAGCGGCAGCAGCAATGCCACTGTAAGCGCTGCAAATAGAGTGCGATCGATGAATCGGTGCATGGTTTCCCCTCCCGCCAGATACTAACCCGCCTGAGTCAGGGAAGTTCTTTTCCGCGTCCCGAAGGTAACTTTTGTGTTTGTTTCGGGTTTGCTACCTTTGTTACGTGCGGGGGAAGAGGCGATGAAAAGATTTCTGGTTTCGGCGGCGCTCGGCCTGATGACGCTCTTACTTTTCGGGCAGGAGCACAATCACGAGCAAGCTGGGCAGGTGTCCGCAGGGCAGGGCGAATTGAACGCGACCACTGAGGCCATGAGTCGCGGCCACAGCCATGAAGAACACGAGCACATGGCCGCCCATATGCACATGAGTGAGCTGCGCAAAGCCCAGCCGGGAGATGCAGCGAAGGCGCAGCAGGTGGTCGACCAGGCGCGTCCGGCTCTTGAGAAGTATCGCGACTATAAAGTCGCGCTGGACGAAGGGTACAGGATCTTTCTTCCCAATGTCCCGCAAAAGATGTACCACTTCACGAATTATCAGTACGCCATGGGCGAAGCTTTCCGCTTTGATCCCACCAAGCCGACTTCACTGCTGTACGAAAAACACGGCGACGATTACAAACTGATTGGCGCCATGTATACGGCTCCGGTGCGCTTCAGTGAACAGCAGCTCAATGAGCGAATCCCGTTGAGCATGGCGCAATGGCACCAGCATGTAAACATGTGCAGACCGCCCCAGGGCCGCGAGTTTGAAGCCCTGCGCAAAGACGCCAGGTTCGGGCTGAATGGTTCCATCACTACCCAGGAAGCGTGTGACGCCGCCGGCGGAACTTTTATGCCGCACGTCTTTGGCTGGATGGTGCACATGTATCCGTGGGAGAAAACGCCGGACGAGATCTGGTCGGTAGAGCGCCAGCTCAAGGACAAGCCTGGCCCGGAGCATGAGCACCATGATCATGGGGACATGAAATAACATCCCGAACGCAGTGAGGGAGCCCTATTGCAAATTCCTCGACGTGGCGGCGCGAGCCCTTCTGCCTTGAGCCGTGGTGCCCAGCTTAACCCGATGCAACTTGAAATGTATTGGAGCTGATAGGGATTCCTCCCCTTCGGCGAGCTCAGGGTCGGGACTTTGGAAAAACTACAAGATCTTGATTTCAATTTCCCGCCCTGAAGCTTCCTTCGTCGCCGGATGGCGCAGTGCCGCGATTGCAAATTTCGTTCCTGGCTCAATCAAGATCGGATCCAGAGTGTAACTATCCGGCTGCACCGTGAGCCGGGCTTTGATTCCAAAGTATTCCGGGAACTCCACATTCTGCTGGGCGCCACAACAGACGTAGAGAGAGAGCAGATCACAAAACTGCAGAACATCGGTAAGCGCTTCCAATTCTTTGGCTGAGTATTTCTGCTGTGCGGCGAGTTTGGCTTGCCTGGCGGATTCATTTTGCACAAAACGCGCTTCCACCGGGCGCTCGGCTTCAGAGACCCTGGAAGCAGCTTGCTCCGCGATGCGCACAAAATGCCGGCTCACAATGTATCCGCCAACAGGACTGACGGATTCGGCCACGTCGATGGATTTCTCCCAGGCATTCACGAATTCATCAGCGCCGCAGGCAACAAACGATTTTGGACAGCCCTGCTGGGCCGAGCGGCTCTGCATGATTGCTTGCGCGTCAGGCATGCCCCAGCCGGCATCGTGCAATGCAATCGCCCTTATGACCTGGGCGTCCACGGCCGGCAGGTCCACTCCGGTAAGCCTGGCGGCAAACTCTCCGGCCAGCGCGGCATGAGAAGGCTGGGTAATCATCCAGCAGCCCTCAAGAATTTGCCGCTGCGTACGCTCCACCACGCTCCATGCGGGCAGAAATTCAGCGCTGGCGGCGGGGATGGAGCCGAGTGGGCGCAGAATCATCAGCCTGAGCGCCGTCTGGCCATGCGCCGCGGCACAGCCATGGCCCTGGCGGGACCGCTGCTGGAAGGCGGCTTCTTCATACCTTCAAGCAGCTCTTTGAGCGCGGCAGCGTTGTTGCGTTCCACGTCCTTTGAAGCGTAGACAAGGGTCACCTGCTCGTGCTCATACATCAGCCGGTACAAGGTTTCAAGCTCGGCTGAGGCTTCCGGCGTGCGCAGCTCCTTGAAGTAGCGTTTCTTGAAGATGATCCAGTTGGCGCTGGAATGGAACCATTTCCGCAGTCCGTCAGACGGGGCAAGTTCCTTCAGCCAGTGGTCGATGCGCGCGCTCTCTTTTTTGATGCCGCGCGGCCACAGCCGGTCCACCAGCACACGCTGGCCGTCAGCGAGAGAGGGCTTATCATAGGCGCGTTTGATCTCAACCGGCATGGAATCTGCGGCAGTAGGGTCTCCAGGGGTTTTCAAAAATGCTGCACTACAGACATAATAGTCACTTGAGGCGAACAGCGTCCATTCTTCTTCTGATGATGACCGTGGCCGGGCTGCTGTCCGGCTGCGGCAAAGATCAATCCAAAATGACCGATGCTGAGCTGGGGCTGAACGCGCAGCAATCCCAGGGACGCAAGGTCTACAACATCTATTGTCTTGTCTGCCATCCTGCATATTCAACCCACGGGAACAAAGGGCCGGGACTGAAAAACCTCTACCAAAAACAATACCTGCCCAGCGGCCTGACCGCGACGGACGAACACGTGATGCAAAGCATTGTGCGTGGCCGCGGCATGATGCCGCCTTTCGGAGGACAGCTTGACCAGCAGGAATTGCAGGTGCTGATGGCGTACCTGCACACGCTGTAGAGAGATTATCGCGCTCGATGGTCGGTTATTTGTGGAAGGCGTGTATGCCGATGGGCCTCAGAATCGGCCAGCGCTTGTTCAAATTCTTCGCCCTGCTCGTACCAGAGGCTGGCGTTCCGCCAAGCCACAAAACAGCAGACAAGAAAGATCACAGGCAGAAAGATGAACGGCGTCCACGGTCCCACGCCAATAAACACCAGGAACGTGTACACGCCTCCCAGCCCTGCCGCCAGCATGACGCGCGCAACCAGCATGGGCAGCGTCAATACCGCGCAATGATGTGTGCGCGGGTCGGGGAATGAATGCCGGTCAACGAAAGCCCCAACAATATCGGCGCCAATCAGGACGATGAAGACCGATGCGCCGGAATAGGCCAGGAACCGCAGGAAGGAGGAATGAGAGAGTCCGGCCCCCGCAAACAATACAGAGGCTGCAATCGAGGCCCAGTGCCCCAGCGGGGCATGCAGGGCCGCAAGCCATCGAACGATTTTGCGCAGATTTTCGGCCACCGAACCTGAAGTTTAGGGCCAATTTCAGCCGAGTGAAAGTTACCTCGGTATCCATCCCCGCACGGACCGGGCCCAGCATCGTACAATAGAGATTCACATCTAATGTCCTGATGGCCAGCTCCGTAGAACTCGTCCAGATCGATCTTGCGCCACGGCGTCCGCAGAGGAAGCCGGAGTGGCTGAAGGCCCGCGCCCCCATGGGCGACAATTACCACGACCTCAAAAGGCTGGCGCGAACACTCGATCTGCATACTGTTTGTGAATCGGCCCAGTGCCCGAACATAGGTGAATGCTGGAACCACAAGACCGCCACGTTCATGTTGTTGGGCGATCTTTGCACCCGCCGCTGCGGTTTCTGCGCGGTGCCCAAGGGCAAGCCCGGGCCCCTGGATTGGGACGAACCCCGCCGCGTGGCGGAAGCCGTGGCCACCCTGGGATTGAAGCACGCCGTGGTCACCAGCGTGAATCGCGACGACGACAACATGGGCGGGGCAAAGATTTTTGCCGAGACCATACGCCAAATCCGTGAGCAGGCCCCCGGCTGCCAGATTGAAGTGCTGATCCCCGATTTTCAGGGACGTGAAGACTGCCTGAAAGTCGTGATCGACGCGAAGCCTGAAGTCCTGAACCACAACACTGAGACTGTGCCGCGCCTGTATCGCGCCGTCCGCTCGGGCGCGCGCTATGAACGCACGCTCGATCTGCTCAGCAACGTAAAGCGCTTTGCTCCGGACATGGTTTCAAAGACCGGAGTGATGGTCGGCATTGGCGAGACCATGGACGAGCTGCTGGAGGTCTTTCGCGATCTGGCTGCTCGCAAGGTGGATATTCTCACGGTCGGCCAGTATCTGCGGCCTTCCAAAAATCACCTGCCGATGACGCGCTATTACATCCCTGAGGAATTCTCGTTCCTGAAGCATGAGGCCCTAAAGATGGGCTTCCGCCACGTGGAATCGGGGCCGCTGGTGCGTTCGAGCTATCACGCGCATGAGCAGGCGGAATCGACGGGACTGGTAAAACTCACCTGAGCCTGACCTTCGCCACTTAACACCTTATTTCACTCATTACGCGGGCAGCATATTTGCCTGTAACGCTCGCTGCCCGCCATGCACTACTAGTGGCGGGAGATTGGTATGGCAGCCCTGCTTGCCACCCGTCTGCCGCTCAGGAGGTGGATCAGTGAAGGTCCTTGCAGGTTTCTCCGCAATGCTGGTTTTGTCCCTGTGTGCTTGCACCAACTCTACGAGTGTCACGGGCAAAGACAATCAAACCTCGGGCGGCACGCAATCTGAGACATCGGCTACCACATCTTTCGTCAATGGGAAGACGCGGGTGGTGGTTTCTTACAATGACGAAACAAATGAAGGCGCGTTCATTACGTATGCGCAATTTGACCGCACTGTGACTGCGGGTGCATCGCTGATGGGATGGTCTTATTCCGACGATGGCGGCAATAACTGGACCTACGGAGGAAAAGTCTCGCCGCCAAAAGGCTGGGCCGTGCTCTGGGGTGATCCGGCGCTCGCCACATCGGGCGCTTCGTACCAGACTGTGTTTCTCTCGAATTTGGCTGTGCCAAGTTCCAAGATGCCGGCCGGCGGCATTCACGGTTATCTTTATTACGGCGATGGGCGAAGCTCCTATATCGGCGGAGCATGCATTGCTAAATCGACAGACGGTGGCGCGACGTTCAAGAATCTCCAGTGCGTGAGCAATACCAGCTCAGTTCCCGGAGTTCCTGACACCCCACAGGGCCATTTTTATGATGGCGGCAGCATGGCCTCCACTAGTTCAGGAGACGTCTACGCCGCCTATGTTGACGTGGCCACGGGGTTGATCGATGTGTATCACAGCCCCAACGGGAATGCGAACTTCCAGCTTCTTCCCACGCCATTTCCAAAGTTCTATGCGGTGTCGCATGCCAAGCTGCGCGCCTCACGCGATGGTTCCATCTACGTGGCAGCTCAAATACTTTCTAACAATACCGCTTACATCTACATGAACCGCCTGGTAAACGGCGCGTGGGGAAATCCGGTGCCGGTAAGTGATCCGTCAGAACTGTATCCGGGCATCGATTTCGGGACCACCGTTCAAGGCTCTGAGCTGACGCTGCGCAGCGGCCCGCAGTTTGGCTATGACATAGGCGCGGCTTCTGAAGGTGGGAATGACGCCGTCCGCATGCTCTATACGCGCCGCGATGACAAGGGACATCTTTACCTGGACGCTTCAGCCTGCAATGACACGCTTACCAGCTGTAACCGGGTCCCGGGCTGGCGGTTTCAGGGTGGAGGTCCCAACAACAGCGCGGTAGACAGCTATAACCCTGACGTTGTGGCTTGGCCGGGATTCATCGGGCTGCCTCCAACCTGGCAAGCCTCCTGGGCCTACCACTATGGCAATGCCAACTTTATCAACGTCTCCCGGGCCACACTGGGTTATGTGAACGGCAGCGCGTTCATCTTCCCCGTGGACATTCTGCAAAATGCCGCAGTATGTTCTGACACACGCGGTTATTGGGGCGACTACGACGCTATGATCCAGACCGGATGGAGCGGAACCAGCTCGCTCTGGATGCGCTTTACCACCGACTCCTCTGCCGGGTGCACGCGGCGCTGGGAATATTCCGGAGAGGCGCAACACGTACAGCAGTCCAATTACTCTTACTAAGAGAGCCGGCAGGCAGGAGGGAAAGCCAATGCATACGCACAGGAAGATTTCGAACATGTGGCTGGCGGCACTTTTGCTCGCGGCTTCCGGCGCAATCACTGTGGGCTGCGGGGCAAAGCAGCAGTCAGCCCGCAACGATCAAACCCAGGTGAACCCGGTTTCAGAGACACAACCCAAGCTTGAGCCCTTGCCGCAAACCGCGCCCGTTACGCTGAGCGCCAGATTTGCTCCAAGTATCGGCGATTGCGGCCCCAAATATGCCAATGGACTTCGCGGCGCGTGTATCAACAACCAGCCCTGCCGCGGAATCGGTATTTATGACTCCGCCGGCAAGGCCGCTTGCGCCTGTTATGCCCGTGAGGGCGGTTGCAGCGAAAACGAACGCTGTGACGCGATCAAGAAAAGCTGCGTCCCGGAAAAAGAACCCGGCTTTGGCCGCGCGCCTGAAGACTAAAGCGCGCTACCACACGTGGCAGGCATTGGCCCGCACCATAGGCTGGCCGGCTTTGCATCCCCAGGCTTTCTGGAACTCAGGCATATTCTGCACCACGCCGTTGGCGCGATATTTGCCGGGTGAGTGCTCGTTGTTCTGGGCCAGCAGGCGTGCCATCTGGTCTGTCTGGTTCTGGCACCAGATCTGGCCCCAGCCGATGAAGAGACGCTGTTCCGGCGTGAAGCCGTCAATCTTCTCCGCTTGCTTGCCCGCATCAGCCAGCGATTTCATCAGCGCCATGTGGGCGATTCGCAGGCCGCCATTGTCGGCCGTGTTCTCACCCAGCGTCAGCTTGCCGCGCACATGGACATCGTCAACCGCCACGAACTGATCGTATTCATCCACAATGCACTGCGTCCGTTCCTTGAAGGCTTTTTCGTCCTCCGGCGTCCACCAGTTCTTGAGGTTGCCTTCAAGATCAAACAGCGCGCCCTGATCGTCAAAGCCATGCGTAAGCTCGTGGCCAATCACCGCGCCCATGCCGCCGAAGTTGAGCGCGTCATCGGCCTTGAAGTCATAAAACGGCGGCTGCAGAATGCCGGCGGGGAAATTGATGTCATTTTCCGTGGAATCGTAATAGGCGTTCACGGTGGGCGGCGTCATCTGCCATTCCTGCTTGTCCAGGGGCTTGCCGATCTTGGCCAGTTGGCGGTGGACTTCAAACGCATTTGCCCGCAGCGAATTTCCCAGCGCGTCACCACGCTCGATCTTCAGCGCAGTGTAGTCGCGCCATTTGGCGGGGTAGCCGATCTTGTTCTGGATGGCAGCCAGCTTTACCAGCGCCTGCTTCTTCGTGGCCTCTGACATCCAGGGAAGGTCGGTGATGTCCTGGTGCAGCGCGGCTTCCAGTTGGTTGACCATCTTCAGCGTGCGCGCCTTGGCCTCCGGCGGATAATATTTCTCGACGAAAACCTTGCCCAGCGCTTCGCCCAGGTCACTGTCGGCGGCGCTAACGCAGCGTTTCCAGCGGGCCGGCAACTCCTTTGTCCCTTGCAGGGTCTTCCCGTAAAAATTAAAGTCCTCGTCCACAAAGGCCTTGGGCAGAGCCTGTACTTGCGAGTGGACCAGATGCCAGCGCAGATAGGTCTTCAAGTCATCCAGGTTTACGCTCTTCAACTCAGCGTCCAGCGCCTTGAAAAAATCCGGCGAAGCCACGTTCAGCGCAGTGAATGCGGGCGCCCCAAGATCAGAGACGTAAGCGGCGAACGAAAACGACGGCGCCAGCGCCTGCCAGTCCTGATGGGAAAGCTTGTGATAGATATTCTCCGGCTCGCGGCGCGCCACGCGGTCCATGGCGCCCTTGGCCAGCGCGGTTTCAATTGCCAGCACCGCGCCCGCTTCTACCGTAGCTTTTCCCGGAGCATCGCCCAGCAGCTTGAAAGTGTTCGCGACATGCTCGGAGAATTGCTTTCGCAGTTCCACGGATTTCGCGTCATCCTTCAGGTAATAATCGCGGTCCGGCAGTGAGAGCCCTCCCTGGTCGGCCTGCGCAATCACTTCCTTGGCGTTCTTGAAATCGGCGCCGGAGTAAAAACCGAACAGGCCCTCGATGCCCTGGCCATGCAAATGGGCCATCAGCGCGGGCAGGGCTGATTTGTCCTTCAGTGCGGCAATGCGGTCGAACTCGGGCTTAAGGACGGCGATGCCCTTCTTGTTGATGCTGTCTTCATCGACGCACGTAGCATAATAGTCGCCGATCTTTTGCTCATTGGCCGTGCGCTTGGTGGCCTTGGCGGCATCTTCCAGAATGCCGCGGAGCACGGTGCGGTTACGTTCCGCCAGCTCTCCAAAGCGGCTCCAGATTGGGTGGTCGGCGGGAATGGGATTGTTCTTGGTCCATCCACCGCAGGCAAACTGGTAAAAATCCACGCAGGGATCGGCGGTCTTGTCCAGCGCAGAAGTGACCGAATTCTGGGTGGTCTTGCTCTCCTGGGCCGTCAAGTGCATGGCCGTGCCTGCTAACAAGAGTGTTGCCATTAGGAATCGAGAAAAGCGCATTTGATTTTGTCTCCCAAAAAGGTTCTTATTGCGATTCATAGGCTGTGCCGGAGAACAGCCTGGTAGGCCAAGGTGAAAAAGACGGGTCTCCAGGAGCTGTAAACGATCGCTGCGCAGCGAACCCTAAAAGACCCGGAAGTGGATGGTGAGATATTTCTTCGGGTTCTCGCGCATCGCCTTGATCAAATTCCGGGTTTCGATCAGCAGTTGATCGGTGTTGTTGTAGACAGAGGGGTCTTTCAGCAGCCTGCCGGCGCTGCCTTCGCCCGCTTCCAGCCTGTCGGCGATGGCGGAAAGCTTCTCAATGGTGTTATGAAGTTTCTTGGCGAACGCTTCGTCCTTGAGCAGCATGCCCGCCGGACCGCGGCCGGCATTTAGATCGTCCATCAGCTTGTTGGCCTTGGCGATGGTCTGGTTCGCGTTGTTGTAAAGGGTATCGTCTTTAACAAATTTGCCCAGGCTGCCCTGTCCCTTGTTGAGGTCATCCGCAATGCGATCAAGCTTATCCACCAGGTCATTGGCTTTGCGGTAAAGACTGTCATCGGCAAAGAACTTGCCGATGGTGCCTTTTCCGTTGTTCACGTCATTCAGCAGGCCCTGCACCTGGTTCAGGATGGCATTGATCTTGTTGATCATGGTGGGATCATAGATTACTTTTCCCAGCGTGCCCTTGCCGCCCTGCACCTGTTCCAGGATGGAGTTGGCATTCCCGATCAGAATATCGATGTTCCGCAGCGTGCCCTGGCTGCTGCGCACAACATCTCCCACGCTTGGGGCGTTGCCTGGTTTAATGTTGGAGCCATCGTGCACAACAGGCCCTTTGGCCGACCTGCTGTCAATGTCGACAAAAGATTCACCCAGGACGCCGGCGGTCGTGATGGTGGCGGTTGAATCTTCGCGGATGAAGGGCTGAAACTTGGCGTTGATGCGCATAGTCACTTCAACCGGATCAACCTGACGTCCCAGCACCACACGAACGCTTTGCACATTGCCAATCGCCACGCCCTGAAGGTCTATCGGTTGTCCCGGACGCAAGCCTTCGGCGTTGTCAAAATAAGTGATCAGGGTAATCTTCCGGGTGAAAATTCCGCCGGTCCCGCTTATCAGGAAGACGAGAAGTGCCAGGGTCAAAGAACCGACGATTACGGTTATTCCGACCTTTAGTTCAGACCACCTGAGCTGCTTTTGACTTGGCAATTGAGTGTAGTGACTACGCAAAAATAATAGCAGATGCGCCCGTAAGTCCCTAGAATTAGACAGTTTTCGGTAAAGATGAGCGGTCCAGCGGGCCGCCTTCGCGGCCGAGAATCTAAGATGTTTCTAAACAATGATGTTGCTTCTCCACGTTCGCGAGCAAACCGCCGCGAGCAGATAAGCCACGGCTGCGCAAAGTAGAGTCACGGTGAGGCCAAAGTGGATGGCGATAATCATCGCCATCACCGACCCCAGGACGCTGGCCGCGGCATTGAGCGCCCACGCCCACTCCACCGTTTTCACCAGTCGCAGGCCGGTGGGGAACGGCATCCCCATAAGGAAGCCAAGGGGCGCAAGCACCAGCGCGCTGATCGCCAGCTTGATTATGAAAGGAAGCCCCACCGCAGCCGAAAGAAGCCACGGCAGCAGGAGCACGTTGACGACAATCAGTGCCGCAATCAGCCCGAGCAACGGCAGGACCTTGCCGCCGCTGGTTATCCTGTGGCGCGCGGCCACGCTGCCCGCGCCGCTGGAAAGCAAAAGGAGAAACACAACCACCGTGAGCGCGTACGTTGGATGGCCCAGGAAAAGCACGAACCGCTGGATCAAGGAGATTTCCACCAGAATAAAACCGAAGCCCACGGTAATGAAGTAAAGCAGCGCAACGATCCCGGTCTTCGGCGCGCTCTGGCGGTGGCGATGCAGCGCCAAAGGCAAGATGAGGAACGCCAGGACCGCGAAAATCGAGATAATCAAAAGCATTCCCAGCACCACAACTCCCAGGTTGATGCGCCAGTCCATGCCGCGGCCTGTTCCCGCCATGATGTTTTCAATTACGTGGCGGGTCTTGAGCGTGAAGAAGAAGAAGGGAGCGCTATCGCTCACGGGCGAAACGTTATAGGCATAGCTCTGGGCGAAGCCAGCAGGGTCATTGGATTCGATGAGACTGCGGAAAGCCTGGGCCGCGGGCGGAAGAGGTTGCAAGCCGTCATACTCTGGGGCAGGATTCAGCCAGAACAAGTTGGGGTTTTCGCGCACGTGCGCCGCCACCGTGGCATACTCAGCCGCAGTGAACGGAGTTTTCTTGGCCAGCACCAGCACCGGCCTGCCATCCTCATCCAGTCCGCCGTCGGCGATCACCACAAAATGCTGGCGCGGATCTGATATTCCCACCTGATGCAAAGCTTCAATCCCTTGCGAGACCACACGCAACGCCTCGCGCGGCTGCTTGAATTCCCAGCGCGTGATGGCGATCATGCCGTCGGGCTTCAGGTGGTCAAAGTATTCGCGGAAAGCCTCAATGGTATAGAGATTGTTTTCGCTCAGCGCAAAAGCACCCGCGGCGGTGGATGCCCATGTATCCACCAGCGTCATCTGCACCACGTCATATTGATCGTGCGAGCTGCGAATATAAGAGCGGCCATCCTGAACGTGAATGTGGACCTGTGGCAGCTCATAGAGATGGAAAGCGTAATCGGCGTAGCGTCCGCGCATCACGCTGTTGGCGATGGTGGGATTGATCTCAATTCCAGTCACGCTGGGGCTGCCGTTGGCGACAGCACGCATCACGTCCACGCCGCCGCCAGGGCCGATAATGGCGAAGTCGCCACGAGGGCGCAGCACGTTGGCCACCGAGGGCGCGGCTGACATCAGGCTCTTTTTCCAGTTGAATCCTGACGTGGAGGGAAGACCGGTGTCAGTGGGGGTGGCGGAGCCGGGCTGCTCCCATCGCGACGGGTCCACGTTCATGATCGCTGTGGTGGCATCGGCGTCGATGACAACGTAGCGGCCGCCCAGATGCGTATCCACCTCAATGCGGGAGATCGCGTTCCAGCGCGAATACTCCACCCATTTGGGATCGTGATAGACGCCCTTGGCGTAGATCACGTCGATGATCTTTCCAGAATAATTGGCGGCAATCAGCAGAATGAAAGCCGTGGCCAGACCGTAAGCGACGCGGCGCAGTTTGATTTCGCCTGACCACAACGCAGCGGCAACGGCCATACAGGCCGAAGCCAGAAGCAGTGCATTGGGCGCGCCGATAAAATTCAGCAGCGGCACAACCGTAAGGCAGGCTGTCGCTCCTCCGGCAAGGTCGGCGCCATAAAGCTGCGGGATCTGGCTGGAAGACCGGGCAAACAGCACAGAGAAAAGCAATCCGGTAAGAAAAAAGGGGACCGCCGCTGCCAGATAGATGATGGTCAGCTTGCCGAAATTACGGCCTGTTACCTCAAGCGACACCGGTGTGTGCAGCACGGCTTCAACCGCGGCCAGGATACAGATTGAATTCAGCAGGCAGAGCCGTGCGCCCAGCGCGCGCAACTCAAACCGCTCCAGCCATTCCTGACGAATGTGGGCAAACACGCCGCCCGAACCCAGTCCCAGCAGCGCCACTGAAATGGCAAAAAAAGCAAAGTGATAGAAGAGCACCACGCTGAAAAGGCGCGTGAGAGCCAGCTCCAGCAGCAGGCTGGAAAGACTGACCAGGGCCACGGCCAGCATCACGGCCCGGTTCGTCATTTGGGGAGAAGAAGTTTGGGGTTCAGCAGCGAAGGTGGATTGGGCCATCTCGATTCAGGTTCTCATAAGGTTAGGCTTTTTGTGAAATCCCGACACCGAAGGTGGAGGGATCTCTACCGGCTAAAAAGCTTTTGAATAACACCAGAAGCGAGCGCGAATCTACAACAAAAATTTTGGCCGACGGCTGGTAGATCAGAAGCAAGTAGGGATCCCTCGCAGCGCTCGGGATTTCAATCGCCTTCCAGAATCACATGCGCAATCGCCTGCTCCTTAGTGTGGGAAAGAGAGAGGTGTGTGCGCTTGCAGCCCAGCCGGTCGGCAAACTCTGCCGCCTTGCCATTGAATTTCAAGACGGGACGCTGCCCGGGAACGCGAAGCACCTCGACATCCTGCCATGTAACTCCGTGGCGCAGGCCGGTCCCGATGGCCTTCATTCCGGCCTCCTTGGCGGCAAAGCGGGCCGCCAGGCGCTCAGCGGCATTGGGCTTGCCCATGCAGTAGCGGACCTCTGCCGGGGTGAAGACACGCCTGAGAAAACGCTCACCAAAGCGCTCCACGGCGGCCTTGATCCGCCCCACTTCGGCGATGTCAACCCCAGTCCCTACAATCATTTACGTGTCCATGCCAAGGTATCATATCCTTCGGTTGCCGGATTCTAAGCTTAGTCTTATTTGATAGAGACAACGCCGGATTTTCGAGGGTATAATGTCCCTCGCGTTGTTTCAGAAGCGTTGTACAGCAGCAATGCACCCCCTGCAACCTGCCTGCACTAACCTCCAGAAAGGCGCAAATTTCAGAAACAAGGAATGCGTGTAACACATGGAACAAGGAACAGTGAAGTGGTTCAATGACGCAAAGGGTTACGGCTTTATCTCCAGGGAAAACGGGGAAGACGTTTTTGTACACTTCTCCGCCATTCAATCGAATGGTTTTCGCAGCCTGAAAGAGGGCCAGCCAGTGCAGTTCAACGTCGTCAAAGGTCCCAAAGGATGGCAGGCAGAGAACGTGCAAGTGCTGTAGAACCTAAGAGAATTTTAAGTGAGCGGCGGCCTCCAGCAGGCCGCCTTTTCAATTGGGCAGGACATATCTCAGTTCTGATCCCATTGCCGCGGCTTTCTGAGGCTGCCTCAGCGATAAGCCCTATAATTTAGCTGGTGCTGGTTTCCGACTTTGATTTCAATCTCCCTGAAGAGCTGATCGCCCAGGAGGCGCTCACTGACCGCAGCGGCTCCCGGTTGCTGCATCTCTCGCGCTCGAACGGCCATTTTGAAGATCGAAAGTTCACCGATTTCCCCGGCCTGCTTCGTCCCGGCGATCTGCTGGTGTTAAACAGCAGCCGCGTTTTCCCGGCCCGTCTTTACGGACGCCGCTCTGGCCTGCGGGCGCGACGGGTCAGCCCCAGGAATCCAGCTTCGCGCGATTTTCTGCATGGTCGCGTGGAGGTCCTGCTCACGCGACAGGTGGGGCCGCTGGAGTGGCAGGCGCTGGTGCGTCCGGGCCGGAAGATTGGGGTGGGAGAGAGAATTTTCTTTTCCGCTGAAGATTCCAGTGCTGGATCGCCCACCGCACCTGCTGACACTCCGGGCGGCGAAGGTTCCCCAGCATTAGAACACAGCTCCGAACTGGCCGCTGAGGTGATCGGTCGCGGCGAGTTCGGCGAACGGACGCTGCGTTTTGATCCTGTGCCCGATTTTTTTGCCGCCGTTGAGAAGCTGGGCCACGTGCCCCTGCCGCCCTATATCGCGCGCCAAGACCGGCCCGAAGACCGCGAGCGCTATCAGACGATTTATGCTCGCACGGAAACCACCGGCAGCGTGGCCGCGCCAACGGCGGGCCTGCACTTTACCCCGCAGATCCTGGCCGGTATCCGCGCGCGAGGGATTGAGATTGCCGAGCTGACCCTTCATGTTGGCCTGGGGACTTTTCAGCCCGTACACGTGCAGAACGTGGAAGAGCACAAGCTGCACTGCGAGAGCTTTTCCATCTCAGAAGCCGCTGCCGCGCAAATCAACCGTGCGCTGGCAGAAAGGCGGCGGGTGGTAGCTGTGGGGACGACAACGGTCCGAACGCTGGAGTTCGCGGCCTCGCAGAATCATTTGAGTTCAGATGGAACGGCGACCGTGACAGCCGGCTCAGGCGAAGCCGATATCTTCATCTATCCGGGGTTCGAGTTTCGCGCAGTCGGCGCGCTGCTGACCAACTTTCATCTGCCCAAATCCACCTTGCTGATGCTGGTTGCGGCCTTTGCCGGGCGGGAAAACGTGCTCAAAGCGTACGCGCACGCTGTCGGTGAGAAATACAGATTCTTCTCGTACGGGGATTGCATGTTTGTGGAGTGAGGGCGTACGTTCGAGCAAGCAAGTCCTCGCTATGCGTAGCCAAGCCGAATCCTCCCGACGAGATTCCTGTGGACTTTCAGCTTGCCGCGGTGCAATGATCACCCGCTTAGCCAAAATATTGACGCAGCAGAAAGGACCTCCCCATGACCAACGGGAACGATCAACTTCCACCCAAGGCCGCAGAGACTGTGGGCGCAATCAAGGCGTATCTCAATCCCATCGTCGCTATTGCGTTTGCCATGCTGATGGCGATTGTGTTGCTCATTGGAGCCTCTACGCTTGGCTTGGACAAAGGCCTGGTGCTGGCCCACATGGGGCAGGTGGAGTTTGCGCGCGGATTGATTACATACCTGTTTGCCGTGGTCACGATTGGAACGGCTGTGGTGCTGGTGGTTTCCGCGCTAACGGCGGACGAGACGCCGGCCAACGAACGGCGCTTTGAACGCGGCAAGGAAATTCTGTCATTGCTGTTGGGCGTGTTCGGCACGATCGTGGGTTTTTATTTTGGTTCAGAAGTGGCGGCCAAGGGACAGCCGACGGAAACCATCGTCAATGTAGCGCCCTTGCGACTGAGCGCGGCCTCGGCTGCCTCCGGCGCTGACTTCACGCTGACGACGTATGTCTCAGGCGGCAAAGCGCCTTACAAATATGGGGTGGGATTCGACAAGGAAGATATCAAACCCGACACCCCCGTCGATCCCAACGGCTGGATCATCAAGACCCTGGCTGCGCCAAAGGCCACGGCTGACCGCAACGCCTTGGTGCGCGTGATGGTGCAGGACGCGGATGGACATTCCACCGAGGTGAGCGGACCTCTGGCGGTGAAATCAGGGCCGTAATACGCCGCGCAAATCGCCAGATCTGCCTGCAAGCGCCCAGCCAACAAAGCGGGTCAGGGCGCCGTTCACTCCATTCCGCCGTCAGTTTGTGAATCGCGCATCACATCCTGACCGTCTAAGTTGTAGGCTCAAATTTGCGGCGGCTCCCTCATGAAGGACTCATAACCATTTGCGATCCCGGCTTCTTGTCTTTGTCAGCATCGTTCAGGCGATTCTCTTTCTCGCACACTGGTTCGTATATGCCACGGTCTCCCATTTCTGGGGTGGCCCGGCCGCTTCATGGCCCGTCAAGCTGGCGTTCGGGCTGCTCTCTGTGAGTTTCGTGGCCGCGTCACTACGGGGATGGTACTCGTATGGTCCGCTAGTGCGGATCTTTTATGCCATCGCAGCCATCTGGCTGGGATTTGCCAGCTTCTTCCTGCTGGCGTCCCTGGCAAGCTGGATTGTTGAGGGCGTGAATGCAGCTTTCCATTTTGGCTGGCGGCCAGCCTTGATTGCGGATGCGGCTTTCGGCGCGGCGATTGTGGCGAGCCTCTACGGAATCTTGAACGCCGCGTTTCCCCGCGTGACGCGTCTCACGATCGCGCTGCCCGGCTTGCCTCCGCAGTGGCGCGGACGCACGGCAGCGCTGGTGAGCGATCTCCACCTGGGACACGTGCGCAATGTTCGTTTCGTGCGCCGAGTGGTGAACAAGCTGCTCGCTCTTCAGCCGGACGTTGTTCTCGTGGCGGGCGATCTCTATGATGGCGTCGCCGGCGACTTTGAAAAGCTGGCGGGGCCGTGGAAGGCACTAACATCGCCATCGCTCGCTCAAGCCGCGGCCGTGCCACATAAGCCACCGTTCGGCGTCTACTACATTGCCGGGAACCATGAAGAGTTCTACCGCAATGCTGAATACCTTCCGCCGCTGCTGCGTGCGGGCGTGCGGGTCTTGGACAATGAGAAAGCGGAGGTCGACGGGCTGCAACTCGTTGGCGTGCACTACCGTGATGCCGTCAATGAAAACCGCTACCGCTCGATCCTTCGCAGCATGAAGCTCGATCGCGCGCGCGCCAGCTTGTTGCTTCTGCACGCGCCGGTGCGCCTCGCCGTCAGCGAAGAGGAAGGTATCTCGTTGCAACTCTCAGGACACACCCATGGCGGCCAGTTTTTTCCCTGGACGCTGGTGGCCAAGCGCGTCTGGGCGCGGTTCAACCACGGCCTGCGGCGCCTTGGCGGTTTGCAGGTTTATACCACTTACGGCACAGGCACGTGGGGACCGCCGTTGCGGGTGGCAACGTGGCCGGAGATCGTGCTGATCACGTTCGAAGCAGCTAGCAATTAGCAATTGGCAATTAGCCCAGCTAAAGCCGACGGATGCAGTGTCTGCGAGCTCCTTCACGCTCAGCGACATCCCGGTAATAGTCTTCCTCTCCCGCTGTATGAAGGCTGCTGCTTGCTCTATACTTAAGCAGCATGCTTGCCTTCAAACGCATCCTCCTCAAGCTCTCCGGCGAGGCCCTGGCCGGCGACAAAGGCTTTGGCGTCGAAACCAGCCGCATTCATTCCATCGCCGGTGAAATCAAGGAAGTGCATGAGCTCGGCGTGGAAATCGCGCTGGTGGTGGGTGGCGGCAATTTTTTTCGGGGCGTGGCCGAACAGGCGCGCGACATGGACCGCGTCTCTGCCGACCACATGGGCATGCTGGCCACGGTAATCAACTCGCTGGCCCTTCAGGACGCGCTGGAAAAACAGGGCGTACATACGCGCGTGATGTCGGCCCTGGAGATGAACCAGGTGGCCGAGCCGTTTATACGGCGGCGCGCGCTGCGGCACATGGAAAAAGGCCGCGTGGTGATCTTTGCCGGCGGCACCGGCAATCCATATTTCTCCACGGACACGGCCGCTTCATTGCGTGCCATGGAAATTAAGGCTGACGTGATCATGAAAGCCACCAAGGTGGATGGCATTTATGACGCCGATCCCAAGCTGGTAACCACGGCCACGATGATCGAATCCATCAGCTACCTTGAGGTACTGAAGCGCGGGCTGCGCGTGATGGACGCCACGGCAATCTCCCTGTGCCAGGAAAACAGCCTGCCGATCGTGATCTTCAATTTGAACAAACACGGCAATATCAAGCGGGTGGTTACCGGCGAAAAGGTGGGTTCGCTGGTTTCAGCCTGACAGCCGAGCAATCAGCATTCAGCACTCGGCCGAAGAACATCGCCGCAGATTTCCGCTGATTGGCGCAGATAAAAAGATTAGCCGCGAATTTCGCGAAAGAACACGAATCAAAACCCAAAATTGTGATTCGCGTTCTTCGTGTTGATTCGCGGCTGGTTTTTTGCGAGCAAGACGAGGCGCGCATCGTAATGGCACGTTGAGGATTGTCTGGGATTTTGTTCTCAAAGAACTCGCGAAACAATTTTCAGGAAAGCTGCCAGCAGCAAGAGAACAAAACCGCCAACAAAGAGCCGCCCCATCCACGTCCTGCCGTTGCCCTTGGCAACCAGCGAAAGCAGCAGCGCGACAAACCACAATAGGAAGGCAAGTTTAAGAATCACTAGCGCGGATTATACAGCCAAAAGCAGCGCAAAAGGCCACCGGCATGGATCGAGCAACACTACAACCTGAGCGGAGAGGGATTCTTACTCGCCTCTCAAGCTCCAGGTTTTTCCGGCGTCAGTGCTTGACCAGAGCTGATTGTCAGATGTTCTTACCTGTACGTTCAACGTGCCGGCCATGATGCTTACAATGCTTCCCGTGGCGGCTTCACCCAGCCTGACGGTTTCCCAGGTCTGGCCGCCATCGCGCGAATGGATGATGGAAGCATGGCTGCCTCCGGCCCAGACATCATTGCCGCGCGCCGTCACGACGGAGAATTCAAAGCCGGCTCCCGGATATGCTTCCTCCCACTGGGACTGGCCGGCGGACTTGATCAGTTTGCCGCCGACTACCTTCCACGAGGCCGGCGTTGATTCACCGGATCTGAATCCCGGTGCGGACAGCGCTCCGGGGCTCAGCGCATCTGACGCAGCCAGACTTCCGGCGTCGGCTTTTTCCGGCGCAGCTTTAACTTCAGCGGTCTGGTTCTTTAGCAGCGTGGCACTGAACGATCCCGGCTCTCCCATGGTGCTGGCGCCCAGCGCACCCGAGCGTAGGGCGGGCGCTACGTTTGTATGCAAACGCAAACCGCGGACGGTTGCGGAAGCCAATTGGCCTAGTTTGTAGCTCAAAGGCTTGGAAGGCGGGTTTGGAGTAAGGATGCGGACATTCGAGTTGCCGGCCGCGTTGGCTGGAATGTCTGAAAATCCGGTGATTTTAGTGTTGGCGCTAAAGAGCGTTCCGGCAGCGGCAGTTTGAGGCTGGGGTGCCGAAGGAAGATCATTCCTGTTTTGGCTATCCAATACCACCTTGTCGGCATTATTGGCCGCAAAAAAATCGGTGTTGACGTAGTCTTTTTTCTGCAAGCCCGCGGTAAGTCCCGGGACCTTTGGGGGCGGAGGCGGCGGAGCCATTGATGACGCAGCGCCAAACGTGCCTGCCGTTCTCGCTCCAGCAGGTACTTCACGCTTCATTTGCGCCCTGGACTCCTTGGCATTTCGGTCAAAATCCGATCGGGCCACCAGCGTTGACGGGATGTTAGCGGACGGCGCCGGGGCGGCCGCCTGCGGCTGTTCCGGCACAGCGACCTGATCTTTCACAGGAGTTCCCTGGGCCTGTTTCGCTTCCGTGGCTGTTGGATTGGCAGCTTGCTGCGCAGGCTTCTGCGGCAGTCGCAGGACCACGACGGCGATGATCGCCATGGCAGCCACGGACGCTGCCAGACTGAAGGCAGGACGCAGCAGGCGTCGCCACGGCGAGACCGGAGCAGGGGCCAGTACGGTTTGCGTGGCCAATTCGGGAAGCTCAGACTGGCTGAGTACCACGACTTCGCGGCAAGGCTCACACACGGAAAGGTGCGCGATCACCGTCTGCCGTTCGGTCGCGGGAAGCGATTTTTCAACGTAGGCAGTGAGCGTATCGGCGTCAGGGTGCGCCGTTGCTTGAGGTTGCACCGGGGCAGGGCCGTTTTTAGTCCCGGCGAGCCTCTGGCGCAGTAGGTTTGGTAATTCAGGCATTGCTAATCTGATCCCTTATCCTGTTGGAACGCAGCAGGACGATTTTCTTGCAGTTTTTTGGTCACATCCACTTGTAAATAACGCACATCCGCTTCCAGGGCTTCTTCCGCCTGGCCCCGATTCATACCCCTTGAAACCAGTCCAGCCAAGACCTGTTTTCTCAAGGTTTTGAGCAGTTTTTCCAGCCTCCGGCTGATGGTGGACTCGTGTACGCCCACCACACGGCCAATTTCGGTCAGGGTGCGGTCGTCCAGGTAATAGGAGGCCAAAACCAGCCTGTCCTCACCACTAAGCTGGCCCAATGCCTCATCCAGCGCCGCCCCCAGGCGGCTATCCAGCGGGCTCACAGGCCCGGCAGGCGCTGCGGAAAACTGTACCCCGTCTTCAGCCTGTTCTTCAAGACTTACCAGACGCTTGGTCTTGCGATAACGATTCACGAATTCCTGGGCCAGAACCGTGCGCAGCCAGCCCTCAAGCGATCCGCGTCCCATATAGAAATTCAGCCGGGAGACGCGGCAGCCATCGCGCTCGGAGGTCCCATAGAGGTCGGCGTAAAGTGAGTCGGCGAGATCGCGCGCGCTGGAGTCTTCCTTGGTGATGCCGCGGGCAATGTCATACAGCTTCTCGCGAAAGCGTGTGAGAAAGGCCTGCCAGGCGGCATCGTGTCCGGCGGCGCATGCGCGTGCCAGCGCCAGCTCTTCCAGCTTCAGGTCGCGCCAGAATTCAAGCCTCTGCTGCTGAGTGGCTTGCGGAACATACTTGACGGCCACTTGTTCCAGCACCACGCCAAAAGCTTGCAGAGTCAGGCCATAGCGCTCGCCTCCGCTTTTCTCATAGAGAGCTTGAAGAGAGAGAACGGGTACTTCAGCCGGCCTGGGCCCAGGACTCATGGTTCGGATAGTACCAATTTTAACCGCAAGAATATTGTCATTTTACATTCTTTAAGGTGAAAACAAGGGGATGGGTTGTGAAAGGGAGTTCATATGAAGCAGTCTATTCTGGCCATTCTGATGGTCCTGGTATGTGGCCTGATCGTGATGGCCGCAGGCAACGGCGGGGACCCCAGCCTGCCCGCAACCGCTAATGATTACAAGATACTGGCGCCAATTACTCATGGCGATTTGACCATCTTTCCCGTGGTGTCCGACAAAATCCACGATACCAGCAACTTTATTACCCTGGATGAGGGCATCCGTTCTGGTGACGTGGTGGTGACCGAAGTTGGCAACCTGCATTCCACCATGCGTCGCCGGCCGCCTTATCAGTCGCGGCCTTACACCGGTGCGGAAGTGAATCGTCTGGTGCTGGTGAACAATTCCAAACATCCGCTGATCTTGCTGGCGGGCGAAGTTGTGACCGGCGGCAAGCAGGACCGGGTGGTCGGCAAAGACCGCATTGTTCCTGCCGAAAGCGACCCTGTGGACCTTTCCGTCTTTTGCGTGGAGCACGGACGCTGGACGGAAACATCTGCCAAGTTCGATACCCATGCATCCGTGATGCTGCAACCCAGCGTACGTGGGAAAGCAATGGCCGAAAAGGACCAGCAGAAAGTTTGGGATGAGGTCGGCAGGAGCCGCGCAGGGTTATCGGCCAGCATAGTGGCCGCGCCGCCTGCCGCAAGCGCGGGCGGCGGCAGTGGCGGGACTGCAGACAGCCAGGCTCTCTACGTCGGCCAACTGAACAGCACAACCTCCTACGCCAAGGCGCGAGAGAACAAAGCCGTGCAGGCGCAGGTTGACTCGATTGTCGAACCGATGCAGAAGTCGTATGAAAGCGTGATCAAACAACTGCGGAACCAGAATGCCGTGGGCGTCGTAGTATCTGTGAAGGGGCACATTGTGTGGGCAGATATGTTTGCGAGCAGCGCCCTGTTGGCCAAGTACTGGCCAAAATTGCTGGATTCCTACGCGACCGAGGCGTTGACGATGCAGGGCGCGCGAGGAGAAACCAGCATCAAAGAAGCACAGTCGTTCCTGGAGAATTGGCAGGCGCGGCACGAAGTGGTGGATAGTGAACCTGGTTTGTATCGGCAACGCGAGCTGGTGGGATACAAATTCAAGGCATTTCAATTGACGTCATTGCTGGCAAAAGCGCCCTTTGACCTGCATTTGAGCAAGATGGCGGACTAAGGCTTAAGCCGGAAATCCGCGAGAAAAGTTACGTTAGGAAACGTCAAGAATGAGTGTGTTTGGGCCTGCAAATAGTTGCAGGCCCGAATTACTTTCGTCCTGTTACCTATGATTAGGGCCAGATAAATATTCCTGCAACAAAGACGGGGTAATACGTGTCTAATTAAACAAGACAGGTATAAGGGTCGGAGGTGACCTATGGGAGAGAAATTCTCGGTGGCTGAAGTGGCGGCGCTTCGGAATGAACTCCTGCAAGGCGGACTTGATTCATTCCAGACAGCGGAACTTTTAAAAATGTTTTTGGCCGGGCGCGGGTACGGTGTATCGCCGGAAAATGCGCTCGACGCGGCAGGCCGGATTGAATGCGCCAATTGCAACGTGGAATCGTTGCACAAGGAACTTGAGAGTTTGGCATTAGTGATGTAACCGCATCATGAACGCTGAAGGAGCCGGGCAAACCAGCCCGGCTTTTTCCTTTTCCCAAGCGCAGAGAGGGACCCTTTAGTGACAAAATCGCTGGCCGCGAATGAATGCGAAATGCGCGAATTTATTGCTTGATCTAAATTCGCGTTTATTCGCGAAATTCGCGGCTAAATTAAATTTTGCTCCTGAACTCTTTTATGAGGCGATAGGGTTCCCTCGCTGCGCTTCGGGATTTCAGCAGCTTATTCGTAGTGCAACGCTTCCACCGGGTCCAGTTGCGCGGCACGTGTTGCTGGCAAGGTGCCGAAGATTACGCCCACCAGCACCGCAACCACGATGGCGATAATGGCTGAGAGCCCGGAAATCGGAATTCGATATTCGGTCAGAAAGCGCACGGAGAAGGGAAGCGCAAGCCCAAGGACCGTCCCGACGATTCCGCCCGCCAGGGAAATCAGGACTGCTTCGGTCAGAAACTGCAATTGGATCTCACGGCTGGTTGCGCCAATGGCTTTGCGTATACCGATTTCGCGAATCCGGGTCCGCACATTGGCCAGCATGATATTCATGATTCCCACGCCGCTCACGATCAGCACCAGCAAAGAGATTCCCAGCAGCATGAGCGTCAATCCATTGGCTGCCCTGGCCGCCACCTGCAGCAACTGTGTGAGATTTTCCACCCGGTACACTGACGCGGGCCGGTGGCGCGACTGCAGCACCTGCTTGATCATTTCCGTTGCGCGGGGCACGTCGCCGGCATCGCCAACGGAAAAGAAGACCTGCTTCACCGCGTCGCTCGGGGTGAAGTAACGGGCCACGTTGTACGGTATCAGAATCGTATCGCCGGCGATCTCCGACTGCCCAAACGTCTCTACTCGTTCGCGGAATGTGCCGATGATCACAAATGGCAGGCCGTTGATCTTGATGTCCTTGCCTCTTGCAGCGTCTTGTCCGCCATACACTCTCTGCGCAAATTGCTGCGTCACCGCGGCCACCTTCGCCCTTGACATGGAATCTTCATCGTCAAAGAAGCGTCCGGCAAGGATTTGCAGGTTGCGCACCGAGGAATACTGCTCCGATACACCCAGCACCAGGATGTCCCGCTCTTTGCCGCCGCCCACGCCAATCCGGTCGTGGATCTCCACCATGGGCGAGGCCGCCTGGATCCCCGGCACTTCCTGCTGCACGGCCCTCATGTCTTCCACCGTCAGGTAATCGTTGCTGGCTCCAGTGCTGACGGACGCGTTGCTGCCCCCTTCATAGTACGCATAGATCAGGTTGGCTCCGATCCCCTGGATCTGGTTCAGCACGTACTGTTTGCCCGTGAGGCCAATCGTAACCACCACGATCAGAGAAGCCGTTCCGATCACCATGCCCAGCGCGGTCAGGGCAAAGCGCCATTTGCCGCTGCGGAAAGAATCCAGCGCAATGGTAACGATCTCACTGAAGAGCATCGTGTTGCGCGCGGTTTCCACCAATGGACGTCCGGTCATTTCGTTATTGTACGTCTCCCGTTCTTTAGACGCTGGTTACTGAAGGCTGGCTTCTCTTTATGTCCTGAGCGCGGGCTTTATCTATCCCGAGCGCAGCGAGGGAACCCATTTCACAACCAGGAACTCTAAGGACGTACAAACCTCACTTATAATTAGTGCTCATTCGCGTGAATTCGCGGCTAAGCCAATTTTTCGACCTGCCCCTGCTGCCCTTTTCCATCTAAAAGCAAAAGCGGCAACCCTGAACGGTCGCCGCCTCTGCGATCACTGCAGCCAGAAGCTATTCCGCTTTCTGGTCCTGCTGCGGTTTAGTGATTGCGACGGTCTCGCCCACGTCGCCCACCTTGAAGCGGGCAAAGCGCCGCACGGAGATGTTCTCTCCCAGCTTGCCGATCTTGCTGGCAATCAACTGATGGATCGTGATGCCCGGCTCTTTCACAAAAGGCTGGTCCAGCAGGCAGACCTCTTCGTAGAACTTTGACATCTTGCCTTCAACAATCTTCTCCACCACATTGGCGGGCTTGCCGGTTGCGGCAGCCTGCGCGCGATAGATTTCCTTCTCTCTTTCGTAGGCCTCGGGCGTGACATCTTCCTTGCGGACGAACTTGGGGTCCGCCGCGGCAATGTGCATGGCAACGTCCTTGATCAGGTCCTTGAAATCATCGGTGCGGGCGACGAAATCACTTTCGCAATTGATCTCCAGCAGCACGCCGATCTTGCCGCCGGCGTGAATGTAGCTCGCTACCGAGCCTTCGCTGGTCACGCGCGCCGCCTTTTTGGCCGCTGTGGCAATGCCCTTCTTGCGCAGCCAGACCAGCGCCTCTTCCACGTCGCCCTTGGAATTGGCGAGGGCATTCTTGCAGTCCATCATGGGCGCTCCGCTGCGCTCGCGCAACTCTTTTACCTGTGCCGCTGAAATGTTTGTGGTCTCTGTACTCATCTGTTGTTTCCTTCTATAAAAACTTTTTCGAGCTATAACATTTTTGGCCCGCGTGTGGGCTTTATCTTCTGTCGCTTTGCTCCAACACCGCCAGCGAGCGATCTTTTAGCAGTCTCTGTTCAGCTCCTGAAGCAGGCGGCTCGGCACGCTAGTCGGCCTCGCCGCAAATCAGAAATTTTAGTCAGGTATCGAAAGGTGCTCGCGCAGCAATATCCCAGTTTGTCAGTACAAGGGCCGAAGCCTCGCCCGCTGAGGCCCGCTGCCGCAAGCGCTGACTTAATCAACCACCTGAATTACTCTCAAGCGGTTTGGAGCGCAGCGACCGCGCCTTTAGCTCTAAGGGCCGAAGCCTCGCCCGCTGAGGCCCGCTGCCGCAAGCGCTGACTTAATCAACCACCTGAATTACTCTCAAGCGGTTTGGAGCGCAGCGACAGAAACTAGGTCGCTTTCGCCACGTCCATGTCCGGTGCCACGTCCGTGGGAGTCGTGGTATCTGACTCCGGCGCTTTCCGCACCTTGCCGCCCAGCACTTCTTCCATGTTCAACTGCTCTTCTTCAGCCAGATCGGCCGAAGTGGGTGCAGCCTGGCTCGGAACCGCGGCAGCGGCCTGCGCTTCACCGGCGGCAACAGCGCCCGCAACTTCGGCGCCCTGCTTGTCGGTGGCGGCCTGTACGCCTTCAGCAATCGAGTCAGCCACCTTCGAGGCGAACAAGCGGATCGCGCGCAGCGCGTCGTCATTGCCGGGGATTACCCAGTCAACTTCCGTAGGATCGCAATTCGTGTCCACCACGGCGACCACCGGAATTCCCAGCTTGCGGGCTTCCTTCACCGCAATGGCTTCCTTATTCGAGTCGATCACAAAGACCACGTCAGGCAGGCGCGTCATGCTCTTGATGCCGGCCAGGTTGGCCTGCAGGTGCTTGCGTTCGCGCTCCAGCTTGATGACTTCTTTTTTCGGCAGCAGCTCGTAGCGGCCATCCGTGGCCATCTCGTCGAGCTCTTTGAGCCGTTTCACAGATTTTTGTACGGTGACCCAGTTGGTCAACAATCCGCCCAGCCAGCGATTGTTCACGTAGAACATTCCACAGCGTCCGGCTTCTTCGGCGATTGCGTCCTGGGCTTGCCGTTTGGTGCCGACGAACAGCACAGTCCGGCCGTCCGCGGCGGCGTCCTGCACGAATTTGCTCGCGTCCTTGAACATCTTGAGCGTCTTCTGCAGGTCGATGATGTAAATGCCGTTGCGTTCCCCAAAGATGTATTCCTTCATCTTGGGGTTCCAGCGCTTGGTCTGGTGGCCAAAGTGGACACCCGCCTCAAGCAGCTCTTTCATGGTGATGTTAGCCAAAATACCTCCTTATTGAATTGCATCCTTTGCGGTGGCAGGTCATTCAGACCTGCTACCGGGTATCAGCGTCTAGCGATTCGCTTGCGAATCGCGGGCCTTTAGGCAGACGGTCATACCCGTTTTTTCCGCTCGGGATTTATTCCCTGCTCCGCTCCCGTGGAAGCGGGAGGGAAGATTAACTACACTCGTGTGGCACAGCCGCCCCGGCTGCGCAATTTCAAAATCAATCGTGGACCGCAGGCGCCCTCGCCTGCGCATCCGTAAAATACAAGGACGGCCCGCCGTCCTGCCTGAAACTTATCGCTTGCTGAACTGGAAGCGTTTGCGGGCTCCCTTTTGTCCATACTTTTTGCGCTCTTTGCCGCGGGCATCGCGGGAAAGGAAGCCTTCGGCCTTCAGCTTCTTGCGCAGTTCAATGTTGAACTCCAGCAGCGCGCGGGCAATGCCCATCTTTAAAGCGCCGGCCTGGCCGTTGATTCCGCCGCCTGACACGTTCGCGGTGATATCGAAAGCGGAGCTGGTCTCGCTGGTGACGAGTGGCTGCTTCACTTCCACGCGCTGCGCGCCGGTCAGGAAATATTGGTCAAACTCGCGTCCGTTCACCGTGAACTTGCCGCCGCCGGGACGCAGGAAAACCCGGGCCACACTCGACTTGCGGCGTCCGGTGCCGTAATACTGAACTTGTTCAGCCATCTTTTCTCAATCGCTCCAAAAATTCTTGTGCACCTAATCTTGTGGACCGCAGCCGCCCCCGGCTGCGCACGTTACTGCAAAACTCGTGTCGCTCAGCAGCCCTCGCCTGCGATCGTTACTGCAAAAACTCGTGTGGCACAGGCACTCTTGCCTGTGCTTACGCCTGCTTCCGGCCCGCCAGCTCCAGGGCCTGCGGCTTCTGCGCCTGGTGATCGTGCTTGTCGCCGGCGTAAACTTTCAGTTTCTTGCCCATGGCCTTACCCAGCTTGCTCTTGGGCAGCATGCCCAGGATCGCCTCTTGCACCACGCGGTCCGGACGCCGGTCAAACAGCTTGCGGAACTGCTCTTCCCGCAATCCGCCGGGGAAGCCGGTGTAATGGCGATACATCTTCTGTTCAGTCTTCATGCCGGTCACGCGAATCTTGTCCGCGTTGATTACGATCACATGATCGCCGGCGTCAATAAAGGGCGTGTAAAGAGGCGACTCTTTACCGGCCAGAATGCTGGCCACACGCGAGGCCAGCCG
>DASSXL010000113.1:0-18006 GCA_035703825.1 Candidatus Angelobacter sp.
GTTCAACGCCCCACCTGATCTCTGCTGCGAGTTCTGTGGGAAGAGCATTTATCAAAACCCCTGACGTCGCTGAATTGACAAGCGACTGCCCCAGCCAAAAAATGATTGCAAAATCCGTTGCATTCCGCGTACACCTTCCCATACCCTGCGTCAATCTCGTGCGCTCGCGTCGTCTGAGGATTGGTCCCATCTTCCACCGTTCACTAAGGTGGCGTTCAAGAGCATTGATCGCAGCCGGCGACTCTGACAAAAACAGTAGCCGACATTGATCATCGGGCAAATCCAGTCCGTCATAACGGCCTGCAAGTCCTAAAACAACATCTAGACTTGCTGTGAACCCGTTGAGGGAGTTCTCAATGTCAGCTGCTCCCATCCGCGTTGGAGTATTTTGAGTCGCACCCTGAAAAGCATTAATCGTTCTTTCAAGAATCCTTGTTGATGGAGCCAGAACCACAGCTCTTCGAGTCTTCATTCCATCCCAAAGCTGTCCCGCAATTTTGTAAGCATCTTCCTCTGACGTGTAGACACCCGGAACAAAAACGTATCGCCGACCCCATTGTTCACTCTTGGCTCGAATAATATGCAACTTTAAAATGCCGTAAGCTCGCAAAAGATCACTTTCACCCCCTAGGGTTGCGGACATGTAAATTCGTTGCTTTGCATTTGCAAACGGCGCATGCTTGAACGTCGGGGGAATTAATGGACGGATCGTGACCTCGAACGGTGACACTAAGAACAGGCAGCAATCAATACGATGACGAATCAACTTCCAAGCATATCTGGCGTTGTCATTTTGAAGTTGATCAAGTACCTGGATAACATTATCGATGCATTCTGGATGGCCTTGGACGTCCGCCATCTCCATCGCCGCAAACGACGAACGGTCGAGAATCACTCTCATTTGTGACTCGCTAAGGCCTGGCCGCAAACCAGCTACTAACGATTCATAAAGAGGAGCGTTGTTAAATATGCTTGCTGATACCGTCCACATGTCTGAGACGTATTGCTCCGCACCATGAGCATCATCACAAATGATCAAATCGGCTTCCTTGATGACAGGGTAGGTATTGAAAAGGTTGGAATATGTAGTCACGGCCACTGCTTGTCCAGTCCGATATCTTCCCTCTTCAAGAGAGCTGCGTGTTTCCTTGGATCCTCGTAGGTCAGCGCAGGAGAGCCCGACTTTTTCTGCTTCCAGCAAGACTTGTCCTGCTAGCTGGTTGGTCAAGCACAAATACGCAACCTTTTGACCTGACAGCCGCTTCCATTCGGCGATTAGTAATCCGACCGCAGTTTTGCCGGTTCCAGTCGGCAGTTCGAAAGCGACGTCAGATGTGGTCGCATCTTTTTCGGCATATGCGCGGAGAACATCCTGTTGGGGACCCCGTAAATAGCCGTGCGTGCTTGCTCGTCCAGGGAGCTTTTTGAACAGTTCTTCCGGGCTTGCATGTGTGGCCGTACTTTGCTTGATTTCTTTAAATGAAGGTCTTTTCTTGATGACCACGGTAAGAGCTCTCAAACTGAATAGGTAGTAATCTTTAACAGGATAGAGGTTCTACTAACATGTAGCAAGAGCGCTGCCATTATGCTTCCATGGCATTTGATCGAGTAATTGATGAGTGCGCGAGAACTAGAAGGATTCATAATTTAGACAAAGCCGTATCCAGAGGTGAGCCAACCGATAAAGGAATATACTTACGGGCGCATTTTCTTTGTGCGCCCTCGCAAGCACCAGCCCCGGAGAGGGCGACGAGCCTAGCCCGGGTGCGGAAGCCCCGGGAAAATTGTGTGCCAGAAATACAAGAGCCCCGTAGGTGGCGGCACTAACCGAATATGTACTTCGGATCAAACGGTATTTTGTGCTTCTTCAATAGAGTGATGAACTCGTCTTCAAAGCTGATCTTGCGATGATGCGCTTCCTGATTGTCGATGTACTTGATCACGGTGGCGATATTGGAAGAGCTCACGCTAAAAGCTCCGTATCCTTCCTGCCATGCAAAACTTTTTCGCCGTTCCTTGATCCACGTTGAGGAATTGGATTTCACCAGGGCCACGGCATTGGCCAGCGGCATTGTGGGAGGCAACCGGAAAAGTAGATGCATGTGGTCTTCCATGCCGCCCACGGCAAAGGTCAAAAGATCATGGTTTTTGCAGATGGCCGCCGTATATGCCCACAAACGCGGCAGAAAGTCGCGAGCAAATACCTTCTCGCGGTTCTTGGTGCTGAAGACGAGGTGGATATGGTTTTGTGCGTAGCTGTGGGACATGCGTTCTCCGTTTTGGGCGGTAATCTTACAACGCAGGAGGGTGTGTCGCCACCTACGGGGCTCGCGTTTGTATATTGCTATTTTTTTCCAGGGCTTCCGCACCTGGGCTAGTCTCGTCCGCGCTCTCCGGCGCTGGAGTGTCGAAGTCTTAGACGGGTAGTCGGATGCCTTTCAGATGTGATGTTCTCCTACCCTGCCGTTTGATTTTGCGGACCAATCTCCGTCGCGAGCTTTTGAGCGTCAAAACCCGACGAAGCTGTACGGCGCGGGGCGCGTAGTCCATGTAACAATTCGCAATTGATTTGGGCGAAGAAAAGAGCTATAGTTTGGCAGCGCCTCAGGGTGCGAGCGGGAAAAGATCATTGAAAAACAAGCAGCTAGCAATTAGCAATTGGCAATTAGCCGGAAAAAACCAAAAGCTGGGCCTGCGACCCTCTGCCGATGTCTTTCAGCCTTGGGTGACCTTGGGTGGAAATGGGTGTACATAGGGGGTAGGGGAGGGGGTCTGGCTGAAGGACGCAGGCAGAAGGCCATGGCGCGCTAAAGCGCGCCTATCGCCGGAATCGCCCGGAATCTCCGAAATCGCGCGTGATCGGGAAACCCCACCAAACCTACGCCAATATGGGATCCCTTGGGATGTAGTCCGTTAAGTCGTTTGAAATCCTAGTTGACCGCCAGGGGGAGGGGTAGGGAGATTGCCAGAATTGCCAAAATCGGGTAATCGCCGAAATTGAAAACCCATCCCCGCGCTGGATGGTGCCGCCAATCACCTCCGTCGCCGGGCACCATCCAGTAGCTATCACCGCTTACCGCCCCAGCGCCGCCCGGATCTTAGCCAGGTGGTGCCAGCTATGCCGCAGCGCGTGGTCCTCAATCACGAACTGCGCCGTCATGGGCGCGCCAAAGCTCAGCGAGAATGGCGCTGCCTGGTCGAGCTCGTCATCGGTGAGCGCCCGGACCGCGTCTGCCGCCTCGCGGCTGTTTTTGCGCAGCAGTTCAAGCGTGGCGGCCTTGGTCGGGCTGGCCTGGTCGTGGGCATGCTTCGCATTGATCTGAGCGACGGCCTCCCAGCTAACGTCAGTAACGGCGTTGCCGCCGGCCACGGCCTTTGCCACGCCAATTTCAATCGGGTACATGCTGGCAACGTGATGCACGATCACGCCGACGGAACGGTGGTCGGTGGCGGAAACCGGCGTGCTCCACTCCGCTTCTGAGATCCCCTGGGCAAACGCAGCCAGGCCGGCAGCGCCTTGCTCAATGCGATCCGCCAGCAGCGCAGCGCGAACGGCCTTTGCGGCTTCCTGTTTCTTGAGCAGCTGCGGGCCGGACGCTTCGTCGTCCGTGGCGCTTGCGCTGCGAGTGGCCACAACCTCAAGGTATTCAGAGGCAACCAGCGTGGTATCACCCGTGGCGGTGTTGTGTTCCGCCCACAGGCGCACAAGCTCACTGCGCAGGACCCTCTGCCCGTTGGAGTCGAGCGAGGCGAAGGCGCGCGTCATGGGGCCGTAATTGGCGCGGAAGAATTCCACCACCGCGTCCGGCGGGAACGGATATTCAAAGCGATAGACGCGCGGCGTGAGCTTCAGATCGGCAATGCCATTACGGAGCCGGTCGCGCACGGTGGCTTCGTCTCCCCAGAGCGCGGGCGAAGGCATGCCGGAAGGAGCAATATGTTTGGCAATGATTTTAAACATCTGGCCGATGAAGCCCGCGGGCGTCCAGTTGGCCATGGCGATCAAGCCGCCCGGCCGGCACACGCGCGTAAGTTCCGCCGTCACCAGCTCCGGACGCGGCGCAAACATCGCCCCAAACATGCTGACTACGGCGTCAAACTGGGCATCTTGATACGGCAGCGCTTCGGCGTCGCCCTCTTCAAAAGTGATGTTCAGACCTTCAGCGGCTGCGCGGGTCCGGGCCTGCTCAAGCCAGTTGGTGGCAATGTCGCAACCGGTTACCACCGCGCCCGCACGGGCCGCAATCAGGGCAAGTTGTCCCGCGCCGCAGCCCACGTCAAGCAGCCGCGTACCCGGCTTGATTCCAAGCCGCTGGTAGAAGATCTCCGCGTCCTTTTCCATGTAGCGCGCAAAAGTGTCGTAATCTCCGGTCATCCATGTGGATTTCAGGCGGACCTTGAGCTGTTCAAGATCGGCAGTCGTCAATATTTCCTTTGTAATAGCGCTCATCCCTGCACCCCTCTCATTGCGTTGAATTGTTATGGATCGCCTGGGCGACCCATTTCCACTATGCGCGTGCGCGGCCTTGAATACTTGATTGAGCGTCCCGTATGCTTGGCCCAAACGCCTATAATGGCAGCGAGGCTGTTTTGATGGACGTGCTTTCCGATGTGCTGAAGGTCGTCAGGCTTGATGGAGCGCTGTTCTTCCACGGAGAGTTTTCCGCGCCGTGGTGTTTCAAATCATCCGAAGCTGCGGCGATAACGGCATGTCTCTCACTCCAAGCTGGTCACCTGATCATCTACCATTTCCTTACGGAAGGGCGCGCCTACGCCAAACTTGAGGATGGCACGCGGGAAGAGCTAACGGCGGGCGACATCGTCGTTTTTCCCCACGGCGACGCCCACATTCTCGGCAATGGCCCACCGATAAAACCAGTGGATTCATTCAAAACTTTCAGTCCAAACCTGACTGAGGGAGTGAAAGTCGCGCGTTATGGAGGCGGCGGAGAGCTTACCAAATTCGTTTGCGGCTTTCTGGCCTGCGAGCCGCGGCTGAGCCAGGTATTTCTCGCGGGCCTGCCCCCGATTCTGAAAGTGCATGTGATCAACGAACCTTCAGGCCAGTGGCTGGAAAACTCGATTCGTTTCTCCGTAAGCCAGATGAGCGGCCCAAGCGGAGCAAATGACGGAACCGGCGTGGTGCTGGCCAAGCTCTCTGAAGTTTTGTTCATGGAAACCCTCAGGCGCTACATCAACGCGCTGCCTCCGGGCCAGACCGGCTGGCTTGCCGGGGCGCGCGATCCATTCATCGGCCAGTCGCTGGCCCTGCTGCACAAAGAGCCCGCTCATCCCTGGACCGTCGAAGACCTGGCGCGGCGCGTGGGATTGTCTCGTACGCGGTTTGCTGATCGCTTCCGCCATTTTCTGGGCGAGCCGCCCATGGCCTACCTTGCCCGATGGCGTGTGAAACTCGGCGCGGAACTTCTTCAGTCAACCGAGGATAGCGTTGCAGAAGTGGCTGCGACCGTGGGCTACGGCTCAGAAGCGGCTTTCAACCGGGCGTTCAAGCGGGAGCTGGATTGTCCGCCGGCGCAGTGGCGTCGCAGGCGGAACGCCCCGCCTCCAGCACAGAAGGCGATGAAGGCAAGGCGAGCGTAACACCCCATCGATACAGTCCCTATGCCTGTTGACGGCTGTGTCCCTCGGTAATGCATTGGTCCCCCATAACTAACGCTATTCTTGGTGGTACATAGCGAGGAGTTTGCCCAATGAAGAACACTCTGGCCGCAATTCTGTTGATTTCATTCAGTTTGTCCGTTAGCTCCAACATGCCGGCGCAAAAGCGCGGCACGCAGCGCGCCCAGGTGGCCATGGCCGGCACCGGCCGAATGGACCTAAACACCGCTCTGATTGACCTGGACCGCGTCTCGCAGGCCACGCTGAGTGACATTGCCAACATGCACGTGGAGAAATGGAAATCAGGCTGGAAGCCGGGCTTTATGAAGGGCAACTCGCACCAGGCGGAAGCGCAGCAGGCCGCAACTTCATTGCAGCGCAATCTGTCGTACGCTCTTCCCGGGCTGATTCATGACGTGCAGAATTCCCGCGGCAGCCTGAGCACCACCTTCAAACTCTATGACGATGTGAGCCTGGTCTGTGAAGCCGTGGATTCGCTCATTAACGTCAGCGAAGCCGCCGGAAAAAAGAACGAAGCTGCCCCGCTCGGTGACGATTACTCCGCGCTTACGCGCATCCGCCGCTCGCTTTCCGCCTACATCCAGCTGGCCTCAGCTTCCTGGGAAAACCACGGCAAAGCGCCTTACGCTGCGCTCTCCGCGCCGCCGGTACAGCCATCGCAGCGCACCACGTCATCTGCACAGTCCGCCGCATCCCGGTCCGCAAGCCAGTCTTCTTCCCCCCAGATCGTTAACGATCAGGGCGTAAAGAAGATCATCGTGGACGACACGGTCCCGGAAAAGAAGTCCGCGCCCAAAAAGAAGCCTGAAACTTTCAATAATTTGTAATTGGTGACGTTTGCGCCCCACGCGGACTGAAGGTCTGATAGTCGATTAAGCGCCTTCGGTTGATTTTTGACCGCTGTTCGCACGCTCAAGGTGGCCGCCCGCAGGGCGTTTCGCGCGATTTTCCGGCTATAAGAAAATTTGTAACCAGATTACAATGAAGGACATCCTTCGTCTGTATTAGTTGAGAAAGGCCTAATGTCCTCATTACCTTTTCCGATTGCCGCGTTCCTGGCCGGAATCGTCTCATTCCTGTCGCCCTGCGTACTGCCGCTTGTGCCAGGCTACGTCTCTCTGATCTCCGGCGCCAGCGTGGAAGAATTGCAAAACAAAGATCGCAAGCTGTTGAATACAGTGCTGTTGCATTCGCTCATGTTTGTTCTGGGCTTTACCTTGGTGTTTGTGATGCTGGGCGCTGCCGCCACCAGCATTGGGCAGATGATCCGTGAATATAAGAAGTACCTTACCTGGGTGGCTGGTGCGGTCATCATCCTTTTTGGGCTGCATCTTACGGGCATTATGAAGATCAAGGCCCTGTATGCCGATAAGCGGCTGCATTCCGTGAAAGGCGGCAAGTCTCCGCTGGGCGCGTTTGTGGTGGGTTTTGCCTTTGCCTTTGGCTGGACGCCCTGCCTCGGGCCGATCATTTCCGCCATCCTGATCATGGCCGGCTCGGCTGAGACCGTGACCAAGGGCGTGATGCTGCTGTGGGTTTATTCGCTGGGCCTGGCCGTTCCGTTTCTCTTGACGTCGCTCTTGATTGGCCGGTTCCTCGGCTTTTATGGACGCTTCCGCCGCTATCTGCATGTTCTGGAAGTTGTGAGCGGCGTGTTCCTGATGGCATTTGGTGTGCTGATACTGACCCGCCACTTCACCGTGCTTTCCAGCTACCTTGGATTTTTAAATCGCTTTACGTTGTGAGGAATTCGTCTTGAACCGAAATGTTATCGTCGTTCTTTGTGTAGTTGTGGCCATTACCGGACTGCTGCTGGTGGGCAAACGCGCCAGCAAGCCGCCCGACTCCGCCAACGCCGCTGCTAATACTCAAGGCCCTCCGCCAAGCGCGGGCGACCCCGCCAAGGGATCGGTGGCCCCGGCCTTTGAGTTGAAGAGCATTCCCGATGGCAAAGCCACGACGCTGGCTGGGTTCCGCGGCAAGGCCGTCCTGCTGAATTTCTGGGCCACCTGGTGCGGCCCTTGCAAGATCGAAATGCCGTGGCTGGTAGACCTGCAAAAGAAATACGGCCCGCAGGGCCTGCAGATTGTGGGCGTCGCCATGGATGACACCAGCGACAAAGAGATTGCCGACTTTGCCCACAAAATGGGCGTCAACTACGTGGTGCTGAAAGGCACGGAGAAAGTCGGCGACCTTTATGGCGGTGTTGACCGCTTGCCGCTCACCTATTTCGTTGATCGCTCCGGCAAAGTAGTCGACGAAATTGTTGGGCTCCGCGGCTCGGCGGACATCGAAGATGCCATTAAGAAAACATTGGCGCAGGGCAACTGAAAACCGGTAATACAGGAGCGGAATGAAACTGCATCGGCTGTTTTTATTAACCGTGTGTGCGGGCATGTTGAGTGCCGCGCTGGTTTGCGTACAGCAAGCCCGCGCCCAGGAAAACCCCGCGCCGCAAGGCCGCACCTTTGTTAACTTCGTTTCGGCCAGCAATGTTGTGGTTTCCCCAGGACACTCTACCCCTGTCCAGTTCACCTTCCACGTGGTTGACCCTTACCATGTAAATTCCAGCCAGCCGCTTGCGGAAGAGTTGATCCCGACGCAGTTGCATTTTTCCCTGCCCGGCGAAGTTGCCATCGGTAGGTTGCAGTATCCGGCGGGAAAGCTGATGAGTTTTCCCTTTGACCCCAGCACAAAGCTGAGCGTTTATTCCGGCGACTTTATTGTTCGCGGCGTCGTAGTCGCTCCCACCCAGTCCTCAACCGGGACCTACACCATCCATGGCGAGTTGAAATACCAGGCCTGTGATAATAATGCGTGCTATCCGCCCAAGAAGCTGCCATTCACGTTCAACGTGAAAGTCGGCAGCGGCGGCAAGGCAATTCCAAAAGCGCGGCCCACCAGGACCAGCCCGCACATTCATAATTGAGCAAATAGCAATTAGCAGATGAATTAGCTTGAGCATCGCACTCCAAGTCGCTCGGGCGTCCATTGTCAAATTTTGCGATGGAGCTGGCTTTCGTCGACAGAACGTCTCGTCAAAGCTAAAGCACAGTGCGACAAAAGACGCCTTACTGCGAAGCGCTTTCAATCCGCGCTCATCCGCGGTTAGGTTTTGTCGCTGGTTTTGGTTTGGCTAATTGCTATTTGCCAATTGCTAATTGCTTAGCTACCAATCGCTAATTGCTTAGCTGCTAGCTGTTCTCACAGCTTGATTCCCCTTACTTCCTGTATCTCCGGAAGTTGGGCGATCTCCTGCAAAACAGCTTCAGGCGCGGGAGAATCCACCTGCACCACAGCCATGGCCTCCGCGCCGTCTTTAGCTTCTTTGCGTCCCAAGGCAAAGTTGGCGATATTCACTTTGTGCCGCCCCAGCAGCGAGCCGATTTTTCCCACCACGCCCGGCACATCGCTATTGCGCATGTAAATCAGGTTGCCGCCCAGGGGCACCTCGATGTCGATTTCATCCACGCCGAGCAGCCGCAGGGAATTTCCGTAAAACACGCCGCCACGCACCATGCGCTCGTCTGACGTGGTTTTCAGCAGCAGCGTAATCACATCCGCCGCGCTCCCGCTGGCCGCCTCAAATTTCTTGCTCTCATGGATCAAGATGCCTCGCTCCTGCGCAATGGCGGCGGCATTCACCACATTGGCCCGCTCGGCAACGCGCTGGTTCAGCACTCCCTGGATCGCCGCATTTCTGATGAGTTCCGTATTCCAGCCGGCAAGGCGTCCCGTATAGCGAATCGATATCTCCTGAATCGAACCCGATGCCGGGACCACGTTGGCCAGGAACGCGCCCAGTTTTTCCGCCAGGGCGATGTAAGGCTGCATCTGCGTATATTGCTGATGGTCAATTGACGGCATGTTCACGGCGTTCTGGATCACGCCGCGCTTCAGGTACTCGCGCACCTGGCTCGCGATCTGCACGCCCACGGCGTCCTGCGCTTCATTGGTTGAGCCTGCAATGTGCGGCGTGGCAATCACGTTTTCCAGCGCCAGCAGCGGTGAATTCTTTGGCGGCTCTTCCGTGAAAACGTCCACCGCGACTCCGCCAACCTGCTTGCTGTTGAGCGCCGCCGCCACAGCGGCTTCGTCCAGCAGTTCTCCGCGCGCGCAATTGATAATGCGCACGCCTTTCTTCATCTGCGCCAGGGACTTCTCATTGATCATGCCAATGGTCTGCGGCGTAAGGCCAACGTGCAGCGTCAGGTAGTCGGCCGCGGCAAAGATCTGGTCAAGCTCAGCCATCTGGATTCCCTGTTCGCGCGCCAGCGACGCCGAAACAAACGGGTCATGCGCGAGAATCTTCATGTCAAAGGCCTTCGCCCGCCGCGCCACTTCCATCCCAATGCGCCCCAGCCCCACGATGCCCAGCGTCTTGCCGCGCAGTTCCGTTCCCTGCAGTGACTTCTTTTCCCATTTGCCCGCGCGCGTGGTGGAATCGGCACGGCCCAAGTGCCGCGCCAGCGCCAGCATCAGTGCGATAGTGTGTTCGGCCACGGCCACAGCGTTCGCCCCTGGCGTATTCATCACGGCGATGCCGGCCTTGGTGGCGGCTTCCAGGTCGATATTGTCCACGCCCACGCCGGCGCGGCCGATCACGCGCAATTTCTGCGCGCTTCGCAGCACCTGGGCATTCACGTCAACGGCTGAACGCACAATCAGCGCATCCGCGTCTTTCAGCGCCGCTGGCAGCCCGTCCGTGAGTTGGTCGTGTGTAATGACCGTCCAGTCCGCTTCGTCTTTCAAAAGCTGCACGGCGTTAGCCGCAACTTTTTCCGCTACCACAATTTTCATCGGGTGCCCCGAGCTCTCATAAGAATCGTCATCCCCCAGGTCGTAGATGAGAGCGCGCAATCTTTAGCGCGCTGCGACCGCCGGCTGGCTCACTTCCGCATAGACCTGCTGCGCCGCCCGCAGTCCAGCGCCCAATTCTATCGGCCTGCCCATCTCGGCAAGCACCTGCTCCAGAGCGCCAATCGCAGCAATGGTATCCAGGTAGTCGTAATAGCCAAGATGGGCAATGCGGAAGAGCTGCCCCTTCATCTCGCCCTGTCCGTTGGCCACAATGGCGCCAAAGCGATTGCGGAATGCCTTCACGATATCGCTTGAATCCACGCCATCTGGTGAAGCGATGGCGGTTAGCGCCGCGCCCGGCGAACTCGCAGAAAAAAGTTTCAGCCCCAGCGCTTTGGCCGCCGCTCGCGTCATGGCCGCGGCGGTCTCGGCGTTATCCACCAGCAGCTTGCGCCCGGCAGCCAGATCGCCGCCACCCTGCTCGCGGATGTAATCCAGCGCCGCCGCCAGCGCCGCCACCAATGCGGTTGAAGGTGTATAGGACGACTCGCCTTTCGCGCCGTTCTTTCTCTCTTTGCGCAGATCGAAATAGTAGCGCGGGTTCTTTGTGGTTTCCATGCGCTGCCATGCCCGGTCGCTCACAGAACAATATGCCAGGCCCGGGGGTACCATCACTGCTTTTTGCGAACCGCCAATCAGCATATCGATTCCCCAGCCATCGACGTCAAAATGCGTCGTGCCCAGTCCTGTAATGGCGTCCACCACTAGCAGTGTGTCTGTGCCTTTGAGCAGGCGTGCCACTCCTTCCACGTCGTGACGCACGCCGGTGGAACTCTCAGTGGCCTGCATATAAACCGCTTTGTGGTCGGGCGTAAGCTTTTCGCGCACCTGCTGTGGCGTCACCGTCTCGCCATAGGGCGCGCGCACGGTTTCAAACTGGCAGTTATACGCCTTGGCCAGGCCCTCCCAGCGCTCTCCGAACTTTCCCGCTGAGACGATCAATACCTTGTCTTCGGGCGAAGTCAGGTTGGACACGGCGGCTTCCATAGCGCCCGTGCCGGACGCGGTGAACATCACAACGTCATTCTTTGTGCCGGTAAAAACCTTCAGATCGGCCAGCACACGCGTGTACAGTGCTCGGAACTCCGCGGTGCGATGGTGCATGGTGGCTGCGGCCATGGCAAGCTGGGCTGAAGGTAGAAGCTGCGTTGGACCCGGAGTAAAAAGACGGCCTTTGCGAATCATTTCAATTCCTCTTATGAATTTCCGTTCACTGAGATGCCAGCTCAATCTTGTTAAAGTCTGCTGGACGGGCAGAGAGAGTCTGTGTGCCGTGCCTCAACAGCACCACGCTTGCGGTTGGATCGTTCGCGTTTTGGATAACCAATAGTGCATCGCCATCGGCGGGAAACTGCGGACCTGACGACATCCATTGTATCTTCGCCACGGTACTATTGGAAATCCGCGCCACGGCATCAAGCGTGGGAAAAATGGCGTCGTACGCGACCGTGCCTTTCTCCAGCATACTCACTCGCTTGCGCCCCATGGAGTCCACCAGAAGATATGCCGAATCGGTGGGGCTCCCGCGACCGCCGAAATCGGCCATGATACGGCCCGCGGGCTCAAGCCGGTGCTCCCGCAGAAAGCGCAAGCCTGGGCCGGAAAAGTCTTCCATCTGGGCTACACGCCATCCCTGTAGTTGCTGCAATCGGAGAGCATCAGCGGGAGCTATGCCGGACAGCGGCGCACGATTGATGTTGGCATTTGCGCCCTGCGGGTGGCTGTAAGGCTGGGTGAATAGCAGCGCCACCAGACATAGCAAGCCTCCGGCCAGGGCCACGCGCACCGGCCAGCTGCTGCCCCGTCGGGGCAGAGGATCAACTTTGATGCGGTCCGCGCCCGGCATCTCTTGGATCGCCTTGGCCAGCGCAAGCATCGATTGCAAATGGTCGAATACATGGTTGGCGGTGAAGGGCGGTATCGTCAGCTCGCTCAGCTCAATCACGCGGTCCCTGATGGTCAGGCCGGTTTGCGTTGAGCAGCAAAGCTGCTCCAGGCTGCTCTTGATCGCCGCTCCTGCTGTCAGCATCCTTAGCTCCACCGGATGGTCAGTCCTGGCGTTGAACCTTCTGTCCAGCGCGGCGCTGCCCGTGCGTATCTGCACCCGGCCCTCGTTTGCGGCCACAATCGTTTTTGGCGCCAGGAAAAAATTGACCGTCGCCGGAACGCGCATCTGAATGTCGAGCCCTGGCGTGTCGACTTGGTGCGAGAAACGGACAATCGTCGGGTTCCCGCCATAGTGGCCTTCCATCACCACATCACTGCGCTCGCGAATGGGCTGGGCTTTCAGCAACGCCGCAATCTGCAATACGTCCGGCTGGATGGCTTTGTAGCCAAGAAACACGGCGAACCTCCGCACCCAGTACACAGCAATCCCCACGATACCAACGAGGATGGCAATATTCAGGACGAGGGCCAGCGGCTGCATGCGTTCTCCGGAGGAATAGGCCAGATCATACTTCGTCGGCGCAAGGAGAATCAATTTGAGCTAAGGACGTCTGGTGGTCAGTGGAAATCGATTTACCCTTTATGCCTCGTCGAAAAACGACGCGGTTATGGAAAAATCCAAACTGTACCACTACCCACAGATGAACACGGATGACAAGGATCAACAAATTTGGAAATGCCCTAATTGAATTTTTTTTGATCAGTTGTCATCAGTGTTATCAGTGGTAAGGGTTGGGTTGTTGTGCAACGCGGCGCAGGTTTTTGGCGAAGGCCGGCCGCCTCACGGCTTATAATTCTGTTTCTCACATGAGGGGTTTCCATTCATGACCATCAGCGAGCAGATCGAGAAGGACATGGTTGACGCCATGCGCAACCGCGATGAGTTGCGCCTTTCCACTTTGCGCATGGTCAAGTCGGCGCTCAGTTACAAGAAAGTTGAAAAGCGCGCGCCGCTTGACGATAAGGAGACGCAGCAGATCCTTAGCACGCTGATCAAGCAGCGCCGTGACTCCATTGAGCAGTTCACCAAGGGCGGCCGCCCGGAACTGGCGGAGAAGGAAGCGGCAGAAATCAAGATGATCGAGCACTACCTGCCAAAAGCCATGGGCGAAGAGCAGATCGCTGAAGTGGTGAAAGCCACCATCGCGGAAATGGGTTCGCCCACCATGAAAGACATGGGCACGGTGATGAAAAACGTGATGGCCAAACTCCAGGCCACAGGCGCGCGCGTGGAGGGAAAGACTGTAAGCGAACTGGTGAAGAAGAACCTCGGCGGCTGAAAGTTCTATTTGCGCAGTTGCTTACTCTACCCGTTCGTTCATTGTCCATCCGCTTTTAGCACTCTATTCGTGCTGCTGCCAAAGTGCAGAGTTACCTCACAAATTACTTGCTTCAGATAACCCAGAGTACCCATACTGCACTCATATTATTCAGCGTTCCCCAATTTGCTTGGCGTTTTATGCCGGGGCGGTGACGACGTAACGGCATAAACGGCGTAGTGCAGGGAAAAGGGGTGACAAGGTGATACCTGAATCGAATCCGCTTCAGCGGTTTTTCAAGGAAGTGGTTGAACGCAATTACGGTGAAGTTGGCGTGCGCAGCGCGGAAGTGCACGATTACGTAGCCAATCTGCTTACCGAGTTTTGCGAAGCTGAAACTCTCTATAAGATCAAAAATGCCGACGGCCGTCCGCTGTGTGATGTAGGCGAGATGCTGTTGGAGTCAGATCCCGTTTACGGTCCCGCGCCGTCTTTCGATCGCGAGCGCCAGGTGCGCAAGCACATTGGCGACTACTCGCTCTTCTTTACCGGCATGTTCCCGCAGGGCCTGAATAAATATCGCCTGCGCCGCACCCGCATGGAGAGCCTGATCGACTTTGTGAAGGCCGGCAAAGAGAGCTACTACATCGTCTCAAAGTTTGAACACTTTGAGTACGCCAAGGTGGCGCCGCTCTTCCGCAAAATGTCGCAGGAGTTTGAGCACCTTGTGTATGGCCTGAACCAGGTGAAAAACGAGCTGGAAGAAATGCAGCACCCCATCACCCGGCAAACGAGTGAATTCTTGATGTAGTTTGAAAATACGTTAGGAAACTGGGCACGCGGGCAGTTTGCGCGTGCTCTTTTTCATTTACCGGCTACCTTCTCTGCCACGCCAGCCGCAACCCCAGTCCGATGAAAACCAGGCCGGTAAACCATCTCTGCAGCCGGGCAATGCGCTGATTGCGCCGCAGCAACTCGCCCAGCGTTCCACCGGCGTAAGCCACCGCAAGATTTACCAGGGTCCCTCCGACGTTGAAGATCAATCCCAGTATGATTATTTGCAACGCGACCTTGCCTCGGCGAGCATCAACAAATTGCGGCAGAAATGCCAGAAAGAATATCGCGACTTTGGGATTGAGCACGTTGGTGATCACGCCCTGGCGAAAGATGCTTTTAAGGCTTGTAGCTTTAAGCTGCTGTGAAGAGAGGTCGGTCTTCTGCATGAGCATCCTGATGCCGAGATACACCAGGTAGCCCGCGCCCGCGTATCGCACCAGGTTAAACGCCATGGGCGACGAGCGCAGGAGCGCCGCGATTCCAAACGCCGCAGCCAGAATGTGCACCCAGCAGCCCACGAACACTCCCAGCGATGAGACAATTCCAGCCTTGCGGCCTTGCCCCACGCTGCGGCCGATCACATAAAGCATATCTGGCCCCGGCGCAATGTTGAGCATGAACGCGGCGACAACAAAAGTGAGGAATGCGGCTTTTTCCGGCATCACGTCTCCTGGATCGCGTGAGTCAAAAGATGCAATAGAATCAGCGCTGGACGGAAATTATTTCCCCGGTCTTAAGTAAAGTAGTCTCAGCCTGACCGGAATCAAACAAGGGAACAAGATGGTGGAACCGAACAACAGAACGAGCCCCACATGCGCCTGACCTCATTGCTTGGCTTTATCGCAGGAGCGTTGACTACTATTTCCTTTGTCCCGCAGGTGCTGCACGCATGGCGGAGCAAAAGCTGCGACGATCTTTCCTGGGGCATGCTGCTTACCTTTTCCGCTGGCGTGGTTCTCTGGCTGGTTTATGGCATTCGCCTGTGGGCCATGCCCGTCATCGTGGCCAACGCCGTCACGCTGGCCTTGCTGCTGGCCATCATGGCGTTGAAAGCCCGCTACGCTGCGCGCTGATTCCAGTCTTGGCAGCCGCACAATGAAAAAATCCGATAGACTGTCAGGTGAGATCGCATTTCATCCTTCTTTTTCTAGCCGCCGCGGCCGGCGGCACGGTGAACTCCGTCGCCGGAGGCGGAGGATTTATTGCCTTTCCCGCGTTGCTCTTTTCGGGCGTGCCTTCTATCAATGCCAATGCCACCGGCACAGTCGCCCTGTGGCCCGGGACGCTGGCTTCTACCGGCGCCTATCGCAAGGCGCTGGGCGCGGAACTGTTCAAGCGCATCCTGCCCCTGATCGTCATTACTTTTCTAGGCAGCATCGTGGGCTCGGTCCTGCTGCTCAAGACACGGCAAACCACCTTTGACAAGATGATTCCCTGGCTGCTGCTGGGCGCCACGTTGTTATTCACCTTCAGCGGCAGAGTCACCTCCTGGATCAATCGCCACCATTCTGAAGGCGGGCCTTCGGCCATGCGGGTCGTCGGCGTTACGCTGCTGCAGGCGTGCGCTGCTGTCTATATCGGATACTTTGGCGCCGGAGTGGGCATTGTAATGCTGGCGCTGCTGGCGATGATGGGTATTGAGAACATACACAGCATGAACGGTCTCAAGACCCTGCTGGCCACCTGCGGGAATGCCGTTGCCGTAATCGTGTTTATCGTGGCCCGCGCCGTATTCTGGCCACAGGCCCTGATCATGATCTTTGGCGGAGCTCTGGGCGGATATGTGGGAGCCTGGTATGCGCAGAAGATGGACCCCAAGAGCGTGCGTTACGCTGTGATCACGATCGGCTGCGGCATGACCGCGTATTTCTTCTGGCGAGTGTATCTGCGGGGTTAAGGGGAATGACAACCTAAAGAACAATCAGGAGCTATTACTCGAGAAATATGTTGCAGCGTTCGAGAAACTGGATGAGATGGTTGTCGACGAATTTTCGATGGCTCCAGCGGAGCAACTGGCGACCGGCGCGGAGGATGAATATGGTCGAAGGCTCTGGAAACCTATCAGCTTTGAGACTCCACAGCCATTTCTAAATGAAGTCTATGCTGAGCTGCCCAATGAGTTCCGTTTCCCCCGTCTCTTTGAGCAACTGCTCCTCTCATACCGATGGGCAGAGGTCGATTTGGATACCTATCGCCTTTTGGCGAATCCTCCGGGAGAGACCTAAATGGATTTTTTCAGAGGATGAGCCATCCCGATCTCTGGGATGTTCTGATATCCGCGGGATTCATACCCTTTGGCAAAGGGCCAGACGTCGACTATGACCCGGTTTGTTTCGACATGAAAGCCCGTACACAGGGAGGCGATTGTCGCATCGTCAAGATCGACCACGAAGCGATACTTTGCAATAATCGAATTACGGTCGTGGCTGAACTTGCGCCAAGCTTTTACCAGCTGGTGCTGCAAACTATCGAAAGGGCAAAGCTGCGACCTTCTTCAGAATCAGAGTAACCTCATCCAACGCTCCAAGGCTCTGCAGCGACCTGCGGAAACACGTGTGCCTCTCGTGATTGCAATCGGCTTCAGCATGACGGCCTATTTCTTCTGGCGGACGCACACATTCCGATAAGTTCCAGCATCTTAAAAGGTGAGTACACCATGGATGCGCTCGCCACTCCGGCCCCAAAAGACGAGCTTGCCAACGCGCTGACGCACGCGCTCGGTCTGGCATTGGCGCTGGCGGGTCTCGCGGTGCTGGTTACGCTTGCCAGTCTTCGCGGCAATGCGCGGCAAATCGTAAGCTACAGCATTTACGGCGTTACTCTTGTCTTGCTCTACGCAGCTTCCACGGCATATCACGGAGTTCGCCTCCCTCGGGCCAAGCAAGTGCTGAGAACGCTGGACCACATTGCCATCTACCTGCTGATCGCCGGAACCTATACGCCGTTTGCGCTCATCAGCCTGCGCGGCGTCTGGGGCTGGTCATTGCTGGGGATCATTTGGGCGCTGGCGGCAAGTGGCGTGGTGTTCAAGGTATTCTTCATCGGACGTTTTCCTCGCGCCTCGGTCGTCCTGTATCTGGGCATGGGCTGGCTCGCCCTGATCGCAGTACGCCAGCTCTTTACGCATCTGCCCTCCAGCGGGCTGATTCTTCTGTTCTCTGGTGGACTGTGCTATTCCATGGGAGTGATATTTTTTGCGCTGGACCATCGGCGTTTTCACCACGCCATCTGGCATTTGTTTGTGCTCGCCGGGTCAATCTGTCATTTTTTCGCCGTTTTGACCTCTACCCTGCCTCGCGGATAATGAAAAGTTTGACCATATCCCCTCTATCACGTTAAAATTACAAGGTTTGCCACTGGTGGAAATTCCTGCCTGTTGAGCATGGCTGCTGAGCAATCTTACAAGTCAATATAAGTCCTTTCCGGCCAAGCGCTTTGAAGGGGCGATGGGAGAGAGTTATGT
>DASSXL010000205.1:0-7547 GCA_035703825.1 Candidatus Angelobacter sp.
GGAAAACAAGCTGGAAGAGCACGGCCTGCTCGATGACGCTGACCTGCGCGAGATCCGCGCCGGAACGCGCTTCAACCTGGGGCCATTCACCATCAATCCCATCCAGGTCACGCATAGCCTGGTGGATTGCGTGGCGCTGGCGATTCATACACCGCTGGGGGTCGTCATCCACACGGGCGATTTCAAAGTCGATCCCACCCCGACGGACAATCGCCTGTTTGACCTGCATACCTTTGCCGAATACGGCAAAGAAGGCAACGTGCTGGCGTTGCTGCAGGATTCAACCAACGCCGAGCGCCACGGCTATACGCCTAGCGAGCGCGCCGTGCGCGGCAAGTTCGATGAAATCTTTGCTCGCGCCGACCGCCGGCTGTTCATCTCCTGCTTCTCCTCGTCCATCCACCGCATCAAGCTGGCGCTGGAAATGGCGCGGGAATACAAACGCAAGGTTGCGCTGGTGGGCCGCTCGATGACTGAGGCCGCCGAGATCGCCATGGACCTGGGATATTTTGACGTGCCTGAAGGTTTGCTGATCCATCCCGGGCAGATCAAGGACTACGCGCCGCAGCAGGTCTGCGTAATGATCAGCGGCACGCAGGGCGAGCCCATGTCTGCTCTTTCGCGGGCGGCGGTGGACAATCACAAGCATGCACGGATCGAGAAGGGCGATACCGTAGTGCTTTCGTCGCGCATTATTCCCGGCAATGAAAAAGGCATTTATAGGATGATCGATCACCTCTTCCGCCGCGAAGCCGACGTGATCTATGACGATGGCTCCAGTCCGCCGGTGCACGTGAGCGGCCACGCCAGCCAGGAAGAGCAGAAGCTGATCATGAACCTGGTGAAGCCCAAGTTTTTCATTCCCATCCACGGCGAGTACCGGCAACTGCGCATTCAGGCGGACATGGCGCGGTCCATGCACGGCTCCGTGGGGCAGGTGCTGATGATGGAAAGCGGTGACGTGCTGGAGTTCGACGAACTGGGCGCGCGCAAGCTCGATAAAATCACTGTGGGCCGCATCTGCATCGATTCCGGCTCGCGTACCGACGTGGTGGAAGACCTGGTGATCAAAGACCGCCGCCACCTGAGCGAAGACGGCTTTGTGCTGCCCATCATCGCCATCAACAAGCTCAAAGGGACGGTGGAGTCGATTCCGGAAATCGTCATGCGCGGATTTGCCGCCGGCTCGGAAGATGGTTTTGTCCGCGAGGCGCGGCGCATCGTTTCCGCCACGCTCGATGGCTCAACGGCGGAAGAGAAGGCCGACTATGGCGTGATCAAGGAAAAAATCCGCGCTGACCTCAAGCGGTTTATCGTGAAGACGACGGCGCGCCGCCCGCTCATCATGCCGGTGATCCTGGAGATCTAGGTGGCAAAGTTCACGCGCAGGCAAAAGATATTTATTTTTCTGTTTGTCGTGCTCGCCTCCATTATTCTGACCGGCGCAGTGCTTCTGCACCCTGTGGGCCCTCATCTGCGGTCCCTCTCTTTAATGCTGCGGTTCTCCAATCCGCAGGCGCATGGCGTGGCTACCCGTTTCGCCAGCCACCCGTTCACGGAAGAAGATGGTGTGGCGCAGACGCCGCACGGCCCGCTGCGCTATCGCATGTATGCGCCGCAGGACGTGAAAAGCCCCGGCGGCATTGTGCTGCTGCACGGCGTCCATCATCTGGGCATTGAAGACCCGCGCATGTGGAACCTGGCGCGCGCACTCGCCGGCGCCGGCGCGCTGGTGATGACGCCGGAATTACAGGACCTGGCTGACTATCGCGTGACCGCGCGCACCATTGACGTGATTGGCGATTCCGCCCTGGTGCTGAGCAAGCGCATGGACCGCACCGTAGGGGTAATCGGACTGAGTTTTGCGGGCGGACTGGCCCTGCTGGCGGCGAACCGCATCGAGTTTCGCGACAAAATTGGCTACGTGGTTGCCATTGGAGCGCACGATGACATGGGCCGCGTGGCGCGGTTCTTCGCCGCCAACGTGATCGTGAAGCCTGACGGGACCGAAGCGCCATTCCAGGCCCACGAATACGGCGTTCTGGTACTGGCCTATTCGCATCTTGAAGATTTTTTCTCTCCGAAGGACGTTCCTATCGCGCGTGAAGCGCTGCGGCAATGGCTGTGGGAACAACCGGACGCCATGAACGCCGCGGCGGCCCTGAGCCCCGAGGGACAGAAAAAGCTTGACCTGCTGCTTCACCATCGCGACCAGATGCGCGAGCCGCTGCTGGCAGAAATCACCCTGCACAAAGACGAAATGGCCGCGGTCTCTCCGCACGGGCATCTGGCGCAGTTGCACACCGCCGTCTTTCTGCTGCATGGCGCCGGAGACACCATCATTCCGTCGTCGGAAACTCTCTGGCTGGCGAAAGAAGTGCCGCAGGCCGAACTGAGGTCCGCGCTGGTGAGCCCGGCCCTGGTGCATGTGGATATGGGCGACCAGGTAACGTGGCAACAACAGTGGCAACTGGTGGACTTCATGGCCCAGGTGCTGGACGCTACCGAGAAGCTGCCGGCGCTGCGCAAGTAGGAGAACGATGGGCACACAAATAAAACTCACAGCCGCCGATGGACACCAGCTTGACGCGTACCTCGCCCCGAGCGCCAGCCCCGCGCGCGGAGCCATTGTTCTGGTCCAGGAAATCTTCGGCGTCAACAGCCACATCCGCTCCGTGGCGGATGATTACGCCAGCCAGGGCTTCGACGTTATTGCTCCCGCATTGTTTGACCGCGTGCAGCGTAAGCTTGAACTTGGCTATACCTCTCCCGACGTAGCGCAGGGTATGAAAGTGGCAAGGCAGATTGGCATGGATATAGCGTTGAAGGACGTGGCCGCCTCCATCAGCCACGCGCGGTCTCAGTGGACGGAACTGAAGGTTGGAGTGCTGGGCTACTGCTTTGGCGGCAGTCTCGCATGGCTCGCGGCCACCCGGCTTGATCCCCACGCGGCCGTTAGTTACTACGGCGGGCAGATCGCTGCAAATGCTGCCGAGATGCCGCGCTGCCCTGTCATGATGCACTTCGGCGCCAAAGATCCTCACATTGGGCCGGAGGAAATAGAAAAGATCCGGAGCGCCCACACCGACTTGCCGCTCTTCCTCTATGATGCCGGCCACGGCTTCAATTGCGACCAGCGCAAGGACTTTGAGCCGCAATCAGCCAGTCTGGCCCGGCGGCGCACGATCGAGTTCTTTCGCAAGCATCTATGATCGGCTGATGCAATGTTCAGGCCGTAAGCGCCGATTTGGCCGACGTCACGCGGCGCAGCAGCTCAGGCGCTTTCATCCGACGGCATGTTTGCTCAAAGTTTGCGCGCGGCCCAAGCCAGCGAAGGTCTTCCACTGAATCAAACACCGGCACGTCCAGCCGCAAGGTCGCAAGCATGCGAAAAAGCAAAGCGTCTTCCCATGCGTTGAACAAAGATTCTGATAGGCCGCGCGCTCTCTTAATCGACGGATGCCACTCCTTCAAATCCTTGGGAATATCTTCAAGATGGGGATACTGTGAGAATACAAGCGCCGCCGCTTTTGCTCCCCAGCCAGCAATGCCGGGATAGCCATCGGCGCTGTCACCGACCACGGCCAGGTAATCCGGTATCGATTGCGGCCTGACGCCAAACTTTTCCACCACGCCGGATTCGTCGCGCAAAATCTCGCGCCGTCGATCAAGCTGCACCACGCGTGTGCCTACTACAGATTGGGCCAGGTCTTTATCCGGAGTGCAGATAAGCACCTGCTTCACGCTGGCGTCTTTGGCGGCGTTGGCGGCGGCTGACGCAAGGGCATCGTCGGCCTCAAAGTAAACTTCCGGCCACACCTTCACGCCCATGGATTCCAGCGCCTCTTCGAGGATGGGAAATTGCGAGAGCAGTTCGGGATCGACGCCTTCACTGGTCTTATATCCGGGATACAAGTCATTTCGAAACGACTCCACGACATGGTCAGTGGCAACGCCCAGATGGGTTGCGCCTTTTTCCAGCATCGACAGAACCGAGGCCAGCACGCCGCGCACCGCGCCAATTTCCTGTCCGGCCGCATCTTTGGCCGAGGGCACGGCAAAAAAGTGCCGGAACAGTTCGTAGGTCCCGTCGATCAGGTGAACATCCATGCGGCTCCCATCATCTCTCCACAAGCGATGTTATACGAAGCCGCGTGCAGAATGCCCGATCAATGCCAAAGTTTACACATCACTCCGTTCTCAACGCCTTCATCGGCGAAATCGATGCCGCGCGACGTGCCGGAATCACCGCGGCAAAAAATGCCGAGATCGCCAGCGCCAGGGCGGCGATGCCAAGGGCCAGCGGGTCCCAACTGGAGACGCCATAAAGCTGAGCGGAGATGAGACGCCCCGCGCCGATTGCCAGAGGTATGCCGAGGACCAATCCAGCCAGCACGCGCTTTGACGCTCCGGCCAGCACCATTCGCACCACATTCACACGGTCCGCGCCCAGGGCCATGCGGATGCCGATTTCCTGTGTGCGCTGTGCGACCGTGTACGCCGTAACGCCGTAGAGCCCCACGGCGGCCAGCAACAGCGCCACGATCCCGAACAGCCCGGCGAGACTGGCCACCGCGCGTTCCTGATTAAAAGTCAGATCCACCTGCTGCTGCATGGTCCTTACGCTGGTGATCGTCAGGTTAGGATCAACTTCCGCCAGCGCGCGGGTAAGCAAGGGTTCAAGGACGCCGGGCGTTGCGTTCGTGACCAGCATGATTCCATTGATGAAGTGAGTGCGCAGCTCGATCTTGGCCAGCAACTCATGCTTATAGTTCACCGTCTGGTCTAGCGGCACGTAAAACATGGGACGCGCCGGGCGGCTTAAGGCGAAGCCGGCAAACTTTGCGTCACGCACTACGCCGATAATCCTGAACGTTCCGGCGTTCTCCGGCAGATCGATGCCGAAATGCTGGTCGAGTGGCTCTTCATTGCTTTTGAAGAAGCGTTTTACAAAAGCTTCATTCACCACCGCCACCGGCTCCGAGCTTTCATTGTCGGCGGCGGAAAAGCCTCGACCACGCAAAACCGAAACGCCAAAGTTTTTGAGGTAGTCTGTGTTCACGCGGTCCCATGAAGCGCCTGATTGCTCTTCCATCTTGGGGAGCGGATGGCCGGCCACCAGAATCATCTCGCCCCAGTTATCCGTTAGCGGGTTGTACGTAGCCAGACCTGAACCCTGGACGCCAGGCAGGCGATTGATGCGTTCTTCCATCTCCCGATAGAGCGAAGCCAGTTTGGCCCTCGAATAACTTGCCGGAGGATCATTGATGGCAACCACGACGCGTCCCTGAACCTGGTATCCGAAGTCCTGATGTTCAAGCTTGTTGAGGCTGCGCGCCAGCATGGTTGCGCCGGCTACCAGCACAACAGAAAACGTGGCTTGCACAATGAGCAGAGCTTTGCGCGCGAATGAAGACCGATCACTGGTGCTGCGGCCCGATCCGCGCAACGCGTCCGCGGGATCAGTGCGGGTGGCAAACCATGCCGGCGCTGCACCAAAGATGACCCCGGTGATTAAAGCCACAATGAAAGCGAAACCAAGCACAAGGAGCGAAGGTGCTGTGCTGATGGGAAGAAAATGCGCGCTTTGAAAAGCCAGCGCCAGCAGCAGACGCGCGGCGGCCATGGCGACGACAAGGCCGGCAATCGCCCCGCCAATGGCGAGCAGAACGCTTTCCATCAGCGCCTGCAAAACGATTTCTTTTCGCGACGCTCCAACGGCCATGCGGATGGCAGTCTGTCCGCGACGGGCCACACCCCGAGCCAGCAGCAGGTTGGCCACATTGGCGCAGGCAATGAGCAGCACCAGCGCGCAAACACCAAACAGGATTTGCAGGCTCTTGCCATATTCTTCTTTCATCACAGCCACGCCCGCCCCGGCGGGCACAACATTCAACACTTGTTTCGGAAGCACGCGGTCAATTTCGGCCATCCAGTTGGCGGGATAACCGGAATCGTGCTGCATCCATTGCCGCAGAACTCCGGTGAGGCGCGGCGACATCCCTGCTGTGGAAGCGCCGGGACGGAGCCGCCCGATCATGCGCAGCCATGCGGAAATCGATTGATGCAGCAAAGAACCACCGGCGGCGATCGCGGGCTCCTGTTGCAGAGGAATCCAGAGATCAGGAGGGTCGCTCCGCAACGTTTCGCCAAAGAATCCAGGGGCCGCTACGCCAATCACGGTGAAAGGCCGTCCTTCAATCAGGAACGTGGAACCCACGACGGAAGCATCGGAGCCATAAGTTGCCTGCCACGCATGATGGCTCAGCACTACCACCGGCGCAGACGCAGGCTTGTCGTCCTCCGGGGTTAATACGCGCCCGCCAAAAGCGCCCACGCCGAGCGTGGAAAAATAGTTTCCATCAACGTATTCAGACCGCAGTGGCCTGGGGAAAGATTCCACGCGCTCGCGCCGAACGCTCAACCGCCCCATCCCGGCCTGGAATACGGTAACCTGCTCGAACTCCGGCGTTTCCATCTTGAGCCGCTCGGAGAGAGGATAAGAGAACAGACCCCACCGGTCCTGTGGGCCGCCTTCAACACAGCAGTCGTCGCCTTCACCCACGCGGTAGAGCGTGCCAGGATCGGCAACCGGCAGCGAGCGCAGCATCACTGCATGGATCAAGGTGAAAATCGCGGTGGTGCCGCCGATTCCCAGGGCCAGCGTAAGCATGGCCGCAGCGGTAAAAACGGGCGACATCCTGAACTGCCGCATAACATAACGCAGATTGCCGAGCAGTTTTTGCATGGCAGACCTCTCCCTGTTGTACGGATACGTCACAATCAGGAAAACGGTTCCCGGTTTTTTGCTCCTGGTCTTGCGGGCCGCTGAAGGATGGGATGAAACACACTCTGGCCATCCCTCATTTAATATGGATGTTCGACTCTAAGAATCTTCTATGGTTAGCCTCCAAGACATTCAACAGGCCCGTTCCCTACTCCACAACGTCGCCGTGCGCACGCCGCTGGTGCTGTGCAAGCTGCCCGACGATCCGCTAATGAACAACCGGCAGATATTCCTGAAGCCTGAGAACCTTCAGCCCATTGGCTCATTCAAGCTGCGCGGGGCTTACAACAAGATATCGTCTCTCACGCCGGACGAGCGCAAGCGCGGCGTGGTGGCGCATTCCAGCGGCAACCACGCGCAGGGCGTGGCATTCGCGGCGCGAGCGCTGGGCGTGAAAGCCACGATCGTGATGCCATCGACAGCGCCCAAGGTCAAGCTGGACGCAACGCGAGCGCTAGGCGCGGAAGTTGTGTTGGTTGGGCCGGCCAGTGAAGATCGCATCAAAAAGGCCGAAGAGCTGGAAAAAGAGCTTGGGCTGGTCCCCGTGCCGCCGTACAACGATGAAAAGATCATCGCCGGCCAGGGGACGATTGGGCTGGAGATTCTTGAGGACATGGCAGACGTTGAGCTGGTGCTGGCGCCGATCGGCGGTGGCGGGCTGATCAGCGGCATTGCCACGGCGATCAAGGAATCGAGCCCGAAGGCGAAGATAATCGGCGTGGAACCGGAGTTTGCCGCCGACGCGCAGGCCAGCTTGCGC
>DASSXL010000037.1:0-22890 GCA_035703825.1 Candidatus Angelobacter sp.
TTCTACGACCGCTTCGCCAGTCCGCGGCTCGTCTTCTTTTCATGTCAACTTCCAAATGCTTCTTCCCCGGTCTCCGCCCGGATGGGAAAAAACCCGTCAAAAAGCACACAGCCTCCCAGGCAGGGAATGGACGGATAAACAAAAGCAATGCCATGGCCACCTGGCCCTGGGACTAGCACCTTCGGCATCAGACGGTCTGGATCAAGCAGATAAATCAATGGTTTACCTTTCATGGACGCGCTGTGAGCAGCGCATAAGGTAAGCAATATGTTGAGGTTGCGTCTCAAAGCCCGATAAATTCTTTGTTCAGAATCTCACTGTGAGATGGTTTCTAAGGTCGCTGGCAGGCGTTGTCCCGCTGATTCCGGCAGGTCAATTCCTTATTGACTCAAAATGAGATTCCAGGGTACCTTCAGGCTTCCCACAGTGAAAATGACTGAGACGGAATGAGACCGAACCCCAAGGCCAGGAAAGTTCGAGCCAAAGCGCCCACGCGGGCTTCCGCAAGCATGGAGAACGTGCTGGCCGCCTGTGTTGAGTTCGCCAATTTCACCGGCGAACCGCCTATTGTGAGACGGCGCATCGCTGAAGCGGCGAGAAAGATCTTTCACTCCCTGGTCGCAGGCGTGATGGTTCAGCAAGAGGCGGGTTCTCTTGCGGCCGCCGCAGCGGAGACTGACTTATCGGATAGTAACGTTCCGGCAAAAAAAGACGTCCCAACCCGCAAAAACACCCCGGTCGATCAAGGCGTCGCTCCCTTTGATAAAGAAGCATTGCTGGAGCACGCCCGGCCCTTTGCAGGACAGGCCCTTGAGCAAAAGCGGCTACTGACTTTCCGTTTTTCTTACCGCTCCGCGCAAAATGAGTCCATCTATCATGGGTTGGCGCATCCCATCTCGACCACGAAAAACTCGGCTGTCCTGCTGATTGTGCGTGGCAGCGTTTTTTCGCCCGCGGAAATTTCCGCCTTTAGCGTGCTGGGCAGCACCGCGCGCCTGGCGCTGGATAATTCAGAGCTGACCGGGCTCTACTCCGCGCAAGCCCATGACTATGACCAGTTGCTGGAAATCTCGGCCGAGCTGGGAACGTCCCGGCTGGATGGCTTTTTTCCCAGGTTCGTGGCGCGCGCGGCAGACTTTCTCGGCTTTTCCCGCGCCTTTGTTGCCCTTACCGAGGCCGGCAAATGCCATCTGCGATGGGCCGTCTCCAGGGGCGCCGCCAGCCGCCTTGATATTGATATTTCCGCGGTGGCTAAACGCGCCTTCGAATCCCCAGGCCCGCACATCTGTGAAGATATTGGCCAGCTCCCGGCAAATGAGAAAGCGCAGTTGCGCCGGTGGGAATCTGACCTGAAGCAGTACCTGGGCGTGTCTTTGTTGACCTCCGACGGCCGGCAGCTCGGCGTGCTGGGCTTTTTCGATAAGAAGAACAAGGCGGGCATCACCCCCGATGAAGTCCGTCGCGCACGAGTGCTGGGGGCCGAGATCACGGTCGCGCTGGAAGCTGCGCACAATCTCCAACTCTCTGACCAGCATCGCAAGCGCACTGAAGACCTCATGGAGATGGCGCTCGATCTGGGCTCGGCCCTGCGTCTTCCGGACTTCGTGAAGAACTTTACCGAGCGTGTAGCGGGCATGATCGGGGCACAATCGGCCATCCTTTCTTTGGCGCAGGGCAATAAGGTGGAGAGCGTCGGGTTTTACGGCCCCAAGCCGGAGCGCGAGCTACAGCGCAAGTTGAACGCGGCATTCTCTGAGTACGCGGAGCGGCATCCGGACGTGAAGATCACCGGCAGTGGCGTGCAGGCGCTTGGCCCGGACTTGGTGGCGGCCTGCGGCTGGCAGAATCTGACCCTGGTGCGGCTCGAAGGCACGGAAAACGATCTGCTGGGCATACTGGCGCTGGCTGACATCACCCGCGAGTTGATGCCCAACGACCTCAACTTGCTTCAGGCACTAATTGTTCACGCGTCGGTAGCACTGGAGAACTCCCGCCTGTTTACCCGGATCACGCAATCCAGCCGGCAGTGGGCAGAAATCTTCGATTCCATCTCGGACTTCATCGTGGTGCACGATGAACAGTTTGAGGTGCTGCGCGTGAATCGGTCGCTGGCGGAATTTATCGGTGTGCGTCCCGCTGAGTTGATTGGCCTGAGCATGCGCGCGCTGGTCTCGCTAGCTTCTGACTCTCCGCGCCCGTGCCCGTTCTGCCGCGTGGAAAGCGAATCTGACGAATATCTGCATCCCGTGCTGGAGCGCACGTATCTGGTCTCAAGCTCGCGGATTCACGGAGCACTGGATGAAGGCCTGCAGACTGTCCACGTGCTCAAGGACATCACTGACCGTCGCGAGGCCGAGCAGCGCTACCGCGAGCTGTTCGATAACGTGCAGGAAGGCGTGTTCTTTGCCTCGCCTGAAGGCCATTTCATTGAGGTGAATGACGCGCTGGTCCGCATGCTCGGCTATCAGACGCGTGAAGAAGTGCTCAAGCTCGATCTCCAGAGCCAGGTTTATGTCTCGGGCGAGCAGCGCGATGAAATCACCCGCCAGTTGCATCAGAAAGGCGCGGTCCGAAACTTTGAAGTCACGCTCAGCCGCCGTGACGGCACCATGATCCATGCGCTGGAAAACGCCTTCGTCGTAAAAGACGGCCAGGGCAAGATCATGCAATATCGCGGCGTCTTCCTCGACATCACTGAGGTCAAAAATTTCCAGGCGCAGTTGCAGCGCGAGCGCGATTTCACCAGCAAGATCCTGAACAACACGCAGACCATGATCGTGGTGGCCGACACCGCCGGTTTGATCAGTTACGCCAACCAGCGCGTTTACGAGGGCGGCGGCTTTGAGCAGAATGAGCTGGTTGGAAACCGCTTGGACCGGATCATTTCTCTATCGCACAAGAAGGCCTTTTCAGAGGCGTTTGATGCCAGCCTGCACGGATTGCAATCAGACAACCTGGAGTTGATGATCACGCGCGGCAACGGCACCCAGGGCAAGTTCTCCGTGAACCTGAGCCCCATGCGCGACGATCGCGGCGAAGTCAGCAGCGTAGTGGTGCTAATGACTGATATCACCGACACTTCCATGATCCAGGCCAAGCTGATGCACACGGAAAAAATGGCCGCCGTGGGCCAGCTTGTTTCCGGCGTCGCTCATGAGGTCAACAACCCGCTCACGGCGATCATGGGATTCTCTGATCTGCTCATGGAAAATCCTGAAGTCCCGGGCAGCGCGCGCAAAGACTTGCAGGTGATCCTGGAAGAAGCGCAGCGCACCAAGGAGATCGTGCAGAACCTGCTGAGTTTTGCCCGCCAGCGCCCGCCGCAGCGCCAGCCTCTCCAGATCAACAACATTCTGCGCAAGACTATCGCATTGCGCTCTTATGATTTTGCCAACCACGGCGTGCAGATCGTGGAGAAATTCGATGAGCGCCTGCCGGAGCTGATCGGCGATTCCCACCAACTGCAGCAGGTGTTCCTGAATATTCTGAACAACGCTTATGACGCTGTGCAGTCCGCCGGGCGGCCCGGCCTGATCGAAATTGAGACGATCCAGGATGGCAGTTGGGTCGAGGTCCTGTTCCGCGATAACGGCGAGGGCATCCTGCACCCCGAACGCATCTTCGATCCTTTCTTCACCACCAAAGAAGTCGGGCAGGGGACCGGCCTGGGGCTGAGCATCTGTTACGGGATCGTGCGCGAGCATGAAGGCGAGATTCTGTGCGCCAATAACCAGGAGACGGACGGCGCCACATTCAGCGTGCGCTTGCCGGTCCGCAGCAGGGCTGATCTAAAGCTGGTGGTAGCTGCAGGAGCCAAGCAATGACCCCTCGCGCAACTCCGGCGCGCCTGCCTCTGCTGCTTATTGAGGACGAGCGCTCGGTAATGGATTTCATCCGCACTGCGCTGGAGCGCAACGGATACGGCTGCCGCACAGCCAGTTCGGCGGCGGAGGGCATTCGCATCCTGGAAATCGAGCGTTTCGGCGGCGTAATCTCTGACATGCGCACGCCGGGAGGCGCCAGCGGCGCCGACGTGCATGCATGGATCCTCGCGCACCGGCCGGAACTGAAGGAGCGCATGTTGTTTATCACTGGCGATACCGTAAACGAGCACACCATGAAAGCGCTCCAGAGCACCGGCGTCCCTTATATTGAAAAGCCCTTTCGCGTGCAGGAGCTGATCAGGATTGTGGAAAGGATCTTCGGGAAAGCAGAATGACTGACGACGCAAAAGTCCGCTTCATGATCGTGGACGATCACCAGAGCATACGCAAGCTCTGCATGACCGTGGGCGCCGCCGCGGGCTTTAGCTGCGTTGAAGCCGAAAGCGCGGAAGCGGCCCTGGCGCAACTGGAAAACGATTCACCCGACATGATTCTGGCCGACCTGATGATGCCCAACATGTCAGGCCTGGAATTTCTGCCGCGCGTAAAGCAACTGCTGCCACGCACTGAAGTCGCAATCATGACCGGCCATGGCTCCATTGAGACCGCGGTACAGGCCATGAAGCTGGGCGCGTATGACTACATCACCAAGCCTTTCCGCATTGAAGAGCTCAAGCTGCTCCTGCAGCGCATGGCGGAAAAAATAAACCTGGTGGCGGAGAACCAGTTCCTGCGTGAGCGCGTGAGCGCGGAGATGGAACTTAGCGGCATTGTCGGGTCTTCCCACAAAATCCAGGACGTGTTGCGCATGGTCGCGCGCCTGAAAGATACGCGGACCCCGGTGCTTATCACCGGCGAGAGCGGCACTGGAAAGGAGCTGGTGGCGCGCGCCATCCATTATCGAGGCCTGCTCTCCAAACGGCCATTCGTCGCCGTGGATTGCGGCTCGCTGGTCCCCACATTAATTGAAAGCGAATTGTTCGGCTATGAGAAAGGCGCATTTACCGGCGCCACTCGCTCTAAAGAAGGGCTCTTTCAATCGGCCAACGGCGGCACCATCTTCCTCGACGAAATCGGCGAGCTCTCCCAGGAATTACAGGCCAAGCTGCTGCGCGTCTTGCAGGAAAAGGAAATTCGTCCCGTCGGCAGCAACCAGAAGTTTAAAGTCGACGTGCGGGTGATCGCCGCTACGAATCGCGACCTTGAGGCCGCGCAGAAGGAAGGTAAATTCCGCAAAGACCTCTATTTCCGACTCAACGTGGTTACGCTGCATCTGCCCGCTCTGCGGGAAAGGAAGTCCGACGTCACGCCTCTGGTGCACTACTTCCTTGACCGGTTTGCTCCAGGCCAGGCCATTACGATTTCCCCCGCGGCCATGAAGATCATGCTGCAGTATGAGTGGCCAGGCAACGTGCGCGAGCTGGAAAACTGCATAGAACGCGCCGTGGCCCTTGGGAGCCGGGAGACGATCGATGTCTCCGACCTGCCACCGGCCGTGCGGCAGCACCAATCGAAAGAAAATGCCGCTGCTTCGCCAATCGTTTATGGTGACGTCGAGACGGCGGAATCGAATACCGACCTTGAGGAATTGGAGCGCGACACAATTCAACGGGTGTTCGAGCAGGTCCAGGGCGATAAGGCGCGCGCTAGAAAGATGCTCGGCATCAGCCGCGCCACTCTGTACCGGAAACTAAAGCGGTACAACATTGGCCTCAGCAAAAGCGCCTCGGCGGCCACATGAGACAGTCCGCTTGAGACGGTGTTTCATCCTGAGACATATTTTGTTGCCGCCCTGTGGAGTGCAGGAATTTGCATCTTCCGAATCAACGGGTTAGTTCGGTAGGGGTTTGGCCGGGGTCGTGCTCTAAGTGATTCAGCTAAGTTTTGTCGAAACGGGGAGTCGTTCCGGGCCATGGGGAAAGAATTGTCCAATGGGGTTGAGCTGACAGAAGCAACAGAGTGCGTTGCTGAGCTGGCCAGATCTTTCCCCGGTATTGTGCCGCTGCGGATCCCGGTTTTGATATTCAAGGGAGATTCGGCCAAGGCGGCGGCGGAACAGACCATAATCGAGTTCGGTTCTGCGGAGGAATGCCTCTTTGTTTGCGGCCTACCGTTGGAGTTTGAAGATATTGTGCACGTCAGGGCTGCGGATGGGACGCTGGATAGCACGGCAAAAATCGTGGCCATGCGTTTCCACGATGACAAGATGGCCTTTGCAGCAAGGTTCCTGGATGGCGTTACGAAATTGAATTATCCGGGCATGCAGGAACGTGGTCTTGCAAGCGACGCTTGATTAGATGAAATGCCGCGAGGGCGTGCTGGCCGAGCGGCACGGTGCAGGAGCAAGAGATAGTTCGATGGAACAAAAGCTTAAGCGGTTTTCGAGATAAATGACGACAACAACAGCTACCCTTAATCTCGGTGAGGCGGCGGAATTCTGGCGCGTGGCGCGGCGGCTGTACTCCGTCTATATCGAACTTGACCGCACCTTCGAGCTTGATATGCCTTCATGCCGCGAACTGGAAGACGCCGTGGACCGTCCGGAAGCGGATGCCAGGGAGCGCGTGCTCCAGTGGTTCGATCAGGTTGACGCCCGCGTCCAGGTTTGGCAGTTGCGCCAGTTACTGCAAAGCACCAACCTGCAAAACGAAGAAAATCTGCGCTACCTCATCGCCCGCCACCTGGATAAACCACAGAAGAACGAAGCCGATAAAGACAAGATTGATTTTCTTCTGGTGCAATACTTTGCTCACTGTGCTCCGCATGGACTGGCAGAAACAGCTCTGGAAGAAGTGGCGCGCGTGCTTGAACCGGCGATGGGAAAGAAGCCGGAATCTTTTCCGGAGTGGGCCTCAAGCCTGGATGCCAAGCTGCGGAAGCTGAATGAGTCCAACAGCCTGGAAGAGTTGCAGAACTCCGGCGCGCTGCAGGAAGTGCGCGAGCTAAAGCTGGCTGTGGGCGACGAGTATTTTGAGCCGGGATTCCTGGTGGCTTTTACGCGCTTCAATTTTCTGGCGCGGCGCGCCTTCTTCCACGCCATGCATCTTGACCTGCATGCCATACGCGAGTCTGTGAATGAACTGGAGCGCCTGGGGTTTGCCATGGTCGATTGCCGCGACGCAGGCCTGACGGAAAGCGAATCTCTGGACCAGGTGCGGCATGTTGTCCATCAATGGAAGACGCCGTTCCGCGCTCCGTATTCAGGCGGCTCATCATTCCTGCAACTGATCCTGTTGCGCCATGCCTTGCAGCGTACTCTTGAAGGCGCCCGGGAGAACTCTCCTGCTCCAGCCGTCGCGCCGGAGCCTGTGCCGGAACCACTCCCGGCTGCGGTTGCGACCGTTGCCGTTGAAAAGCCGAAAGCCATGGAGCCGGTTGCAGCGCAGGCCGAAAAAGCCGTTGCGATTACCCCCTTAGAGCCTCCAGAGCCTCGAATTGCCGTTGCCGCTGTTCCCGTGGTTGAAGCAAAAGCCCCGGCCGCTGCCGCCGAACCTGCGGCATCGACTCAGCCGGCGGAGGCCGATCCGTCAGACCTGATCTCGCGGCCGGCCCAAAACGCCGCCGGATCGGGCGAGCCCAGTGCGGAAGAGCAGGCCGAAGAAGAGAGTTATCTGGTGCGGTGCGTGACCGACATCGCGGAGCAGCTCAAGGCAGTACCGGCCAAGAATTCTCCCGCAGTCTCCGCAATTGTCCTGGGAGGATGCAAGCTGTTGATCGCAACCTGGGAGGCACAAGCCTTTGCCCAGACTGATTCCACCGCCGGGGCCTTGCAGCGGACGGTGGCAGCGCGCACCATCCTGCATGTTTGCATGGAACGGCACAAAAAGAACGAACCGACCGACCTGGCCGCAGCCATGGATATTGCTCGCGCACAGGCTGAAGAAATAAAGGCGCATGTGGAGGCCGCGAAGGAGGCCAAGAATATCGATGCGGCCGTGAATCTTGCGGCCACCAGCAAACGCCTTTCCACTCTGGTTGCCGAAGGCGAAAAGCTGGTGGCGGTCTAAGCCCGACCGGCCCTGAAATAGCTGAGAATCGTCTCAGGATGAGACAAAATAGGTCGTCTCAGCCGCTTGATGGCCTACTGAATCAAGATCCAAAACAACTACAAACTGCTGATAATAAAAGCCTTGGTTGCGTATCGGGTTTCTCCCGCCGTGGATCGGGCTTGGCTGCGCAATTGCAATAGTCATACGGATACCAAGGGTAGGGGTTTGTCCGTTTGACGAAGATTCTCATTGTCGATGACTCTCCGGCGGAAGTCAGGCTCATGCAATCAGTTCTGGACCGGGCCGGTTACATGTCAGTGCCGGTACACGATCCCATGCGTCTGGAGCAGATGATCGACATGGAGCACCCCAACCTGATTCTGATGGACGTGGTGATGCCCCAGCGCAACGGCTTTCAAGCCTGCCGCGAACTGAAAGGCAACACCGATTACGCCCGCATCCCGGTGGTGATGGTGAGTTCCAAGAACACTGAGAGCGACAAGTTCTGGGCCAAACAGCAAGGCGCCGACGGCTACGTGGTGAAGCCGTTTACTAACGAAGAGCTGTTGGGGACCGTGCGGAGTTTGGTGGGAAAAAGCTGATCGTGAAATCCCGAGCGAAGCGAGGGGAACCCGAACTCAGGGCTGAAACAGTGAATTGGTGAAGGTGACCAGATTTGTAAGGCAATAGTGATCCCTCACCCGCAGACAGCGCGGGTTCGGGATGTCAAACAAATGCCAGAAGAGCAACAACAACTCGAACCACTCTCTCCAGAAGCGGAACAGCTTGAGTTGTTGCCGCAAGCGGAGCCGGAACGGCAGTACTGCCTGTTTCGCGCCGGGCGCGAGCGCTTCTGTTTTTCCGTGCTCGATGTGGAAGAAGTTGTCGAGTGGCCCAACCTGACCAGGGTGCCGCTTGCGCCAGCGTTCCTCATGGGCATCTTCAACCTGCGCGGCTCGATCGTGCCGGTAGTGGATATTGCGCTGACGGAAGGCCGCCGCCCGGACCTGCACCCCAAGCATGTAGTGGTGGCAAGCCTGAAGGGCGAAGGCGACAACGATGATCTGCGTATTGGAATTGCGGCGGATGAGGTCATAGGCACATGCAGCACCTCTGAGCCGCTGCTGGTGGAGGAAGCGCCCAGCGAGATGCCGCATTGTTGCGGCATGCTTCGGCATGAAGACCGCATGGCGCTGGCGCTGAATTTGAAGAAATTGACCGAGACGTTTCCCGTCCCGGTGATTTGAAAGTGAGTTGCCGCAAAAAAATGCGGTAGAGAAAATTGCAGGCGAGGCCGACTGGCGCGCCGAGCCTGCTGTAACGAGCGCTGACATGCGCCATGGATACAAAGATGCCATGGCGGTGTGGAGCGAAGCGACAGGATTATTAGAGCGACAGGAGTGATGGTTATGAAAGGTCGTTTGAACTCGACCCTGTGGATGATGGTGATTGGCGACGTGATCGCGCTGTTTTTGGTCTTATGGCTGGCCTACAGCGCCGGCGAGCAGGGAAAACTCCCGATCACCGATTTTGGCGGCCTGGGGCAGGGCTCCGGTCTGAAGCTGCTGTTTGCTTTCGTGATCGCCGCTGGCGCCGGGTTGATGACCTTCATCATCATCGGCAACCGCGTGCTGATCCCGGTGAAGCGGCTCTCGGATTTTGCCGAGCGCTTCGCCCAGGGCGACTACCGCACCCGGGCCACGGTTGATTCCGCGGACGACTTCGGCTTCATCGCTGAACAGTTGAATCGCGCGGCGGAAAATTCCTCTCGCGCGGTCTTCAACCAGGAAGCGCAGGAAAACCTGCAGAAGAGCGTGACCGAGTTCCTGACCATCGTGAGCCAGATTGCCCGCGGCGACCTGACGCTGCGCGGCCGCGTGAGCAATGACGCGCTGGGCAACGTGGTGGATTCCGTCAACTACATGCTCGATAACTTCGCCAAGGTGCTGGAGCGCGTGCGCAAGGCCGCCATTGACGTGCAGTCGAGCGCCAACGAAATTCTGATCGCCTCGGAAGAGATGTCCACCGGCGCCATCCAGCAGGACCAGGAAATTACCAACACGTCGTCCGCCGTGGAGCAGCTTACGGTTTCGATGAAACAGGTGTCCAACAACGCCGAAGCCAGCGCTGAAGCCGCGCGCCGCGCGCTGGATGCCGCTGAGCAGGGCAACCGCTCCGTGCGCGACACGCTGGAAGGCATGCAGCGCATCCGGTCTTCCGTGCAGGCAACCGCCAAGCGCATCAAGGCCTTGGGCGATCGCTCGCTGGAAATTTCTGAGATCGTCAACGTGATTAATGACATTACCGAGCAGACCAACCTTCTGGCGCTCAACGCTGCCATCGAAGCCGCGCGCGCCGGTGAGGCAGGCCGCGGATTTGCCGTGGTCGCCGACGAAGTCCGCAAGCTGGCCGAACACTCACGCGCCGCGACCAAAGACATTGCCGCGCTGATCAAGGCCATCCAGGCCGAGACGAACGACGCCGTGATCGTGATGGAAGAAGGCACCAAGGAAGTGGAAATCGGCGCCAAGCTGGCCGACCAGGCCGGACGCGCGCTGGATGCGATTTCAACCGTGGTGCGCCAGTCGGCTGAACTGGTGCAGGAAATCTCTCTGGCTTCCAAGCAGCAGGTGCGCGGCACAGAAGGCGTGGCCAACGCCATGCAGATCATCTCCAACATTACCCGCCAGACTTCACAGGGCGCGCGCCAGACCTCGCGCACGGTGGAGCAGTTGGTGCACATGTCAGAGCAACTCAATGAAGCGCTTTCGCAGTTCCGCGTCTCCGCCGGCAATCCCCATACCCTGCCTGCCGAGTCAAGGCAGGAACTGGTAAGCGCTGCAGCCGCGATGACGCGTCGTTAAACGGTGAGGAGACACATGGGTGGGGGAGTCGTGACAGTCAGCGAACATGAGTTGAGCGAGATCCGCGGCTTGATTGAGACGCGTTCGGGAATCCTTTTTGACGATTCGCGCGAGCGCTTTTTTTCCACGCGCGTGGTTGAGCACGTAGAATCCAGAAAGCTGACCCATGGAACAGACCTGCTGCGCCTGATCAAAACTTCCAATGTGGAGTACGACTCTCTCCTGCAGCGCCTGCTGACGCAGGAGACTTCTTTCTTCCGCTATCCCGCTGTGTTTGAAGCGTTGGAGAAGAAGGTCCTGCCGGACCTGCACATGAAGAAGTTCTGGGAGAGCCCGCGCTCGCTGCGCATCTGGAGCGCCGGCTGCGCCACAGGTGAAGAAGCTTACAGCATCGCCATGACCGTGGCGGACGCCATTGAGTTCGCCGACGCCTGGAACATCCACATTCTGGCCACGGACGTGAGCCGCCAGGCGCTTGACCACGCCGAGCACGGCGTCTACGAGCCGCGCGATCTGGATACCGTGAACCCGCGGCAGCGCGAACAATATTTTTCCCGCCTGGGCGACCATTACGTTGTAAGGCCGCGCATCCGCAATCTGGTCACGTTTGCGCCCATGAACCTTGCCCAGGTGGTGTACATGGGCAAGTTCGACTGTATTTTCTGCATGAACGTGCTGATTTATTTTTCTGAAGAACGGCAGGCGCAACTCATTCAGCGTTTTTATGAATATCTTGAGCCCGGCGGATATCTATTTCTGGGCCATGCGGAGTCCATCAACCGGGCAGACGTAAAGTTTGAAACGCACATCCACCGCGACGCGCGCATTTACCAGAAGCCGGGCAATCTGGCGCGAGCGGCCACGGCGCAGGAGAAGGATTGAACGGGCAAGGGCAAGAATTCGTGGAGGTCTTCCTACAGGAAGCGTCAGAGCGCCTGCAGTTCCTGCGAGAGTACTCGGGCATCCTGCAGGACGCATACCCGCGCCCGGAAGACGTGGAACGCCTCCACATTGCCGCACACACGCTGGCCGGCACGTCCGCCTCCTATGGGTACCCGCTCTTCTCTGAAATTTCCGGCAAGCTGGCGCATATCTTTCAGTACGCGATGAATGCCAGCATCGCCGCTGACGCGGCCGGTCCGCTGGTGGAGTTCATTTCTGAGGCCGTGGCGCTGCTTGAGACCGACCTGATCATGATCAGCACCAACGCGGTTGAGTCCGATGAGGACATTGGCGCCTTCAAGCAGCGTTATCCATTTGCTTTCCAGGTTTCTTCAACACCAGCGGCGCAGGAGACTGAAGCGCGACCACAGCCCACGCGTTCGGAAGCAGGCCCCGCACCAAGCACTGAAAAGGCCGCTACCGTCGCAGCGGAGAAAGCGCCCCCGGCGCCGATTGTAGAAATTCCGTATGAGCCTCTGCCGCCGGACGGAGAAGTTCCCGCCGAGGTCCTGGAGTTTTTTGTTCCAGAGGCGGAAGAGCATTTGCAGGTTGTAACGCATTGCCTGCTGTCGCTGGAGACCAATCCCAGCTCAGAGCAGATTCACCGTCTATTGCGCGCCATGCATACGGTCAAGGGATCGGCGGCGCAGGTCGGCCTGCATCGCATATCGCACGTGGCGCACCGCGCAGAAGATTTGATTGGCCGGCTGCGCGAAGGCGAGCTGCGCCCGAGCGCTGAGATAATCGACATTTGCCTTGACGCGGTGGACACGCTTAAGAAGTTTCTCTACCACCAGTGGCCTGACGACGCGGCCATGCAGTCTTCTGTCCAGGGATTATTTGCGCGTATCGCGCGCCTGGTGCCTCCGGAAAAAGAGGAAGTCGCTGCGCCGGCAGCCGCGATCCAGGAAGCTGCTCCTCCCGCTGTGGAGCAGACCACTGCTTCGGCCTCACCCGGCTACCTGCAGGAGATCCATCTCTCAGACCAAGAGCCCGCCCCGCCCTTAGAAACGTCGGAAGGAACTCCGCTTGAAGCGGCGGCTGCTCCGGCTGTTCCGCATGTGGCGGCGGAAATCAAGAAGCCGGAAGGCATCGAAAAGTTTGCCGACGAAGATTTGATGCGCAAAGAGCCGGCGTCCATGCCGCAGTCCAAGTCCGTGCGCATCGCCCTGGAGCGGCTGGACCGCATGATGAACGCGGTGGGCGAGTTGGTGATCAACCGCACGCGTATGCTGGGCCGCGTGGCGGAACTGGAACGCCTGGCCGATGTGCTGAATTTCTCCAAGGCGCGCATGCAGGACAAGGTCGCGGAATTCCAGGAGAAGCACGAGTTCAGCCGCATACACTCCGCGCCCACGCCGCGGCCTGTGGACGACTTTCCGTTGCGCAGCGGTTACTCCAGCTATTCGCACAGCTTCGACCATTCGCTGGCCGAGTTCAGCGAGCTGGAGATGGACCGCTATGACGATTTCAACATTCTCTCGCGTTCGCTGACGGAAATTTCCGCCGACATCACGGAAGTCCTTACGCAGCTTGATGGCTTCGTCCGCCGCGTGGACGGCGATATTGACGAGTTCACCAAGCTGGCGCATCGCCTGCAGGATGAGATCACGCAGGCGCGCATGGTGCCCATCGGCAACCTGTATACCCGCCTTTCGCGCACGGTGCGCGATGCCGCCAAGGCCGTGAACAAGAAAGTTGAGCTCACGCTTGCCGGCGCGGAAACCGAACTGGACAACAACATTATCCAGCAGATTTCCGATCCGCTGATTCACCTGGTGCGCAATGCGGTGGCCCACGGCTTGGAGCGCGATGAAGAAAGATATGAGCAGGGCAAGAGCGACGCGGGCAACGTGGCCGTGCGCGCCTACCATCGCGGCAACCATATCTATATTGAGGTTGAAGACGACGGACGCGGCATCGACTATGAGAAAGTCCGCAAGACCGCCGTGGACCACGGCTTGATTTCGCAGGAGGGCGCCTTAGAGCTGAGCGAGCGCGAATTGCTCGATCTTTTGTTCCAGCCGGGATTCTCGACAGCGCCGCGCAAGACTGAGTTGGCCGGCCGAGGCGTTGGCCTGGACGTGGTGAAATCCAATCTCGCTCTGCTGAATGGCGAGATCGAAGTTGAAACACAAAAAGGGCTAGGCACGCGGTTCACGCTGAAAGTTCCGCTCACGCTGATCATCTCGCAGGCGCTGTTTGTCCGGTGCGGAAGCTCAATGTTTGCCCTGCCGCTGGCGTTTGTGGAAGAGATCAGACGGCTCAAAATCACTGACATTGAAGAAGTCGGCGGCAAACTGCTGACCAAGGTCCGTGACGTGGTCACCGAGATCGTGCGCCTGGATAGCGCGCTTGGGCTTGAGCCGATCCAGCCGATCAATGGCTACTTCCGCATGGTGATTGCGAATGTCGCGGGCCGCCAGGTGGGAATCGTGGTGGAAGACGTTGTCCGCAAAGATGAAATCGTGATCAAGAGCCTGGGCGAGTTCCTGCGCAACTTGAAGATGTTCCCCGGCGCCACCATTGCGCCGGATGGCAGCCTGATTCTGCTGATCGACGTGAACCGCCTGGTTGCTGGAGAGGCGATTGAGCACCGTCCGCTGATGACCAGCGCGAATGCGGCGCGCGTCTTTGCTCCCGGCGCGGCGGCCGTGGCCCACGGCGCCATTCCGCAGGAAGCCATTGATTTTGTTCCGGAAGAAAAGCTGGTGGTGCTGGTGGACGATTCCATCAGCGTGCGCAAGTTCGTTGGCCGCATGCTGGAGAAGGCCGGCTACCGAGTAAAGCTCGCAGCCGACGGACTGGAAGCATTGGAGATCGTCACGCTAGCGCGCTGCGACCTGGTGGTGACCGACCTGGAAATGCCGCGGACGAACGGATACGAGCTGCTCTCGCACCTGCGGCAGGACGCAAAGACACGCAATATTCCGGTCATGGTCGTCACATCGCGCGCGGGCGCCAAACATCGCGACCGGGCCATCAAGGAAGGCGCGGCGGCTTTCCTGACCAAGCCGGTGCAGGAAGACCAGTTTATCGCCGCTGTAGGAAAGCTGATTGGATCACCCGCCGGAATGCAGATGGAGCATGCGGCGACGGCAGGACGGTAAGCAAGTTGAGGAGTTTGTAAAAAGTCGCGTTGGAGCGGAGCGCAGATTCACTAGCAACATCTGCCGGCGAGCCCGACCACGCGGCGAGCCGGATGCAACAGGAGCATAAACGAACTAAAGAAAAGAAAGCTCTGTAGCGGGTTTGGAGCGAAGCGACAGAAAGAAAAGAAATGACGCACGGCAAGAGAATTCGGGTGCTGGTGGTGGACGATTCGGCGTTCATGCGTAAGGTGCTGCAAAGCATCATCGCGGCTGATCCCCAGCTCGAAGTGTGCGGCGAGGCGCGCGACGGCCGCGACGCCGTGACGCAGACTGAAGTGCTCAAGCCTGACGTGATCAGCATGGACATCAATATGCCACATATGGATGGTCTTCAGGCCACGGAGATCATCATGTCGAGCAATCCCCGGCCGATCCTGATTGTGAGCTCAGAGTCAAAGGAAGGCGCCGACGTCACGCTGAAGTCGCTGGAGCTGGGCGCGATTGATTTTGTGGCCAAGCCGAGCGGCGGCATCGATCTGGACATGAGTTCAGTGAAAGAAGAACTGTGCCGGAAGCTCAAGATTGCCGCGAAGGTCCGCGTGGTGCGCACGGCAACGCGCTCCAAGTTGCAGCAGGAGGTGGCTTCATCTTCGCCGAGGGTTGAGCCGGCGTCAAAGAACGGCGACAACGCGTTGCAGGACGTTCGCACGGCGGTGCAGGCAGCGGCAAAAGGCGCGGGAAAATTTCCCATCGTGGTGCTGGCTTCTTCCACGGGCGGGCCGGCCACGCTGATGAAGTTTCTTCCATTCTTCCCCAAGGACTTTCCCGGCGCGGTGATCCTGGTGCAGCACATGCCGGGAAACTTTACCGCGCAATTCAGCACGCAACTGGCGGAAGTCGCGCAGATCAGGGTGAAAGAGGCTGAAGCAGGAGAGATTATTGTGCCCGGCCAGCTTTATGTCTGTCCGGGATCACATCACCTGAGGGTTTCGCCCACCGGCAGGATATCCCTGGACGATGGGCCGCGCGTGAGCGGCTACCGTCCGTGCGCGGATCTTACGTTTGAGAGCGCCGCAGAATACGCCGGGCCAATGACGATCGGAGTGATCCTGACTGGCATGGGCAATGACGGAGCCAAAGGCGCACAGACGATTCGCTCGGCCGGCGGGCACGTGATCGCGCAGGATGAATCCACGGCGGTAATTTTTGGGATGCCGCAGGAAGCCATCAAGACCGGCGCCGTGGACCAGGTATTGCCGATGGAAGCGATCTATCACGGGATCGAAAAGCGCGTGCTCTACATTTTTGGCGCGGCCAAGGTGGGTGCTGTATGAGGCGCACAAAACCGCTGCGTACGCAGCCGCAGGCCGCGCGGGAAGACGTGATTGTGTTCGCTGTAAGCGGGTTCAAGCTGGCCATCGCGGCGGGCGCTGTGAAGGAGATCCGCGGCATGGAAGGCCTGCACCCGTTCACGCTGGGCGGCATTTCCGCGCAGATCGCCAAGCTGAAGTACACGCTGGAGCGAAACGGCACCACATATTTTGTGGTGGATGCGGCGCGACATTTCCAGTTGCCGGAGTCGCAGCCGTCGCGCGTGATGGTGCTGCGCAATATGCCCACGGGCGTTCTGGTGGATTCGACGGACCGCATCATGGAGATTTCAGCTTTGCATGCGCTGCCGCCGGCTTTCACGCATGTGGAGCGCGGCTGGTATCGCGGTTTGGCCGTGGTGAATGGGCAGGTGGTGCCGGTGGTAAACCATGCAGCTTTTCTGAACAGGGCTGAGCTGGAAACCCTGCGAGCGGGACTGGAACGAGTGCGCGGCGTGGTGACCGTATGATCGCGGAGGGGGACAAATCATACGTGCTCTTTCCGCTGGGTGCGAAGCGGTTTGCTCTGCCGGCTGAGACTGTGACGGAGCTGGCAAGGCCGGACAGCGTGCAGACGTTTCCTCATCGGACGCCTTTGTTGACCGGCGTGCTGGTGCGACGAGGAAGGATCGTTCCGGTGTGCGACGTGGCGCAGGTGTTGGTGGGGCCGGCCGCGCCGCCAAGAAAGTTTTATTTGATCGCAAATTGCAAAATCGGCGCACGCCAGGAATTGACGGCCGTTCCCGTCACCGGCGAATGCGAACTGACCAGCGCGGCGCTTGTGCCGCTCACGGGGAAGGAACCGCCTTACATCAGCGGCCTGCTGGCGGTGGGAGATGAAACCGTCGATATTGTGGCGCTGGAAAAACTGATCTGCGTGGAGGCCACGGCATGAGCCCCACGCTCTCCACACCGGCCAAAATTCTGCTGATTGACGCCAACGTGTTTCTGGCGCGGCGGATCACCGAGGCATTGAAACTGGAAGGATTTGAAGTCGTACACAGCACGCAGTCCGGATACGCGCTGACGATGCTGGAATATGACACGCCTTCCGCCATTCTCTGTTCCACCAGCCTGCGCGAGATCAGCGCGCATGACCTGCCGCCGATCATCCATGCCGATCCTAAGACCGCGCACATTCCGGTGATTGCCTTGGGCGATGGCGGGGATCAGGCGCTGATGGAAGCTTTCCGCTCCGGCTGTGCCGATTATGTGGACAAGCGGCTGGGACCGGAGCTGATTGCGGCGCAGATCAAGACGTTCCTGCGCAGCAGCGCTGAAGGATTTCATCCCGTGCAGATGCTGGGCTCGAACGATGAGGGGTTGAGCGGAAGCCTTTCCCATCTGGACCTGCCCGGCGTAGTGCAGATGCTTGTGCATTCGCGGCAAACCGGGTCACTCTCAGTGAATGCCGGTGACATCGACGGAATTATCTTTTTCGAGAACGGCAACGTCACGCACGCTGAGAGCGGCGACCGCATCGGCGACGACGCAGTTGTCCACATTGTGAAGTACTGCAACGGCGTGGAGACAGGTTCTTACAAGTTTTTGCCGGGTGAGAGCGCTTCCACCCGGACCGTGCTCCGTTCCGCCACGGAGCTGATGCTGGAAGCGCTGCGCGAGCTGGATGAATCCGCGCATGACGACGGCGATGGAGGTTTTAGATGAGCACGATTCCCACTGTCTATTTTATTGATGACAGTGCGACCATGCGCGAGGTCATCAAGATCGCATTCCGCAGGGAAAACATTAACGTTGTCGCCTGTCATGATGCCGCAACCGCGCTCACCGAGATCGAAACGGCCAAGCCGGACATTGTGATTACGGATGTGATCATGCCGGACAAGGACGGCTACGATGTCTGCCAGCATATCAAATCGCATCCGGAGCTGGCGAAGACGCCGGTGATCCTGATGTCGGGTGTGGTGAACCGCGCGGTGGCAGAGAAAGCCTTTGCTGTTAAAGCTGATGAACTTTTGCGCAAGCCCTTTCAGCCGCAAGATCTGATTGCACGCGTCAAGCACTTGCTCAAACCGAACGGAGCGCCAGCGCCCACACCCGCAGCCGCAGCGAATGCCGCCGTCGCATTAAGCAGCATTTTTTCCGCGGCAGCCGCGCCCATACCGCCGCGCTCTGTTCCCGCCGTGTCCGCGCCGGTGCAACAACGCGCTGTAGCTGCCTCGGTGGCCGCCCCTCCGGCAATGCCGTTGCCCGTCACGGCCACGGCCGCTGTTCCCACGCCACAGCCGGTTCCTGTATCCATGCCGCATGCCGCGCCTCAAGTTGCTGCCCCGCCTGCTTCGGCTCCCGCGCCTGCCGCAGGAAACGGCAACGGCGGGCCCGCAGCCGCAAAAGCCGCGCCGCTCAATGACGCCGGCAAGCTGAAGATTGAGATCATGCGGCTGGAAGGCCTGGTCAAGAAGTTGCAGTCTGAACTACAGGCCGAGCGCGAGTACTCACGCGCGCTTGAAGCGCATGTTAAGACCTTGCAGGAAGCCGAGTAGCCTCGAGGTCGCAAGCCCGCGCTACTTTCGCATAGCTTGCACTGTGCGGTCTGCCCCCGCACCCCTGGCTGCCAGTCCTGGAATTGTTACAGGCAATCGTCCGCGAAATGGGATCTCACCGAAGAGCGCCTTCACCGCTCCTGTCTCCGAAGTCAGCGCGTTGGAATACGCGCAGACGTAGTTTTCAATCTGGGGAAAGTCCGCTAGAAAATATGGCGAGCCAAAGCTGATGACCACCGTTTTCTCCCGCTTGGCCTCAAGGACGGATTGCAGTAGCGCTGCCGTAGCATCTGGGACGGAGATGGTGTTGACGGCGGTAGCGCCTTCTTTGCGCACGGCGCGGCCGGGAACAGGAATCAGGTAGATTGCCGCCACAACGTTTTCCGCTGTGCTAATGGCGCTTTGGATCTCCTGCATGCTGCCGGCGGCGATGCGCGGGTCGACGAAGATGATGCGGGCATCGGGCACGCGCGCGCGCAGTTCACGCTGCAACTGGCGGCCATTGTCACTCCTCACGTCGTCAGTAAAGATGATGCATAGCAATCTGCTGCCCTCCTTCTGCACAGCGCCATAAACGGGAGCCACCGGTGTGGCGACTGTCCGACCGAGCGGCAGCATGCGTCCGTTGTCGCGGACCAGCGTGATGGCGGAATCGGCGATCTGCTGCGCGGCGGCAAGATTTTCCGGGCTGGAAACGATAGTGGAAAGAGCATTGATGTCGACTTGGCTGGCCTTGTTCAAGCCAACGCTCGCCTTGGCCCGCAAAATCTTCAGCACTGATTCGTCAATGCGCTTCTCCGGAATCTCTCCACGGCGGACGGCATCCAGCAGGCCTTTGTAAGCGCCATCGAGATCAGAGAACAGCAGGAACATATCATTGCCGGCTTTGAGCGTGTCCAATGCGGCATGCCGCGCCGCCGCAGGCCCACCTTCAGGATAGACGCTGGTCAGCCCGCCCATATCCATCGCATCCGTGACGACCAGTCCGTTGAAGCCAAGCTGCTGCCTAAGGATTCCTGTGACGATGGCGCTTGAATTCGTGGCCACCCGCGACGGGTCCGGCTCAAGGGCCGGCGCGGTGATGTGCGCGACCATTACGGCGTCGGTACCAGTGTCGATGGCGGCGCGAAAGGGTGGAAGATCGATGTGGTTGATTTGTTCGCGGCTGCGATTCACGGCCGCCACGCCAAGATGAGAGTCCGTGGCGGTATCGCCGTGTCCGGGAAAATGCTTGGCGGCGGTGAGCAGGCCGTTATTGCGTGCTCCGCGGATGTAAGCGCTTACCAGCGCGCTCACCTGCGCGGGATCTTCACCAAAAGAGCGCGTATTGATGACCGGATTCGCAGGATTTGAATTGACGTCGGCGATCGGCATCAGGTTCCACTGCACGCCGATGGCGCGCGATTCCTGCGCGACAATTTTTCCAAACTGCTCAGCAAATTCCGGCTTGCCTGCCGCACCAAAGGCCATGCTGTGGGGGAAGACCGTGGGCCCATTCAGGCGCATGGAGACGCCGCGCTCGTAGTCGGCGGCCACCAGCAAAGGAATCTTAGAGGCACGCTGTAGCTGGTTGATCAGCATGGCTGCTTCATAGGGCTCGCTCTTGGAAAGCGACGGTCCCTCGGCGGGCACGGTAAGCAGCACGGAGCCAAGATGGTAACGCTCAATCTGCGCCAGCCAGTTCAGGTATTCAGGGTTCTTAAGGTTAACGAACTGCGGCATGGCCAGGCGGATCATGAACATCTGCCCGATCTTTTCTTCCAGAGAGAGCTTCTTCAGCGTTTTTTGCGCCCACTTTTCACCGTCGCGATCAAGATGCACCGGCGCTGGCCGCTGAAAGTCGGCGGCAGTTGCGGGGGAGGACAGGGCCAGCAGACAGAGGCCGGCGAACATCAACTTTTGCACCGTCATTTGCAGCATGGCGCAACAATAACAGAAATTGCCGAGCGGATTGTTGACAATGTGACGCACTCTCGGACAACGTCCGCGCGTTTTTTGCGGCCCATTGACATTGCAGGCGCTCCCCGCCGGCTAAGCGGTTTCCCCGGCTCACGCCGGCGTGTTCATCTGCTAGTCTGGCGGTGAGCCGCGAGCCTGGGCCGACGTTTTGGGAGAGCGCATGCCACTGACCTTGATTGACTGGATCGTGATTGCCGGCTACCTGCTGATCAACCTGGCGATCGGCATTTACTATCGCCGGCGCGCGGGCGGCAACACAGAAGAGTTCTTTGTCTCAGGGCGCAATGTCTCATGGTGGCTGGCAGGCACCTCCATGGTGGCGACCACGTTTGCCGCGGACACGCCCCTGTTTGTGAGCGGCGTGATCGCGACGCAGGGAATTGCCGGCAACTGGATCTGGTGGACCTCATGCCTGGGCGGCATGCTGACCGTTTTTTTCTTTGCCCGCTACTGGCGGCGGGCGGAAGTCCTGACCGACGTGGAATTGACCGAGATGCGCTATGGCGGAAAGCCGGCGGCGTTTCTGCGGGGCTTCAAGGCCGTCTATCTCGGGCTGGCGATGAATTGCCTGATCCTGGGCTGGGTCACCAACGCCATGGTCAGCATCATTGCCGTATTGCTAGGGCCCCTGATTGCGCAAGGCAAGGTGGTGGAACTCTCCCTGGGTGGACATACGCTGCTGCACTACACGCTGGGCGATCCCAGCCACACGGCACTGCTGATCTGCATTTTTGTCCTGATTCCATTTACCGGGATTTATACCTCGATTGGCGGGTTGTGGGGCGTGCTGGTAACCGATCTCTTTCAGTTCGTCCTGAAGATGACGATGGTGGTGGTGCTGGCCTGGGTGGCGGTGGTGAAGATCGGCGGCATGCAAGCACTGAAAGTGCAGTTGCAGGTGGTAGGCGACGCGGTGCACAAAACCGGCGCACAGACTTCGAACCCGCTGGCCTTCTTTCCGGATTTTCATCTTGGCTGGGCGTCGACGGCCATCTGGACCCTGCCGGTGCTTACGTTCCTGATGTACCTGGGAGTGCAGTGGTGGTCGGCGTGGTATCCCGGCGCGGAGCCCGGAGGCGGCGGCTATGTGGCGCAGCGCATGTTCTGTGCCCGCGACGAAAAAAATTCGCTGGGCGCCACGCTGTGGTTCAACATTGCGCATTACGCTGTCCGCCCGTGGCCCTGGATCATCACTGGGCTGGTGGCGCTGGCGGTCTATTCACCGCATGGCGGACTCCGGCCTGATGCCGCGTTCGGCGCGAATCCGCAGCAGGGATATGTAATGGTGCTGCGTGACTTTCTACCGCCCGCGCTGCGCGGTGTCATGGTAGCCGCATTTTTGGCGGCGTTTATGTCAACGCTGGGAACGCAGTTGAACTGGGGCGTTTCATACCTGGTGAACGATCTTTACCGGCGCTTTATGGTCCGCGAGAAAACAGAAAAGCATTATGTCGCGATCGGGCGGCTGTTCACGATTCTGCTTGTCCTGATCAGCGGCTATGTGGCGGGGCAATTGCATTCTGTAGGTGAAGGTTGGCAGATTGTGCTTGGCCTGGGAGTCGGAACGGGCGCGGTGTACATCCTGCGCTGGTACTGGTGGCGGATCAACGCATGGAGCGAGATTGTGGCCATGCTGGTGGCGGCCGTGGTCGCGATTTACCTTCACAACCATCTTCCCGGCGACGATCCGCTCACCTTCGCCAAGACCTCACTGATCACAGCGAGCATCACCACCGTGGCGTGGATTGCGGCTACGTTCCTTACGCCTGCTGAATCGGAAGATAAGTTGCTGGCTTTTTATCGTCGCGTGCGGCCCACCGTGCATGGATGGAAAAAAATCGCGGCGCTTGCGCCTGAAATCCCACAGGTGCGCGACGTGCGCAGCAACGCCTTTGACTGGCTCATGGGATGCGTGCTGGTTTATGCGACGCTGTTTGGGATCGGAAAGATTGTGTTTGGCTATTTGCTCGCAGGCCTCTTGCTGCTGGCGTTGGCCGCCGGCGCGGGCTACGTGATCTTCTGGGACCTTTCAAGGCGCGGCTGGCAGGCGCTTTCCGGAACGGACGCACCGGCTGTTACACTCAAGATGGACTCGGCGCAGGCGCAGAAAAATCTTTCCTGAGAAGTCCGGGCCAATCTCTCTCAAGGGAGCGACCGCTGAATGGGCTTCAAGATCGACTCTGTTCACCTGAATGACGTGAAGGTTGTGCTGCCGGAGGTGCGTGGAGACGCGCGCGGCTTCTTCATGGAGACGTATCGAGCGGACCAGTTTCGCGAACTGGGACT